>NZ_JANZNQ010000059.1 GCF_027257955.1 Zhongshania aquatica | reverse complement strand
GGCGCGAAAATTAAAGATACTCACAATTTAGACCACGATGAACTGTCGCAAGTGATGGCGTCAGCAAAAGAGGCTAGTTTAAAAGAAGGTACCATCCTAAAATGGTTACTTGCGATTAACGCAACCATGTTTGTCGTTGAATTTTTGGTTGGGTGGTTGGCTCAATCTGCTGGGCTTATTGCAGACTCGCTAGATATGTTTGCTGACGCAACAATTTATGGCGTGGCACTCTACGCAGTCGGCCACAGCGTCAAAAGGAAGCTGCAGGCTGCTCACCTTTCAGGATGGTTGCAACTAGCGTTAGCTATAGGTGCGCTAAGTGAAGTGATACGACGATTTATGTTTGGCAGTGAACCAGCATCCACACTGATGATGATTTTTGGCGTTATCGCTTTGATTGCCAACGTAACATGCCTAATTTTGATATCTAAAAGCAAGGATGATGGCGCACACATGACGGCAAGCTGGATTTGCTCATCGAACGATGTGATCTCCAATGTGGGTATTATTTTAGCCGGTGTGCTTGTCGCAGCAACAGGTTCGCGCTACCCTGACTTGCTGATTGGCTTGGTTATTTCTGTCATTGTGTTGCATGGCGCGTACCGAATTCTGAAGTTAAAATCTTAAGTAGCTCAGCGTCTCAACCGCAAACGGATACCAAATCGCATTCATTAAAAAGGTTAATTGTGACTAAACATTGGACATATTATCTGCTGATAATACTGATTGCTTGCCAGTCAGTATTTGCTTTTGCGGATAACCATGATGTTCAAGACGCAAGTCCATTGACTGCATTTGATCAAAGTGACATCACTCAAAACGAATTAATTGTTAAGCAGCTTAATACTAAAGATTCGACACATTTAGACAACTGCGACCACTGCGGTTTTTGTCATCATGGCCAGCTAGTTCCTGCCCTCCTAGCATTTACATCTGCTCCGAGCACTGTATTACTCAAAACCCAATATAATATGGCGATTCCTAACGACCCGCTATTCTCTTTCTATCGCCCTCCCAAAGCCTAAGCCTACGTTTTACTAATCTAACGACATTTCGGTTATTTCCGTAATGTTTAGCATGATTCCGTCTATTAAACGTGGATTTTTACATGGTTATTCGCTTTTTTATGCCTACGAGATTCGTATGGCGCACGCAACACAGCTTTAAAAAGCTGGTGCTTTTATGTTTTTTTTTCGGCTGGCAAATATCTTTTGCGCACGCTGAAGCTACAAATAAATCCCTTACGCTCAATGCTGCACTTAAGAGTGCTATCGAGTTAAACCCGTCCTTAAAGGCTTTTGAGTTTCGCAATTCTGCACTAAGTGGGCAGATGCAAATGGCGGCGCTAAAGCCTGCCTATGAGCTAGGAATTGACGCAGAAAATTTTTCTGGCGCTGATGAGCTCAGTGGGTTTGATGGCGCAGAACTTACCGTTTCGCTCTCCTCTGTTTTGGAAATGGGCGATAAGCGCGCAGCGAGGCGGGGTATTGTTTCAAGTAGTCGCTCAGTGATCGATGCACAGCGACAAGTGGAATCATTGGAATTATTAGGCGAAGTGACCCGCCGTTATGTGGATGCGCTTGCTGCACAGGAGCAGGTTACCCTAGCGATTGAAGCCAATAGGCTTGCCAATGAAGCGCTTAAGATCGTGAGACGGCGCGCCAAAGCTGGGGCAGCGCCTGAAGCAGAGGTGAAACGAGCACTCGCAGCCGCGTCACAGGCAGGCCTAACGCTACAGTCCACCCAGCAGCAGCTTGCCTACTTAAAGGTTTCCCTCGCTGCGCTCTGGGGTGAAAAAACGCCTACTTTTGTGACACTTGAAGGTGATTTATATCACTTTGGCACCGATATTGAGTTTGACTCACTCTTCGCAAAAATGGAGAAGAATCCAGCAATCCTCATTTTTGCGGCTGAAGAGCGCCTCAAGGATGCCGAACTGCGCGTTGCCGCAACACAATCCAAAGCGGATGTCAGTTGGTCGCTAGGCGTGCGTCGATTTCAAGCAAACGATGATTCTGCACTGGTGGCGGGCTTCAGCATGCCGCTGTTTTCCGGCAGAAGAAACACAGGGGCGGTCTCCGCAGCGCGCGCTCAGCGCAATGAAATCTATGTACAAAAAGAAGTGGCTTTACTGAGTATGCACACACAATTGTTCCGTGCATTCCACAATAGAAAACAAGCAATTCTCGCGGCCGAAACACTACAAAGCACCATCATACCTGCGCTGCGAGATGCACTCAAAGAAACTCAAACTGCCTATGAACGTGGGCGCTATGGCTATTTGGATTACGTGTCTGCACGGCAGGAACTACTAAATGCTCAGCGCACACTGATCGAAGCGGCTGCGTCTGCACTTACTTATGGCGCCGAAATTGAACAGCTAACAGCAGAGCCCTTGTCCTCGACGCCCTACAGCATATCAAGCGATTTTTCAGGAACAGTACAATGAATATATACGATACGATTAAAAATCCCATTATTAATGCCATTTTCTACGCCACACTTTGCTTTTCAGCGTCATTCGCGCTAGCCGAAAGCGGACATGGCGATGAAGAAGATCATGACGAGGGGCACATTGAACTCTCTCAGGAGCAAATGAAGCACGCGGGTATCGGCCTAGCCCAAGTTGGGCCTGGCGCAATTCGAGAAACCTTAGCCGTTTACGGGATTATTACGAGCAACGCGGAACAAGCCCAAGCCGTCACGGCCCGGTTCGACGGCGTCATCCGCTCCGTTAATAAAACCATTGGTGATAACGTCCGTAAAGGTGATGTACTTGTCACTGTTGAGGCGAATGAAAGCCTAAAAACCTACCCTATTTATTCGGCACTTAATGGTGTCATTAGTCAGCGCAACGCCAATATTGGCGAACAAACAAACGGTAAAACACTGCTTGTTGTTGAAGATTACTCTAGCGTTTGGGTAGATCTTTCCGTGTTCCCCAAAGACATCGCCAAGCTCGCATTGGGGCAAACGGTACGGATAAAAAGCACTAACCACTCCAGCACGGGCGAAGGGAAAATTATCTTTATTGCCACTCAGGGTAACCCTTCTAATCAAGCCACCACAGCGCGCGTCCTGCTGAACAATGTCGACAACCAATGGAAACCCGGGCTTTTTGTTAATGCCGAAATCACCCAAACCGAAACTGCTGCAGCCACTGTTATCAACAATGAAGCTGTGCAACTAATCGAAGGTGAAACCGTCATTTTCGTGAAAGGAGACGAAGGTTTTGAACCTCGCAATATCACCTTAGGCCGCACAGATGGCGAAACCAGCGAAGTACTGCGTGGACTAAAAGTTGGCGAAACATATGTAATCAAAAACAGCTTTGTTTTGAAGTCTGAAATGGGCAAGGAGGATGCTGAGCATGGACATTAATCACATCCGCCGCACTGCGAACTCCAAGCGCAGTTTCTGCCACCAGCACTACGATATTTCGTGGTGCGAGACCGTAGTAGGGCCTAGCTATGATCGATAAACTAATTCAATTTTCCATTGCCCGCCGTTGGCTGATCATGTTTTTTGCGCTCGCCATCAGTGCACTCGGTGTTTGGAATTATCAAAACCTGCCCATAGATGCCGTACCCGATATCACTAATGTACAGGTACAAATTAATACAAGTGCACCCGGTTACTCACCGCTGGAAGTTGAGCAGCGTATTACCTACTTGGTCGAGCTGGCGATCACCGGTTTACCTTACGTAGAGAGTACCCGCTCTTTGTCGAGATATGCGCTCTCTCAGGTCACCGTTGTATTTGAAAAAGGGACGGACATTTACTTTGCCCGCAACCTGATCAATGAACGTTTGCAGCAGGCCAAAAGTGATATGCCCTCGGGCATTGAACCCGTGATGGGGCCAGTAGCGACCGGCCTCGGGGAGATTTTTCACTACGCGGTGCACGCAGACGACGATGCTCGCCAGCCAAACGGCGAGAAATATGATGCGACTGCCTTGCGCACCCTGCAAGATTGGGTCATTCGTCCCCAGTTGCGTCTGGTCAATGGTGTGACGGAAATCAACACGATAGGAGGTTTTGAAAAGGAATTTCACATCACTCCCACCCCAGCCCGCCTATTAACCTTCGGCCTAAGCTTTGATGACTTGGTTGAGGCAATAGAAAAAAACAACGCCAATGTTGGAGCGGGTTACATTGAAAAAAATGGTGAGCAATACCTTATTCGCGCACCTGGACAAGTGGCGGACATTGCTGAACTGGAGAAGATCATCGTCGCACACAAAGACGGTATCCCGATAACAGTAGCAGATGTCGCCGACATCAGCTTTGGCAAGCAGCTCCGTACCGGCGCGGCAACGCGCGATGGGGAAGAAACCGTACTCGGCACCGCCGTGATGCTGTTGGGCGGTAATAGTCGCAGTGTTTCAGAGGCGGTTTCCGCAAAACTGGTGGAAATCAATAAAACACTGCCCAAAGGGATCACCGCCGAGCCCGTCTATAACCGCACCGTACTCGTCGATAAAACCATTGCAACCGTACAGAAGAACCTGCTTGAAGGTGCCGTACTGGTTGTCGTTGTTTTATTAGTCATGCTCGGCAACGTCCGCGCCGCTTTACTCACTGCGATGGTCATTCCGCTGTCAATGCTAATGCTCATGACCGGTATGGTACAAGCCAAAGTCAGTGCCAACCTGATGAGTTTGGGGGCGCTCGATTTTGGTCTTATCGTCGACGGCGCAGTGATTATTGTTGAGAACTGCATACTAAGACTGGCTGGTAGGCAGCATCAACTCGGCCGGATACTCAAACTGGATGAACGTTTCCAAACCGTTTTCGCCGCGACACGGGAAGTTTTTACGCCAAGCTTGATCAGCGTTCTGGTAGTGATTTTAGTAAACTTGCCGATCCTCGCTCTCACCGGCGTGGAGGGGAAAATGTTTACGCCTATGGCCATGGCCGTGATCATCGCCTTATTGTCGGCCTTGGTGCTGTCATTAACCTTTGTGCCCGCTGCAGTCGCACTGTTGCTCACTGGCCGCATTGAAGAAAAGGACAACATCATTGTTCGCCAATCAAAACGGGTGTATACCCCAATTCTGACGTGGGTACTCAAATTCCGTATCGGTGTATTAGCTGGCGCGGTGCTGCTCGTTATCGCGGTTGGTGGCGTGACCACAAAAATGGGCACAGAGTTTATTCCGAATCTGGATGAAGGTGATATTGCCATTCAGGCTTTGCGGATTCCGGGCACCAGCCTCACCCAATCCCTCGACATGCAGTTTCGGCTTGAACGCGCCGTACTGGAAATACCGGAAGTAAAAACCTACTTCTCACGTGTCGGCACCGCAGAGGTTGCCAGTGATCCCATGGGGCCAAACATCTCTGATGGCTATGTGATGCTGAAAGATCGTACAGACTGGCCCGACCCCGACAAGTCTAAAGCCCAATTGCTAGAAGATATCCGGCAAAAACTGACGCTCATTCCCGGTAACGCGTTCGAGATCAGCCAACCGATACAGCTTCGCTTTAATGAACTGATTTCAGGTGTTCGCTCAGACCTAGGCATTAAGATTTACGG
>NZ_JANZNQ010000058.1 GCF_027257955.1 Zhongshania aquatica | reverse complement strand
GATATCGAAACTGTAGGTAGCAAAGCAGATATAGGCACTGGTTCTCTGGCGACTGACGCTTGATTTTGGCGCCGTAATATTGAATCCGTTCGGCATAGTGCTGCTGATTTTTTTGAGACAGAGAAAGCGAGTCGAGGACAACGGTCACCTCTGCCATCAGCGGTTGAATGTGGTGATACACCGCGAGTTCTTTCTGCAACTCGGTGCCGGTGAAATTGCGCGCGCCGCCGCGCAATTGTGTTAACGTAAGCTGGTCATTACCGGATACCAGTGTATTTAGTACAGTCGTCAATTTTGGGCTACACGCGGCGCCGATCTTCTCATGCAGTCGCTGCTGATGCTGGTTAACCACCTGACTGACGATCTTCTGCAGGGTGCTATAGGCAGGAATGGCAATTTTCTGGTGGGCCAGGAACTCAATCGCTGCATCAAAGAGAGCACGAGGTGCAACCCAGCTTTCAGCACAGGCCAATAAGTGTTCAACAAGCCGGGGTTGATGCTCAGGATCTTTCCAATTTTCATATTCGATCATGGAAAAAATCCGTTCATAAATGCGGGACTTTTGATCGGATTTCAGACTGAAGCGTCGAAATTTCAGGCCATCAAAGTGGCTTTTTGCGATAAATCCCAGGTCATCCTGCATGGATTTAAACGTCGGATTGAGCAAGATCGGTTTGCATTTGAAGTAGCCCAACAATGCGACGGCGATACAGCGATACTTGCGCTGCCTTATTCTGGCCAGCTCAGCACGCTCTTTATCATTCAGCGTGAAGTAAAACCGTTGATACGATTCGTTGAAGGACGGGACGCCGTATAAATCCTCGATTTCAGCGGCAGTGAGAATTGATAGTCGCTTGTTTCTGCTCATTCTTTGACCCAAAGGCCGAAGAAGATACTGAAACTTGAGCTAAATTAAAATTAATAGTGGCTTGGAGGCCAGCAAATACGGGGCCTTCAACGGTTTTTGCAGTATTTGGAGGCAAAATCCCTAGGACCCCAGAATCGCCTGCTGAAGATAGCGCGCGAGGGTGCGCAGATGACGCCGCGCGACCTGGCGAAGTTCGAGGATGAGCGGCGCTATGCGACACTGGCGGCGCTGGCCATCGAAGGCATGGCCACCGTGACGGACGAACTGGTCGACCTGCACGACCGCATCATGATCAAGCTGTTCAGCGCGGCCAAGAACAAGCATCAGCAGGACTTCCAGAAGCAGGGCAAGGCCATCAACGACAAGGTGCGCCTGTACAGCCGAATCGGGCGCGCGCTGGTCGAGGCCAAGGAATCCGGCATGGACCCGTATGCCGCGATCGAGGCCGTGCTGCCGTGGACAGACTTCACGCAAAGCGTGACCGAGGCGGCAGAACTGGCCCAGCCCGAGACGTTCGACCACCTGCACCTGGTGGGAGAGCAGTACAGCACCCTGCGGCGCTATACGCCTGAGTTCCTCGATGTGCTTCGGCTTAAAGCTGCGCCGGCGGCGCAAGCGGTGCTGGACGCGATCGACGTCCTGCGCGAGATGAACATGACCGGGGCGCGCAAGGTGCCGGACGATGCGCCGATCGCGTTCGTGAAGGCGCGGTGGAAGCCCCTGGTCATCACCGACGACGGTCTTGACCGCCGCTTCTACGAGATTTGCGTCTTGTCGGAGCTGAAGAATTCGTTGCGGTCGGGCGACATCTGGGTGCAGGGTTCGCGCCAGTTCCGGGACTTCGAGGAATACCTGCTACCCACGGAAAAGTTCGGGGCGATGAAATCAGCGCGCGAGCTGCCGATCGCGGTCAACCAGGACTGCGACCAGTACCTGCACGACCGCTTGCTCTTGCTCGAACAGCAACTGGCCACCGCCAACCGGCTCGCGCTGACGAACGAACTGCCCAATGCGATCATTACTGAGACAGGACTGAGGATCATCCCACAGGACGCCGTGGTGCCGGACGAGGCCCAGGCGCTGATTGACTTCGCCAGCGGCATGCTTCCCCGGATCAAGATCACCGAACTGCTGATGGACGTGGACGACTGGACCGGTTTCACGCGCCACTTTGTCCATCTTAAGAGCGGGGAGCAGGCCAAGGACCGGACGTTCCTCATGTCCGCGATCCTGGCCGACGCCATCAACCTCGGCCTGACCAAGATGGCGGAATCGAGTCCCGGCGCCACTTACGCGAAACTGTCCTGGTTGCAGGCCTGGCACATCCGGGACGAAACCTATTCGGCCGGCCTGGCTGAACTGGTCAACGCCCAGTTCAAGCACGCCTTCGCTGCGCACTGGGGCGACGGCACAACGTCGTCGTCGGACGGCCAGCGCTTCCGCGCGGGCGGCCGGGCCGAGAGCACGGGCCACATCAACCCCAAGTACGGCGCCGAGCCCGGCAAGCTGTTCTACACCCATATTTCCGATCAGTACGCGCCGTTCAGCACCAGAGTGGTCAACGTCGGCGTGCGCGACTCGACCTATGTGCTCGACGGCCTGCTGTACCACGAATCGGACCTTCGCATTGAGGAGCACTATACCGACACCGCCGGCTTCACCGACCACGTGTTCGCGCTAATGCACCTGCTGGGTTTCCGCTTCGCGCCGCGCATCCGCGATCTGGGAGACACCAAGCTGTACGTGCCGGCCAAAGTGGGCGATCACCCCGCCTTGCGCTCGATGATCGGCGGCAGCCTGAACGTCAAGCACCTGCGCGCACACTGGGACGACGTGCTGCGCTTGGCCGCCTCGATCAAGCACGGCACCGTCACAGCGTCGCTCATGCTGCGCAAGTTAGGCAGCTACCCGCGCCAGAACGGCCTGGCGATCGCGCTGCGCGAGCTGGGGCGGATCGAGCGCACGCTGTTTATCCTGGACTGGCTCCAGAACGTCGAGCTGCGCCGACGCGTACACGCCGGTTTGAACAAAGGCGAAGCGCGCAATGCGCTGGCCAGGGCGGTATTCATCCACCGGCTGGGCGAGATCCGCGACAGGTCGTTTGAGCAGCAGCGGTACCGCGCCAGCGGCCTGAATTTGGTGACGGCCGCAATCGTACTGTGGAACACGGTCTACCTGGAGCGGGCGACGCAGGCCTTACGTGAGAAAGGCAAGTTGCCAGACGACGGTATGCTGCAATTTTTGTCACCGCTGGGCTGGGAGCACATCAACCTGACCGGGGACTATGTGTGGCGCCAGCAGCGTATAGCCGAAGGCGGGTTCAGGGAGCTGCGCAAGCCCCAAGAGTAGGAAATATTCTAGAAAAGGGAAGATTCAGTTCGCGGCTGCGTGAATCGATTCCCCCGCCCCTCACGCAAGATTCTTAGCTTCTCTAAATAAACCAAGCCCTGCCAGCCTGGTGTGGCCAGATTGAGCCCTGGGTATTGCCGGCGGCAGTTTTCCAGGGCAGGCGACTGAGCATTGCGTTCTTCGTCACGCAGCGCATCCGAGGCGCCTCTGATAATTCGTGCAGCTTCCTCGCGCTCTCGCTGTTCTTCTTGTCTAGCGCGTAAATCCAGTGCTCGGGCATGCTCCAGTTGAAGCCGCTGTACCTCCAGCATGGCAATGAAGCGTTCAGTGTTTTCGGCTAGTAGCTGACGCTCGGCGTCGGTAAGAAGCTGGCCAGCGCTTGATCCATAAACGGGCACCGCCCCGGTGTCATAGGAGCCGTATAGGAGCTTGAAGCACTCGGAGCCGAGGACGGTGAACCGCCCATTCTCCCGCACGATGTGGATGCGTTTGTACACGCTGTGGCGACAGCCGTCGCGCTGACAAATTATCCGATCTCCTTTGTCTACCTCGACTACTGCCATCAGCTGCGCGTTCGACATCTTTTATTTTTCCAAGCAAAGACCGCCCCCGGTCATAAATGTCGACTATACAGTATAGGGTCAGGGCGTTTGCAAGTCGACTGCGCGGAATGGTTTGCGGGCGATATGCTCGGCCAAATCGCCTTAGCGCCCGATTTTTTCCGTTTTCCCTATTCGCCCCGATTATATCCGTAAGCAGTTCACAGGGCTGTTATTGAAAGGCCTATGATTACCTACGGAGATAAAATTTAGCTGACTTTTGGTACGAATCTCGCTGTCAGCTACCAGGCCCGCCGATAGGCAGTGCTTGCTCTATGGGGCTAACATAAACCCAGCCGGAGATATGTGGGCCAATTCTTCCAGCCGTACGAATAATGCTAGTGACATCATCAACTTGAGAATCCTCACAGACTAGTGAGATTCGAACCTCAGAAATAACAACGCCAGCATCTGTTGAATACGATTGTTCGGATTCGCTAAGTGGTTTTAGCGTCCCCTTTACATCTAGCAGGGTTAGATTTTTATAGCCGGCATCGCGCAATGCTTCAACTACAATGGCGGATCTGACATGGTGTATAAATGCTTTGATTTGTCTCATAACGGTACTCCATGAATTAGTAGAGCGATATTTATGGTTGAGCATTTGTCTGGCCATAAGTACTGCACAGCCTTATGGCCAGACGGTGGAGCATCAAGATGCCATTTGACTCTCATCACTCTCAGGGATGTTTTTTGGCTTGCGGTAAGCCATACGGTATAAACCGGGCAAAACCAGTAGGGTTAATAGGGTAGAGGAGATGATTCCCCCGATAACCACCGTCGCGAGTGGCCGCTGCACTTCCGCACCCGTGCTGGTGTTGAGGGCCATCGGCAGAAATCCGAGCGCGGCTACCAATGCGACCATTAATATTGGCCGTAGCCGTAACATCGCGCCTTCTTTGATCGATAGATCGATATCATCACCCTGCTCCAGCCGATCTCTAAACGCCGAGACCATCATTACGCCGGTGAGTACCGAAACACCGCATAGCGTAATGAAGCCAACGCCTGCGGTGATTGACAAGGGTATATCACGCAGCCAAAGCGCAATGACACCGCCAGTTAGCGCAAGTGGCACACCGCTGAATACGAGTGCCGCATCTTTCGCAGAACCAAAGGTCATCATGAGTAGGGCAAAAATCATGACAAGTGTCACGGGTACTAAGAGGCTTAACCGCTCGGTTGCGGATTGGAGTTGCTCAAACGTACCACCGTATTCCAGCCAATAGCCGGGCGGCAAGGTCACCTCTCGTTCGATTTGAGATTGCACATCGGCGACAAAACCACCTAAATCCCGGCCCCGTACGTTGGCACTCACAACAAGGCGACGTTTGCCGTTTTCACGGGAAATTTGGTTCGGCCCCGGTGCCAGCGTGAGCGTGGCGACTTCTTGGAGTGGTACGTAACCCCCTTGTGGCAATGGTATAGGCAGTCGCTCTAGGGCTCGTAAGTCGTTGCGGATTTCCTCCGCTACCCGTACAACGATGGTAAACCGTTGGTCGCCCTCAAAGATTAATCCGGCTTCTTCGCCACCTGTCGCAGCGGCTAATACCTCTTGGACATCAGCGACGTTCAGACCGTAGCGGTATAGCGCCGGCCGATTGGCTTCAACCGACAATATAGGTAAACCAGAAACCTGCTCTACTTTGACGCCTTCAGCACCCTCAACGCCGTTAAGCGCCGTTGCAATCTCAGAACCTGATTTCAATAACTGATCTAGATCGTCGCCGTAAATCTTAATGCCTAGGTCTGAGCGAACACCTGAAATCAGTTCATTAAAGCGAAGCTGTATCGGTTGGCTGATCTCGAACGCGTTACCGGGAATGAGCGTCAGTTTTTGCCGGATATCTTCTA
>NZ_JANZNQ010000057.1:0-2500 GCF_027257955.1 Zhongshania aquatica | reverse complement strand
CAGGTTGAAGATGCCGTAACAGGCATTGGAGGACCGAACCCACAAATGTTGAAAAATTTGGGGATGAGTTGTGGATCGGAGTGAAAGGCTAATCAAGCTCGGAGATAGCTGGTTCTCCTCGAAATCTATTTAGGTAGAGCGTCGTGTCTAACCCTAGGGGGTAGAGCACTGTTTGGGCTAGGGGGTCATCCCGACTTACCAACCCCATGCAAACTCCGAATACCTAGGAGTTCAATCACGGCAGACAGACAGCGGGTGCTAACGTCCGTTGTCAAGAGGGAAACAACCCAGACCGCCAGCTAAGGTCCCTAATACACATTAAGTGGGAAACGATGTGGGAAGGCTTAGACAGCTAGGAGGTTGGCTTAGAAGCAGCCACCCTTTAAAGAAAGCGTAATAGCTCACTAGTCGAGTCGGCCTGCGCGGAAGATATAACGGGGCTAAATGTGTAACCGAAGCTGCGGATGCGTGCTTGCACGCATGGTAGAGGAGCGTTCTGTAAGCCTGTGAAGGTGAATCGAGAGGTTTGCTGGAGGTATCAGAAGTGCGAATGCTGACATGAGTAACGACAAGGGGGGTGAAAAACCCCCCCGCCGGAAGACCAAGGTTTCCTGTCCCATGTTAATCAGGACAGGGTTAGTCGGCCCCTAAGGCGAGGCAGAAATGCGTAGTCGATGGAAAACGGGTTAATATTCCCGTACTTGTTATAACTGCGATGGAGGGACGGAGTAGGCTAGGCGAGCACGGCGTTGGTTGTCCGTGTTTAAGCTCGTAGGCTGGGGGATTAGGCAAATCCGGTCCCCTAAGGCTGAGAAGCGATGACGAGTCCTCTTTTGGATGAAGTCGTTGATGCCATGCTTCCAAGAAAATCTTCTAAGCTTCAGGTTATAACAAACCGTACCCCAAACCGACACAGGTGGTCAGGTAGAGAATACCAAGGCGCTTGAGAGAACTCGGGTGAAGGAACTAGGCAAAATGGTACCGTAACTTCGGGAGAAGGTACGCTCCCTCTGGTGATCGGACTTGCTCCGTAAGCTGAGGGGAGTCGAAGTGACCAGGTGGCTGCAACTGTTTATCAAAAACATAGCACTGTGCAAACACGAAAGTGGACGTATACGGTGTGACGCCTGCCCGGTGCCGGAAGGTTAATTGATGGGGTTAGCGTAAGCGAAGCTCTTGATCGAAGCCCCGGTAAACGGCGGCCGTAACTATAACGGTCCTAAGGTAGCGAAATTCCTTGTCGGGTAAGTTCCGACCTGCACGAATGGCGTAATGATGGCCACGCTGTCTCCACCCGAGACTCAGTGAAATTGAATTTGCGGTTAAGATGCCGTATACCCGCGGCTAGACGGAAAGACCCCGTGAACCTTTACTATAGCTTCACAGTGGACTCTGATATTACTTGTGTAGGATAGCTGGGAGGCTTTGAAGCGTAGGCGCTAGCTTACGTGGAGCCAATCTTGAAATACCAGCCTGGTACTGTTGGGGTTCTAACTCTGGTCCATTATCTGGATCGAGGACATTGTGTGGTGGGTAGTTTGACTGGGGCGGTCTCCTCCCAAAGAGTAACGGAGGAGCACGAAGGTGCGCTAAGCATGGTCGGAAATCATGCGGTTAGTGTAATGGCATAAGCGCGCTTAACTGCGAGACTGACAAGTCGAGCAGATACGAAAGTAGGTCATAGTGATCCGGTGGTTCTGTATGGAAGGGCCATCGCTCAACGGATAAAAGGTACTCCGGGGATAACAGGCTGATACCGCCCAAGAGTTCACATCGACGGCGGTGTTTGGCACCTCGATGTCGGCTCATCACATCCTGGGGCTGAAGCCGGTCCCAAGGGTATGGCTGTTCGCCATTTAAAGTGGTACGCGAGCTGGGTTCAGAACGTCGTGAGACAGTTCGGTCCCTATCTGCCGTGGGCGTTGGAGATTTGAGGAAAGCTGCTTCTAGTACGAGAGGACCGAAGTGGACGAACCTCTGGTGTTCGGGTTGTCACGCCAGTGGCATTGCCCGGTAGCTACGTTCGGACGGGATAACCGCTGAAAGCATCTAAGCGGGAAGCCTCTTCCAAGATTAGATCTCCCTGGGGCCTTGAGCCCCCTAAAGAGCCGTTCAAGACCAGGACGTTGATAGGCAGGGTGTGTAAGTGCTGCGAGGCATTGAGCTAACCTGTACTAATTGCTCGTGAGGCTTGACCATATAATTAAGTGGTCTAGCTAGAAAGATCAGAAAACTGCAGCGGATTGTTGCGAGGTAGGTTGGAGACGACTTACACATAAGAGAAAACTTGTTTATATCAGCTTATTTACCACCTTATTTGGATTAAATGACGCGGCACGAAAGTGCGTAAGACATCTCATTTAGCCAAGCCAGTTTGCCTGGCGACCATAGAGACATGGAACCACCTGATCCCATCCCGAACTCAGAAGTGAAACGTGTCATCGCCGATGGTAGTTTGGGGTTTCCCCATGCGAGAGTAGGTCATCGCCAGGCTTCTAAA
>NZ_JANZNQ010000056.1 GCF_027257955.1 Zhongshania aquatica | reverse complement strand
CGCAAAATTCATCATAGCGTTGACCCACTGTGAACACTTCGCGTTAAATAGCGGTGCCTGCAAAAAGGAAGGGTGCAGGTGTTCACGCTTCGCAAAATTCAGTGTTCATAGTTACAAAAATACGCACCGCTCGGGGCTTTTTGACCGGGCTAGACTAGATGCAATTCTAAAGACCTACGAATCAGATGCTGACAAGGCGCGTTTCAGTGTGGATTTGAATAAGTTCAGTCACGATCTAACCTGGGATATAGCGAAATCAGAAATTGAATTACTGGAAGAAGCTGAGGCGCTCTGTGATCGTATAAGCTTTGCCAGCGCTCATGCGGCATCCGGTTTAAGTTCGATGGTTGCAAGACTGGAAGGAGGAGGCGAGCTCGCTGAGGAAATAATACGCAAATGGATTGAGTCTGCCGGTGATCAATTGGCAAACTATTCCGATACTTTTCATTTTGCCGATGAACTGCATTCACGGATTAAGCAAGAGGCCGACAGGATAGCAAAAAGTAGCGAAGAATCACTCAGTATTGTAGAGGTTTGCACAAGTATTCGCGTAAATCGTGGATGGTCGTCGCGTCATGAAAATGTGTTAAACCTCAAAACCCCTGAAGACTATGAGGATTTTATAAGGACAGCAACGCCTGAAGATCGTAAGACCGTATTGCTTCACTTTCGCCAGATGTATACGAATCGAGGAAATGCTTATTTAGTGTTTGACCCAGCAATGAAATCATTTATTGCTGCTTGTAGAAAAATTGCGAGTGAACCTGAAAGCCGATTACAGAAGCTAATAGAAAACTTAATGAATGATGCAGGAATTCCACTTATCGCCCTATCCCCATTACCATCAGAAACAGAAAGTGACTCTGTAGAGGGGGGCTAGTATCATACTGCGCATAAGCCTCCCATCAGGCGAAAGCACTTTCCCGTTACCTTAAAAGTGGGGTAATTGATCAGGAAAGTGGGGTTAAACAGGTATATGAAATAACTTATAGTCCTTTGTTTTGATATTATTGAGGAGGGTTACTGCTCTAGCCAAATGCTTATACAAACTCTTAATATATTTTGGATCAAATTGGGTATTACTCCCAATTAATTGATCCTGACTTGGTATACAAGAAGGATATATCCCGGCGATGCCGGCCGCGCCCATCAGTTCATCAGCCCACACCCGATATTCACTAACAACACGCTCTGGCGCGACAGCATAATAATATAAGGCGGGGCACTGATCTGGCGTTTCTCCGCAGATTAACGATGCATCGGCCGGATCATCTAGCCGACGCCTCATTTGGCTACGCAAAAAGCCACACAGACGGGGAATAGTTAGCCGTAGATCATATTGATCATTCAGCTCCTTTATTAACCCCTTAAGGTCCTTCTCAACGGAACCATAATCTTCAGGTAAAATCGTTGTTAGATCCCGAAGCGGCTCCAGTAAGCTGTGTGGCAGGCGCAGGAAAAGCGTATTCTTTACTTGCATCAATAACGACTTCGCTACAACTGCACCGACAGGAGCGGGCAGGTTCAACGAAAACGCCACAGCAACGCGATCGTCACTAAAAAGAATCTGGTCATTTTGCGTCTTTGCGCTCGACGCTCCAGTATTCAGAATTAGCAATTTGACCCTATCGGCTGACCGCCCTGCCAAAAGCATAAATAACCCGAGGACCGCTGACTTACTTGTATTTAACTTATTGGTGACGGCGCGCGCAAATATCGTGGCCTCGAACCACGTAAGAACACCCCAATCACTTGGATTAGCCATATTTCTCATCGCAATCCTATTCACCATCGCACTAGCTCTATAGTGAATTAAAGCCCGCGACCGATTTATACTATCGGGATGATTTAAGCTTGGTTCGACATATTTTGCCCCTATGGGCCGGTCACGGTCGAATTCCGCTCCAGCTATTGCTCCATGCGCCTGCGTTCCTTTTTCGAGCCATTCGCGAAACTTGACACCGCCATCGTCGAGCCCAGCAGCCGACGAAACTGAAACAACTGTGCTACGGTCATCTATCGACTCTCCCGGCTCGCTCCCCTCCTCTTCAAGCCATAACGTCTTATAGTAATGCTTCACTAGAGAGCAGACATGCCCAATGGACTGCTTTCTAGATCTTGGTATTGCCGGGAGCTGGTTAGCGCCCTCAACTGCAGTAAATACATTGCCACTCACGGACTCACACCCAACCGAGTTAGCCTCGACCTTTTTGAGCTCATCGCTCAGACCCGCCATCAGCTCAGTAAGTGCTTTATGAGTATCCTCAATTGACTTATCGAAATCTGGCAGTTCCTGGTACATCCACTGATATTTCTGCGTCGTCATCAGCCGGATTCGACGTGCGCCTTCTTCAATTACACCTTGGTTCGCCTCCTTATCGGCCTTATCAAGAGCAAGACATGCTAGGAACGCCCACGCCGTAATCCGCTCATGCTTTTCTAAATAAATGGAATTATGCGAAGGCTGTGCACAGAGCATGCAAGACACGATACACGCCTCAACATTTCTAGCGCGCCTTATACTCTCGTAGTGAGCAACAAGAACTTCAGCACACGGAACTGAATCAGCTTCATACTCGGAAAGTACGTTGACAATCTCATCCTCCGGCGGCGGCCCAAACTCCCCACCAGCCAATCTAGCTAGCAAACTTGCGCCATATGCCAGGATGTCTTTCTGAGCGCTCGCTTTTATCCCGTCGGCATTTTTTAGCACTGCCAACTCCGCTTCAATAATCGAGATCATTTTCATCAAAGATGGCCTGTAATATTGTGCCTTGCGCTTCAATTTTGTCCTTACTAGCAGGCTTAGCGCGACACTGAGAAATACCCACTCCCGCAAGCTTTGCCATGCGGGATAGCGATAACCCACCCCCGGGAAACAGGCTCTTCAACTCAGACTTAGAGAAGTAAGTATTTACTGACTTATATAGACTCGATAACCCATCTTTTCGATGCAAGCTATACAGCAATGGGGTCAACAACGACGACGTAGCCGTATCCTGAACGACTTTCGTCGTTGGCTTGTTATGCACACAAAACAGCGCCCTATCTAGACGTCCATCCATCACAAACGCAACTGAAGCAAATCCGCCAAAAAACTCGTAGACCTCTGGATTGTTTTTATCGCTACTTCGTCGGACATGGATAGGATTCACCGACTGCAGCTGCTCAATCAAGGCCGAGGGTATGTCGCCAAATGGCGCAAATTGCCGCTCTAAGTCACGCCAACTTCGCCAAGCCCTTCTTGCTTTAGGGTGACATTTTAGATGCGTACCCTTAGATACGTGCCACTCTAAAGTGGCTCCGTACTCCTCTACAGAATTATCCAACACAGGCAATCCATTCTGGCTGATTTACATGCACACAGATTGATGAATTTTAATGCAGGTGTCAAATCGTGCTATATATGACACAAAATAACTTTAACTTTTGCGCCAAAATAAATAGGTTTTAGAAAATATACTTTAAATGGCTTTAATGGCCATCGCTTAGATATAATTTAATTGCTATAAAATACAATTAGTTACTACTAATATACGATTAAGATGACGGGGTATTCAATACAGGAGTTGCCTCCGGAGGGCGGCGCTCTATCCAGCTGAGCTACGGGCGCGAAATGGGTATTTCACGAAGCGCGACACTATAACAGAGAGGGTTTCCCGCCTCAATCGGCCTCGCTTATTTACTTATCAATATTGCCCGAAATCTGCTTTGTGACCAAAACGTGACCATTTTGTGACCACGCCAAATTCCAGCTATGAGAAAAACCCCAATTTACGACTGCTGCCCTTCGCGACCAAAATGAGAGATTAATGAATCCGCAACTCATTCCGCGTTCAGCATTTTGGTCGGCACGTGCTCAACCAGCTCCTCAATCGGACACCTGAAGTAATCACAGAGCCTGTCTAGATTCTCTGTTCCGCTATTGTAGCCCCGCTGATTGATCATCTTTGAAAGGGTCATTCGGTGGATACCTGCAGCCTCCGCAACCTCGGCGATAGTAATTCGACGATTCTCGTCAAACTCCTTCTTCGCAATCATTTCTTTAATCTTAAACCGCAGCATCAAAGTATCGCTCACTCGATATATTAATCACATGATACGTAAAACTATCAAATAATGCTTGCACCAACTGCGAATTGATGTATCCTGATATCGTACGATGCATAAACGCATCATTGGATAGATTTAAGAGGCTTCAATATGAGTAATACATATCTAACAACAGAAGAGCTGTCCGGGAAAATTAAATACGACGCAAGAACTATTCGTACTCGACTCAAGGATTCAGTTCTTCTTGAGGGCATTCACTACATTCGCCCGTTTGGCGGTAGAAAGATTCTTTATATATGGGAACGCATCGAAAAGGATATGGCGTCGCCTGTTCATCTCGACTCCCTCATCGCCGGCCTTCAGTAGAGGAGGAAAAATCAAATGGCATCAATAGGCGTTAGATCAAATCGTATCTATATCGACTTCCGCTACAAGGGGGTTCGCTGTCGAGAACAAACTAAGCTCAACGACACCCCTGCAAACCAGAAGCGTGCTAAGCAAATTCTAGAGCGCATTGAGGCTGAGATCACTCTCGATACGTTTGACTACGCACGCTACTTTCCCAAATCTAAGCGGGTCGCCGATTTTCAGGATCACGCTCGCCGCATTGATCAGTTAAAATCATATACTCCCACTTTTGCAGAATTCTCTGCAGTCTGGTTTTCTGAAACAGAAGTTAGCTGGCGTAACAGCCACAAAGACAATGTCGCCTTAACTCTGCGTAAATACCTTTGCCCCGCTTTCGGTGACATGCCACTAGATCAAATCACCAAGGCTCAGCTACTCGCCTTTCGCGCCAACCTCACCAAAATACCGCGTAAAAATGGCAACACAGGGCTATCTCCCGCCCGAATAAATAAAATCATGATGCCCTTACGACAAATACTAAACGAAGGGGCAGAACGATATCAGTACGCCTCGCCGTTCCGCGGTATTAAGACCCTCAAATTGCAGAAATCTCATATCGAACCGTTTTCGTTTGAAGATGTGCATCGCATCATCGCGACAGTTCGCGCTGATTTTAAAAACTACTACACCACACGATTCTTTACCGGTATGCGTACTGGCGAGATTGACGGACTAATGTGGAAGTACGTCGATTTTGAGCGCCGGGAGATTCTCATTCGAGAGACCTGGGTAATGGGCCAAATGGAGTACACCAAGAACGATGGCTCCCAGCGTGAAATCCAGATGTCGCAGCCCGTTTACGATGCCCTCCTTGCCCAACGTGACGCTACTTCCGAATACGCCTATGTCTTTTGCAATCGACTAGGCACGCCACTTTCTCACAACAATATTACTCGGAGAGTATGGTACCCATTATTGCGATACCTCGGATTAAACAATCGCCGCCCCTATCAGACCCGCCATACCGCCGCGACCTTATGGCTAGCTGCTGGTGAATCGCCAGAATGGATTGCTCGGCAAATGGGCCACACCACCACCGAGATGTTATTCAAAGTTTACTCTCGCTATGTGCCCAACCTGACCAGAGCAGACGGCTCAGCCTTCGAACGCTTACTGACTCAACAATTTCCCAATAACGCGCTTAATGCTGAGACAAACAACCCACTGGCCAATATCAGTCCCAGTCAAGGAGCAGAGAATGACTAGATCGAATATCGACAAAAATATAGACCGCATCGCAACTGTCCTCCTTGCACAAAGTGGCTGCCAGTCAAATGACCTCGTCGCACTAATCGGAAAAGGCAACGAAGCTAGCAACCACCAAGCGCTAGTGTCATGGCTCGCCGCCCGATTTGAAAATATTGATACCGTTGAGCTAACCATTCAGGAGGCCGTGACAAAGCTAACGGACCACTTACAGGAGCAATACTCACTCCGAGCCCAGAGATGCACTGGCGGGATGCTAGATGTTCGTAAGCAATGGGATGGACTCCTCCTCACCCTAGCAATGCGGCGTCAATGCGCCAGAATGGTAAGTGTCAATTTGCCATTCAGAAGATGAGGAGAAGCCCTATATGAACATTACAAGAGTTGGAGT
>NZ_JANZNQ010000055.1 GCF_027257955.1 Zhongshania aquatica | reverse complement strand
CTGCGGCAGAACGCCAATGGCAACTTTACTTGATGGTAAAACGATCTGGGCTGAGAAGAATTTAGCTCAGATCTAAACTGGCAGACACCGGCAAAAAAACGGGTAACTGTCAGATCAAGTCTGAGCTCCTACAGATAATACCGATGTAAATATAGTTAGCGGTACAACTGTGCTCGTGTAGCAGGAATGTCCTTGTTCGCTTTCACCGCCTAAGCTAGGTCTCGATCGGAAAATCACGCATCGATAGATTTATTATTTCCTGCCTAAATCGTCCAAATAAGCCGATCGATGCATCGTATGACTCAGCCAGGGTCAGTGGTTGTAAATCTGAAAACTCTATCAGTCCGCCGTCAGAAGTTAGATCAATAGGGGAAACAGCTTCCTCTATTGGCTTCTGTTCTTTCTCTTTGTCGCTTAGCGACGGGGGTTGAGCAGGTTCATCGCTGGCCGTAATGCCTCCAGTCATAAGTTCAATGGCTATGGTGTTAGCGTCGGGTATGTTTTCAACAACTCGTTCTGCGTATTCGACTAAATTTGGTTCGGCCGGAATGAATAAAAATCCTTCATCCTTCTCAACACCCGTTGACCGCAATATACGTCCTAAAACTTGCCTGAAATACAATTCTGTCTTCACCCTCGTAAGGTGGCAGCATACTTTTAGACGAGGGATGTCGGTACCTTCGCTAATCATGCCTACAGAAACGATCCACTTGTCATTAGCTTCTCGAAAATCTCGAATGGTATCTTGTGCGCCATCGTGTAAATACGTCACTACACGGGCCGAATCTCCGGTATCACGCTTTATAATCTCGGCGACTTTAATCGCATGCTCGACTGTTGCCGCGACGACCAAGGCTCCTGAGTTAGGTTGCCTTTTTCTAACCTCGTTAATTTTTTTTGCAGTGATCTTGATCATATAGGTAATCAAGTCAGAACTATCTAAAAGTTGCTGGTAGGTGCATTTAGATTGCTTAAGGAGTTCTGCAAATGAACTATAGCGCTCCCTCTCGTCACCTGATAATAATGTGATCTCGTCATTGTCTATGGCGATGATCTTAGGTATTCGACATACACCATCTTGAATTGCTCTCTCTAATCCGTAGGTATAATCACACTGTATAACTCCATCTACACAATAACTTGAGAGCGCGATGGGGACTTTATCTGAGCGCCAAGGCGTACCTGATAGAGCGAGCGTATAATCTGCCTCCCCTTGAATATGTTGGATGATTTTTTGACCCCAGACATTTGCGTTGTCCAAATTGTCGCCAGCACAGTGATGTATTTCATCAAAAATAACCAATGTTTTGTATTGAGACAGGAGAGACCAAAAAGAGAGGTCTTGGCTGGGCATTGACTGATACGTAAGGGATCGACCCTTTGAGCCAAGTAATCCATCCAATTTACATTTTAATTGTGACTCAATTGACGCTTGGAATGATGTCGCGACATTGACTGAGGGTGAAAAACAAAAAACTAAATCAATTTTCCCTGAATCCATCAATTCTTTGGCGATTCTTGATGCCATGAATGTTTTCCCGGCACCTGGTGTCGCTAAGCAGAGAAAGTGCGGGTGCTCCGTTTCATACTTCGTTAGAGCAGCTTTGACTGCTTCGTGTTGCCATCGTCTAAGTTGCATGATGCTACCCTGCATACTGGGAAAGCATATTTTCAAGTGCTTTCATTTTGCCAAGCAGCGTGGCGCTGCGTTCACGAGCCTGGTTATACAAGTCTTGTGCGCTCTCACGTAGATCAGGGTGTTCATTGCAAAGCGCGCTGTATTCTTCAGATTCGCCAATAGCGCAAAGCATTTCAGATCTATAACGGCTGAGCTTTTCTTTTAGCGAAGAAACATGTCGATGGGCAGCCACGGTGGATTGTCGAGGGATTTTAACGTTGTCTGTTATTTTTACATTAGCAAGACGAACCACTGAAACATCTAGAAATTCTGATGTTAACTGGTAACGTGGCCAGCCATTAACCTCTGGCAACTTGATCAGTTGGTCATTTTCAATCAAGCATTTCATTTTACGATAGACATATTGCCGCGCTGCCTTTTTTGAGCTGTGTTGGGTCTTATGATGATTGAGATACTTTTGTGTCAACTGAGCAACGGTGAATGGTGTGTCTGACATGTTTTTCAAAACATGAAGAAGTGCATCTTTAATTTGTATGTCTTTCATGAAGCAGTATGCCGTCTTTTCTGTCTCGAATTTCGCGACATTCTACATTGTCTCTATCATCGAGACAATGAAACCATCTCCCTACACTATTCACTACGACAACCTGCGAGCTTGGCTGAAGCAGCAGCGGGAGAATAGCGGCTTGTCGCTACGTGCGGCATCGGCGATGATGGGGCGGCATCATTCTGTTTTAGGAAAAATGGAACAGGATCGCAGAAAAATTGAACTGTCAGAGTTCATTGAATACTGTGAAGTTATTGGTGCCGATCCTCATGAGGGTATGGACGTCATGATCAACTCTTTGAAGACATCAAAACTCGTGTAGTTGGGGCTTACATATTGCTATCAGGTAAATTGAGTCCTCTTTTGTTGATTTGACTTAAAAAAGGATCGTCAGCTTCAATATATTTCAATGCCGTCTTAACGTCTTTCCAGCCTACATATTCCATCAATGCCTTTATATCCCATTGCTGAGTATTGCTCCAGCTCGCAAATCCACGCCGCAATGAATGACTACTGTATTCATCTGCGTCGGGAATGCCTGCAAGCGTGCAACTCTGCTTAATAATTGTAATGACGCTGGCCGGGTGAAGTGATTTTTCACTGATGTGCCCCCAGCGATTGATTCCAGGGAAGAGGGGGCCTTCTCGTAACTGCGCTTCGCTAACCCAATCTAGGTAAGCTGAAACTGGACAGAGTTGTAGCAATGCGGGTACACGAACAACGCGGCCTTGCGCGCTACGATCTGTTTTACTCCGCGGAAGAAATATTTCAAGTCCTTTCTCAGGTACGACACTCACGTTCTCAATGTTGATACGAGTTAATTCATCGCTGCGAAACGCCCGCCAAAAACCAATAAGAAATAAGGCTTTGTTACGTACTACCGTCAGGCGGCGTGGGCGTGTGCATGGCTCAGATCTCAATACCTCGTCGAACCACGATACGACCCTGTTGAGGTCTTCAAGCTTGAGCGGCTTCGCTTGTGTTTCGGTATGTGGGTGTAGTTCGGCTATGCCTTTGAGCACTTTTTTGACATACGGTGATTTGGTGGGGTCGGGGAAGCCTTGATCATTGTGCCACGCAGCAAGTCCAGCTAAACGCAGTTTTAGGGTGTTGATAGCCAAAGTCGGTGCGTAGTGTGCGAGGTATTGCGCGACGCTATCTGCCGTCGCTGGCAGATAGCCACCCCATACAGCTTCATAGTGCTCTATTGCTGCGCGGTAACTCTTTCGAGTGTTTTCGCGTGTCGCGGCATGAATGTATCTGTCAGTGGGGTTGGTCATCAGGTGCCTTATACAGTGGCGGTTTATCCAGAGAAATGTCGTGCGTGTGGCGGCCTACTCCTGCATGTCTTCACCACGATTACCGAGCCAACGCCGATTCTGTACTGAAAAGAGCTTCAAGATTACGCTTTTTTGCTATGACATTAAATAAGTCTCCCTTATTTAATGTCATCAAAGCACTATCATGCGAATAGCGTTAGCTATAATATAGTATGTATATACATGATACGTAATACAGTACGATATTTACTGGAGATGATTTATGGCTAGGGGTGGAATCAACAAAGCATTGGTCTTAAAAGCGCGGGAGGAAGTGCTTAAAAAAGGGCAAAACCCCTCCATAGATACGATACGGATCGCACTTGGCAACACCGGTTCTAAGTCCACTATTCATCGATACCTCAAAGAATTAGAAGAAGAGTCCGCCACCAGAATGGACGATGTTGAGCTACTCAGTAAGCCTATTAAGGAGCTTATTACACGTTTGGCCGCAGGATTAAGGGAGGAGGCGAACGTTATCGTTGAGCAGCAAGCAGATAAATTTGAACAACAATTACAGGACCTTCTCTCAAAAAATAGTGCGTCAGAGCAGGCTTTAGACGTACTGAGCAAACAAAATGCTTCGCAATTACAAATGTTAGAGTGCTTAGAAACTGATTTAAAAGGTAGGGATATCGCACTGACTCATTCTGCAGAAAATGCGGCCGAAGCAAAACAAACCGAATCAAAACTGACAGCATTACTCAAGGAAAAACAGACCCAAATTGAGTCGCTGGAGGAAAAGCATCTTCACAATCGTGAGGCCCTTGAACACTATCGGCAATCAGTTCAGGAGCAGCGCGACCAAGATCAACGCAGGCACGACCAGCAAGTCCAACAGTTACACGCAGAAAATCGCGTTTTAAATCAAACTTTGTCGCTTAAGCAATCCGATATCACGCAGCTAAACAAGGATAATTCACGCTTTATCTCGGAGCTTGGCGCCGCTCAAAAAGCACTAAGTCTCCTGACATCCGAGAAAAATGAACTTGAGAGCAGAGTAAAGGCATTAGCATTGTCTGAGCAGTCACTAAATATCGAGTTACGCAACTCCCGAGAACAAATTGAATCCTACTCTGTAGAAAACGGTAAATTGAGTCAAGAATATGGAGATCTGCAGTCCAAACAACAGGCTTCAATCGTTAAAATAGCTATGTTGGAGGCTGGGGTTAGTGCTAAAAATGACGTAATTAATCAACTTATCGCTGGGGCCACAGGGGTAATCACTGATAACGTCCCGGACAATCACATCAAATAATTTCCCGCTCGAATAATTCCGTAAGCAGTTTTCAGGGCTTTGATTGAAAAGCCTATGATTGCCTACGGAGTTAAAATTTAGTTGATTTTGGGTGCGAATCTCGCTGTTAGCTACCCGGCCCGCCTATAGGCAGTGCTTGCTCTATGGGGCTAACATAAACCCAGCCGGAGATATGTGGGCCAATTCTTCCAGCCGTACGAATAATGCCAGTGACATCATCAACTTGAGAATCCTCACAGACTAGTGAGATTCGAACCTCAGAAATAACAACACCAGCATCTGTTGAATACGATTGTTCGGATTCGCTAAGTGGTTTTAGCGTCCCCTTTACATCTAGCAGGGTTAGATTTTTATAGCCGGCATCGCGTAATGCTTCAACTACAATGGCGGATCTGACATGGTGTATAAATGCTTTGATTTGTTTCATAACGGTACTCCATGAATTAGTAGAGCGATATTTATGGTTGTGGATTTGTCTGGCCATAAGTAATGCACAGCCTTATGGCCAGACGGTAAAGCATTAAGATGCCATTTGACTCTCATCACTCTCAGGGATGTTTTTTGGTTTGCGGTAAGCCATACGGTATAAACCGGGCAAAACCAGTAGGGTTAATAGGGTAGAGGAGATGATTCCCCCGATAACCACCGTCGCGAGTGGCCGCTGCACTTCCGCACCCGTGCTGGTGTTGAGGGCCATCGGCAGAAATCCGAGCGCGGCTACCAATGCGACCATTAATATCGGCCGTAGCCGTAACATCGCGCCTTCTTTGATCGATAGATCGATATCATCACCCTGTTCCAGCCGATCTCTAAACGCCGAGACCATCATTACGCCGGTGAGTACCGAAACACCGCATAGCGTAATGAAGCCAACGCCTGCGGTGATAGACAAGGGGATGTCACGCAGCCAAAGCGCAATGACACCGCCAGTTAGCGCAAGTGGCACACCGCTGAATACGAGTGCCGCATCTTTCGCAGAACCAAAGGTCATCATGAGTAGGGCAAAAATCATGACTAGTGTCACGGGTACTAAGAGGCTTAACCGCTCCGTTGCGGATTGGAGTTGCTCAAACGTACCACCGTATTCCAGCCAATAGCCGGGTGGCAAGGTCACCTCTCGTTCAATTTGAGTTTGCACATCGGCGACAAAGCCACCTAAATCTCGGCCCCGTACGTTGGCACTCACAACCAGGCGACGTTTACCATTTTCGCGGGAAATTTGGTTCGGCCCCGGTGCCAGCGTGAGCGTGGCGACTTCATTGAGTGGTACGTAGCCTCCTTGCGGGAGTGGTATCGGCAACTGTTCTAGCGCTCGCAAGTCGTTGCGGATTTCCTCCGCTACCCGTACAACGATGGTAAACCGTTGGTCGCCCTCAAAGATTAATCCGGCTTCTTCGCCACCTGTCGCAGCAGCTAATACCTCTTGGACATCGGCGACATTAAGGCCGTAGCGATAGAGCGCTGGTCGATTGGCTTCAACGGACAATATAGGTAAACCAGAAACCTGCTCTACTTTGACGCCTTCAGCACCCTCAACTCCGTTAAGCGCCGTTGCAATCTCAGAACCTGATTTCAATAACTGATCTAGATCGTCACCGTAAATCTTAATGCCTAGGTCTGAGCGAACACCTGAAATCAGTTCATTAAAGCGAAGCTGTATCGGTTGGCTGATCTCGAACGCGTTACCGGGAATGAGCGTCAGTTTTTGCCGGATATCTTCTA
>NZ_JANZNQ010000054.1 GCF_027257955.1 Zhongshania aquatica | reverse complement strand
CGTGAACACCTAATTTTGCGCGGTGGCAAAAGTGTTCACGGTTCGACAAAATTCAGTGTTCACAGTTGAGAAAATTAGATGTTCACGATGGGCGAAAATCGGTGTTCATAGTAGGCAAAAATACGCATCCTGCAAATTTTTACGATAATTGGTACTTTTTGAATACGAAAAAGAAACAAAAAATAGTGTTCGCTACAAAGAAGTACCGGAAGACACTGCTCCAATTATCGGCTCTTTATATGTACAAAAATGGTTTTCTGGCGATACCAAAAATATTGAGATTACCATTGAGAAAAAGAATCAACCGAAAACTGAAATGCACAGCGCTACGGATAATTAGTTAATAGACCCAGCCCGCTGGCTATAAATATGTATATAGCCAGGAGCTTTTAAAAAAAGCGCATTAACTGCTGTAACAGAAACTGCTTAATGTTCAACTTTCAATTTTGCATTTAAAATATCTAGTGACACTCGACCAATCCGGAAACTCCTCAGATCCAAATAGTATCAACTGACCTTCAAAATTGTTTTGTCCTTGCCCCGACGGCATGTCGTCGATTAAATAATCGCCTTTATTGAGATGCTTATGTGGACTGATAATTAAGTTCTCAACGACAGCCATGCCTAAGTATTTTTCCACCCAGATTCGCTTTTCAGCATAGCTATGAGGATTCTTTATCGAGGGCGCTGTTAAGATATACACATCCAGCTTTGGGTGCTCATGCAACCACGTGTATGATTCAATTGCGTCGGGGATAGGATCAAGGTTTTCATAAAGACCTGGTTTGCTTTGTGGAAAAGCAAGTGCCGGATACTTAGCTTTATGGCTCACAAAGCCGGCGGCGTAGTCACAGAGCACATGATCCATATCTACGTACACAATGGCTTTTTTCTCAGTCATTACACACCTCACCGGTTTAAGAGCTTTCGTTTGGCCCGACACGTCATGTCCGCGCCAATAATGTTTAGCAATAACAGGCTAGGATTCTCTTAAATTCAGAAACGATAGAATAAAGGGAATTACCCTTCGGAGGGTCATTTTCTTTTTGGAGGCCAATGCCCAGTTTTACCGAACGTCACCAGAGCGGAGCGCCTAAATGCGCAGACATGGCGTACAGCCAACATTCCTTTTTTGCGCTCCCAGATTCAGGAATGATATTATACTTACGTCATCCCTATCTAATGAATTGGGTCAATTATGAAGTTTGCCGCACTGAAAGATGCCCGCATCGAGCTCAAAACTTCAAGCTCTGTAAAAGCGAACCTGCAAAAGGCTGCTCAAATATCTGGACAAGATCTTACCAGTTTTGTACTCGTCAGCGCAGAAGCGCGAGCCCGTGAGGTGATGGAACAATACAGCCGACTCACCTTGATGAGTGAAGCGCATGGCGCATTACTGGATGCACTAATGTCTCCAGCCAAGCCAACCAAGGGGTTACGAGACCTGATGGCCGACGAACCGCTGGTTCGGAGATAGATAGTTGCTATTGAGAACTTCGATCCATTGAAAACGTACGCCCAGCAAACGCTTATAGCCCCTCCTCAAAAGTCGGCGGTGGCCGACACAGGCGCCCATTTCTGAGAAACCGGTGAACTCCAAGTTCACAATGCCCAAGACGACGCCATAGCTATAGCACTAGCTGTGAATCATCTAAGAAATAGTCGTCGATAGAAAAATACCTTTTACTATACCACTACAATCAAACTAAATTATAAGGAGTGACCAAGCCGACTGTAAGTATACATGTAGGGATTTACGGTTTTCGCAGCGTCAAATTAGCGGATTACCTAATATTTTATATTTCAAATGACGCAATCTTTTGCCAAACACTCTCAGGATAATTTAACGGAAGAATTCCTCGGTATCCGACGAGCTATCAATAATACGATTTTTCAAAGAATTTATATTTGATTTGTCGAGCACCCATTACCCCATATATGTCATCCTTCAAATATTATGAAACAATAACCTGCCACCCAACATCATTTGTCAATACAGATAGCGACAGGGAGAAGATATGAAAACGCCAGATGAAGATATCCAGCTTGTTGCTTGGGTAACCAAAGACTTATACCAATTCATCCAGACCGCAGCTGAATTATCAGGCTGCAGTGTTTCCCAGTTTTTTGCAGACGCCGCCGTGTCAACGGCGCGGGCAGTAACCGAGCAGGCAACGCAGATTACACTATCCATGAATGCTGCAGAACAAATCCTCACCGCCATAGCAAACCCTCCTCCGGTTTCCGATTCGCTGCAAAAAGCCGCTGTTAGACACAGGGAGAAAAATTACTATGAGTCTGATTTTTCAGCTGATCCCAAAAATGAAGAGCGGAGGAGTCATGACTAAACCAGCCGACAAAGAAACAAGCATAAAGATAGATGGTAGTACCGATCACCCTAATGCAGATCCAACGGTAAAACGCGATCACTGGGACGATTTTTTCGACAAGGATAACCAAAATCAAGTCGGGGAAGACTTTTCAAGAGGCGATCAACTGCCTGACCCAGATCGAAATGTGGATTGGGATGCGGTGTTCGGCACACAGGATAACGCGGATCACTCGGGCTCATAGTGACAACTTCGACCATAATATGGTGTGATTGCCATAATATAACCCCTCCTTAAATGATTACCGCTCTTTACGGTATATACCAAATACGGTGTATTTTAATCAATTAAACGAATTTGTCAGTCGGATAGCGCAACGTGCCGGTCTAAAGCTTGAACTCAACATCGCGACATAAGAGTAGCGGCCCGCCCCCCTCTAGATAAGTGGCTGAGAATGTAAATCAACATTCTAAGTTCGTCGTCGCCGGTTTCAGATATCCACAATGAAATTATCTTCAAAATCCGGATTCAGCCAGTCGGGACTATAACCGCGCGGATTGCACACAACGCGCGTATCTCCAATTTGGTAGTCACAGCTATTGTGAACATGTCCGTGCACCCAAAGCCTAATATCATGGCTTTCGATCATGCCATCGAGATGCGAGGCATAGGCAGCACTAGTGAGTTCTTCAGATAGCGCTGGCGCTATTGATCTTAACGATGGCGCATGGTGCGTCACTACAATGTTTTGCTTACCCGCGCTTTCCGAAAGGGCATTATTAAGCCAATCCATCGAGCGATTGTGGATGCCAGTCATGCTCACTGGATTAAGCTTGGAGTACCCAGGCTCAACTCTGATCTTCTTGAAATCAGACATTTCCTGCTGGCAAAAGTAACCCGCTAGCCGAGCATCACCAAATAACTTCAGATCAGTCCACAGTGTACAGCCGAAGAATGAAACACCATCTATTTTAATGCTGTCATTCTCAAGTAGATGGACATGTGTTCCGGCGGCCTGCTGCTTTGCCTTATTTACGAGGCCTGGGTATTTCTCGCCGTAGTATTCATGATTCCCTAATACAGCTATGACAGGCGTATAGGGAAACATCTTAATTGCCCACTCTATACCGCGGGTTTTGAGGTTGATGTCACCCGCGAGAATGATGACGTCCGCATCTGTATCAGGGATACAGATTGGCTCAAATTCAAGATGAAGATCGCTTAATACCAGCAGTTTCATTTGCATCCCTTCGCTATAGACATTCCTTTACTCGCCCTCATTCCCATATCCCCAATTGATCCAAATCTAAAGACCTAAAATGTGGCGCCCACTCACACAAAGCCAGATATAAATCCTTTGTTTTATGGATCGGGATCGGCTCCATGCACATTCCTCGCTCCATAAACCATAACGGAGCGGCTTCAAAATCAAACTCGTCAAAATAGCAGCCAGAATAATAGTACCCAGCTGCCTCACCTTGGTCTAGGAGCATATATCCAGGATCGATCTCAACGAAGCCACCACTTACGCCTTGGTTGTATATGTGCCATATATAACTTGTTACTAGCATCGTCATCTCCTTTTATTTGTGACGATACCAACGTAACTCAATAAAAGTATCCGTCAAATCAGGGCGTATTCTGGCGCCACTTCACAGATGCCGGGGGTTTCGGGTAGCAATGCATTCAACAGTATCTATCAAGCCGCACTTAACCAAACCTGTTACACCGTAATAGCAATCCATTCTCGCCCTAAAACCCCGATTTCTTGCGGTTCTGAAAATCCCTGCTCGCAAATTTGCGCTACAAAATTTCTCAGGTACGTTGGAATTTTTAGGAGATAGCCATGATTCTGAATTACATTTCTGATTATGAAGTAAACAATACCATGGAGGCGCTGCGCCAAGCTGCAGAAGCAGCATGGTGGATCTTAGGGGAGTGGGGATTTGAGGAGGACGAAAAGACTGCTGCACTCGGCTTTCCACTACACGAAAACTTTCCAGATGGCTCTATTAAAGAAGCGCACACGCAGCATATTTCATTAGTATTGGAGATCAACAATATACTGTGGACCCATCAAATTGATTGTTCAATAATCACTCAACCTCTGGGGATTGGGCCATTTTTTGGAAAAAATCTCAAAAGCGAAATATTTGCTTGGGATTTTGAAACCTTAGGATTTCACGTGGTTCTAGAATTTATTCAATGGTTGTATGAGGATGGTCCATGGCCAGCATGGCTATGCGATGATGAACCTTTCTAGAGCATTGGCATCAGTAGGGAACACGAGTTTTAAGCTAGATGGTACTTATATCGGGCGCTTCGACTGAATATGAGAACGTTTATTGTCACAGTAACTAGGCAAGTGACTTCATCTATATTTTTACTACTGCGGTAAAACGTCCACAAATGAAACAGGGTTCTATCAAATGAGTTGGAATTATAGGGTGCTGCAACACCTCGATCACGACGGCGATCCTTATTACGAAATTTATGAGGTTTATTACTCGAAGGATGGGGCTATAGAAGGCTGGACGGCCAATAGCGTTGGGCCGGCCGGCAGCGACCCCCAAGAGTTAGAAAAGAATATCAAGTTGCTTAAGGTGGCTCTTACCAGACCAATACTTAAAGCTGTCGTCGATGGTGAGCAAGAGATATTGGCTGAGGTTGGGCGGGCGCCTTCTTCTGATAGCGCTAAGCTGTAGTAGCTCAGACTTGATCTGACAGTTACCCGTTTTTTACCGGTGTCTGCCAGTTTAGATCTGAGCTAAATTCTTCTCAGCCCAGATCGTTTTACCATCAAGTAAAGTTGCCATTGGCGTTCTGCCGCAACACACCTTGCCCTGATGAGTTCGCTCATTGTTGTAATATTCGATCCATTCGTCCAGATCTTTTTGTAGCTCGTCGATATCCGCATAAAGTTTCTTACGGAACGTTACCTGATAAAACTCTTGCAGAATGGTTTTGTGGAAGCGCTCGCAAATACCGTTTGTCTGCGGGTGCATTGCCTTCGTCTTGGTATGATCAATGTCGTTGATAGCAAGATACAGCTGGTAATCATGGTGATCGACGCGACCACAATATTCCGTTCCGCGATCCGTGAGAATGCGTAGCATCGGTAAATCATATTGCTCAAAGAACGGCAGCACCTTGTCATTAAGCGTATCAGCGGCTGTTATTGGCGTCTTCGTCGTGTACAGCTTGCAGAAAGCTACCTTGCTATAGGTATCGACAAACGTCTGCTGATAGATGCGACCAACACCCTTGAGATTGCCGACATAGAACGTGTCCTGAGAGCCAAGATAACGTAAGCGTCCGGCCAACTCACCTTTCCATCCAATTTTAGAGTAGTAGTCTTGGTGTCCACCTAATACTAAGTGGACACCAACAATGGATACTCAAGGATTACTTCCCGCGCCAGCCAGACCACCGCGCCGTAAACATTCGCTTCAGTTTAAGGAGCAAGTTGTGGCGACGAGTTATGCCCCCAATACGTCGGTAGCAAGCGTAGCGCAGCAGTTTAAAATCAATGCCAATCTAGTGCATAAGTGGCGGCGCCAGTTTGAAACGAAGGCGGCTGGCTGTGATGACTTTATTAAAGTTGCACCGCGAATTCCCGCCAAGGCAATGAACGCCTCATGCCCTGATGCCACGCTAAAAGTTGAACTACGGAACACCCTTGGTCCTGTCACGATCCACTGGCCAATGGCTGATCTCGCCGATTTAGCTTCTTGGCTGAAGTCGCAATCATGATTCGTATCGACGAGATTTGGTTGGCGCGTGAACCGCTGGATATGCGGGCTGGCCCAGATACTACCTTGGCGCGCGTGGTGCAAAGCTTCGGCGAAGCCCGCCCCCATTGCGCCTACCTTTTTGCGAACAAGCGCGCCAATCGCATGAAGGTATTGGTACACGATGGCTTTGGTTTGTGGCTAGCCGCTCGGCGATTACATAAGGGTAAATTCAGCTGGTGCGCGCTGCGTGAAGGGCAAGCCATTGTGTTGGATGAAGAGCAGTTGCAGGCGTTGATCGTTGGTTTGCCTTGGCGACAAGCAGGTGGCGCAGCCACCATCTCGGTGCTGTAATCACGGCGATATCGGCACCTTGAATGCGCGGTAGTGGGCACAGTTGTCGCGCCTCGTCTATTTACAAAATCGTCATCGAACGCAGAGCCAAGTTCTGGCAAAGTAGCATGATGAATCAGCCAGCCGACCTTCACAACTTATCTCCCGATCAGCTTCGCACGCTGGTCATGCAGTTGCAGGAGACGGTGACCACACAAGCGCAAGGGCTGGCTGAGCGGGATGCGTCCATCCATCAATTACAAACCCATAAAGACAAACTAACCCATGAGCTGGCGCTATTGCGCCGCCACCGTTTTGGTAAACGTAGCGAGGGCTTGGATAAGCACCAGCTCGCTTTATTGGAGGCGCTGGTTGATGAAGACATCGCCTCGATTGAGGCTGAGCTGGAAAAGGTCTCGGTTGCGTCACCGCCGCGTGAATGCAAAAAGCCCAAACGCCAGGCACTTCCCAAAGACTTGGCCCGCACCGAGATTCACCATGAGCCAGAGAACACAAACTGCGCTTGTGGCTGTGTAATGACTCGGATCGGTGAAGACGTTAGCGAGAAACTCGATTACCAGCCCGGCACCTTTAGTGTAGAGCGTCATATCCGCGGCAAATGGTGCTGCCGTGACTGCGACAGTTTGGTACAAGCGCCTGTCGCAGCGCACATCATTGACAAAGGCATTCCCACCACCGGTTTATTAGCGCAAGTGCTCATTAGCAAATATGCCGATCATCTGCCGCTGTACCGCCAAGAGCAGCAGTTTGCCCGCGGTGGCGTGATGATCCCACGCTCAACACTTGCAGATTGGGTGGGTCGCTGCGGCGTAGAGTTACAGCCTTTAGTGGATGCGCTTCGAGAACAACTATTAGAGCAAATCGTATTACATGCTGATGAAACACCGGTCGCGATGTTGGCGCCGGGGAAGCAGCGTACCCATAAAGCCTATGTCTGGGCGTATGCGGCAACGCGCTACTCCCCGATACAAGGCGTGGTCTACGACTTTAGACCCAGCCGCTCAGGCAAAGAATCGAGAGACTTCCTTGCAGATTGGCGAGGGAAGTTAGTTTGCGATGATTACAGCGGTTACAAAGCGGGCTTCGCTAATGGCATTATCGAAATTGGCTGCTGGGCCCACGCTCGTCGTAAATTCCACGACCTGCATGTTCGGCGACAATTAGGATGACCGGTTGACGACAACTATCTTGGCCGGTTGGGTGTAACGTTCGGTACTTTGATTTTCCCTTGGAGAACAGCGTGCCGGGATTACATATCACCCAACGACAAGAGG
>NZ_JANZNQ010000053.1 GCF_027257955.1 Zhongshania aquatica | reverse complement strand
TACTCCAACTCTTGTAATGTTCATATAGGGCTTCTCCTCATCTTCTGAATGGCAAATTGACACTTACCATTCTGGCGCATTGACGCCGCATTGCTAGGGTGAGGAGGAGTCCATCCCATTGCTTACGATGTTTTCGAATAGAAAGAGCTGAGAAAGCCTAACTCTTGGCAGCCGTTTTTCGCTTTATATTGAGTTTTAGAACGTCCGCAAGAAAATGCCCTGTATGCGACTGCGGCATGCCTGCGACATCTTCAGGGGTTCCTTGGGCGATGATGAGTCCGCCACCGCTTCCACCCTCTGGGCCTAGATCAACTATCCAGTCTGCAGTTTTTATGACGTCCAGATTGTGTTCAATGACGACCACTGTATTGCCGTGATCACGCAAGCGGTGAAGTACGGTTAGCAGCAATTGAATGTCTTCAAAGTGTAAGCCTGTCGTTGGCTCGTCAAGAATATAGAGTGTTTTACCGGTGTCTCGTTTGGATAATTCGCGCGCGAGTTTAACGCGTTGTGCTTCACCGCCCGAGAGTGTTGTGGCGGCTTGGCCCAATCGTATATAACTCAAGCCAACGTCCATCAGCGTTTGGAGTTTTTTACTTATGCTCGGTACGTTTTCAAAAAAACCGTTTGCATCCTCCACTGTCATGTCTAAAACTTCGTGAATATTTTTACCTTTGTAGGTAATTTCCAGCGTTTCTCTGTTATAGCGCTGGCTTTTACAGACTTCGCAAGCGACATAAATGTCAGGTAAGAAGTGCATCTCGACTTTAGTTACACCGTCACCTTGGCAAGCTTCACAGCGACCGCCTTTAACATTAAAACTGAATCGACCTACTTTGTAGCCCCGTGAACGTGCTTCTTGGGTGCCGGCGAATAGCTCACGTATTGGGGTGAATATTCCCGTATAAGTTGCTGGGTTTGAGCGTGGCGTACGACCAATCGGGCTCTGATCAATGTCGATACATTTGTCGACGTGATGTAGACCTGTTATTGAGTCATGTGCTGCGGCCGTTAGTGTGCTCGCACCGTTAAGCTCGGTTGCCGCTACTGGATAGAGTGTGTGATTGATAAGTGTTGATTTGCCGGAGCCGGAAACACCGGTAATACATGTCATCAAACCTAAGGGAATGGAGAGATCAACGTTCTGTAGATTGTTGCCCTTTGCCCCCTTTATTTCTAGGGTCTTTTTCTTGTTAAAGGGGTGGCGCTTTTCCGGGACGGCAATGGCTTTCTTGCCAGACAAATATTGACCCGTCAGTGACTCTGGATTGTTTAAGATATCGTCGAGCTGGCCCTGAGCGATTACTCGGCCGCCGTGTACACCAGCGCCTGGCCCGATATCGATAATGTGATCCGCCGTGCGAATTGCGTCTTCGTCATGCTCTACCACGATGACAGTGTTGCCAATATCCCGCAGATGTCTCAAAGTCTTCAGCAGGCGTTCGTTGTCTCTTTGATGTAGGCCGATTGATGGCTCATCTAAAATATACATGACCCCAACCAGTCCTGCGCCAATTTGACTGGCTAGACGAATTCGCTGTGCTTCGCCGCCGGATAGCGTGTCGGCGCTGCGATCTAGTGTTAAATAATTCAAACCTACGTCGACCAAAAAGCGAAGACGGTCGTTGATCTCCTTGAGAATTTTATCTGCAATTTGTGCGCGACGGCCTTGTAAGGTAAGCGTAGTAAAATATTCTCGTGCTGCACCGACTGGCATGGCTGCAATTTCAGGAAGTGTGTTTTCAAGAATAAAAACATTACGTGCTTCTTTTCTAAGCCTGGTCCCGCTGCAAGAAGGGCAGGGCTGGGAATTAAGAAATTTACTAAGCTCATCTCGAACTGTTTGCGATTCGGTGTCTTTGTAACGCCGATCCATATTCGGAATGACACCCTCAAAGGGATGCTTGCGCTGAAAGTTGTCGCCACGGTCATTGATGTAGGTAAAGCTAATTTCTTCGGTGTCACTGCCGAATAGAATTTTATTGCGATGTTCTTCACTAAGGGACTCAAAAGGCGCATCTACGTCGAAGCCATAATGTTCAGCTAGGGACGTGAGCATGTGGAAATAATACACACTGCGTCGGTCCCAGCCGCGGATGGCACCGGTCGATAAGCTGGCTTCCGGGTGCTGAATGATTCTGTTGGCGTCAAAGAATTGCTTTACACCTAAACCGTCGCAACTGCTACAGGCGCCAAGTGGGCTATTAAACGAAAATAGTCGGGGCTCTAATTCCGCAAGACTGTATCCGCAGTGTGGGCAGGCAAATTTAGAGGAAAACACCAATTCTGCAACGCTGCTGTCATCCATGTCGGCAACGGATGCGACGCCATCGGTCAATTCTAATGCGGTTTCGAAGGACTCGGCTAAGCGCTGGCCAATATCCTCACGCACTTTGAAACGGTCAACCACTACCTCAATAGAGTGCTTTTTGTTTTTGTCTAAGCTGGGCAGATCGTCGAGCTCCGTGACGATGCCGTTAATACGCGCGCGGACAAATCCTTGGCTGCGCAGTTTTTCAAAAGTATGTAAATGTTCGCCTTTGCGATTTTGGATAACCGGCGCTAGCAACATCATTTTGCTGCCTTCTGGTAGTGCAAGTACAGTGTCTACCATTTGGCTCACTGTCTGCGCGGATAATGCGGTGTTGTGATCGGGGCAGCGAGGCTCGCCAGCGCGCGCAAATAGCAAGCGCAGATAGTCATAAATTTCTGTGATGGTGCCCACGGTGGAGCGTGGGTTGTGTGATGTTGATTTTTGTTCGATTGATATTGCTGGCGATAGGCCTTCGATGTGATCAACATCGGGCTTTTCCATCATCGATAAGAATTGGCGCGCATAGGTTGAGAGTGATTCTACATAGCGGCGCTGCCCTTCGGCGTAAAGTGTATCGAAAGCGAGGGACGATTTACCCGACCCAGACAAGCCAGTAATAACAACTAGTTTGTCGCGGGGAATATCAATGTCTATATTTTTTAAATTGTGGGTGCGGGCACCGCGAACGATAATCCGATCCATAATAATTCCCAGCGTGGTAAACCCGACATTATACGGTGGGGGCGGAGCCGGGCGCAAAATAAGCTTGGTAAAATTTATAGCGGTTTTTCATGTACCGTTTAGCTGTTAGAATCTGTGCATATTTGTTCTTGTTAGGATCCCACTTTTGAATCATCACACGATGAGCGCAGCCGAGCGTCGTTCTGTCGCTTCTCTGGCGACGTTGTACGCGTTCCGCATGCTAGGCCTTTTTATGTTATTGCCGGTGCTGAGTCTGTACGCGGGCGAATATAGCCATAGCACGCCCATGTTGGTGGGCTTGGCACTTGGGATTTATGGGTTGGGGCAAGCTGCACTGCAAGTGCCATTAGGTATGTTGTCAGACCGCATTGGTCGCAAGCCTGTGATCATTGCGGGCCTGCTTCTTTTCGCTGCTGGCGGTATCGTGGCTGCTAGTGCTGACAATATTGTTATGGTTATTTTTGGTCGTCTATTGCAGGGCACTGGTGCTATCGCGAGTACCTTGACGGCATTGTTGGCGGATTTAACCCGCGAGCAGCATCGCACTAAAGCAATGGCGGCTATCGGGGGCAGCATTGGCGTTTCTTTTGCAGTTGCGATGGTCTTGGGGCCGTTGGTTGCGTCTGAAGTCGGTGTGTCGGGATTGTTTTTACTGACTTCTATTCTGGCGGTGATTGGTGTGGTGATCACAATCTGGTTGGTGCCGACGCCGAATACAGGTGGAATAGATGCAGACAGTCAGTCGTTGAGCGGTCTGCTGAGTCGCTGTCTTAGAGATAGCGACTTAATGCGATTAAATCTTGGGATTTTTTCACTACATGCCGTGCTTATGGCCATTTTTGTTGCCGTGCCGGGTTTACTCGAGGATCAGGGGCTTGCGCGGAGCGACCATTGGAAAATGTATTTACCGGTGATGCTCTTAGCATTCATCGGTATGGTCCCGTTAATCATCGTGGCGGAAAAATATAATCGTATGAAGCAGATATTTTTGTCGGCAATTACCGCGATGGTCGTGGTGTTGTCGGCGGCGATATTTTTTGCCCAAGATTATTGGTATCTGTTGTTAATGGTAACTATATTTTTTGTCGCGTTTAATTTACTCGAGGCATCATTGCCGTCTCTTGTTAGTAAAACGGTTTATCCTGGCGGCAAGGGCACTGCAATGGGTGTGTACTCGACCTTTCAGTTTTTCGGTGCTTTTTGCGGCGGCGCATTGGGTGGCGGTGTGTTTGGTCGTTGGGGTGTGTCTGGGCTTTTTGTCGGTGCCGCAATTTTAGCTGCAGTGTGGTTATTTGTTGCTTGGGGAATGACCGTTCCGCCTAAATCAGAAAATTTAGTGTTGTATTGGCAGTTTGGGGCATGGGATGCGGTAACGTTACGGCAGGAAATTTTAAGTTTGCCTGGCACCTTTGATATGACGGTATTGGAAAGCGAGCAGCTGGCCTATTTGCGAGTGAGCGCCGATTTTGACACTGCAACACTGCCAGATGGCGTTCGTCTCGGCAGCTAATAGCAGTGGATTCGGGTATAGTTAATTTTTTCGGCACGTAAAGCCGTATTGATAGAAATAATAGGAGGTGGCGCATGGCGCGTGGAGTGAATAAAGTAATTTATTGTCACATAGGAAATACTATACGCTTTGCTATTCTATCTTGACCTTTTTTTTAGCCCTGCTATCATTTGTTCATATTCATTTTAATATACTGTTTTATGATGGCTTATAGTGGGGCGCGTTGTTTGTTCCTCTGAATTATCTGTTGGTTTCGCTGCGTGGGAATTAAACTAATGGCAATTATTAAAAAGACAAGTGAGGCAGATTTTTACGGGGTGCCGGTGGCTGGCTTTCCTTTAATTTTGAATGGTGACTATAGTGTCAATTGGTTAGCTTTGAATTGGTTGTTGGACACGTACGCAGAGGGCGCTGTTGTTTCAACGTTGGGCACTTACGCTCAACAACTTGGTGATTTTCTATCGCAGTTGGCTGTTGATGGAATTGGGCTTCAGGATGTGCATGACGCTTGGATTTTGGCCTATCGTTCTGAACTTATAGGTCGCGGAAATACACGTAGTTATGCAGCGCAGGTGTGTAGGACAGTTTTGGCTTACCTTCATTGGCTTGAGCAGGAGCGCTATGTTTATAACCTAATAGGGGAAGGTAGCGCTTTTCGTATTCGTATTAAGATGGGTAAGTCAGGGAAAATGAGCCATCCGGCGGTTAAGGTTTCGTCCAGTGTCAAGGCAGCGAGACCGAAGCCGCGAGCTGAGTGGATAAATGCGATAAAACCTTTTGGTCCGCAAGGATCGCACTTGGCCGCAAGGTTTGAGCTAATGATTGACTGGGGTGTATCACTGGCTTTACGAGCACATGAAATTACTAATCTAAAAATCGAAAAGCTCCCTTCATTAGAAACTGCCCTCAAGGCCCTCGATGGTGGGTATGGCCTTACCGTTACGCTTGATGTAACTAAAGGATCAAAGCCCCGAACAGTCCCTGCCTCGCCGTTTCTTATAAAAAACACATGGGAATATATTTACACGGACAGGGAAGAGGTTATACGTCTTATGCGGCAGAGGCATGGGAGCAAAGATTTCAAAGATCCCGGTTTTGTATTTTTATCTTCAAAGACCGGGGACGCATTATGCCCAAGAGCGTTCTCAAATCAAGTGAAGTCAGCTTGGTGGAAGGCTGTTGGTGAGGGTATATTGACGGAGGATGAGGAGGTTTGGACGCATGGTTTGCGTCATTATTCTGCCAATACCAATCTAAAAACCCTTCAGGCGGCTGGGGTGTCGCGAGCGGACGTTGTTGTCCGGCAAATTATGGGGCACTCCACCGAAAATGCGCTCGACTCATATATAGATATTGATGGCGGGCAGAGTCGTGTCTAGGCGTGTCCTCAGGAAGCCATTAGAGGCAACGCCATCGGCCGAGGTGCATCATGTCTCACCTTCGCGGGAAATGGTTCTTTTAATGAACAATGGAGGCGATATTGAGGTTCCATATTTGAGGAACTTGGATAATGCTGAAATCATCGTAAGGGAATTGAACCTTTTCTTGAGAGGGCAGGAGGGGGCGAGGACGATGGCTAATGGTATCTTGCCCTATTTGCGATTTGTCGTGTCAGTTAGAGGGGTTGTTGGGCCTCGCTCCCTAAAAGAGTACAAGGAAGTCCTTGATAGAAATTCCACAGTTGGCGTGAACACGAAAAGCCAAAAGTTTGGTCTTACTCGCGCTTTCGTACGATCACTTATGGCAGCCAAGGTTATTGGTAGTGCTGCGTTACCTAAAAACTTCAAGATGGAAGACCCCAAGCATAAGGTCACATTTATAGATTCTTGTAGGTATCGATTGGCGGAGGTAACGGAGTCCGTTTCTAATGATGTCCAATATTGGCAGGAAAAGTTGAATATCGAACTTGCTGAGGCTCAGTCGTTGGCTTTCGGGTTGGCGTGTATGGATGCAATTCAAGAGTTTGCCAAAAAAGAAATCGAGCGATATGAAGCAGACTGTCGGTATGTTGATAAGCTTATTCAGTCGATTACCGATGAAGATGCTTTGGCACTAAAACAGCTTGAAGCGGAGCGAGTGCGTCGCTCTCCAGAGCAGATTATAAAGTGGCTGTATGTACATTATGGGCGAGCACTACCTGCAGGTGAAGATGGAGGGTTAGAGTGCATATTAGGGTGGTGGAGAAAACAGCCTAATGGCTGGTCTGTAGTGAGGGTAAGGTCAGCGTTCTTCCCTACGGCTAAATCTCTTGATTCCTATTTTTTACTGGGATTGGCACATGAAAAATTGTGCCCAAATGTCGATGGGTTGAGGCTGTACACATATTTAGATTGTTGTCGGCCAGCTTTTGAACGAGGCTTTGTTGATGTTTTCTGCGGCAAGAGGCGTGGAGGGTCTGAGCCAGTAGCGCTTCCGAAAGACGACTTTCTTGTGAAGGCTTTTTCGAGTTTAGCTGTGAGAGTGAAAACGCTTTTGCCAGAGCTGCCTGGAGGGCCGGAGCATCTTCAGCAAGAATGTCCCGAGCTTTTTGTGACCTACACGCCTGCTGCGGGAAGAGCAGTAACGGCTCGGAGCTTGGATCCATCGTCACCCGCAAACATGGTCCGTAGATTTCTTCGGGGTGCGGTAAAGTCATATCCGGTTTTGAAGCCATTGGTTGGTACGGTAACTGGTGAAAATTTTCGTCCGACACATGCGTATCTTAAGAAACTAGCAGGAAAAAGTATTTATGAAATTAAGCGTGATTTACATCACCGGAATACTTCAACTACAAGAGGGTATGTAGAAGGTGTCGAAACTCAGGCAATCCAGCTGCGTCGGCAGCGCGACTTCCAGCGATACTTACTTGATCAGGTAGATTTGGAGGCTAAAAGAACTGGTAGCGGTTATGTCTGTGCTAGTGAAGATGAAGAACAAGTTGGATGTGTGAAATTACTTAAGTGCAGTGATTGTGAAGCCAAGAGAATAGTTTTTGAATCTGTAGAAATCGTTGCAGAATGGTTAGCTTGGGAGAAATATCTAACTGAGCAGAAACTAAGGCTAAAATTAGAAAACGAAGAGCGTTGGGAAAAGGTTTGGATGCCTAAGCTGGTGGAGTACCAGGCATTGATTGGGCAGACCAAGTCGCGGCAATTGCAGGATGCTCGAGGCCGAATGGACGAGGTAGTACTGCCATGGATAAGTTAGCAACTACAAGCTCTATAAACGCTCCAGCGCCTCATGGCGACGGAAGCTGGTATCACGATCTCGTTCAGCCATCGTGGCTGTTAACCCCTTTAAAGAGCGATAAATGGTGTCTTGAAGAGCGGGTCGCAGGATACTCGAAATCTGCTTACGTTGTTAATTGGTGGCGAGATGGTGCGGATGTTGATTTTCTGGGGCGTCGCAGATATTGGGTTGAAAAGGCAAAGCAGGTTGCATATTGGTATATGGAGTCAGATGCGACAGATTGTAATAGGACGACTACTTTGGCACTCATTTGTCGGGAGCTGTTGAGTTTTTTCCTTTGGTTGGCGTTCGAGAGAAATGTTGCATCGTTGGAGTCTGTAAATGAAAGCGATATTAAGGTGTACGAAAGGCATTTGTCCGAGCGAAACATAGGGCGATCAACGGTAACCGTCCGGCGAACTCACCTTTCCATTCGATTTTAAGCTAGTAGCCTTGGTGTCCACCTCATTTTAAGTGGACACCTATTATGAATACTCAAGGATTACTTCCCTCTCCAAGCACGCCACCGC
>NZ_JANZNQ010000052.1 GCF_027257955.1 Zhongshania aquatica | reverse complement strand
ACCTGATCACCCGTTGCGATAAGTCCCGTAAAGTGATCACTTTGAATCGCAATGAGTGATCACGTTCGTTCGCGACAGGTGATCACGTTGCGTCGCAGGCGGTGATCAGGTTGGGCCGGAATACGCAATAACAGAAGTGATGATTTTAACCGGGCTTTTTTATCAAAGTTGAACGCTGAAACAGGGCTCGATTTTCTAGGGAATGATGCGTCAAGATTAGGCGATTTTGAGCTCCTAACGTTTCCTACCCTTGATAATAAAGGAAGAAACCTCTTCCATGTGGAGTGGATAAATAAAGGGGAGTCACTTTCGATTTCTCTAGATCAATGGCAAGAAAGTATTTTCACTGCATTTAATTTTGTTATTAGCGTGATTAACGATAACAGTGTTGTCTATTCCACTCTTGTTTATCAATCATGTGACGAAGTAGGGCGTGTGAAGTTTGATTATTCCATACCGAAGCATTTATCAAAAATTGTTGATGGCACTAAGATAGATGTCTATGCCAAAGACGAATCGGGTAACTATTTTCTCTACACTAAATATGCTGTCACTTATATAAGGGAGATACACCTCAGTTCTAATATCGTTACAACAAAAGTTCGTATCAAGAGTCCGTGGCTTTCCAAGCATGCAAAACCCTCTGACAAAAGAAAAATAGACGAAGTGGAAGATTGTTCCAAAACTGCCGATGGTAGAACTACCGAAGTGGTCAGTAAGCAGGGTGACCCTTGGGTCTCTGCGAATAGGGAGCTTAGATCTTATGTCGATCAATCTCAGACAGTAATATCGGAAGGTCGATTCTTTTATCAATATGAGCAAGGAAAGGGATCGGGACGGATTGATTTTGCTATTTGGTTTAAGAAACAGGTGAGTGAAAGTCCAGGTTCTAAGTTCTTCATATTTGATCCGTATTTTGAGGATGTCGGTGCCAGTCTGCTCGCCGCACATGCATCGGATAGGTCTGAAGTTATTGTTTTAACAACGAGAGAAAGATACCCAGATACCGTCACTGAAGAAGACGGTTCTTCTGATGGAGAATTTGATGCGGATGAAGAGGTAGGAAATAGCACGCCAGTATATCAAGAGCGCATCAATAATCTTCTGGCTTGTTGTGAGAGGTTGTCGCCCCTTTTATCGCGGAAAAAGCTCATGGTGTATGCTTTGCCGCCTATAACGGGTAAAAAACCAGCATTTCATGATCGCTATATTCTTGTCCTAGATAGTACTGACCAGCCTGTTAGGGGCTTTAATTTGTCAAACTCAATACAGCTAGCCACTGAAAACTACCCCTTACTGGTTACTCCTATTCCAGCAGATGTTTTACCTGATGTCGTTGAATATGCCGAAAATGTTCTTGCTAATTCTAGTTCTGAGCCTTCGGATAACCTGAATTTCGTAAATGATGTTCCAAATCTGATATACGATTCAAAAGTGCACGCTACTTCTACTGTAGGGAAATTGAGGGTTGAGCCTCTGGCTGTGCTCGATAACCCCTATGCGGGAATTGTCCTGTCTGCTTGGTTGTGTGAGCCGTCGTTGAAAGCGCATGTTTCGTCTGGCTTGAAGGAGCAGTTGGATACATTGGGATATATTCAGGGGGAATCGCTAAGAGGGGACAAGTACCTAGTCTTGGGAGACCTTGGGGATTTACTTTCAACCTGCTCAGATGACGAGTTTACTGTCTATTGGCGTGTTGCTGGAGCATTATTCGCACACACACTTATGGGGGATTCTCAGAATCTTTATGAGGGAATGTCCTCTCCCATACTGCTACAGCGGTTCATGAATTTCCTGTTGCTCCAGGATGGGGAAGGTCGAAAAGAAAGGAATGATCTAACGGGACGTTTAGACCTGTCACAAGATCTAGCATATTGGCTGATTCATTTAAGAGGCACTGAAGACTATATTGAAAGATTTAGTTCCAAATTAGGGTGGGCCTCTTACTTTGCGATAAAGATTCTATGGAACTGTGATCCTGCTCGTGCCATTCAGTTGCTAGAAAGCATGATCACTAGAAGTATTGAAAGCCCCGAAGATACTTATAGCGACTCTTTATGCCGTCAGTTAATTAGTGAAATATCATTGAATATCGAGTTCGGTATTGATGATAAAAAAATACGTCTTCTCATGGGACAGTCATCCGATTTCATGATTTGGATGGGGTTTTGCGCTCTGGAAAGATCCATTTCATCTGAACATCGTAAAATTTCTCTGCTACGTGACGGGGGCTTTACGGGTGCCAGGAGGGTGCAATTTTTAGGGTGGGTGATTAATCGATCTAGTCCTTATAAGGATAAAACGGGTGACGTTTTCCAGCTGTATGTGGATGAGCTTCTTCGGGTCGTTCCCGCTCATTTAACAAAGTCTGACTTGTCATCTTTGGTTGATGCGCTTCGCGGTAGAATGCGAATGCTTGGATGGTGCGAGCCTTGGATGTTCGAGTCCATTATTAGGCCTTTGATCACCGAAGGTCGAGTTGAGGCGGATGATCTCTGTGATTTATGGATTTCTGAATTAGTGTCCGTGATGAATGAATTCCTAAAGGGAGGAACAGGACTGTTTACTTTGAAGACTGAGGGGCAGCTCACCAATATATCGGCTTATTACATGTCTATTTGCTCTTTGCCCGCATTCAATCGCAGTGTTAAAGAGCTATCCAGAATCGTTAGACAAGTAAATGGCCCTATTAAGGCTCCACTTTCAAGCACGGTAGACTGGGGGCGTTGGGATGCCTCTCTTAAAGTTGCATTTTGGGTATATGGATTTACTCAGTGGTTAGAGTATTTCTTGAACAGGTCTGCGCTGCCAAATGAACAGTACGAAAAGTTGAAGGCAGACTCATTCGAATTAGCGATGTATCGGCATGAAGATGAGTGGAAGGCTATGGATCACGATGGCGGTGAGTTTGCTGTCTTTCTCAGAGATCGTGCGGAACTATCGAGCTAGGCTTATAGTATGGTTGGGCATTTGTAGAGTGAGGTTGCTCTGGTTGTATTTCAGGGCAGTTTTAGCTTATAAAGGAAGCATTAGCCCTTTGCGTTTGCGGGATGGGGTTGGTTCGTTTGATTTTTAATCAATTTGAAAATAAATAAAACTTTTTTAAATTTTTTCTAATTATGGTATTTTTCATGGTATATAGGCATTTGATGATTGTTAACTTATTTTTTGCAAAAAGAAAAAATGGCTTATTTACCATTGAGTGGGAATGATCTGGCACTATAGCTGAGGCTTCATGGTCCTGTCGCTGAGCGATAGACTGAGTAAAAAAACAGTATCTCAAAGGCGCGGACCATGCCCCACGCTGCAGCGGCCAGGACAGGGATGTGGGGCGATACCAACGCCACCGGCTTGAGCAGACTCTGCTCTATTGGAATCGTCGACGAGCATTATTCGGCTTTCACGGCTCATCTGGCGGCGCAGGGCAGGGGACTGCTGGTTTATGTGCAACGGGAGTTCGAGAATTAGCGCCAACGCGGTCGTTTCGAACGCGGGTGCGTTGCGAGTCATGGCACGCTGAAGCCCAATGGCAAGGTTCGCTATCCACTGAAGACGCCGTACAAGGGTAGCACTGCGCATGCGATTGAAATTGATGGCGCACATCCTGGTGGGCCACCCTGCGGTCGTTCAAATCGGCAATCCTGTGGACTTGTCATTGCTGCATTGCTGCCAAAGCCAAGAGTCAATCTCACTCGTTTCCACGATGTATTTGCCCCCAATAGCGGGCGCCGTGCTCTGGTGACATCCGCCAAGCGAGGGTAAAGGTAGCAAGCTTAAAGCGCCCGATGAGGCGTAAAACCAAACGCCGGAAGGCCATATCGAGACGTGTCGAGAATGCGGCGGAGCCATGGCTGTCATGCCCAATCCATTCGCTGCGCTCGCGGGGCAGGCTCTTGCCTGCATCGAAGACACCGGTGGTGATCCGGAAGATCCTGAATTACTTTAAGGAAAAAGGTGAATGCTAGGAAAGGCTAGCGCTCGGCTGGCGGTGTAGTGCGAGAGAGTCACAGGGCCGTAAATCCAGCCGATTTAACCTGCATTAGAGTGTCTGGCCGTAAAATCGCCGGCTTGCACGGGTTAGTTTTTCAGTGAAAAGGGGGGGGATACTCCTTATACTTAGGCCGAACTCTGTGAAGAACAGTAAATACCAAGGGAAGACATCGTCTTCCCTTGGTTAAAAAGACACTCAAGCAGTTTTTAACGATAGGGGAGATGGCACTTTTCCCGTCAGAACAGGCGCTATTCGCCGTAAATAGCAGAGTACAACATGGACGATAACAACAAGAATCTTCAAATAGACCAAACCAAGATTATTACGCCAAAACGATGAGAATTTCATTGCGTTGTCTTATTCGGCACCCTATGAGGCAGTTAATGCTCTACTCTAGCTCGGACCTTTTACGTAAAGTTCTGACTTTGTAAACTTCATAGCACCCCACAGAATAAAAACACTCTCTATAAATCTCACCGACAGGGAACTACTGGGAATGATACTGACTTTAAAGACCTTATCCTCAAACTTTCGTTACGCCGCACAAGCAATACTCTTATTTACTCTGTTGAGTCCCGGCGCGAGCGCCGAATCCAATTCCTACCCCGTGAAACAGCAAACGGTCTATGACTTAAAATCAGTCTTTGCCTCGGTACAATCAATGGACATTACCCAAGGTAGAGCTCGTATTGGGGGCACATTGGTCGAATTGCTTGTCGATGAAGGTGATATTGTTAAAGCTGGGCAAAAATTAGCCTTGGTTCGCGATGCCAAACAAAAATTGCAAATTGCTGCTATCGCCTCAAAATTGAACTCTCTGCAAGCGCAATTACAGCTCGCCACAACAACCTTAAAGCGAGTTTCGACGCTGCATAATACCGGGAAAGCTAGCCAAGCTGAGCTCGATAAGGCACAAACACAGGTCGATGTAGTTACTGCTAATATCGCCGCACTTAAGCTCGATCAGGCTGTCATCCGCGAAGCACAATCTCAGGGTGATGTATTTGCACCCGCTGGGGGGCGAGTCTTGAATATCAAAGCCATTCAGGGTGCTGTCGTCATGCCCGGCGAGCCGATAGCAGATATTGCCGCTGATAGTTATATCTTGCGCCTGTTACTGCCCGAGCGCCATGCCCGTTTTATCAAAAAAGGCGACACCGTATTAGTCGCGGAACGTGGCATGCTCGATGTCAATGAAGAGACCTCCCAATCAACACGTCGCGAAGGCACTGTGTCGCAGGTTTATCCTGAGCTCAACAACGGGCGTGTAGTGGCCGATGTTAGTGTCCAGGGGCTCGGTGATTTTTTTGTTGGCGAGAGAGTTCGAGTTTGGGTGTCCACCGATAAACGCCAGACGTATGTTATCCCAGAATCGTATATCCACCTTCGTTATGGCCTAAGTTTTGTTTACCTCAGCAACGGTTCTGAAATCGTCATCCAACCCGGCAGTAAACTCGATGGCGGCATAGAGGTACTATCCGGCCTGAACAATGGCGACACACTGGTGCACAGGCCGACATCAAGCCCAGTACAAACCAATAGCGCGGGGCAATAATCATGTCCATGGGTATCGCAGGGCGCACCACTCAGGCCTTCATTCAATCAGCGCTAACACCGGTTATTTTAATTATTTCGGTTATTCTCGGCGGCATGGCGCTCATTAGCATGCCGCAGGAAGAAGACCCTCAGATCACCGTTCCCTTCGTCGATATTTTCGTCCCCACTCCTGGCCTAAAGGCTGAGGATGTCGTCGAGTTGGTTACCAAGCCCTTTGAGGATATTTTAAAGGGCATTGATAATGTCGAGCACGTCTATTCCATGACCCGCGATGATGGCATCGCCCTTACCGTGCGTTTTGATACGGGTTTCGATGACGACACCGCTGTCGCCCGGGTTAATGATGCGATTGATGCCAACCGTTATCGCATACCGGCCGACTTACCGGCACCCTCGGTGATTGGTCGCAGTATCGATGATGCGGCTGTCGTTGTCCTTACTCTGTCACCCAAACCGGGCAATAAAGGCCGCTGGAGTTCAGATACGCTCTACGACCTCACCGAAGAGCTAAAGCACGAAATCATTAAGGTCGACGATGTTGGGCTAACCTATATTATTGGTGGCCACCCTAAAGAATTGCGCATCGAACCTTCTCCCGAACTCCTCTCTCTCTACGGCATTACCCTCAACCAGGTCGTTGAGAAAATTCGCAATGCCAACTCATCATTTAGCGCGGGCAGTTTACGTAATAACAACCAGCTCACACCGGTCATTATCGGCCAAACTCTGCATAGCACCACGGAAATTGGCCTGCTAGTCATCACCACAGTTGATGGTCGCCCGGTATATCTACGCGATGTTGCCAATATCGTTATTGATGCCAGCCTGGGGGAACACCGAGTATCACAACTCTTGCCGATCAGTGAAGACGGCAAAAGTTACGAGCGCCTACCCGCAGTAAGCTTGTCTATTGGCAAACGCAATGGAGCCAACGGCGTGGCTATTAGCGAAGACATATTAAAGCGTCTAGAGCTGGTGCGCGGTGATTTGATCCCTGAAGATGTCAATGTCGAAATTACCCGTGACTTCGGAGAAACCGCTGGCCACAAGTCCAATGAAATGATGTTCCATCTCATCCTCGCCACCGCTGCTATCGTCATTATTATGGCGGCATTTTTAGGCTGGAGAGAGGGCGTCGTGGTGCTGCTGGTAGTACCCGCGACCATCTTATTGACCTTTTTTACCTGCTGGATGCTGGACGTCACACTCAATCGGCTCACCATGTACGGCATTATCTTCTCCATCGCGATTCTCGCCGACGACGCCATTGTAGTGATAGAAAATGTCTCACGGCACTGGAAAATGTTTGACGAACGCAGCTTGTTAGAAAAAACGATTGACGGTGTTTCCGAAGTGGGCAACCCAACGATTATCGCCACCTTTACTGTGGTGATGGCGATGCTGCCAATGCTCTTTATTCACGGTTTTATTGCGCCCTTTCTCGCACCTATTCCCACCGCAGCCATTGCCGCGATGATTTTCTCTCTTTTCCTCGCTTTTAGTGTTGTGCCCTGGGCTATGCTCAAGCTCCACCCGGAGGCTAGCGACGCTGACAATGCCAAGGGTGAATCAAGCGCAGAAATGCTCGAAGATGAGAAAGAGGTCAAGGGTGGTTTTTTTGGCCAGGCTGTTCGCAGTACGCTAGGCGGCATGATCAGCACACCTAAACGCGCCAAATACACCGTGTTTGCCATTGTCGCCTTTACCCTGCTGACCTTCTTACTCCCTTATTACAAACTTGTTCTGTTCAAAATCATGCCTTTTGACGACAAACAAGACATTCAAATACAGTTTGATCTGCCCGAGGGCTCAACACTTGAGGCGACAGACCGTACCTTGGTTGAAGCCGCTAATTTAATTAGCGATATTGAAGAGATTCAAAACATCCAACTCTATGCTGGTGTCGCCGGCCCTTTTAACTTTTACGGACTGGTGCGCCAAGACTACCTGCGTAATTCTCCTGAATTGGGCGAGGTTCGCATTCGGCTGTCATCCACCTGGGAGCGCAAGCGGGAAAGCCACGAAATTGCGATGGAGATAAAACAGCGCTTAAAAGACTTAGTGCTGCCAGAAAACACCACGGTAGAACTGGTTGAATCACCTCCAGGACCACCAGCCCCTTACATTGTGGTAGCTGAAGTTTATGGGCCAGACGCTGAAACCCGACGCCAAAACGCGCGCAAAATTCAGCAAGCCATGAACCAGGTGCCTTCCCTCGCCGAAACCGATAACTCCCTCGGCAACCCAACAGTGCGCATGCGTATTGCCATTGATCAGGAAAACCTTGAGTTCCACCAGGTCGATGAAGGCGTGGTGTACAGCACCCTTGCGGCTCTATTACAAGGGGTCGAGCTCGGTTACTCCCACCGTGGTGATGGCCGCAACCCCATCCCCATTGTGCTACACCTGCCTAAAGAGTCACTCACCTTGGGAGAGCGCCTGTTATCTACGCCCATACCGACGATAACGGGTGAAACCAGAGAGCTGGGGGATGTCGTTAGTATTAGCACGGAGCCTGCCTCCTATCCCATCTATCGACGAGACGGGCGCTTTGCCGACCTAGTGACGGCTAGCATTCGTGGTGAACATAAAGATGCTCCTATGTACTCCTTGTATGATGTTGAACAGGTCATCAACGATATGGAGTGGCCTGAAGGCATGAAGCCCGATGTTCGCTACTTCGGGCAGCCCGAAGATGAGAGCAAACCCACGTTACTCTGGATGGGTGAATGGGATGTCACCCGCGAGACTTTTACCGAGCTCGGCACTGCCTTTAACTACGCTATCTTGGGCATTTATATTCTCGTCGTTGGCCAATTCAGCAGCTTTAAAACCCCGTTGGTTGTTCTGTTGCCCGTACCCCTGGGCTTCTCGGGCATCATCCTCGGTCACTGGATCATGGGTGCCACCTTCTCTATGCCGTCCACCATTGGTCTGATCGCCCTGTCGGGAATCGTGGTGCGCAACTCGATTTTACTTATCGAGTTCATCCACATGAAAAGTCGAGAGGGCGTACCAATGCGCACTGCGGCACTGGAAGCTGCGGCCATTCGCGCCAAACCGATTTTTCTCACCGCCCTAGCGGGCATTGCCGGTGCCGCTTTTATTTTGCCCGATGCCATGCTCCACGGCATGGGAGTATCACTGATGTTTGGCCTTGCCTCATCGACCATACTGACATTGATGGTAATACCTGCAATGTATGTCTGGCTGCGCGATGACGGGCGCGAAGTGTCGCCAGAGGTCACAAAGACAAACCATTAAACGTTCAATTTTCAGTCGCTAACTTCCAATAAAACGCCTTTGCTAGCATTAGCCGAGGCTTTTTATTGGTTAAGAACGAACTGTTACAGCTAAAGGTTAAACTTACTGTAAGCGTCCGGCAAACCCACATTGCTACGGCCGCCAATTATGCGGCAGTAGTTCGCTGATCTTTGACGCACGCTGTGTCGGCAACCTTTCCATTACGTCTTTCAGGTAGGCCTGGGGGTTGAGGC
>NZ_JANZNQ010000051.1 GCF_027257955.1 Zhongshania aquatica | reverse complement strand
CTCAGACTTGATTGATTTAGCTGCCTCCCGAGCGAAGGCTTCCAGTTCTTTCTTGTTCATAACTGCCTATCCTTAGCCATTACTGGCTTTCAATGATAAGCAGTTACACAGTTTTATCTACAGTCCCAAATTAAATTTATTAGAGTTAATATTCTGGTTTTCTCGGCGTTTATAGCTGAGTAATTGACGATGCCTTTGCCCCTTCGGGGGCCTTTTTATGAAATAATTTTACGTTTATAGTACATATATAGTTAAATAATCGTCTATTTTGTAGTGCTTACCCTCGTTTATTCATGTTCTTAATTATAGCGAGCGCCGACTTTCTAGGTTGCCGTCAATTGCGATAAACTTCTGCGCCAGTATTTCCTTGAAGGCGATACTTTATTCATTAACCGACAATGAGGCATTCTGGATGATCGCGATATTTTTCCTTTATAACGCTGAATGCTACTTTTCCAATGCTTGTCGTTCCATCTTCATGCTAATAGAGGCGGTATAATTTATGCGGCGCGGAAAATCAGAAGAAAAATATGTTGATGTTCCGGGTGGAAGTATTTATGTCCGGATTTGGCATCCAGTAGAACCGCCAACGTCACCTCCAATCGTCCTGTTGCATGATTCGTTAGGCTGTGTAGCTCTGTGGCGAGAGTTTCCGGCTCAGCTTTCCCTTAGCCTTGGTCGCACAGTTGTCGCCTATGACCGGCTGGGGTTTGGTAGGTCCAGCGAACGCGTAGAACGACCATCGCGCAGATTCATTGACGAAGAAGCGGAAATTGTTTTCCCATCACTTTGTGCGTCTCTAGGCCTGGAAGCGGTGGTTCCATTTGGTCATAGTGTCGGCGGTGGTATGGCGATAGCAATTGCTGCTATTCACTCCCGAGTTAAGCTCTGCTCTAGTCTTATTGCCGAGTCTGCGCAGCCATTTATCGAAGAACAAACAATAAACGGGATCGAAGCTGCGAAGCAGTACTTCAGTAATCCGATCAATATGGGAAAACTTACCAAATACCATGGTAATAAAGCTCGCTGGGTCTTGGCTGCGTGGACTGAAACTTGGCTTGATCCTGAGTTCAGAGGTTGGAATCTAGGTTGCCATCTAAAGGAGGTGCAGTGTCCGGTGTTGGCAATTCATGGTGACAATGATGAATACGGATCAGTCGCGTTTCCCAATTTCATTGCGGGCTCTGCTTCAGGTCACTCCCTGGCCGTTATTATGGACAGAGTAGGTCATGTCCCGCACCATGAAGACCCAGTAAAGGTTATGGAAATAGTTAAAAGCTTCCTAGCAAAGGTCGATGGGGGTAGCTTTGTTACAGTCAGCTCCTAGTCTTCGTTTTTTGGTATTTTCCTGGCGTTATGAGACAGTCGGTAATCCCTTGGTGAGCAGTCACTCCAGCGTCGAAAGGCACGAGTAAAACTACTTGTGTCGGTGTAGCCTAAATGTGCAGCCAATTCATCTATTTTCATGTCGCTACTGATTAGAAGTTGGAATGCCATTTGTTTTCGCTCCTCCTCTACTAGGGCTCGAAAGCTGGTGCTTTCATTATCCAATTTGCGCCGGAGTGTGCGGCTAGATAGGTTTATTGCCGACGCAACATCGTCTAGCGACGCCATTAGCCCTAAGTCGCCTAAAATCTGATTCCTAACGCTATCGCGAATTCCGCCAGTTTGTCGCTGGCGCAATTGTCTTGCGCATTGATCGCTTAATAGTCTCGCTAGGTTGGCATCGTAAGTAGGCTGTGGTTTATCAATATATTTAATAGGAACGCGGATGGCGTTGCGCCTGCTTTGATAAAGTGGTTTAACTCCGCAGACCGACTCTATGTAGACTGAGTTTGTTGTATCCAAGGTAGTAAACTCGGTCTGCATAGTCTGAATTTCATTTAGGCTAAGTTCTTTGATGATTATGATGCTGGCGGCCATATCTCGTTCTAACAAGAACTCGCGGAGATGGCTGGGTATGGACTGCGGGTTCATGAGCAAACCAAAATAGCCGCCTTCCTCAAAGGCGTTAATCTCGCAATAAGCGGTGCTTAAAGGTAGAAAACGCAGTGCGGTGTTGAGGGCGTCCCTGAGGGTTCGACAGGTTCGCAATGAGAAACCCCAAATCCCGAAAGTGGCGATGTTGTAGCAAAGGCCAATTTTAAAGCCTAGTGCGGGTATATTGGGTAGTGCGAGCATGATGTTTTCAATGAGCCGCATTTCCTGTTCACGCTCTATGAGTACCGCGCCGTCGTTAAGGCTGTGCTCTGAAATGTCGGTCCCAAATAAGCAGGTTTCCGTATCTACACCGTGATTTTTCGCAAAATTTATCATCACTTTGCTTATAGCGACGGGACGACGGGTGCTCTGGGTATTTCCCATGTGAAAAGCCTGAGTTGGGTGGCGCTAATTTGTGGCCATAAGTACCGCGCGAAAGGACATAAGTGTCATGTTACTTTTAAAGGCGCCGCTGTACATTGAGTACTGTTAAATAATTCAATTTTCAATTATTACATGGTAATGACAATGCAGGAAGAGCTAAAGGACTTAAATAAGAAGGCTTTAGGTGCCGCGATAAGTTATATGGGTAAAGTTGCTTGGCCGACGATAGCGCTTACATTTCTTGTATGTAGTCTATTCGTACTATGTATAGTGCTTTTTGCAAATGATGTGATAACCGTTTGGTTGGCTACACCGCTTGTTAGTGTCCTAACCTATATGGCGTATACGCCCTTGCACGAAGCTGTCCACGGAAATATTCATGGTAGTAGGTCGAGGATGCGGTGGGTGAACGATGTTTGTGGCTATCTGGCTGCGCCCATTATCGGTGTTCCGTTTGCCTCCCATCGTCACGAGCATTTTACTCATCACCGTTATACCAACATTAAAGGAAAGGACCCGGATTATTTGATTAGCGAGATGGGTAAGGGGCCTTTTAGTGTGTTGCTGACGACCCTAAAGTTCTTCTATGCTCAGAATAGTTTCTTCGCGGAAAATAATTGGCACTCTGCCGATTTAAAAGAGCGTGTTGTTTACAGTGCTGAACTGTGTTTCTCGCTGGGGTGGCGTCTACTTGCTATCTTGCTTATTGATCAGCCTGGCATCTCTATTGTTGTTTTGGTGGGGTATTTCTTTGGCGGTCTCTTTACGGCTTATTGGTTTGCGTATCGGCCGCATTATCCGTATGACAATACTGAGCGCTACCAGAATACGAGTAGCCTCATTATGCCCCCGTGGATGCGTCCGATGGAATGGTTTTGGTTAGGCCAAAATATTCACTCAGTTCACCACCTATTTCCTCGGGTTCCCTTCTATCGCTATCACGCGCTGCATCGGGATATTGAGCCGATACTGCGTGCGCATGGTACGCCAATTCTTGGTATCTGGAGTCGGGCGCCGGTGACCTAGTATTAGCTTAGTGAAACGCCGCCATCACAACTTCAAAGCCAATCAGCAGGATGACGATCCATTCGAGAAAAGCACTGTGACTGTGGTTTTGCTCGTCGGCCAGTATTTCTAAAAGCTCGTGTATGGTGCCCAGCTTTTGGGATAAGACGTCAACCCGCGGCTTAATGTCGAGGTAGCGAGCAAGCTGCATATAGGTTGATTCTAGGTTTGGGTGCTCCCAGAAAAACTCTGGGGTATCGAGCAAGCCATAATGCAAAATAATATCGCTTTTGGCCGCAAACAGGCGGCCGCGAATTTTGGCCAGTTCTTTGCGCCGCAGGGGAATTTTGCCCTTTTCTGCTAGGGTAGCCGGTATATGCGCGGTGGCTTTGATATTGTCCAAGACCATGGTTTCAAACACGATCAGCTGGGTAGATTGTGCCAGTGCGTGAGATACCGCCAGTCTAAGCAGATGGTCGTCGCCAGGTAGCGATATTTGGTCGCCGCGAACGCTGAGCTGCTCGGCGTTTAAGGTGAACTGAAATAGCTCGCGGCCGCGTTTGGTTGATTCCAGCAGAATATAAGGTGTCACGCGTTTTATGAGTAGCTGTTGGTCGTCGTCAGACACGGCCCAAAATACCACTATACCGTATTGAAACAGCCAAGCTTCGCCAGACACGGTGGGTACATGATAGGCGTCGCGATAGCGGGTGAACTCATAGGGCGCAAGGGCGGCACTTTCAAGCTCTGGTATTTGGAATGCGTCACCTAGGTTGATAACGCTGATTGTTGAATTGCAAAATGGCATATTGCCACCTCGTGCGGGGCGCGCCGGCCGGTCGGAAAGTGGCAGGATGCCACTGGGCGCGCATCATATTCGCAGTCTATTTGTTAGGCAATATCTATTGGTCGATTTTTGAACAAAATTAGGCATAAAAAAAGGGGCCCTTGTGAGGCCCCTTCGCTGTGCTGAAAATGCGTTTTTTAAACGATTTTCTTCATTGCAGTCATGTAACCGCGCAGTCTGCGGCCAACAACTTCAACTGGGTGGTTGCGAATCGCCGCGTTAACGGTGATCAGCTCTTGGTTGTCTACACCGAGGTCTTTGGTGTTCAGGCCTTTACCGATGATGTCGGTAGACACCTTGCTCATGAAGTCTGCTAGCAGTGGACGACAAGCGTGATCGAACAGGTAGCAGCCGTATTCAGCGGTGTCTGAAATAACCACGTTCATTTCATACAGCTTGCGACGGGCAATGGTGTTAGCGATCAGTGGCGTTTCGTGCAGCGACTCGTAGTAAGCAGACTCTGGCTCCATACCGGCAGCAACCATGCACTCAAACGCGAGTTCTACACCAGCTTTACACATAGCAACCAGCAAAATACCGTGGTCGTAGTACTCTTGCTCGCTGATTTTAACATCGCCGGCAGGGGTCTTTTCAAAGGCTGTTTCTGCGGTGGCGGCGCGCCAAGCATGCAGGTTTTTGTCGTCGTTCGCCCAGTCTTCCATCATGGTCTTGGAGAAGTGACCGCTGATGATGTCGTCTTGGTGCTTTTCGTACAGCGGGCGCATGATGTCTTTCAGCTCTTCGGCCAAATCAAAGGCTTTGATTTTGGCAGGGTTGCTAAGACGATCCATCATATTGGTGATGCCGCCGTGCTTCAGGCCTTCGGTGACTGTTTCCCAGCCGTATTGAATCAGCTTAGAGGCGTAGCCGGCGTCGATGCCTTGCTCAACCATTTTGTCGAAGCACAGAATGGCGCCAGTTTGCAGCATGCCGCAAAGAATGGTCTGCTCGCCCATGAGGTCAGACTTAACTTCAGCAATTGGTGAAGATTCCAGAACACCTGCGCGGTCGCCGCCAGTACCAGAAGCCAAAGCTTTGGCAATTGCCATGCCTTCGCCTTTAGGATCGTTTTCACGGTGAACAGCGATCAGTGTTGGTACACCAAAGCCGCGCTTATATTCTTCGCGCACTTCAGTGCCGGGGCATTTTGGGCACATCATCACAACGGTGATGTCTTGACGGATTTGCATGCCTTCTTCAACCAAGTTGAAGCCGTGGGCGTAATCTAAGCAAGCGCCTTCTTTCATTAACGGCATAACGGCGTTAACAACAGGAGTGTGCTGCTTGTCTGGTGTAAGGTTCATCACCACGTCAGCAGTGGGGATGAGTTCTTCGTAGGTGCCAACGGTAAAGCCGTTTTCAGTTGCGTTCTTCCAGCTCTGACGCTTGGACGCAATTGCTTCGGCGCGGAGTGTGTAAGACACATCCAAGCCAGAGTCGCGCAGGTTCAAACCTTGGTTTAAGCCCTGTGAACCGCAACCGATAATAACGATCTTTTTGCCTTTTAAGTATTCGCAGCCATCAGCAAACTCGCTGCGGTCCATAAAGCGACATTTGCCTAGTTCTTGCAGCTGAAGACGCAGCGGCAAGCTGTTGAAGTAATTCTGACCCATAGGATTCTCCTGATATTGGGATTAATAAATTTGTTCGTGGAGGGTTTGCCCAGCTATTCCACAATGGTGGCCACTTTAGCACTGCATTTATGTTGCGTAAAATGATATATAGTAGATGCTGTGTTGCGTATATCGGTATGATGACGCTGTCATATTATTCACTTAGCCTAATTCCTTGTTATGAATATAAAAGAGCTAGAGACATTTATTCATCTTGCCCAATCCCTGCATTTTGGCCGGACCGGCGAGGCAATGCATTTAAGCGCGTCGGCGGTGAGCCGTTCGATTATGCGTTTGGAGGAGCAGGCGGGTGTGGCTCTGTTTGAGCGGGATAATCGGCGTGTACAGTTAACCGCGGCGGGCCGGGAATTTCTCCGTTATGCCGAGCAGGCCGTCGTTAATTGGCAGTCAGTATTGCAGCGTTTGCACATTCAGGGCGAAGTCCTACAGGGTGAGCTGGGCGTGTTTTGTTCGGTGACCGCGTCGTATAGTGTGCTCAGTAATATTCTTGAGGTGTTTAGGCAGCGATATCCAGCTATAGAATTGAAGCTGCATACCGGCGATCAGGCAGATGCGATAGATCGCATCGTCGAGGGTGGCGAGGATGTGGGTATTACCGCGAAACCTAGACAGCTTTCCTCGCGGGTGTTGTATCAGGAATTGACTCGTTCGCCGCTGCGCTTATTAGTACCTAATATTCCCTGTGCGGTGAATGAGCAAATCGCGGCGGCGCACGAGGTGCTGTCTCCGGCGATGTTGGCGAATTTGCCTTTTATTTTACCGGAGCGTGGCGTAGCGAGAACGCTCATCGAGCAATGGTTTCGTCTGCAACAGATAAAGCCTAGCGTGTATGCGCAGGTTAGTGGTCATGAGGCGATAGTGAGCACTGTTGCGCTAGGCCTTGGCATAGGTGTGGTGCCTGAGTTGGTGCTTGCGACGAGTTTTCTGCGCGAGCGGGTGCGGGTGATTCCAGTGGAGCCAACCCTGCCTAGTATGGAGGTGGGTATGGTAGTGTTGCAGCAACGTTTATCAAATCCCTTGGTTAAAGCGTTCTGGGATTGCGCCAAGTCATCGTACAGTTCTCTTAATTAATTTATGATATACCTTCTTTAATTACACGTATCAACAGGTCGAACACCTTATGACAGAGCAGCCGGACAGCGAGAAATCGAAATTGAGCTTCGACAAAGAAGCCTTATTGCTGATCGATGATCACGAAGAGGAAGTGTCTGTAAATGGCAAAACCGTGCGCAAGCGCGGTATCTACCTCCTACCGAATTTGTTTACTACTGCAGCCTTGTTTTCTGGCTTCTTTGCCATTATTTCTGGCATGCATGGTAATTTTGAAAATGCGGCAATTGCTATTTTTGCGGCGATGATTTTTGATGGCCTTGATGGTCGTGTTGCTAGACTTATGAATGCCCAGAGTAAATTTGGTGCGGAATACGACAGCTTAGCTGACATGGTGTCCTTCGGTGTTGCGCCTGCGTTAGTGGTGTTTAGCTGGGCCTTAGTAGATTTGGGTAAATTCGGTTGGGCGGTGTCCTTTATATACGTTGCGTGTGCCGCACTCCGGTTGGCGCGCTTTAATACCCAAATAGATACTGCTGATAAAAATTACTTCACTGGTTTAGCCAGTCCTGCGGCCGCCGCGGTGATGGCGGGTTTGGTCTGGGTTAGTGCTGAAGAAGGCTGGGTGGAGCAGGGTATTCATTTCGAAATTGAAGTTTTTGCCGGTCTGTTGATGGCGGTGTGCGGCATGTTGATGATTCTCAATGTGAGGTACAGCAGCTTCAAGGGAATAGATTTTCGCGGCCGAGTCCCTTTTGTTGTAATGATAGCTGTCGTCTTTGTTTTTGGCTTGGTTTCGGTTGATCCGGCGCGCGTCCTGTTGGCGGCGGCGATGATCTATGCCTTGTCTGGCCCCGTACAGGCAATATACCGTCGATTTAAATGAGTCTCGTTTTGTAACAATAGTAAGCGTGGCGCATCTAAATAGAAGTGAGTAAATTTTTTAGGGAGCCACGCCATGCTTATTCGTACGCCATCAGATATTCCCAGCAGTGAAATTACGCCAGAGAGTGTGTATCTAAAGCGCCGTCAGTTTATGCAAGGTGTTGGCGCCGCGGCGCTGGGCTTAGGATTGCCCTCGGCTGGATTTGCCGCCAGCGAAGATCCACGCAAAAGTCTTGATTTCAGTCCGGTTGTCAAAAAAGACGGCAATCCTTTTTATACTGATGAAAAAACACCGAGTTTTGCTGAGGCCAGCAGCTACAATAATTTCTACGAATTTGGCACCGATAAAACAGATCCTGCCAGAAATGCTCATACCCTGACTACTGATCCTTGGTCTGTAAAAGTAGAGGGGCATGTCGCAAAGCCCGGTAATTATCCGCTCGAAGATATTATCAAATTGATGACGCTTGAAGAGCGAATCTATCGCCTGCGCTGCGTTGAGGCATGGTCAATGGTCATTCCCTGGGTGGGTTTTTCCCTCGCCGACTTCATAAAAATGTTTGAACCCACCTCCGATGCTAAATATGTTGAGTTCACCACTCTGTATCGTCGCGATGAGATGAAAGGTCAGCGCTCATCTTTTAGTACCATCGATTGGCCTTATACAGAGGGGTTGCGTATGGATGAGGCGATGAATCCCCTCGCGTTTATGAGTGTAGGTATGTACGGCAAAACCCTGCCCAACCAAAACGGCGCGCCAATTCGGTTGGTGGTGCCATGGAAATATGGCTTTAAAAGCATCAAGTCTATCGTTCGGATGCGTTTCACCTCTATTCGTCCTAAAACCAGTTGGGAAAGTATTGCGCCGAGAGAGTATGGGTTTTACGCTAATGTAAATCCTGAGGTTGATCACCCGCGCTGGACCCAGCGTTACGAGCGACGCCTGCCGAGTAGCCTGTTAAGCCCAAGCCGGATTAAAACGGAAATGTTCAATGGCTATGGCGAACAGGTAGCTGGCTTGTATAAAGACATGAATTTGCGTCGCAACTATTAATGGCTGCATTGACTTCTAAGCAGATCAGTATTGCCAAAGCGCTTGTCTTTGTTCTTTGTCTATTGCCTTTGGCATACATTGTTTACGCGGCACTTACCGAAAACCTTGGCACCGATCCTGTTAAATCGCTTATTCATCTCACTGGTGAGTGGGCGATACGTCTATTTTTGCTCACCATGGCGATTAGCCCAATGCGGGCTTGGTTGGGGTTGAATTCAGCACTTCGCTTTCGTCGAATGCTGGGTTTGTACACTTGGTTTTACGCCAGTTTACATCTGTTGGTCGTGGTCACTTATCTCTTTGGCTGGGATTGGTCTATCGCTAAAGAAGAGTTGGCTGAACGCCCGTATATATTTGTCGGATTCGCAGCGTGGGTATTAATGGTGCCGCTGGGCCTTACCTCCAATAACAGAGCGGTGCGCGCGCTGCGCAAAAACTGGGTCCGCTTGCACATGCTGGTATACCCTGCGGTAATCCTTGCGTGGGTGCATATTGCGTTACAGATTCGCTCTAGTTACTTTGATGCAGCCTTATATGCTGTGTTGATAATCTGCCTACTTTTTCAACGATTTCAAAAACTTCAAAAAAGATTATAGAAAGAAGTTGACTCCCATCGTCGTATCTCTATAATGCGCCTCCTCAACTGCTGACGCGGACTTCACTGAGGTGAGGGAAGCGGATTTAGAAGGCGGTTGAGGTAGTAAGAAAGTTTAAAAAACTACTTGCTACTGAGGATGAAGTATATATAATACGCCTCCTCGCTTAAGGGCAACAACTTAAGCAAAATCAAAACCCTGGCGGT
>NZ_JANZNQ010000050.1 GCF_027257955.1 Zhongshania aquatica | reverse complement strand
CGCGTTTCCGAAGTCGATGCGCCTGTCGGCGTTTTTCTTCAAGAACTTCTAAGGATAATTTTCTTGCATCAATTTTTTCGTCCATTCGCGCATTATATCAGATACTTTTGATCGCCGGGTTAATAGTAAACTCCTAGATGCGTGTCAGTTCAACCAAAGATAGATGTTGTCGTAGTTATTTTTTTTAGTATGACACGATTAAGTACTTACGTGTCGGGCAAGGGTTTTTGACTTGTGACTTAGAGCGATATTTTTATTGCCGATATAGTAAGTTTTCGCAATAAGGAGGCATGCCGATGTTACTCTTGAAGAAACCTCAGCCAGTGTTGAAAAGACAAGAGTAATGGCGCAGGGTTTGTATTGATACTAAATATGTGTCGGGAAAATGATGAAAAAACGAAACCGCTTTCGTGATTCGGCGCTAAGATTGTCTGGGATAAGTCGGATGATAAAACATGGACGGCGAGGTAATCCCGGAGAGTCACCGGGTATCGATCACATTGCCGCTACCCTGATCGCGCCGGAAGTAGGCAGTGTCGCTATTAACTATATCGATTATAGCGCCACGCAGATTGATGTCGGTGATATCGCAGACCTTGATGGCTTTTTGGACACGCCGCTACCAAGCTGGGTTGCCGTCAGGTGGATTAATGTCAGTAATACCCACCCCTATGTCATTAATCAGTTTCGCCGACATTTTGAGTTTCACACGCTAACCGCTGAAGATGTTTTGCACCTTAACCAGCGGCCCCGTGTTGAAGCTTTTGATGACCATCTTTTTGTTGTGCTACGAATGTTGCGAGTGTTACATCATGAGTCTGAAGACGAATCTGTAAATGATTGGTCACTTGATGCCGAACAGGTCAGCATTTTTCTCTATGACAAAGTCCTGATTACTTTTCAGGAAAAAGTGGGCGATGTCTGGCAGCCCATCCGAGACCGTCTGCAAACGGAAAGTCTGCGGATCAGAAAAAATGAACCAGGATACTTGCTATATGCCATGCTGGACGCAGTGGTAGATCATTGTTTCCCCGTGCTTGAGCGTTATGGCGACCAGTTGGAAGATCTCGAGGTTGTTACTTTGGAGACTCCCTCACCAGAGGTGCTGAGACGTATTCATTGTGTTAAGCGAGAGCTGGCTTTATTACGACGCATTATCTGGCCAATGAGAGAACTTGTAGATCATTTGTACCGTGATGAAAGTGGACGAATTTCCGAATCTACCCGGCCTTATTTGCGCGATGTGTATGAGCATACAATTCAGATTGTAGAAATTATTGAGTCTTACCGCGAGATGGCCAGTGGCCTCACCGATCTTTATATGTCGGCGGTGTCAAATCGAATGAACGAGATTATGAAAGTGCTGACGATTATGTCTACGGTATTTATTCCCCTGACATTTATCGCCGGTGTGTACGGTATGAACTTTCACTTTATGCCAGAACTCTCTGCGCGCTGGGGATATCCGGCGGTGTGGGGAGTATTTGTAATACTCACTATTGGAATGGTACTTTTTTTCAGGCGCAAAGGTTGGGTAGGTAAAAGTTAAGCCCCCACAGTCTTTAATGGCGGATATATCAACATGTCACACAATGAGCTTCACAGGCAACATCGGGTCGGTTGGATGAGAGCAGCAGTGCTCGGTGCCAATGACGGTATTGTGTCAACCGCCAGTTTGATCATTGGTGTCGCTGCTGCAAATTCAGATCATGGTGCCATTCTCATCGCCGGTACGGCGGGTTTAGTCGCCGGAGCGGTTTCAATGGCGGCAGGCGAATACGTTTCGGTCTCGTCTCAGGCTGATATCGAAGAGTCGGATCTACGTTTAGAGCGGCAAGCGCTTGAAGATGATTATGAGGGTGAGCTTATCGAGCTCGCAGAAATTTATCAGCAGCGGGGGCTCGACGCTGACTTGTCCGCGGTGGTTGCGAAGCAATTAATGGCACATGACGCACTGGGCGCACATTCACGGGATGAGATTGGCATCTCTGAATTAACGCAAGCACAACCGATAGTGGCTGCGCTTGCGTCGGCCCTCAGTTTTAGCGTCGGTGCGGCGCTACCGTTATTGACCGCGCTATTTTACCGATCAGAAAATGTGGCAGTACTTGTTGGCGTTCTTTCACTGTTTTTTCTTGCGAGTTTGGGCGCAGTATCGGCGTATTTAAGTGGCGCCAAAATATATATTGGTGTGATGAGAGTGGCCTTGTGGGGTGCGCTCGCGATGGCAGTGACTGCGCTAGTTGGGATTGCATTTGATATTGCGGTGTAGTGATTCATATCTGCAACATGTTAAAGCAAACCGGTGGGCTGAAGGGTTATGAGTACAGCAAGTCGATCAGATATTCTGATTATCAATGGGGGGTCTTCTAGCGTTCGCTTTGCGGTCTATTCTTTAGATTCTGAGTCAGTATTAATGTTGAGCGGGAAGATAGAACGTATTGGACTTAGTGATACCTGTTTGAACGCCTCTGAGCCATTGAGCGGTGAGACGTATCGCCGAGATATCGATGGTAAAGATCATGCCGCGGTAGCGATGCAATTATTAGCATGGCTTAGCGCGCTGCCGAGTTTTGACTCTATCAAGGCCGTTGGGCATCGTTTGGTACACGGCATGAACCTTGGCGATGCCACACGGGTGACCCCAGCTATGCTGACTGAATTAAAGGAGGCGGCACCCTATGATCCGGAGCATCTTCCACTCGAGATTGCCTTAATAGAAGCCTGTATAGAACACTGTCCAGATCTGCCGCAGGTGGCGTGTTTTGACTCCGCGTTCCACCACGGTATGCCCAGAGTGGCCAGCCAGCTATCGCTGCCACGTCATTATGAAGAGCAGGGTTTGCGGCGCTATGGCTACCACGGTTTATCCTATGAATTTCTGATGCAGGAATTACGGCGACTTGGCGATGATTCAGCTCGCAGCGGTCGCGTTATTCTCGCGCATCTTGGCAACGGTGCCAGCATGGCCGCTGTTCTTGCTGGGAGAAGTATCGACACTAGCATGGGCTTTACGCCCTCTAGCGGTTTAATGATGGGCACCCGCAGTGGCGACATGGACCCCGGCGTCGCAGTATTTTTAGCGCGTACCGGGCAGCTGAATAGCGAGCAGTTTTATACCATGATCAACAGGGAGGCGGGCTTGCTCGGCGTGTCGGGGCGTAGCTCTGACGTGCGTGAGTTGCTTGCTGTTGAATCTGAGGATATTCATGCGGCGGAAGCCATAGCATTGTTTTGTTATCAGTCGGCAAAATTGATTGGTGCATACTCTGCTGCGTTAGGCGGATTAGATACACTCGTATTTTCCGGTGGTATTGGTGAAAACTCACCGCAAATTCGCGAGCGAATTTGTGCGAATCTTGGCTTCTTGGGTATCACTCTTGATAAGGCGAGAAATAAGGCAGCAGAAGCCATAATTTCTGCAGAATCTGCGCCGGTTACTGTTCGTGTTATTGCTACCAACGAAGAGTTGGTGATGGCGCGTTCGGTGAAACGAGTACTCAGTTTGCTGTAATTCGCCAACGTCCGCCAAGTTTTAGAGAGATTCGGGCGATGGATACTCAAGTGACTTTCTGATGCGTTACATTGAATCCAAGTATTCAAATGAGTATTAGCAGTGTAGCTTCTTTGGTTTCTTACTATTGCTGGTTTTTAACAATGGGAGGATTCGCCATTGAAAAACAAGGTGCAATATTGCTATGAAATCACGGCAACATATTTTCTACTTCCTGATACACCTTCGACCGCAACGCATTTAGCTTAAACAAAATCGAGAAAGCTGACTTATGGAAACGAAGAGCCTTAGCCCAGACCTACTTAATCGAATGGACGCCTATTGGCGGGCCGCTAATTACCTCTCTGTTGCGCAGATTTACCTCTTTGATAATCCGTTGTTAAAGAGACCTTTGGCAGTAGCAGATATTAAACCGATGCTACTGGGACACTGGGGAACTACTCCAGGGCAGAATTTTATTTATGTGCATTTGAATCGACTGATAAAGCGCGACAAGCTAAGTATGATTTATATTTCGGGCCCTGGTCATGGAGGACCAGCTTTAGTCGCCAATACCTACCTTGAGGGTAGTTATAGCGAAATTTATCCCGAGATTAGCCAAGACGAGGCGGGCTTACAAAAGTTGTTTCTGCAGTTTTCCTTTCCCGGTGGTATTCCCAGCCACGTGTCGCCAGAAACACCGGGCTCTATTCATGAGGGCGGGGAGTTGGGCTACTCGTTAAGTCATGCCTTCGGCGCCGCTTTTGATAATCCGGAATTAATAGTGGCTTGCATTGTTGGCGATGGCGAAGCGGAGACCGGCCCACTGGCAACGGCTTGGCATTCCAACAAGTTTTTGAACCCTGCCAGCGATGGCGCGGTATTGCCAATTTTACATCTTAATGGCTACAAGATTGCCAACCCGACGCTTCTTGCTCGCATTAGTCGCCAAGAATTGCAATCACTATTTGAAGGCTATGGCTGGACGCCTCTGATTGTGGAAGGCCATGATCCGGCGTTGATGCATGAGGCAATGGCCTCTGCACTTGATATTGCTGCGGAGCAGATCAAAGCTATTCAGCACCGTGCGCGAGTAGATGGAGACCTCAGTCGCCCAAGCTGGCCGATGATTATATTGATTTCACCCAAGGGTTGGACTGGTCCAAAGGCGCTGGATGGTGTTCAGATAGAGGGTACGTTTCGTTCGCATCAGGTTCCCATTTCTGACCCGCGCACGAATCCGGAGCACCTCGCATTAGTTGAGCAGTGGCTACGTAGCTATCGTCCCGAGGAGCTGTTCGATGATTGCGGGCGACTGATACCGGAGTTGGCATCGCTGGCACCCGAGGGAGAATTTCGCATGGGTGCCAATCCACATGCGAACGGGGGGCTGCTGCTGCAAGATTTACATTTACCGGATTACCGGAATTATGCTGTGGATCTCACTGTTCGGGGTTCCCTCGGTGTTGGCGATACCCGGGTACTCGGTCCATTTCTGCGCGATGTAGTAAAGCTGAATAATCAGCAGCGCAATTTTCGGCTGTTTGGCCCAGACGAAACTTTATCCAATGGCTTGGGCGCCGTCTTTCAGGAAACGGATCGGCAGTGGGAACTCGGTAGTGAAAACAATGATCAGTTTTTGGCAGCTGATGGTCGGGTGCTGGACTCCATGCTCAGCGAGCACCAGTGTGAAGGATGGTTAGAGGGATATTTACTTACCGGGCGCCACGGTGTGTTTAATTGCTATGAAGCCTTTATTCATATTATTGATTCTATGTTTAACCAACACGCGAAATGGCTCAAGGTCTCGGCGGGTTTATCATGGCGGCCAAAAGTAGCGTCGTTAAACTACTTGCTGGCATCACATGTTTGGCGACAAGATCATAATGGCTTTAGCCACCAAGACCCTGGCTTCATAGATCATGTGGTAAATAAAAAGGCAGACATCGTGCGGGTGTATCTGCCGCCAGATGCGAATTGCCTGCTGTCGGTGATGGATCACTGCTTGCGCAGCCGTCATTATGTAAACCTTGTTATTGCCGGTAAACATCCAGCGCCGCAGTGGCTGGATATAGATGCCGCGGTTAAACACTGCGCGGCAGGTGCTGGAATCTGGCATTGGGCGGGTAGCGAACAAAATGAGGCTAGCGCGACGAATAAGGATTCGTCGTCACCGGACTTAGTCATGGCGTGCTGCGGTGATGTACCCACCCTAGAAGCATTGGCGGCGGTTTCGCTTTTACGAGAGACTCTTCCAGATTTAAAAATTCGTCTTGTGAATGTTGTTGATCTTATGAAGCTGCAGCCGGAAGCTGAACATCCCCACGGTTTGAGCGATTCAGATTTCGACGCGATGTTCACCAAGGATAAGCCGGTCATCTTTGCTTTCCACGGCTATCCCTGGTTGATTCAGCGCTTGATCTTTCAGCGCGCGAATCACAGACGTTTTCATGTTCACGGCTACAGAGAGGAGGGCACAATTACCACGCCCTTTGACATGACAGTGTTGAATGAGCTGGATCGCTTTCATCTGGCGATAGACGCCATAGATCAGTTACCGCAAATTGGTGATAAGGGGGGTGTGCTAAAAAGGCAGCTTCAAGATAAGCTTCTATATCATCGGCAGTACATCAATAAACACGGACACGACATGCCGGAAGTTCGAGATTGGCAGTGGTCTTATTAATTGTAAATGGCTGACGTAAAGTGGGTAATTTGCATTCAAAGGAGTGAAGCAAGAGGGGGCTTTGGTTTTATTTTCTGTGGTATACCCTAACTCATGGCGCTGATTGGATTCAGCGCCGAATGCCAAATATGTCTGACTACTTATTGGAAAAGTTTGTTCTTGATATTGTGCTCTGTCGCGGCAAAGATTAATTTGGCATCGATGGCTAGCAGATCTTCATTCTTGTTTTCATAATCTAACTGATTCAATAGATGGGTAATGATCGCAATATGAAGGGTGTCTTTGTCTTCAGCGTTAGCGATATACCAAGGACTGCAATCAAAGCTTGTTTTCTGCAGCATTGAGTTCCTTGCCTCTGAGTATTTTTCCCACATTTTCTGGGCCACTAGATCTATAGGGCTAATTTTCCATTGAGTCAGTGGATTATTTTTACGGTCATCCAATCGTCTTTTTTGTTCTTGTTTACTGATGTCTAAATAGTATTTAAGGACGATGGTATTGGCATTAATCAGCATTTTTTCGAATAGTTCAACGTCCGTAAAAAACTTTTCATATTGTTCGTTTGTACAAAATTCCATGACGTTTTCAACTCCCGCACGGTTATACCAGCTACGGTTAAAAATCACGAACTCACCCTCGGCCGGCAAATGCGCTGCGTAGCGCTGGAAGTACCACTGATGTGTTTCTGTGTCTGAGGGCTTATTTAACGCGACAACCCGTGTTTCACGCGGACTAAGATGTTTGATAATTTTCTTTATGCTGCCGTCTTTTCCTGCCGCGTCGCGACCCTCGAGAATTAAGACAAGCTTTAGACCAGAGGTAATGATTTCTTTCTGGCATTTTACCAGCTCAATATACAGCTCGTGGAGATGCGTCTTCTGTTCTTTTTTCATTTTTCGTCGGCCTTTAGAGATCAGTGTTAGCACTATGTAGATGTGCATTTGGTCGATTGGGCGATGACTTTTGTAAATCGGCCCGGTATTGTCGCCAAGTCTTGTTTATTTAGCATATTCAAATTGGCAGCGCGTAGCCAAGTCTAAGTAACAGTTTAATTTTTATCAGACTAGTTTAGCGAGCCTCTAGCTTACTTGATTTGAATCAATTCACTGGTAAGTAAAATCGGTATTATCTGAGCTTGTACCTTTTTAAATCTGATCTTTGGGAGACGGCAATGGATACCAAAAAAAGTTTAAGTGAAATGGTCGACAAATTGAGTCAGCAAAGAGATGAACTCACTGTAAAGATTCATCTCGCTAATATGGGTGTTCGCGACGAGTGGGACGAATTAGAAAAAAAGTGGGATCATCTCATTGATAAAACTAGGCAAGTTGGAAAAGAGGTCGAGCCCGCAGCAGAAGGTGTTCATGCAGCGCTTTCATTATTAGGTGAAGAAATTAAGGAGGGCTATCTCAAGGTTAAGCGCGCTCTGTAGTGTTTTACCCAATAGTTGGTTTTGGGGCCTGATTTCCGCCAGCTAATAATGTCTCAAGCCATACAGCAGTTATATGTGAAGTCCCAAACATGGCTGTATGGCCGAGCGTCTCACGTTCACTGCTTCTTGCAATTTTAAGCGCCTAAGTACACTAAGTGTATTGGTCCGCGCATCTGTTCGCTTATTTTTAACGTTCTAATTCTTTCCTTCCAACTATCCTTGTTATCAATAGCTTCCATCATTCATAAATTAAGTCCTTGATAGTCTATGTGTATTTATGATGCTGAGATGATTAATTTCGTCAGGTCGCTTGATGTGCATGTTGTAAATAAATGTTCTGTGACTGGCATTCTTCATTGATCTACCTCCGTGATTCATTCGTACGCAGAAGGTTAATGGTTGCTAACTTAATGCTGATAATAAAAGGCAAAAAAGGTGTTTCAATCGGCTTATTGAGTCTTAGGCAATAGCAGTGTTGATTTTAAGGTCAATAAAATAGAGTTTATACCGTAGCGAGACTTATCGGCTTTTTTAAAAAAATAACAATATAATACAATAACTTAGATGTATTTTTGGTTCTCAATGAAAACTCTGAAAACTTGCTTCAGTTCACGTATTTCTCCTTTTGGGCAGATTCTCTATTGACTACAAGATCAATAGTGTTAAATTATCGTTCAGGCGAATTCAAATCTCATCACGCTTGGTTCTCAGAAAAAAGGGGTGATGGCTGGTGAGTAGGGTTCGGTTAAGAAGATAAAAAAATTGCGTCGAAAGACTGTGGTTTCCGCTGCAGTGACCGTATTGAGGTGAGGGTTCATGATAACAAAATCAAATGGCGCGGGGACTTCGTCCCGTGTGGGTAGAAGTGTGGGAGCGAGTGCAATTGGGCTTGCCGTTGCAATGTCGTTAGGCTCGTCCCCGAGTTTTGGTAAAAACGCCTTGGAAGAAGTTATCGTGTCTGCACGTAAAATGTCTGCGGATACTCAGGACGTGTCCACCAGTATTTCTGCTTTCAGTGGCGATGCCCTTAACGCAGCGGGTGTTGCTGACATCAAGGATTTGCAAGCCGTTACACCCGGTCTGATTGTGACTGAGATGGCGAGTTATAGTTTGATCTTCCTTCGTGGTATCGGCTCCGATGCGTTCCAAGGGCCAATTGACTCCAGTGTTGCGACCTATATGGATGGTCTCTACATCACCTATACCTCAAGTCAGGCTCAGTCCCTTGGTGTCGTTGACTCGGTCAACGTATTGAAGGGCCCGCAGGGTACGCTCTACGGGCGTAACGCTGTCGGCGGCGCGATTGTTGTTGAAACGAAGAAGCCATCTTTTCAAGAACCGGAAGTTATTCTTAGTGCGGAAGGCGGTAATTATAATTTACTGAAGGGCAGGGCTCATGTCTCCGGTCCTGTCGGGGATAAATTTGCCTTCGGTTTGTCGGGGATGTATACAAATCGTGAAACTTACCTGACTTACACGCCAGATCCCAGTCAAAAACACATAGATTATGACGATCGGGGTTATAAAGTTGCGGCCCGTTGGCAGCCTACTGACTGGTTAGAAGTTAATGCCAGTAATTACAAAATTCGTCATTCATCGGCTGATGGCGTCCCGCTAACAAACTCAGACGTTAGTCCAGCCTTTGAAGCCGTACTGACAGAGAATGATACACCCTACGAAACTGGCGTTGGCACCGAAGTTTTTACTGAAATGGAGTCTGTTTCTAGCCAGATTTCATTCGATATTCTTTCGGAATATGTGAATACCAAAATTTTGTTTGGTCACACAGAGTTCTTTAGCAATATCTTCTGGGATTACGATCTTTCAGAAGAAAAAGTGTTGATCATTGAAGCGGTACCTAATACTGCAGATACCGACTCCTTGGAAATTGTTTTCAACTCGTCAGAGTGGGGCCCAGATTGGTTCTCATGGGTTGGCGGTCTCTATTTAGAAGATACCTTTAAGGATCAGCGTACGCCTATCTATGTTGATGCGGTTGCGGTTGCAAGTGGTCTTGTCGGGACTGACTTGGGAGTCTTGAATGATTTAGTAGGCGCGCTTGGTCTTGGTGCTTTTGGCTTGTCTGATACAGAAAACATTAATGCTGTTCTGTATGGTGGTGTTCAAACCGATGCCTTTGCAGCGTTTGCTGAATTGACCTTTGATATAACTGAGACAATCTCGGCGCGTGTTGGTGGCCGTTATTCTGATGAAACTCGTGAAATCACAGAGTCTTATGTAGATGCTCGTGCGCAGGGCTTGCCTTTGATAGGTGCGACCGATTTTATTCGGGCCTTTGATTATCCTGCTCAAGAGAGAACTTGGAGGGACTTTACTCCAAGCGCTGGTGTTGATTGGCGGTATAACGATTCGTCTATGCTCTATTATAGCTACACGACCGTAACCGTCCGGCGAACTCACCTTTCCATTCGATTTTAAGCTAGTAGCCTTGGTGTCCACCTCATTTTAAGTGGACACCTATTATGAATACTCAAGGATTACTTCCCTCTCCAAGCACGCCACCG
>NZ_JANZNQ010000004.1 GCF_027257955.1 Zhongshania aquatica | reverse complement strand
ACTCAAACAGAAGGTATCGAAGCACATGCGTATGCTGCAACGGAAGCCACATCGTGTCCGCAAATATTTTAAGCACGAGAAAATTCGTTATGCCGCATAACAGATACCAAAATCCGCCGGGTTAATAGCAGACAACGTAACCGCAACCCTTGTCTCGCTGGCGGTAATCACCAGCCTAAAAGTTAAGGCCAGAAAACGACTTAAATATGCGACGTTGGTTGTCTTTGCGGTGAACAGCGGCGGGGTATCGCTGATCACCGGCGACGTAACCACGCTCATGATCTTCTTAGCGGGTAAAGTAAGTATTGGCAGCCTCTTATTGCTGATACTGCCCTCGGCCTTCGGTGTTCTGGTTCTCGCCATACTCTTGTCGCTACGCATGAATCGCCGAGTGTATTTTGATACCGAAATCAGACACATCGACAGCAAAGACAAAGTCATCGCGCTGATCTTCCTCGTCACCATAATCAGCACACTTCTGCTCAACGTCATGTTCCAAGTACCGCCGGTACTAACCTTTCTGTTCGGACTCAGCACCATGTTTCTGATTGCACATCTGATGCTGCGCCAAGAATCTAACCGGAATGTACTGAACTATATTCGCGAAATCGAATTCGACACCCTGTTATTCTTCCTCGGCGTACTGTTAATTGTCGGGGTTCTGAAAGAAGTCGGTGTTCTGAACAAGCTAACAGCGCTCTACCAATTTATGCCCGCAGAGCTAGCCAACTATGTACTCGGCATCAGCTCCGCACTTATCGACAATGTTCCCCTCACCGCCGCACTCTTAAAAGCCAATATCGACATGGGTCCGGCAGGCTGGCTTGCCGTAACCTACTCCACCGGCGTCGGCGGCTCGCTACTTGTGATAGGTTCTGCAGCGGGCATTATCGCCATGAGCAAGGTGAAGGAACTCAATTTCATCTCTTATGGGTCGATGTTTGCCTACCTGCTGCTCGCCTACTCCATTGGCTACTGGCTCAGTGTTTGGGTAGGCGGGCGGTTACTTACCCCCTGAGTATTAGCTTGCCTGAAGTCGTCATATAAAGTACTGCATTTATCGCCGACCATGATCGGCAATAATTTTGCTCAATTGGTGGCGGCGGCCTCATAACCTCTCGCCGTCACCTATTCAATTACTCCTGTTCGCCGCCCTGATCTAAGGCCCGTATAATGATGATTCCATCTGCGAACCAACATTAGTAACAATGCCGAAACCCGATTCCGACACACGCACTCTCAAGCGGGCCTCGCTTAGCGAGCCGCTGTATTACCTTGAGAACTTTCGCACTGTTATCGATTGGGTAATACGGCATCACCGCGATCTGTTACTTGATGAAGAATGGGAACAGTTGGAGGCTTTGTTGCAGCTTCCAGAAAGCAGCCAAGCTTTACTTGCGCGAATGGTGATGCGCAAAGGGGATATTTTCAGGTTTGATGGTTTGAACTATGACGAAATCGCCTCGATAGAAACCGCGCTCCAGCATTTGCATACGGCAGACTTAGTTGAGTTAAACCCGCACATTGACCTGCATGAGCTTTATCAGCTTTGCCGACGGGCTGAGCTGATGGAGGTATTAGCCGCCGTAGGTGCGCAGCCACCGAAATCTGCACGCAAACCAGACTTGTTTACCTTACTTGAAATACATACTGGCGACTGCCTGCCCCAAGCCATAAATGACTGGTGGCCGGATACAGAGATTCAACTTGTTGCATTGCGCTGCGCGGAGCTAATGACCCGCGTGCGATTAATGTTCTTCGGCAACCTTCACCAAGATTGGTCTGAGTTCGTGCTGGCGGAGTTGGGGCATCAGGTTTATGAACGGGTAGAATTCATTCCCAGCTCGCGTGCTTTTCAGCACAGGGAAGAGCTTGATCAATATCTTGCGATTTATCACTGCTACGCACTGTTTGCCGACGAAACACCGATTGCCGACATTTTGCCTCACTGCCCAAAGCTACTCAGCAACCCTTGGCTAGAGCACCGGCGCCAGCGCATGCTTTACCAATTAGCACATGGGGCTGAGCGTAATGGGGAGCAAGATATTGCCGTATTGCTCTATCAACAGAATCCGCTAGATGAAGCACAGGTTCGGTACTTCCGGCTTCAGGAAAAGAACAGCACCGACGCCACGAGTTTACTAAATGAACTAGAGCAGTCGAGCACCGCACTGAGAAGACCAGAATCGCAGCTTCACCTTTCGCGGGTTGCCCATCGTCTGCGTCGCAAGAGCGGCTTAGCGAGCGCAATGCCGAAGAAATACACAATTCCAACCGACAAATTAACGCTGATAAATACCGGCCACCGCGTTGAGTTGGTGGTTTTAAACACACTCACCGAGCAGCATGACCTAAGCGGTTTTTACTCAGAAAACACGTTATTTACCGGACTATTTGCCCTGCTGTTCTGGCCAGTATTATTCGAACCATTGCCCGGCGCATTTTTTCATCCCTTTCAATCCGGGCCAGCGGATTTATTCAGGCCGGATTTTGTCGAGCGACGTAAAACCAAAATTTGTCAGCACTTACTTACGCTGGATAACGGAGAATACCAGTCACTAATCAAACAGTGCTGGCGGGAAAAATACGGCACCGCGTGCACATTAATTCACTGGCCCTCGCTAAGTGAAGAACTGTTAGAGCTTGCCCTAGCGATCATTCCCGCCGAACAATTGAAGGTGGTTTTTAATCATTTACTGAGTGACCTTCGCCACCACCGCAAAGGTATGCCCGATCTTATTCTCTTTGATCAGAAAACAGCGGCCTATCAATTAGTAGAAGTAAAAGGCCCCGGCGATAGATTGCAAGATCACCAACGCCTGTGGATTGAGAAAATGCTGGAGGCTGGGCTTCCCGTATCCGTCGCCGAAATCACCTGGGACGCAACGCCATGATGCACGTCTCGGTAAAGTCCTTGTGCGAGTTCGCTGCGCGAACCGGCAGCTTGGAGTTTCGCTATACACCAGCACCCACCCCCGAAGAGGGCATCATGGGGCATATCACGGTGCAACAACGCCGTCCTGATCCCTATGTTGCCGAGTACGCGCTAAAAGGAATTTGCGAAGGCTTAGAAGTCAGCGGTCGTGTCGATGGTTACTTTGCCAATCAGCAAGACTGCTTTCTGGAAGAAATTAAAACCCATCGCGGCAATGTGGCGCGCATTGGCCCCGGCCGCCGTGCAATGCATTGGGCGCAGTTAAAAGTGTATGGCGCGCTATTTTGCCAGCGCGATAAGCGCGACAGCGTCGCTCTGCGCTTGACGTACTTTGAAGTCCGCGACGAGACAGAAACGCCAGACGATGAAACATTCAGCGCAGAAACACTGTCGGCCTTTCTGAGCGAATTATGCAGCCGTTATGTTACGTGGGCAGAAAACGAAGCCATGCATCGTCAACGTCGCGACCGGTCACTGCTTAAATTGACCTTCCCACACGATGGCTACCGAACGGGGCAACACGCGCTATCTACGGCGGTGTATCGCGGTGCAAAAAATGCGGTTCCGCTATTACTACAAGCGCCGACCGGCATTGGTAAAACCGTCGGGGTTTTATTCCCGGCCATGCGCGCCATGCCCGACACCGGCTTGGATCGATTGTTTTTTCTAACCTGCAGAAACACCGGCCGTAAATTAGGCTTGGATGGGCTGCGAACGATATTGGCAAAGCAAACAGACACCGTGCCGATACGCATTCTTGAATTGTCCTCCCGCGAGGCGGCGTGTGATCATCCCGACAACGCCTGCCATGGCGACTCCTGCCCATTGGCAAATGGCTTTTTTGATTGTCTCCCCGCCGCGCGCGAGGACGCGGTTAAAGAAGCCTTTCTAGACCACGCCGCACTGAGACGAATAGCCGGACGCCATGACATTTGCCGCTATTTTCTTGCACAGGAAATGGCGCGCTGGAGCGATATTGTTGTTGGCGATGTGAATCATTATTACGATCACTTTGCCTTGCTTTACAGCCTGACGCGTCAGAATGAATGGCGGGTAATGCCGCTGGTGGATGAGGCTCACAATCTTATCGATCGAGCGCGCGGCATGTACAGCATGGAGCTTAGCGAAGCGGAAATGCTATACACCATTCGCAAAGCCCCCAGCCCGCTGCTTAAACCATTGTCGGATCTTGAAAACGCATGGGAGTTGCTGGTCGCGCAATTTCTCCGCGATGAGAACGACGACAACAATCGTCATTATTTTCTGCCCAGCGTACCCGAAGATTTAAATTCCGCGCTCTACAGTTTGATCGCGGCTATTACCGATTACCTTAGTGATCACCCGGCAGCAGCCGATGTACAACATGTATTGTTTACTGCAATGGGCTTTCTGAGATTGGCAGACAGCTTTGACGACCATTCGCTTTGCACGCTGGAATTTGAAGTGATGCCGACGACGCAGCGCGCAAAGCCGGGCAGCGCCAAACTCCGTATCGACAACCTAATTCCCGCTGATCATTTGAAAGCGCGCTTTAGCGACGCGCTTAGCACCGTGTTGTTCTCTGCTACGCTGTCGCCTCCGGAATATCATCGGGATTTACTCGGCGTACCGGAGAGCGCCAAATTTGAAGATATAGAAAGTCCCTTCCAGCGCGAGCAAATTGACCTTCGCGTGATTACCAATATCAGCACCCGCCAACAACAACGGCTGAATTCACTCATCCCCATTTCAGAACGCATCGCCGCGCAATTCACGCTCAAACCCGGCAACTATTTGGTCTACCTCAGTAGCTTCGATTACCTCAACACCCTCAATGAGCAACTAAGCCGACTTCATCCAAACATACGCTCGTTAAAGCAACTACCGGGCATGACCCCAATGGCCCGCGAGCAATTTATTGCCGATGTCAGCGACGACACGCCCAGCGTCGGATTTGCGGTATTGGGCGGCGTATTCGCCGAGGGTATCGATTTACCGGGTGATAAACTCATTGGTGTTTTTGTGGCCACGCTGGGGCTACCACCTCACGATGAAATTCATGAAGTGTTGCGCGAACGGTTAGAGAAACGCTACGGCAATGGCTATGCCTATACCTATCTTTACCCCGGCCTTCAGAAGGTTGTGCAAGCCGCCGGTAGGCTAATTCGCACACCAGAAGATAGCGGCGTGATTGAGCTGATTGACGACCGTTTCAACAGAAGAGAAATTCGCGAACTGCTGCCGAAGTGGTGGGCACTTTAAGGCCTCACCACCGATACCGCGATAGATTTAAACTGCGGCGTGTGCGACCGCGGATCGCACAGTCTAGAGCTGAGAATATTGGCCTCTGGATAATAGGTGGCTACGCAACCTTTTGGCAGGTTAAACAGTTTCACCTCTACACCCGCCATCTTTCCGTAGTCTGATTCCAAATCAACTTTATCGCCCTCGGCAACACCGAGCTCCAGCGCATCTTGCTGATTAAGTAATACGGTCCAACGATGACTCACGCCGCGATAACTATCGGCCTCTTCATAAATAATAGAGTTAAACTGACCCTCGCTACGCAAGGTCATCATCGTGAACGGACGAACACCTTGATCAGCTGTGTCGATAGCTTTTGGCAGTACAAAGTGCGCTTTACCGTCTTTGGTTTTAAATTCTGGCAAATGTTTTATACGTCCACTAACGTAAAACTCTTGCTGCGCCACACCTATATCGGCAAGGGCTTCTAAACCCGGAATAACTTTCGCAATTGCCTCGCGCACTTTTTTATGGCGTTTAAATTCGGCAAAATCTATGGCGCCATCCGGCAATAATCGCGCAGCGATGTCTGCCAATATCGCCACTTCCGAGCGTACCGACGCAATACGTTCTATACCGCCGTCACTCAGCCGCACGTAATTAAACATCGACTCCTGAGTGGTTGGCTCCGGCTCTTCGTCTCTGGCGCAAACCGGCAAAACCAATGATTCGCCAGCATCCACGCCGGTGACATGGCCACGATTTAGAGTGGTAGTTAAAAAGATTTTAAACGGGATATTATCTAAGGCCTTAGCCGCCCAACGACTATCGGGCGTAGCCTCGTATAAATTGCCACCCATCATTAGCGCCGCGTCGATGCCGCCATTAATGGCGCATTCCAGCGATTCCAAAGTATGCATTCCTTTTTGGGTCGGCAGTTGAACATTGAAAGACGATTCAATGCGGCTAAACACCTCTGCCGACAACACCGGTTTTACGCCTATGGTGCCGATGCCCTGCACATTGCTGTGCCCACGCAGCGGTAACAAACCTGCACCAACTTTACCGACCATGCCGCGAAGCAGAGCAAGATTACTAATCCACTCAATATTGTCGACACCGTGTCGGTGATGGGTCATGCCCATGCCCCAGGCAAAAATTGCCTTTTGTGAGGCAATATAGGCGTCCGCTACTTGATTCACTTGTTCGCGACTAATGCCGCAATCGTCCAATAACACTTGCCAAGATTGTGCTTGCAAATGAGTTTGAAAATCGTCAAAACCAACACAGTATTGATCAATAAAATCTGGTGTAGCGCCACCTTTCTCGATCACCGCCTTAGCAATGGCCGTGAACAAGGCGATGTCACTACCGGTTTTCGGCTGCAAATAAATACTTGCGACTTCATCGCCGCCTTTCACCATGGAGCTAATCATCTTCGGTGCCGCAAACTGGACTAGGCCAGCTTCCCGCATGGGATTAATCACCACCACCGTGCCGCCTCGGCGGCGCAGTCCAATTAGCTTATGTAATAGTCGCGGATGATTAGACGCGGGGTTTGCACCAATTAAAAAGAATAAATCGCAGCTGGCAATATCACTCAGCTCGACGGTAGACGTGCCGGTTCCAATGGTATTTTTTAAAGCTTCGCCAGTGGCCTGATGACAATAGAAGGAACAGTTGCTGATATTGTTAGTGCCGTATAGGCGGGCCATTAACTGCAATAAAAAGCCAGCTTCGTTAGAGGAGCGCCCTGAACTATAGAAGAAACTGCGATTTGGTTTTACGCTTGCCAAGCCTTGCGCGGCGCGAGCCATCGCCCAATCCCAATCAACCTCTCGATATCTGTTTTCTCCAGCGGCCTTGTATATAGGATTGCCCAGACGGCCTAGATGCTCTAGCTCGTATGCGGAAAGCGCACGAAACTCTTCTAAGGTATGAGAAAACAACTCCTTAGGAATTAGGGCCTGAATATCCGTCGACTGCGCCTGAATACTTTTATTACACACAGAGGGAAACTCATTCAACTCATTCGTCATCCCGCCGCGCTGACCGCCCATGCCCAGACCGCATGCCTTACAGGCATTTTTCGCATTTAAGGCCTTGGCCGAATTAAGAAGTCCGATCTTTCGGGCGGTATTCAGGGTATACAAGACCTTCTTTGGCCCACCACCGATGACTTTTTTCAATGCACCCTCCGCATATCAACAACTGCACCTAGATTAAACTCGCTTACCTCAAAACAAGCCCCGCCCAATATAACGCGTCAATACATATAGGTAACGGCTTTTCTCCGCTTATCACGCCTTCTAATAAGTATTAAAAGGTTTCTAGCGCAATCATTTGGCCGAAGTGTTAAACCAATCCCAAAAATGCATCTAGATCCATTACTAAAAAGTTACAAATAGCGACATTTGTGCAGTAGCATGATAGCTTAACCAAGGAATCTAACGATTTCCCAAAGCGGGACTCAGACCACAGCAATAAAAATCTTGGCTCGCTGAACGCATTTACGACATCAAACCACCCATTACTCGGTAGACTAAGAATGAATATCCAACTTTCAGTTCTGACTATAGGTTTCGCTGCCCTTCTATCGGCCTGCGGTGGTTCTAGTTCATCCAGCTCTGGCAATGGCGGCGGCCAAGACGTCACCAGCGAAACGCCTGTCACTCGATTTGACATGGCAAATGGTTGCTATGCATTGCAATCTGAGCAGACCGAGAAGTATGTTGTGGCTAATAACAGCGGCTTCGGCAGCAGCGCGATAAGTGCTGCGGCGGGCGATGCATTTTTTATGCAGCCCGCTACGCTGGGTAAATACTTGTTTTATACCAATGATCGCAAACTTCTGACCGCACAGGGCGGGCCGGTGAGCGGTGAAAGCAGTGCCAGCGACGCGGCAATTTGGACCATTGATTTAGTAGATGGTAGCGACAGCTTTACTATCGTGTCCGACAGCACGGCGCAAACCATGCAAGTAGATGAAAGCGGCCAGCTCATTACCGCAGAAAATGCTAGCGGCCCAGCCACTCAGTTTACCTTTGCACCTACCACTAATTGCACTAGCTATCCAGAAATGCCCACCGCCGTGAGCGGCGAAACCTTCAAAGGTAACGGCGTCGACAAACCGCTGATTGGCTTTGCCGATGTTCATACCCATATGGGCATGTCGAGCGAGATGTCCTACGCCGGAGACGTTGGCCCCTCAGCCGGTGGGGTGCTGTACGGCGAAGTCATCAACCGTTTTGGCGTTGACCATGCGTTAGAGAACTGCCAAGACTTTCACGGCCCCAACGGGATTCGCGACGGTAACAACGTACTCAATATGACACCGACCGAAACTCACGAAACAAAAGGCTGGCCTACCTTTGTGGACTGGCCACGTCGAGATTATCTAACCCACCAAGTGATGTACTACAAATGGGTTGAGCGCGCCTATCAAGCAGGTCTGCGCTTAATGGTAAACCATGGCACCAATATCAAGGCGCTGTGCGATGTGGGTAAAACGATCTCAGGCAAACCCAACTCTGACTGCGAAGATATGAGTGTTGCAGTAAAACAGGTCAAGTATCTGTATGACGTGCAAGACTATGTAGACGCCCAAAGTGGCGGCCCCGGCAAAGGCTGGTATCGGGTTGTTAAAAGCCCACAAGAAGCGCGGGAAGTCATCAACGACGGCAAAATGGCTGTGGTACTTGGCGTGGAAGTTGCGCAGGTATTCGACTGCGGCGTGACAATTTTGCCCGGCGGTATGGAACAGCGCAATTGCGATAAAGCGCAGATAGACGCAGAAATTCAAGAGCTATGGGATCTTGGCGTACGCCATGTTTATCCCTTCCATGATATAGACAGTTCACTAGGCGGCGCCGGTATTTTCAGTGGCGACGTGATCAACTTCTTAAACTTTATCGATACCAAAGCATTTTGGAAAACGACTGAGTGTCGTGACTACCCAGTAGACGAACCCTCGGTTCGCACCCCAGGTACCGAAATGACCACCGCCATTCCCGGCAGTGGTAGCGACCCACTCACGCAAGCGCTCTTCGACGCCACCGGCGGTCTTACACCATTATATCCGCCAGGCAAACGCTGCAATGCACGCACCGTCACTGACTTAGGCGAATACGCGCTACGCGCCTTAATGGCACGAGGCATGGTGATTGATATTGATCACGCGGCCTACCATAGCAAAGATATCATGCTAGACATTGCCGACGAGCAAACGCCAGCCTACCCGCTAGCCTCATCCCACGATGCCCACGGCGGCTTAACCAGCGACCAAGTGGTACGCATGTTGAAGAACGGTGGCACGGTTTATCCATACAAAGGCAACGGCATAAAACACAAAGAATTTCTGGAAAAATTAAAATTCTGGCGCGCCAAAGCGGGCATTAGCGATAGCGACCAAATTCTTGGATTGGGTTACGGTGCAGACGCCAACGGTTTTGGTGGCCACCCCGGTCCACGCGGTGGCGACTCGGAGCCGGTTCAGTACCCTATCACACTGTTTAGCGGAGACGACTGGGGACCACAATTTGCGAACTTCTCTCCCGTCACCGTAAATATGTTGGTCATTCCAGAAAGCGGCAAATACTGGCATATTGACGAGACCGGCATGTCTCACTACGGCCTAGTCGCAGACTTTGTTGAAGAAGTTAGGCTTGAAGGCGGGAAAGAAGCCCTCGATGCGCTGTACAATTCCGCCGAAGCCTACGTACAAATGTGGGAGCGTGCCTACAACCGCAACGGAAACTAAAATAATGCGTCGTAACCTGACTTTTCTAATTTTAACCGTCGCCGTTCTCGCCGGCCTATGGCTGGCGATGAAACCCGATACTGCCCCAGCAAACAATGCCGAAATCGTCGCTCAGACACAAACGGTTAACTTTGACATAGTCAGCGGCAGCACGCCGGAGCCACAAATCATTCGACTCAAAATCGGTGATACTGCTCAGCTAAACTTTGTCAGCGACACCGATGCTGCCGTCCACGTACACGGCGTTGACATGCACATTCCATTGAGCGCAGGCATAAAAGAACAACGTGAATTTGTCGCCACACAAACCGGACGATTCTCGCTGGAAGTTCACGACACAGAAATGCAGCTCGGCACGATTGAAGTTTACCCACGCTAATGCCCCGCAAAGAGCCTCTCTTTGTTCTGCTAGCTAGTGCCGCCTCCAGTCAAAGCTTTGCTCATTCCTTTGGCGAACCCTACAAACTCCCCATGCCCTATTGGATGTATATCTATGGGGCAATGGCGGCGCTGGTTTTATCATTTTTAATTCTGGGGTATTTCTACAAAACCGAGCAAGCCAAACGTCCGGCACGGCAACGCGTCTTTGCTGCTGATAAATTCCAGCGGGTCGCACAAAATCTGAAGTTAATTACCTTACTTAAAATTTTATTACTATTCTGTTTTTGCCTTGCCATAGTGACGGGATTTGTCGGTAATCAAGACCGTTACCGCAATTTTAATATGACCTTTTTCTGGATTAGCTTTGCGCTCGGCGCGGGTTATTTAAGTGCAGTATTTGGCAATTGGTACGATTACCTCAACAGCTGGAAATTTATTTTCTCGCCATTCAACAAATTTGCCGAAGGTCGCTATACCTACCCCAGCCAACTATCTTATTGGCCAGCCGTCGCACTGTATATGGCTTTTATCATTTTGGAATTGTTTGGTAACACGCGGCCATTTTCTCTATCTATTATTTTAATTAGCTATACCGTCATCAATGTTGCAGCCGTCTACCTGTATGGCATAAATGCGTGGTTTCGTTACGGTGAATTGTTCTCGGTTATGTTCCGGCTTATCGCAAAAATGTCGCCCATTCACTACCAATTTCATTTAGACGGAAAGCTTCGCATTACTCTACGCCTCCCCTTCAGCGGCTTACTACTAGAACGCATTGAACACCGCAGCCTGCTGGTATTTATCTTATTCATGTTGTCGTCTACCGCCTACGACGGCCTGCGCGAAACCAGTCTTTGGTTCAATATATTCTGGAAAGACCCTTTCCACATTTTAGAACCCTTACTTGGCCAGCACCCGCTCTATGCCTATGTCATATTGCGGCCATGGTATATCGGCTTTGAAACCGTCTGCTTGCTCCTATCGCCGTTTCTCTACCTCGGCCTATTTTCATTTTTTTTATGGCTGGGAAAAATTCTAACTCGCAGCGAGTTAAGCGTGACCGAGCTATCACTGCGCTTTGGCTATAGCCTACTGCCCATAGCACTGGTCTATCACATCACCCATTACTTCACACTGGTGCTCAGCCAAGGTTTAAAATTACGCGGATTATTTTCAGACCCCTTCGGCTGGGGATGGGATATCTTCGGCACTGCAATTAGCGGCAGAATCCCGATACTGCCAAACATGGGCTTTATCTGGAATAGCCAAGTCTGGCTTATTTTAATAGGCCACGTTGCCAGTGTTTACCTAGCCCACGCGGAAGCGCTACGGAGCTTTCCAAACCAGAGGCAAGCAAGTATCAGCCAACTCCCCATGTTACTACTGATGGTGATTTTTACCGGCGTTGGCCTGTGGATTCTTGCTCAACCTTTGCAGGGCTGAGCAAATGTGTACTAACAACTCGCTATTAGCGGTCGCAGAGATGTTTTTCGTCGGCATGCCTTACCCAGCTAAACTCTCACTGCTATTATGCGCATTATATACGCATTACCTATGCAACCATTTAACGGAGTCTGGTGGGTGGTCTATTCGCCGACAAGCACAGAAACTTCTAATGAAGTAATTCGACCTATACGAAAATTCAAATCCCGAAAGTCGCCGAACATATCCCTTTTTTGTTGAAGTGCAAACTGGCCTACTTGACCAGTTAAATAGCCGCGTAGTTATTCCGAGAACGCTTGCACAAATTGCAAGATCTTTCCCCGAGAATCTGTGTTCAGTCATTGAAATAGGCAATAAAAAATAGGCGTTTCTCCCCCATCAAATCACAATCGTCTAGGCATCTTTCTTAGTAAAGGGGAAAAGCTCCTTACTTCTGAACAGCGACGAAATAATTTCAGCATTCGATTTTTTAGTGACGGGAATTTAAGGCGGCAGTAGCGAAATTTCAACTCTCGAAGAAATAAAAATAGTACTGCTACTCTACGCCAAATTAATACTATTTTCGTCGACCATTAGAAGAGGCACCAACCACCAACGACTTCGACATCGCTGACGGTCGGCGTTCATAGAAGCGTTTAATTCTATCGTGTCAGATAAAGTTTGAATAACTACAAATCAATTTAGCTAGGCAACCAAACTTCATCCAAGGGTTTACGCGGAGATGGAAATTCCTTTTCTTGTAAACCTTGATCAAGCTGGGAAACGTCGCCTTTTTTGCCAATCGTAAAGCCGACTACCACTTCATGCTGCTCGGCATCTAGGCCAAGGTGTTCCAAAATATCAGTGTGTTTGATCCCTGCCATACCGTGGGTATACAAACCTTCTTGTCTAGCTTGCAAGGTCATCGCCATCCATGCCGCGCCGCAATCTAAGGCATAACTTGGATTGGGTTTGCCATTATGTTCAAAGTGCTTTTTGGCAACGATAAAGCCCAGCACAGAAGCGTCTTTGGCCCAGCTTTGGTTTCCTTCCAGTAGCAAATTAAGGAACGCTGCAAAACGGTCTGCGTTGCTGCTCGCGTTTGCGGTATAAAAGCGCCAGGGCTGAGCGTTAAAGCAAGATGGTGACCAGCGAGCGGCGTCGATAAGGCGCGCTACGGTCGCATCATCTATCTCAGCATTAGCAAACGCACGTGGCGACCAGCGCTCATAAAATAGTGCAGATACGCCGTCTAGTGGGTCACGATTTGATGAGGGGTGAGACATATTTCAACTCCATAATTTTTAAATAAAATAAATTTTCTGCTAATCGTACAATATAACAACGCCGACGGGATTACTCCCCGTCGGCGCATTTGGCACTGCTAGTTCTTTTCTTCTGGCGGCAAGTCAAACCACAGCGCCTCGAAGTTATCGCTCTTGGCGAGAGCATCAAACTGTGTTTTTTCATACACACCAAGCCCATCTCCAGCGACTAGCAGTTGATCATCGAGCTGTGCGCTACCGGAAACCACATGCAAATACCCAACACGTCCCTTATTCAACGATAGTCGCGCACTTTCATTCTGCTCTAAACGCAGGCGATAAATCGATGCGTCTTGATGCATCATTAATGAACCGTCGCATCCATCTGGGGTTACCAATGGCGTTAAGGTCTTACTTTGCGGTATGTGTGCCTGCTCATATTCGGGCTTGATGCCCTTCACATTGGGCTGCACCCAAATTTGCAAGAATCGTAACTTCTCCGTCGTCGAAGCATTAAATTCTGAATGCGTCACGCCGCTACCGGCACTCATGCGCTGAACTTCGCCAGCGGGAACGGTGTATCGGTGCCCCATACTGTCGACATGGGCGATACTACCCTCTAAGACGTAAGAGATAATTTCCATGTCGCGATGCCCGTGGGTGCCAAAACCTGCGCCTTCGGCCACCGTGTCATCATTAACCACCCGCAGGGCAGACACGCCCATATGCTTGGGGTCGTAGTAACTACCAAAGGAAAAACTGTGGTGGCTGTCTAGCCAGCCGAAATTCGCATGACCGCGTTGCTCTGCTGCTCGGTAATAGTTCACGTCGTTCTCCTGTTAGCTTCATTTCACTAAGGAACAGTGTAAAGCCAGAAAACCTGTGCGAAAATTTGAAAAAATGGCTCATAACATTCGATTTTTTCGAACAATCCTATTTGTCAGCTGATAACTGTAGATGCTGAGTTTGAAAACGAAGCTCCCCCATAAACGAACGCGCAGCAGGGCCGAGCTGATCTGGATCTTTATAGTTGAGATAGAAACTAACATGCCTATCAAACGCGGAGGGGATAGGCAGTCTAACCAGGCTACCCGCTGCTATTTTATCGCTAATTTCAGATTCTGGCAGCCAAGCAAAGCCCAAGCCACGGCACACTAAATCAATGGAAGAGCGCATATGGCTGACGGTCCAACGCTGATCGGCACCCAACCAACCTGCATCATGTTGACTGCCTAGCGCTGAGTCTCGCACGACAATTTGGCGGTAGGCCTTGAGGTCTTCAACCGCTAACTGCCGCCCCCTATTTAATAGCGGATGATTTGGACTCGCCACAGCGATAAAACACATTTGGCAGATTTCTTCGTTCAAACCATTCGCTAAACGCATCGGCGAAATAGCGACGACCACCTTACCCTGTTCGACTAGTTCATTGGCGCCGCTAAGTACGGTTTCGCGCAACTCGATTCGAAGAAAGGGGAATTCGGCAGAGACGGTTTCTAATACTTGATAAAGTTCGGCCTGCGGAAAAGCCTCATCAACAGCGATGTCGAGCCTAGACTCAACACCCATACTCAGACTTTTCGCCACCGCCTCCATTTTTTCGGCTTCGTCGATAAGGTAATTCGCGCGCCGCAGCATTAACTGGCCCGCTGGGGTAAGCACTGCTTTGCGACCCTGCACTTCTAACAAAGTAACGCCAAGAGATTCTTCTAACTTATGCACCGCGTGGTGAATAGTAGTTTGGCTTTTGTGGACGACCTGCGACGCTTGATGAAATCCACCGTGATCTACGACAGCTTTAAACATACGCCATTGCTCGAAGGTGGTTTTCAAACCCATGCAGATCTCCTTAACATCGCAACAAACTCCGTCCAAACTCTACGCCCACACAAAGCCTAGGCATGCGTAAGATCTACGCTTTTACAAAACGTAGAGTATCGCTGTTTTTAAGAATGAACATAAGCCGAGTTTGGCCAGAACGACGGAGAACTTAGATGAATTTTAAAACACGGCGGAATCATCGCGCGGGATAAGAAATCCACACTGACTCCCACAACTGCCGACACTAGTTTGCTCGGCGGCTTGGGAGCACCAATGTGTTAATTGCCGGAATTATTTTTTAGGCGAAATATGCATGGATATTTCCGCGTCAAACACCACTTTACCAACCGCGTTTTTTACTTCAACTTTGACGGGCACTGCGCCTTTTTCGCCGACGACAATCTCACGCAAAGTAGCATAACCGCGTAATTCCCCCTTTGCCGACCCCAAGTAACGAACAGTCATGCCTGCGGGAATCCAGCGCATACCGGCTGGCATTGAGGCTTCGCTAACAACACCAGCGGCGAACTCTGCCAAATTGCATAGGGCAATCGCATGAACGCTACCAATGTGGTTGTGAATGGCGCGGCGCTCTTTAATGCGCACCACGGCATAGCCAGTTTCCAGCTCTTCAAACACGGGTTTAATGGTTGCAAAGTAAGGGGCTTTAAAACACACGCCCTTAGAGAATAGTTGCTTACCGCCGGGATAAGCAGACAGCTTGCGCCAAAGTTTTAACGTCGGATTCATGATAGCCCCTCTCAATAGTGAGAGAACACTAGCACGGCGCCAAACCTAAACCATTGACTAAAAAACTCAGGTTTACAGTGCTCGCGGTCAATTATCGCCAACGACCCGGCTTGCTCACCCACACCCAGACACCGCTCAGCGCTAATAGCAGCAGTAAAATTGCCGCAATATCGGTCAGGATTACGCCGACAGGGCCAAACAAGCGGCCGCTGTGTAAATCTAATAAAACGCGTTCCCAGTTCACGCCGTTGCCGCGATGCGCGCTCAACCATAACTCGCGCAAGGCCAATGGCGCCTCTGCTTGGTCAGCCCAATCTACATCTTGAATTGGATTATTGAGCGCGGTAAAAGTTAAAAGAGTGGGATCAAACTGAATAGTCGCCGTGCTTGTTTGCAGGTATATATTGTTACCGTTCGCCGCTATCGCACCCACCGCTGGCGGCAGACCTAAAGACTCACTAATATCATCAAGACGGGCGCCTTGATGATTAAACATTTGAAGTCGGGCTTCGCATAAAACCAGCCAATCATCAGCTTGCTTGACTGCGCCTAACAAGGGCCCATCGCAACTGCCAATGTCATTTTCGTTTAAGTACAACGTCACGCCAGATTGAGCCAGCCACTCATTCTGATGTCGAAAGCTGCGAAGTTCCGGCTCGGAAATGCCGTAGTAATTTAGCAGCCACGTTTGCTGAACAAAGGATTTATCTAAGCCCCAAGACGCACTGTGATTAATCGCAATGCCGGTCACTACCAGCATCACTATAAATGCCAAAAGCACAACGCCAAGACGACGATGCCACCTAAGCAACAGCATTCTAAAAAAACGAAATGGGCTCACAACTTATTCCGTAGCAGCAATATCAGCCGAACGTTGTACCGCACTTGCTAAGATAAGTGCAACTTGGGTGACATGCTTTACCGCGCGCACAGACAAGGTTGCGCCGGTAATGCCATCGATGTGTGTACTAAGAAGATCGTCTTTATTTAGAGCGACATTATTGAACTGGCGAGTAAAGAAAGGGTGACGAACTTCCCAGCCCCGACTCTCTCTGAACGCTAAAATTTCAACGCGCTTAACGGCCATAGATTGGCCATCGACCACAACGCCAATAGTAATTGGCATCTCTTTACCGATTTCTTCCAGTATCCATGCGGTGTCGTCGTTAACAGACCAATAACGCACACGCAACAGAGGAAAGTCTCGACCATTGAGTGCTTTAATGCGTTCTTTTACATCAGCTGGCAACCAATAAACCGACGGACTAGGTTCGGCGTCACCCTCAAATGACAACTGCAGAAACTCGTCTACCGTCAGATACTGCCCCGCCACGTCAGTGTTTCCGGCACTAGCGAAAACAAGACTTGGGAGCATAAACGACAGCAGAAACACAAAGATCACGGCAGGCGCACACCTGCCGTGATCTTGTTGACTGCGGCGAAAAGCCACTAATTAAAAGCTCCAGCCTAAGCCTAGATTAACCGCATCGCCATTGGCATTCACTTGGTCAGCTACGTCGGCCTTAATTACTACTGTAGGCGTTAACCAATAATTAATACCGGCATCAAACTGCTCGATTTCAGTATCGGCAGCACTGTTTGCAAGGTTGTCCCATTGGCTTTGGCGAACAAACACACCGAGTTTTGGCGTGATCTTGTAAGACGCTTCAATGTAGCTACCTTCCTGCTGATCACTTCCGTTAGCAGCAAACGTTGCGCCATCGATATCCCATTCAGCCATTAACGCGGTCAAGGTTAAGTTCGCAATTTGATAGCGCGCATGTAATTCATAAAACGTCGCTTCGCCTTCTGCTGCCGCACCCTGTGTTACATCCGCTTGGTACTGATAGGTCGCACTCAACTCAAGACCGGAAATCGCGTTGTAAACCAAGCGACCGGTATAGGCCAAATCTTCTGCTGTGGCTTTAGCCGACTTTTGACGACCACCGCGCACGGCGCCATTGCCTGTTGGGTCAATTGCCAAACCACTGTGCACCGCAAGGTTGTAATTAAAGCCCGGCAAAATCTCGCCACTCACCATGGCACCCGTTTCCCACCATGTTGCGGGAATAATCGCGCTTTCGACGCTATTGCGCTCTACGCCGTAAAAGGTATCAGGCTCGTGGGTTTCGTTAATGATGCCAACTGGGATCAAAAATTGACCCATGGTTAACGTCTGGCCCTGGCTAAAGTCCCATGCGATGTAGGCTTGTTCAAGCTCAAGTTCACCCGGGCCACTGCCATCGCTGGTGTCTTCAACAAAACCGTGTTCAATCTCTACTTCTGAAAAGAAACGCACGGTGTCGCTAAATTGATGACCCACATAGAGTACAAAACGATGCGCATCTACTTGGTCATCTTTATTCTTAAAGTGATTAAAATGGTGTTCGCCATAACCGCCAATGGTCGTGCGGCTAGCCCAGTTGGCCACGGTAGCAGTTTTTTCAACGGCGTCTGCGGTGGCGTTAATTTTACTGTCCGCGACTTTTTGATCGGCCTTTAAACGTTCAATCTCTTTTTGCTGCTGCTGAATGATCTGCCACATTTCTTCTTGGCTCGGTGCAGATGCTGCGCTCACGGCCAATGGCAACGCGCTAATCGCCAACGCTAATGCGGTTTTCTTCATGTTTCTCTCTCCAACTCGACATTGTGATTTCGAAAATCACTTATTTTGTTTTTGTGGCCATGCACCCCAAACACACAGCGGACGGAATGCTAGCAAATACGAAGTCGAATGAAAAGCATTCTTATTTACATTCACTAAAGCGAAAAAAAACCCAGAGGCAACACCACTGGGCTTTTTAGAAACGAAGACTTACATTATTCGGCGGCGGTTTGCGCTGCAGAGGTTTCTTGCACCAAGGTTTTTAATTCGCCGCTTTCGTGCATTTCACAAATAATGTCGCAGCCGCCAACAAGCTCGCCGGCAACCCACAGCTGTGGGAAGGTTGGCCAATTTGCAAACTCAGGCATTTTTGCGCGGATATCTGGATTAGACAAAATATCCACAAACGCAAAACGCTCGCCGCACTCCATCAATGCTTGCGAAGCCCGCGCAGAAAAACCGCACTGCGGTTGATTTGGAGAGCCTTTCATATAAAGAATGATGGGATTAGTCGTAATTTGCTGTTTGATTGCTTCAATAGTGTCCATGGACCACCTGTCTGTCGGATAACGGTGATAAGGCCAGATTCACGGGGCACTTATCCGGGGATTGTTGTCGCCATTCTAGCAATATTGCGGACAAAAGTAATGGTTCACGACGGGAGAAGCGGAATGCATCGGATGTCGGGACGTCGGACGGAAGGGCCGCCGCTAACTAAGCCAGTGACACTGAATTACGCCGAGGACTGCTTTTGACTTTATCGTCAGTCATCCGACACCAGACCTCCAACGGTCTCAGCGCCTCCCATCTCCCGTCCAGCATTAAGCGCTCTGCCGATCGTCCGACTTCAGACCTCCGACGCTCTCCCCCAACCACCACCGCCGGGCGTTTCGATGGTAAGTACGTCGCCAACATTGGCATACATGCTGATCTTTGCGGGCAGGGGCTGACCGTTAAAAGCGTTACGTCCCGCCTGACCATCGTCGCCACCAGCCAAACCCCAGGGTGCAATGGAGCGACGTTCGGTTAGCAAGGTAAACTGAGTAGGCGCCAAAAACTCAAACTCCCTAATCACACCCTCTCCTCCAGCATGAAGCCCCTCACCACCGGATTGTTGGCGCAGTGCATATCTGCGCATGCGCAGGGGATAATGCATTTCTAAACTTTCAACCGGCGTATTAAGGGTATTGGTCATATGACTTTGCACAGCGTTCAAACCATTCCCGTCAGCGTGCGCCCCCATTCCCCCGGCGATTGTTTCGTAGTAATTCCACGTTTCTTTATCGCCGCGCGAATCCACTCGGCCACCCATAGCGACATTGTTCATGCTGCCTTGGCTTGCCGCCGGTATCAACGCAGGAACAGCCTGCGCTAAGGCGCCCAATACCGCATCGGTAATACGCATGGAGGTTTCTACGTTACCAGCCGCAACCGCAGCGGGGCGTTGCGCATTAAGCAAACAGCCACTTGGCGCCGTCAAACTGATGGACCGAAACAAGCCCATACAAACCGGCACCTCCGTCGGCATCAAACAGCGAAACACGTAATACACCGCCGCGGCGGCAACAGACAAAGGGCAATTTATATTGCCCGATACCTGCGCGGCAGTGCCGGCAAAATCCACCAGCACACCCTCTGCCGCTAATTCGATACTCACGACTATCGGCAAATTTGCATTGCCAAAGCCGTCGTCATCCATGTAGTCGGTAAAGTGATATCGACCTACAGGTAACTCTGCCAGTCGGCGCCGCGCGATCCCTTCGGCATAGTCCTGTACTTGCGCCACCGCCGCGTCAAATGGCAACGATAAACCCGAAATGACCTCACTTAGGCGCAGCAAGCCACTGCGATTAGCACTGACCTGCGCAATAAAATCGCCATGCTGGCCATCGCCAAACCACGTATTTAACAGCGCAGTATCTAGCACACCATTGCGCACCAAACAGGTCGGAGGAATGATCACCCCCTCCTCCTCCAAGTGCTGGGACAGCGGCATAGAACCCGGTGTCGACGAGCCGATATCTGCGTGATGCGCGCGGTTAGCTATAAAAGCGAGCAATTCGCCGCCATTATCAAAGAACGGCGCAATCACGGTAACGTCAGGTAAATGGGTGCCGCCCAAAAAGGGGTCATTAACAACAATCATGTCCCCTGAACGCCATTCGCAGGTGTTCACAATATCGGCCATGGCATAAGCCATACTGCCAAGATGCACGGGAATGTGAGCCGCCTGTGCGCACAAATTACCAGACGCATCGAAAATAGCGCAGGAAAAATCCAAGCGATCTTTGATATTTGGTGAGAACGCTGCGCGCTGGAGTACCGCGCCCATCTCTTCGCACACCGACTCCAACCGGCTCACGAACAGGCCGAGCTTTACCGGATCGAGCATGTGGGATTGAGACATAAATATACTCTTCAATTTTCTAGGTAGCCTTGCTGCTGCGCAACGCAAGCAAGATGACGATTGACGTCATTATCACTGATCGCATCAAGAGCGCCAAACCAACGCCACAGCAATCCATTAGGCGTGATTTAACGCCGACTAGCGCCTGACATCTTAGATTAGACAAAAGCTAAATTGTAATTTCGCTGCTCAGCCTATTAAATGAGCCTCTGACAATAATGAGAATACAATCATGACGAGCAATATTAATCTGCCACGCATTATGCGCATCGGCGCTGAAGCCAGCCGAATGCTGCCTGCCACGTTAAAGGAACTCGGCCTGTCTCGCCCACTTTTAGTCAGCGACGCCTTTATTGTTAGCCTTGGCTGGCTAGAGACCTTGGAGCAGCAACTCGATAAGGAGGGTATTTTCCACCGCCGTTTTACCGGCGTTGTGCCAGACCCAACCACCGACGCAATTTACGCAGGCCTAGCCGTACTGCGCGAAAACGATCACGATTGTGTCGTCGCGCTTGGCGGCGGCAGCACCATCGACAGCGCAAAAGCGATCGCCGCGATGGCGCGTCGCGATCAGCCCATTCGCCACTATAAAGTACCGCAAACTCTAGACGACGGCCTGCCCATTATTGCTATTCCCACCACCGCCGGCACCGGGTCAGAAACCACTCGCGTCGCCGTTATTACCGACACCGAAACCCAGGAAAAAATGCTGTGCATGGGCCTCGGGCTAATGCCGGTCGCAGCGCTGGTGGATTTTGAACTCACCATGACCATGCCCTTACGCCTCACTGCAGACACCGGCATTGATAGTCTATGCCATGCCTTAGAAGCCTATGTAAGCCGTAAGGCAAATCCCTTTACCGACACCATTGCACTGGCATCGATGAGCGCCATTGCCAAACATTTGCCCACTGCCTGCAAAGAACCGGACAACCGCGAGGCACGGGAAGCCATGATGCTCGCGGCGACCCAAGGCGGCATCGCCTTTTCCAACGCCTCGGTTACCCTTATTCACGGTATGAGCCGCCCAATAGGCGCGCTATTCCATGTTCCCCACGGTATGAGCAACGCCATGTTATTACCCGACATTAGCGCGTGGTCGATTAGCGGCGCACCCGCTCGCTACGCCACCTGTGCCCGCGCCATGCAACTCGCCCAGGCGAGCGATAGTGACGAATTAGCAAATCAGAAATTAGTAGCCGGACTACGCCAGCTTTGCGCAGACCTGCAAGTTCCGACACCGGCCAGCTTTGGTATTAGCAAAGCACAATGGCATGATGCGATTCCGACCATGGCCCAACAGGCGCTTGATTCTGGCTCCCCAAATAACAACCCACTCATTCCCGACGCCGCGCAAATCGCAAGTCTTTACCAAACCGTTTGGGGTAGCTGAGGGATTGTGGTAACTCACTATTGTGGCCACAACACAAACCATTGCAAATTGGGGGCTGAAAGGTAAGTCAATGCTCGCTACGATAATTGTTACGTTAAGCGTTTTTCCGGCCTTAAGGCCTAGAAATCCCGCGTAGTTCCTTATATTATTGAGAGTCTGACTGGGCAGCTCTAGCTGCCTTTTTGCGTTTTAAATCCTTTACACTGCTTTTTTACGCCGATTATTGCACTTTTAATGCACGCGGCGTACGGAGAACTGTTGATGTCACAGCCCGCACTAATGAACACCTACGGACGCCTGCCGGTAACATTTACCCGGGGCGAAGGTGTGCGACTGTTCGATACAGAGGGCAAACGCTACCTAGATTGCATTAGTGGTGTCGGCGTGAATGCACTCGGCCACGCACACCCAGCGGTTACTGAAGCGATTCAAACCCAAGCGGGTCAGCTTTTGCACACCTCTAATTTATACTCGGTGCAAAAACAGCAGCAGTTGGCAGAAGCACTGTGCGCCGTTAGCGGCATGGACAATGTGTTTTTCTCTAACTCTGGCGCCGAGGCCAACGAGGCGGCCATCAAGCTGGCACGGATGCACGGCCACAACCGCAATATAGAAATTCCACACGTGATCGTGATGGAGCAAGCATTCCACGGCCGGACGCTAGCCACCTTGACCGCATCCGGTAACCGTAAAATTCAAGTCGGCTTCGAGCCGTTGGTCCGCGGCTTTATCCGCGCGCCCTATGGCGACATCGCCGCGCTGGAAACTATCGCCCATAACAACGACAGCGTTGCCGCGGTATTGATTGAGCCTATTCAAGGTGAAGGTGGCATTCGCACACTGCCGCCGGAATACCTCGCGCAACTACGGGCGCTATGCGACAAGCACGACTGGCTATTAATGCTAGACGAAGTACAGTCTGGCAATGGCCGGACCGGCAAATACTTTGCCTACCAGCACAGCGGCATCCTGCCCGACGTGGTCGTAACGGCTAAAGGTCTTGGCAACGGTGTACCTATTGGTGCCTGCCTTGCCCACGGTAAAGCCGCATCCTTATTCCACCCCGGCAATCACGGCTCAACCTTTGGCGGCAACCCCTTGGTGTGCGCTGCAGGCCTTGCCGTGGTCAGCACCCTAACCAGCAATAATATGATTGAGCAAATCGCAGAGAGCGGTCGCTACCTAATTGCGGGCTTGAAAAAACAACTTGAATCGGCCGCGCATGTAAAAGAAGTGCGGGGCCAAGGCCTTATGGTTGGCATAGAATTGACTACGCCCTGCGCGCCGCTAGTTACACAAGCGCTGGCGAAAGGCCTACTGATCAACGTGACATCAGAGCGGGTGGTACGTTTACTACCACCACTAATTATTAACCAACAGGAAATTGATGAATTGCTCTCGATCCTTTGCCCGCTAATTTTAGCGTGGGCGGATCAGGGCAGCGCGGCGTGATGCCGGTTCAGCAGTAAAGGTAAGCCGAATGGCCTTAAGACATTTTTTGACCCTCACGGATTTGAGTCCCGCCGAACTGGAGCAATTGATCCAGCGCGCCATCGAACTCAAGGCAGAACATAAAGCCCGCAAAACCAGCGTTCAATTTCCTAATTACGTATTGGGTATGGTCTTTGAAAAGGCCTCTACCCGCACTCGCATCTCCTTTGAAGCGGGCATGGCGCACTTGGGCGGCCACGCCATTTTTCTATCGCCGCGCGACACCCAACTCGGTCGCGGCGAACCGATAGAAGACAGCGCCAAGGTTATTTCATCGATGTGCGACATTGTGATGATTCGTACCTTCGAGCACGACATTATCGAGCGCTTTGCGGCAAACTCTTCCGTGCCCGTCATCAACGCGCTCACCGACGACTACCATCCCTGCCAGCTGCTCGCCGACATTCAAACCTTTGTTGAACACCGTGGCAGCATGAAGGGTAAGCAAGTCGCCTGGATTGGCGACGGCAACAATATGTGCCAGTCTTACATTAAAGCCGCCATGATGCTGGACTTTAAATTAATGGTCGCCTGCCCAGAGGGCTTTGAACCCCGCGCCGACCTAGTAGCCGCCGCCGGCGACCACGTTGAAATCGTTCGCGACCCAGTCGATGCCGCGCGCAATTCAGATTTGTTGGTTACTGACGTGTGGGCCTCAATGGGCCAAGAAGAAGAAAAAGCAGAGCGCCGTCGCAAATTGTCTGGCTACCAAATCAATCGAACCCTGATGAATTTAGCCAACCCCGATGCGTTGTATATGCACTGTCTACCCGCCAAGCGTGGCGAAGAAATCAGTGCTGAATTAATGGATGACCCAAGCACGGTTATTTGGGATGAGGCCGAGAATCGCCTGCATGCGCAAAAGGCTTTGCTGGAGTTTCTTCTGAACGAGGCCAGCGCGTAATTTCATGTTGGGCGGCATCGTTTTGCTGGTCGGACGTCGGACGTCGGACGTCGGATGCAAAAGCGAGCGCGACTTTGTCGCGCAATGCTGCGAAATCGGTGCAGCCGAGACTTCTCGTCAGACGCCTGACATCAGACCTCAGACCACCCAGTACCTCGACCAGCCATCAGTCGCCACGGGCGCCAGAAGCTAACCCCCATGCTGCAAGTTCACGAAATCCAATGCCAATACGAAAGCGACATCGTCGTCGACAAGGTCAGCTTTCACGTTAACGACGGCGACATCTGCAGCTTACTTGGCCCCAGCGGCTGCGGCAAAACCACCATACTACGCGCCATTGCAGGCTTTCAGCCACTCAGCCACGGCAAAATTATTCTTCGCGAAAACTGTCTGAGCGAACCCAAAAAAATAATTGACCCAGAGCAGCGCAATATCGGCATGGTGTTTCAAGACTACGCCCTATTCCCTCATTTAAATGTGAAGGACAACATCCGCTTTGGTCTGCGTAAACAATCCCATACTCAGCAAAATAGCACGGTAAAGCGTCTGCTAAACCTGGTGCAATTAGAGGGTATCGCCCACCGCTACCCCCATGAGCTGTCGGGCGGGCAGCAGCAACGTGTCGCCCTTGCCCGCGCTCTTGCACCGAGCCCAGACCTACTTTTATTGGACGAGCCCTTTTCAAACTTAGATGCCGAACTGCGCAAGCGCCTCAGTCTCGAAGTGCGCGACATTCTTAAAGAACTGCACATCAGCGCGATTCTGGTCACCCACGATCAGCAGGAAGCCTTTGCCTTTAGCGATCAAATCGGCCTGCTCTCCGCTGGACAGCTCCAACAATGGGACACACCCTTCAATCTCTACCACGAACCCAGCAACCGCATTGTCGCCAACTTTATTGGCGAGGGCTGCTTTTTGCCTGGTGTCATCGGCGCCGAAGCCAACACCGTGACCACCGAACTCGGCACCCTCATGGGAAACCGCGCCTACCATTGGCCAGAGGGCACACCCGTCGAGGTGCTGCTGCGTCCCGATGATATAGTGCTGAGTGATTTTGGCGGCATTACTGCCACCATAGAAAAGAAGGTGTTTTCTGGTAGCGCCACCCTCTACACATTAAGCCTGCCCACCGGCAGCCGAGTGGAAGCACTACTGCCCAGCCATCGCGATTACGCCATTAAAGAAACCGTACAAATCAACCCCGAAGCCGACCATTTAATCATCTTCAGCCGCGAAGAATTACAGCAGGGCACTACCTAAGGTTTTAAGGTATAAAAAATCTGTTCTTATGCACAATCCGTCTACCGCCCCACAAGCCCTCTAACGCCGCCAGCAATCTCTCGGAAACCCGCATGATGTGGGCATATCAATCTTTGCACAGCTTTTGCACACCACTTACCGACACTTTATCCACAGAAAACACACAGCATCTAGTGCTTGCGAACTTAAGCAAACCGCATTATCTTGTATCCCAGCTTCAGCCAAGCCCCATATATAGGGTTTCAGCCCAACCAAAATAACAACGGATGATACATCCGCACTGAAACCACGTTTCTAGGTTATTGAGGCTTTGTACAACACCTTTTTCCCGCAATTGGGTAAAAGAGCAAGCGCAGAAAACTGCCACAGAACAATTTCAAGGACATCCAGCAAGGGCCCGGAGATATCATGCAAACCCAACAAGACAGCACCACCAGTGCCACAGGCATACCCCCGCACCAAAACAATGAAGCAGAACTTAAAGCCACAGCTCCAGGCCAATTGCGGGTAATAAAGCGCAACGGTTCCGTGGTGCCCTACACTGACGACAAAATCAGTGTTGCTATCACCAAGGCCTTTTTAGCAATAGAAGGCGGCAATGCTGCAGCATCGACTCGTATACACGAGACTGTTGCCAAGTTGACAGACCAAGTTAGCGCCACCTTTAAGCGCCGCATGCCCTCTGGCGGCACTATTCATATTGAAGAAATTCAAGACCAAGTAGAGCTAGCGCTAATGCGCAGCGGCGAACACAAAATCGCCCGTGGCTACGTCTTGTATCGCGCCGCCCGTGCTGAAGAACGCAGCCAATTAGCGCCTGTTGGCGAAAAAGTACACCCCAGCATTCGCGTTAAGCACGCCGATGGCAGCGAGTCGCCACTTGACCTAGGCCGCTTAGAATTCATCGTGCAAGAAGCCTGCGAAGGCCTTAAAGATGTCTCTGCCGCAGCCGTCCAGAAAGAAGCGCTGAAAAGCCTTTATAACGGTGTACCAGAAGATGAGGTCAATACCTCTCTGGTCATCACCGCCCGCGCCATGGTGGAAAAAGAACACAACTACAGCTTGGTCACCGCCCGCCTGCTGCTAGATAAATTGCGCGCTGAATCCTTGAGCTTTTTGAACATTGCCCAAAGTGCCACCCAGCACGACATGACCATTTACTACCCACAAGCCCTGCCCGCCTATTTAGCTAAAGGCGCTGAGCTAGAGCTACTGGACCCGCGTCTAGAAACCGAATACGACGTTGCCGCACTGGGCGCCGCCATCAAGCCTGAGCGCGATATGCAGTTCCATTATCTGGGCCTGCAAACCCTGTACGACCGCTACTTTATTCACAGCAATGAAGTGCGCATTGAATTGCCACAAATCTTCTTTATGCGTGTTGCCATGGGTTTGGCAATGAACGAAGAAGATCGCAATGCCCGCGCCATTGAGTTCTACGACCTGCTTAGCTCATTCGACTATATGAGCTCTACGCCGACGCTATTCAACGCCGGCACACTGCGTCCACAGCTGTCTTCATGCTACCTGACCACTGTGCCAGACGATCTGCACGGCATTTACGGTGCCATTCAAGACAACGCCATGCTGTCTAAATTTGCCGGCGGCCTGGGTAATGACTGGACACCGGTTCGCGGCTTGGGCGCTTACATCAAAGGCACCAACGGCAAATCACAAGGTGTTGTGCCCTTCTTAAAAGTGGTTAACGATACCGCCGTGGCAGTAAACCAAGGCGGCAAACGCAAAGGCGCGGTATGTGCTTATTTAGAAAGCTGGCACATCGACGTTGAAGAATTCCTTGAGCTGCGCAAGAACACCGGTGATGACCGTCGTCGTACCCACGACATGAACACCGCCAACTGGATTCCTGACTTGTTCATGAAGCGGGTTTTCCAAGACGGCGAGTGGACCCTGTTCTCACCAAACAACGTACCTGATCTTCATGACCTGTATGGCAAAGCCTTCGAAACGCGCTTTGAAGAATACGAGGCCATGACTCGCACCGGTGAAATCAAACTATTCAAACGCGTAAAAGCGGCCGACCTATGGCGCAAAATTCTGTCTATGTTGTTTGAAACAGGCCACCCATGGATTACCTTTAAAGACCCATGCAACCTGCGTAGTCCTCAGCAGCACGTTGGCGTGGTTCACTCATCTAACCTGTGTACAGAAATCACCCTGAACACCAGCAAAGATGAAATCGCCGTTTGTAACCTCGGCTCGGTTAACCTAGCCCAGCACATTGGCGACAACGGCCTAGATCTAGTCAAACTAGAGAAAACCGTTAAAACCGCAGTACGTATGCTCGATAACGTCATCGACATTAACTACTACAGCGTGCCACAAGCGAAAAACTCAAACTTCAAACACCGCCCTGTTGGTCTGGGTTTGATGGGTTTCCAAGACGCGCTATACAAGCAACACATTCCCTACTCGTCTGACGAGGCCGTGGAATTTGCCGACCGCTCAATGGAAGCCATCAGCTACTACGCGATTAAATCTTCAAGCGACTTGGCAGTAGAGCGCGGCGCTTACCAAAGCTACGAAGGCTCACTGTGGAGCCGTGGCATTCTGCCTATCGACTCTGTCGGCATCTTGGTAGAAGAGCGCGGCGCGGACTACATCGAAGTAGATCGCAGCGAAACACTAGACTGGAACAGTCTACGCGCCATCGTGAAAGCACAGGGTATGCGTAACTCAAACGTGATGGCGATTGCGCCTACCGCAACCATTGCGAATATCACTGGCGTGTCACAGTCTATTGAGCCGACTTACCAAAACCTGTACGTGAAATCGAACCTGTCTGGTGAGTTCACTGTAGTGAACCCCTACTTGTTAAAAGACCTAAAAGAACGCGGCCTTTGGGACGCGGTCATGGTCAACGATCTCAAATACTACGAAGGTTCGGTGAGCAAAATCGACCGTATTCCAGACGATCTGAAAGCGCTGTACGCCACCGCATTTGAAGTTGAGCCGCGCTGGTTGGTAGACGCCGCAAGCCGCCGTCAAAAATGGTTGGACCAAGCCCAATCGCTAAACCTATACATCGCTGGCGCATCTGGCAAAAAGCTCGACATCACCTACCGCATGGCATGGTACCGTGGCCTCAAAACCACTTACTACCTCCGCGCATTGGCCGCTAGCTCCACCGAGAAATCAACGGTTTCTCAAGGCTCAATGAACAAGGTATCGTCACAATCAGCACCAAAAGCAGCCGCCACCGCGTCTGCCGCTGCACCGCAAGCTGCGCCGGTTCCACTGGCCTGCTCGCTGGACGATCCAGACTGCGAAGCCTGTCAATAAGTGCGCAGGGGCCGCTGGCCCCTTGGTTGGACGCCGGATGTCTGGCGTCTGACGAAAAATACAAAGCAACACACATAAAGAATTGAGGTTATAAAATGTTAAGTTGGGACGATTTCGACAAAGACGAAGCACCCGCAAAAGCGCCGGCTGCCAAACCCCAAGCACCAACAACCGCCGAGCCCGTCATTAGCGCGGCACTGAACACCATGAACAGCGAAGACGGCGTCAGCATCGCTGATCAAACCGTACTCGAAAAAGCCAATGCCGCTATCGAACACCTAGACGTTGCCGCCGGTTTAGAAGAACTGGAAATGGGCGCCGCGCGTCTGCGCGTAGAAGACAAGCGCATCATCAACTGCCACCTAGACCTAAACCAACTCGTACCATTTAAATACGACTGGGCATGGCAGAAATACCTCGACGGCTGCGCCAACCACTGGATGCCGCAAGAAGTGAACATGACCGCCGACATCGCCATGTGGAAAAACTCAGAAGGTCTAACCGACGACGAGCGCCGCATTATCATGCGCTCACTGGGCTACTTCTCAACCGCCGACTCGCTGGTTGCCAACAACCTCGTATTAGCGGTGTATCGCCACATCACCAACCCAGAGTGCCGCCAATACCTGTTGCGCCAAGCCTTTGAAGAAGCCATCCACACCCACGCCTACCAATACTGCGTAGAGTCTTTGGGCATGGACGAAGCCGAAGTCTTCAATATGTACCGCGAACTGCCCTCCATCGCCAAAAAGGCCGCGTGGAGCCTGCAACACACCCACGCACTGGGCGACCCAACATTCCACACCGGCACCCCAGAAGCCGACCAGGAACTGCTTCGCAACCTGATTGGCTTCTATGCGGTAACAGAAGGCATCTTCTTCTACTGTGGCTTCACCCAAATACTGTCTATGGGCCGCCGCAACAAAATGACCGGCATCGCCGAACAGTTCCAGTACATACTCCGCGACGAGTCTATGCACCTGAACTTCGGCATCGACATGATCAACCAGATCAAACTAGAAAACCCACACCTCTGGAGCGAAAAATTCCAAGGCGAAGTCACCCAAATGATCGTTGAAGGCATGCAGCTAGAAATCGAATACGCCCGCGACTCAATGCCACGCGGCGTACTCGGCATGAACTCCGCCATGATGGAAGAATACCTCCAGTTCATCGCCAACCGCCGCCTAAGCCAACTCGGCTTAAAAGAACAATTCCCTGGCGCGCAAAACCCATTCCCATGGATGAGCGAGATTATGGATTTGCGTAAGGAGAAAAACTTCTTTGAAACGCGGGTGATTGAGTATCAGACTGGTGGGGCGTTGACTTGGTAGTGTAAGCAACCATCGGCAATTCTCACTAGAGAGACATTTTGTCACTAGCAATGATTCCCGAAGGCCGCTATTTAGCGGCCTTCTTCACTTAAAAAGACTGGTATTGGCGGACAGATCTACAGTACTGAAAATCATTCAAGTGCGCGTATATCATAAATCAAAGACTTGACCCCACTGATCCCTAAGTGGTGATGCCCTCGCAAAATGGCGACTGATTAGAAGCCCCTGTGCGAAAGTGTCGGGGCTTTTCACGTTTTGACCATATCTTTGCTCACCCACTATCAATCTAAATTGTTGTTTTTACTAGCATCAGGGTTTGAAACTGGTGTATCAACGCCATTGATCTTGCGTACATGATAATTATCGTACCCACCGCTCTTGATCTCTCTTACAAACTGAGCTCTAGACATATCTTTATCTTTGAAATTGTCATGAAACTGCTGATTACGGCCGCTATGCGACTCTTTAGTAACCGAAACTCGCTTTCTAGCCATATCAGTACCCTCTTAAATTGCCATTACGTATGATCCTAGCATCAAAACTTGATAAACGAAATAAATAAGGATAAAATTCCGCTTAACTAAATCAACAGGTGTGCAACTGATGGAATCAAGTCTCAAAAATCGCCTCGTTAGATACATCACCTCAAATGTAGGCAAAGACTTATTCTTATCCGTTGAGGACGCTATCCGTACGGCTTACGCCAAAGCTCATCATAGCGCTGTAGAGGACTGCAAAAACACAAGCCCCAATCGATTGAGGTCATACCAAAGACGTTACTATGTTGATGACGCTTTAGCTGGCGTACTCGCCGAGGGTAGCCCCTCTGTGTTACAGACTGTTCCGAAGGGTGAGCAGTATATTGTAATTTGCGCGGGGAACATCACCCTGAGCCATATCGAACTTCATCAAAATCAATGGGCACGCCCAGCAAGACACAGAAGTATGTTGAGCCAGAAGAACGCCATACTAGAACCCACTACATATGATTTTTTTAAAGCTCCGCCACCAAAGATGGATGATGCACTTCATGTCGTAGCCGTTGTCCTTCATCCTGGAGCCGCAGGTAAAGATCAGTCACAACCAGCTGAAATTCTAATAACAGTACCGTACACCGACTGGCTCGGTTACCACCTTGAAATACCATTGAAAGAATTAATTAAAGAATACGGCCAAGAGGCTAACGCAGCTTCAATGCAAGTAGACCTCGCTTGGCCAAGGTTACGTAATGACCTACAAAAAGAAGAAAAGCGGTCGAGTGATAAATCGGAGTAGAAATTATGAGAACCGGCGTAAGTGGTTTCCAGCCTGATCGATTAATTCAGGCTCGAGAATCGCTTGGGATTACAAGGGTCGCATTAGCGGCCCTTGTTGGTGTTTCTCAGGCGACAATATCAAACTGGGAAAAAGGCAATCAAGCCCCCGAAGAGGACAAACTTAGATCATTAAGTGGCGCGGTTAAATTTCCAGTAAACTGGTTTTTAAAAGACGTTCCTGACCATGGAGAAAAGCCCTATTTTTATCGTTCACTAGCAAGTGCCACCAAGGTTGCTAGAGACATGGCGAGAGTACGGCTCGATTTGGTCGCTGAACTTGCCACCACATTGGCCAAATGGGTGAGCTGGCCTAACGTTAACATTCCATCTATTTCAGAAGGCCGCTTCCTCACGATCACTGACTCAGAAATTGAGGCTCTTGCTCTGGAGTGCAGAAAAGCTTGGGGACTAGGGCTAGGACCGATTGAGGACGTGGTTCTTGCAATCGAAAATGCCGGTGTAATTTTTGCCAGAGATGAACTTGGCTATTTGAAAATGGATGGCGTTTCACACTGGAGCCAACTAGATGGCCGGCCATATGTCTTTGTGTCTTCTGACAAAGCGAATGGAATTCGAAACAGGTTTGACGCAGCTCATGAGCTTGGACATTTAGTACTTCATCGCAATGTCGATGACGCAACATTTCGCTCTAAAGAATACTACAAACAGATAGAGCGGCAAGCAGACTTGTTTGCTGGATGTTTTCTTCTTCCTGCAGAATCGTTTGCGTCTGAAGTTAGCTGGCCAACGCTTGAAACGCTATTGTCGCTGAAGCCACGCTGGAAGGTCTCCGTCGCGGCAATGGTAATGCGTTGTTATCAGTTGGATATTATAGATGACGATCAAAAGCTAAGGCTTTTCAAAGGGCGCTCAGCAAGAGGATGGATAAGAGGCGAACCATACGATGATCAAATTTGGCTTGAGCAACCTCGCCTACTCAATAGAGCAGTCAAAATGTTGGTAGACCAGAAGGTACACACTAAACCGGATCTCGCTCATCAGCTTGGACTTCCTGAGTACCTTCTTGAAACCCTATGCGGCCTTGAGTCAGGGTACTTTTCGCATGAAACCCAAGTAAACAACTTGGTTGAACTGAAGGTCTCTTTTAAAGATAGTAAAAACAAACCTTCTAATAGCAATCAGGGTAGTGTTGTTCAATTTCCAAAGCCGAAATGATTCGGCTTTGCGTCATCTGCGTCCAATTTCGTACCCACGTACTCAGCATCCAGTATCAATGGGGTCAGAGTCGAATAGCACTAAGTTAAGCTTGTTTAGGCGCCGGCTCAACCGAGAGGGTCAGGTCTTTGATTTATGATTCAAACCCAAAGATCAGATCATCCTATGGATGGCCATGAGCTCATGGAACCAATGGGGTCAGAATCATTGAAATCGATGAAACCATTGTCGAATGGCCGCTAAGTTAAAGCAGTAAGCACTAGACTGTGGCATGTTAAATTACCGCTACTTTTTTCAACTAAAATTGAATGATATAACTCTATTGATTTATTTGCACTCTTTTGAGAATCAGTGAGGTTCAAGTCTTTAATTTAAGACTTAAATCCAAAATCAAATATCTAATCAGACTATGATGATCATGAACACCCGTCTAAGTCAGAGCTACCTTTCAAGATTCTGAAAGCGTCTACCTAGTCCCGACTTGCTACGACCTAAAACTTAAGCTTCCGGCTGGTTTAGTAGAACTTTGAAACGACCTACCTATCGCTGGCGACTTAGGCATCCCGTTATTTGTCGTTAGTGCAATGGCGCGCAATTTAATTTTGGCGCATGGCTACGATGCATAAGCAGTCGAGCAATCACTTAAGTAAAGAGCTATTCGATCAACCGAATCAACTTATTCGGCTCGTCAAGCAAATACCTAGCTATGACTTTAGCAAACCTGATGACTGACTAAGCAGTTTCGCTAAACCTTTTCAAGATAATAGTAAAATATAAAGATGCCGCGCTTCCGCCACCAATTCCGCAGCAAGGTCGACTCTCGAAAAATTAAATTTGAATTACTAGATATAACTCTACACTTTATTAGCGAAATACCATAAATTCTATGAGCTAACGGACTTTAATATATTTCTGAAATATAAAACTCATGAGAAAGACCATCGATTTCTGGTTTGATTTCGCCAGTACTTACAGCTACCCCGCAATTCTTCGTGTTAACAATATGGCTACCGCATCCGGTATATCGGTGCACTGGCGTCCGTTTCTACTTAGTGCCGTTTTCAAAGAACAAGGCTTAAACGATTCGCCCTTCAATGTTTACCCTGAAAAGGGGCGTTACATGTGGCGAGATATGGAACGTATTTGCGAAGCAGAGAGCCTTCCCTTTAAACGACCTAGCATGTTTCCGCGAAATGGATTATTGGCAAGTAGAGTAGCGTGCCTATTTGAAAGTGCACCATGGATATTCGATTTCATTCAACAGGTGTTTATTGCTAACTTTTATGGCGACGCTGATATATCTGATACCAAGGTGATTTCGCGAATTTTGGCGTCTTTAAATTTGGATAGCCAAGACATACTTAGCCAGTCTAATACCGAAGAGGCCAAGCAAAAACTCCGAATCCAAACTGAGTTAGCGCAGTCTACCGGCATCTTTGGCGCGCCAACGCTAATGATAGGCAATGAAATGTTTTGGGGGCGTGATCGAGTTGAGCAAGCCATTGGCTTTGCATTAGGTACATACCCCTAACACCGCTTGTTTAGCTTCTGCATTTGAGCTCTACACATTCGAAGTGGTATTAGCGTCATCTTTTCCTGCAACTAATATAAATCTACCGCTTGACCCCGCTTTTCGTGATACCAGATATGGGGCGTACTGTTCACTTTCATAGAATGTGTACGCAGCCTCTTTTGACGGGAACTCGATAATCAGCGATATATTTTTTACACACTCATCACCCTCCAATAATTCCGCGTCAGATGTTCTTGCAAGGTATTTTCCGCCAGCCGCTTCGACAAGCTTAGTTACATACTTAGCATATGATGCAACCCAGTCGGTGCTATGAATAGTTATTTCAGCAACAGCATAATACTTCACTTTATACCTCTCTTAGTCATACGGTCATTCAAGCAATCCCAGCAACTCACGCACAGAAAATAAATTAACCCCGATATTTCTCATCTCCTCCTCCCCTTTTGGGTACAACTGAGAGACTGCGTCAGTAAGCAAGCCAAGCCGAAAATCGCGCTCACTTGCTTGATAAATACTGCTTCGCGGGCAGTTAGGGTAGTTACAGCCTATGAAAATTAAACTGTCTATATCACGTGCTTTTAGGAACTGCTCTAATTTCGTTTGATAAAAAGCACCCCAGCGCGGCTTATAAAAGACATACTCATTACTAGCTATTTGCTGAGCCTCACCCCGTAACAATTTTTCAGCATCTAGCGTGATGTCCGGCTGCGGTTTCAAGCTATCAACAATCTCTGCTCCATCACTATGAGGCAAGACGATACTCGCACCGCCTTCAATGGCAGCCCGTCGGCACAAATCAACATTTGAGCCGTCGGCCTTATATATGCGAATAACATGGGCAATAGGCAAGCCTTTAGCGCGATAAGCCTGCACAGCCTCTTGCATTGCAGGCACGACAGCCAAGGTTCCTGAAATTTTTGCTGCTCCGTGCTCAAGAACAAAATCATTTTGCATATCGATAATGATTAATGCACTGCGCTTTATATTTATGCTCGTATAGTTGTGCATATCGTTTAAACTCCCGCAAATTCAAACGCTATTTTTCTATCGTCATGATGGTGCCAGTCATTGTCGCCACTGGCTTTTGCTCTCCAAGCTCCGCACTATGCAATGTCGCCTCTACTACCGATATACTTCGCCCAGCCTTTACCACATGGGCGCTCGCCGTAAAGTGGCTCCCTTTTGCTGGTCTTAGTAAATTCACTTTGAACTCTACGGTAAGCACATCTGCCTTGGCCGACATCAAGGTATAAGCAGCGTAACCGCAGGCACTATCTAGCACAGTGCTGATAATTCCGGCATGAATAAAGCCCTTCTGCTGCGTGAATATTTCATTAAACGGGAAGCTAATTGACACCCGCCCAGGTGAATCGATTGTCAATTTTGCATCCAAGGTTTTCATTACAGCTTGACGCGAAAAGCTTGCCGCCGTTCTATCTTTATAATGTTCGTCTTGTACTTTCATATATGCATTTCCATTACTGTAAGCTGTCAGGCTTGGTATTGAAGTTGAGCTAATATTTCCCAGATTGCTGGCACCACAGACAAAGCAAGCACGGTGCCCATCACTTTGTTCATTACCAACATACCTCGCACCGAACTAACTGAAGATTTTGCGGAATGCCCCACTAATAGCCAAAATCCCATACAAGCAAGTGTCGCAAATAGAAATACGCCGGCAATACTCAGAATTTCAACAATCCCAGCACCCGACGGGGTATACGTTGATATGCCACCTATCGCAATGACCCAAGCCTTTGGGTTAATCCATTGAAACAACATACCGCCGGTAAACGACGAGGGGATGATAGTTGATTTAATATTAACGTCATCTTCTTGTGTCGCAATTTTGTATGCCAACATGAGCAAGTAAGTAATGCCAAGTATCTTCAGCACCTCATGCAGTATCGGGTAAACATGAAAAGCCTCACCCAAACCAACACCAGATATAATGAATAAAATGGGGAATCCAACGCAAATCCCCAAATATACGGGAAGTGTTTTCCGGACACCCTTATGCAAAACAGAATTAAATACGATCACATTATTTGGCCCCGGTGTAATAACCGAGGCGACAGCAAACATAAAAACAGGGAGCAAGGACGTCATACTTGCTCCGGCATAAATATCAAATCAGTTACGCCAAACTCTACGCCGAGCTGAGACAACCCAGCACTTATCTGCCCTCGATGATGAGTTTGGTGATTAAAAAAATGAACAATAGCTTTAGCCAAATCCACGTCCCGAGTTTCCTTGTTGGCTAGGCTACAGTAATACAATCGCTCAGGAAGAGCTGATGCCGACAGTTTTTTCGCCCATACGAGAATATCTCGATCGATGCGGAATCTTGCCTCTGTCATCTGCGCAAAATTCTCATAGAGCCTTTGGGTAAGGCTACTAACTGGCGCTTGCTTTTCGTTAAATCTCGCCATCCACATCAAGTCGCACACAAGCAAATGATTTAAAGTATTGTCTATTGAACCAAAGAATAATCCGCAGTTCGCTTTACGCTGATCATCACTCAAGCCAGCACAAATGGCGTAGATCTTATCGTTCATCCATTGATTATATGTCGCCATGCTTATCGCGTAGCTATGTATGTCAAACATCATACCCTCTCCACAAAGCACTCTGCTTTAATCAACGCCTGATATCCCGCCAACATGCTCTGATAATACGCACCTGGGCATTGGGCAATTATCCGGCCGTCAATCTGTCGTACAGGAATAAGCCTCGCACCACTTCCGCAAATAAAGCATTCATCAGCATTGTACAGATCGTAAGTTGTCAGAGACTGTTCGCGGTGCGGGATCTGCTTATCTGCAGCTAGGGATAGAATAATTTCACGGCTTATTCCTTCTAATGCACCATCCGTAATAGGTGGCGTAAGCAAATTGCCACCCGACACAATGAAAATATTCTCAGCACTGCACTCCGCGACAAAACCAAATTGATTGAGCAGAATCGCCTCATCAACGCCGGCGGCATTTGCCTCTGCCCGCGCAAGAATAGAATGCAAATAATTCAAGGATTTCACTCTGGAGTCGAGACCTGTGCCAACCGCTCGCTTAACACTACTGGTAATCAAGCTAACGCCTCGTTGCCGAGTATCGTCACTAACCAATGACAAAGACGCCGGAATTATGAAAACGTTAGGACTAACGCAATGTCGGGGATTTAATCCCATATCGCCTTCACCACGCGTAACCAATAACCGCAGGTAACCGTCAGGCATATTTGATTGCTCAATACACTCGGCTATTCCAGCCTGTAACTCATCGTCACTATAAGAAATTTGAATATCCAGCGCGCTAAGCGACCGACGTAAACGCGACAAATGTCGGCCTAGGCGAAAAGGCTGTCCGCCATAAAATCGCAAACCCTCAAAACATCCATCGCCGTAAAGAAGACCATGATCGTATATCGGCACCACTGCATGCTCAGCACCAACCACTGCGCCATTTTTCCAACAAAGTGGCTTAACTTGTTTGGCTGTAACTGTGTGGGCGTGATGCATTTACTTCTACCTCGATTAATTTGTTGTGCTGACGATAATCAACAGACGCGCAGCTATTGCCGCTTAGATACAGGCAGTGTAATCTGATAACGAAATGGGTACAGATACAGTTAAGTACATATTTTAGGGGCACAGATAGTGGCGATCACAACACCGCAACTACACCGCTACGAGGAAGTTGCCGAACAGCTCATGAAGCTCATTCAATCTGGGCATTACAAAGCAAATGAAAAAATCCCAGGAACTCGCTTACTAGCGGAACACTACAATGTGAGTGTGAATACGATTCTTCAGGCACAGAAGCTACTAGAAAACCAAGGTTTAATAGAGGCCGTGCCACGCTCGGGATTTTTTGTAAAATGGCGAAGCACTCCCGCGCAAGAACTCGTAAAAAGCCAACCCAAAACGTCGCTAAAGCCAACACTCATCCAACGTCAACGACTAGCATTAGATTTAATTCAGTCCACTGGTAGCAAGAAGCTCATTCAACTAGGCGCAGCCCTCCCTCACGAAAGCTATTTCCCAGCGCAAGCCCTACATCGCATTGCGGCTAAAGTTGCCAGAACACAAGCCAACGGATTACTAAGATACGAAGTACCACCGGGACTGCCATCGCTATGCCAAGCCTTAGCCCACCGAATGACGGGATACGGCTGTGACGTGGATGCATCAGACGTGCTAATTACCAACGGCTGCCACGAGTCATTGAGTATCGCGCTAAAATGTGTAGCTGACCCCGGCGACGTCGTTTTATTGGAATCGCCAACCTACTACGGCCTATTACAAGCGGTCGATACCTTAGGCCTGCGGGCCATAGAAATCCCCTGCCACCCAGAATCTGGTATTGATTTAAAGAAAGTAAATGACGCCTGCCAAAAATGGGACGTTAAGGCCTGTATCGTCGTTAGTAACTTTAGCAACCCACTTGGCAGCTGCCCAAGCACTGACGAAAAGCAACATCTCTTATCGCTGCTTCAGAAACATAATGTTCCACTGGTAGAGGATGACATCTACGGAGATCTAGCCTTCGACGGGCATCGACCAAGCCCATATAAAAGTTTTGACACCACCGGCGAAGTACTCTATTGCAACTCATTCTCCAAATCGGTATCGCCCGGTTTACGGGTCGGATGGCTATCACCGGGACGATATATAGAAAAAGCGAGCTACCTTAAATTTACTCAGAATATTGCAAGCTCAAGCCTCAACCAAATGATGCTTGACGAGTATCTACGCAACGGCAACATGGACAAGCATATACGCAAAATACGTCGGCACTACGCAGCAAATATAAGTCAATGTATCGACCTTATAAAATCAAACTTTCCTGACGGAACCAGAACCTCTCAACCCAGAGGCGGGTTTGTTCTATGGATTCAACTACCCGAAAAATTCGACACCACAGTGCTTTACAAAAATGCGCTGGAACACAAAATAAGTATCGCTCCCGGATTTCTATTCTCAAGCGACCAACGATTTAAAAATTATTTTAGAATCAACTGTGCATTACCATGGGAAACAATGCTAGAACCGGCTATACGGCTCTTAGGAAAAATATTATCTTAAGTCCGTGGGTACACAAATAATTTTGTTCTAGCTACCAGAATATGAGATTTTATAACCCATCGCCTTGTAGCTTTTTTCCGTTTTTTTGAACATGCGCTGAAGCATCGGCAGGGCAAAATCAGCATAGTCGAGGATGGTCACATTCGTTTTGCCATCAACTTCGCGATGTATTCCCCCTGCGCATTTCGCTTTCCACCTATTTGGGCTCTTTTGCTCCCGGCAATTTCTGTGCAGCTTTATCGAAGGTATAAACCCCTTCGAATGATTCGCCTAGTTTACTGGCAATCAACTTCGTCTTGTTTACAATAAGCGCATCCGCAAAGTCTGCGCCACTAGATTTACGATACTGATCGAGAGCAGCCCAAGTCGCCTGCCCATCTTCAAATCGAATATTGGGCTCTTGAAAGAGTGCTTTGATCACCTTAATCAGTTCTGACTTGTCCAGTTGATATTTCCTGCCTCTCAGCGTCCATATCGTTTCAACTAAAACCACGTCGGTGACAAGCACTGTGCGACTACCGCCAATCAACTTGGCGGCTTTGGCCGATTGAACAGGATCATCTTCGAGCAAGTACCGCAACAACACATTGGTATCAATGGCGATCACGACAAGAAAGACTCCATTGATTGCTCATCGCTTATCGAGACCTTTGCTTTGACGTTTTTCAACACCCCCCTTGCGGCTCCAGCAACCTTCTTAACGATATTGATCTGATCATCTACGACGAAGGTTTCGATTTCATCACCAGGCCTCACACCGATAGCTTCTCTTTGACTTGCGGGCAAAGTAATTTGCCCTTTTGCGCTGATTTTTGGCATGCCACAAATCTCTTTACATTTTACATATAGTAAAGATAACACAAGCTTTACATAAGGCAATAGGTAAGGATATTTCGCTAATTTATAGCTATCCATAAGAGTCTGGCCTTTAACTTATAATTTAAATCCAAAATCAAATATCGAATCAGACTATGGAAGGGCCTAAACGCACGTCGGCACCAAGACAGGATCTTTCAAACCCCAACGAAAGTTCACGCAATTCCGACTTGCTGTAACCTAGGGCATACCGCAAACTACATCTATAACACTAGCCGCTAAGGAACCGGCGATGGCTAAATCCACTATCATGGAAGATCTTTTTACTCTAGGTGCAAAACTTCCTTGGAAGTTGCAAAAATTGGGGTCAGAGTAAAATCCCTCCTGTTGACCTTGCGATTGACAGCTACGTAATATCAGTTGCCCATACTGATCTACCTAGTAACGCCGACTCACCCATTAAACGTTCTACTCGAATTGACAGGAGCATGACAAATGCAATGGACTTCGATCCCTGAAGGCTACAAACATTGGGCGGGAGATCCTGCCGAAGACAATATCGGTCCTTTTTTCTACAAGTCGATGGCGCCAAAGTCAGAAACCGCCCTGCAATTGCAGGAAAAGCACTGCAATATGTTCGGCATTGTTCATGGCGGGGTATTGATGGCGTTCGTCGATTACACTCTGTGCCTGGCGGGCTTGGAATCGACAGAGGAAGGCTGCGTAACCGTGACCTGTGACAATCAGTTTATTGGCCCCGCAAACGCTGGCGAGTTACTCACCGGCCACGGTGAACTCATTCACCGCACTCGCAAACTGGCCTTTGTCCGGGCCACACTAACGGTAGAGGATAGAACGGTGCTCTGCGCAACCGCTACACTAAAAATGTTAGCGAAATAGCCTCGACGGCGGTCAATGCTTAGCGGCAACGCTAAGTCTTGGCATGCTTAGATTAATTCTACCCTCTCTGCAATATCGCCAGATTGAACCAGCTGTAAAAATTCCTCACCCAACTCCAGGCTGCGCGTCGCTGAATCCTGCCAAAGCCGTTTACGCTTGGCATCATCATGTTGCATGCGCAAAAAATCTCTACGATCCGGAATGCGCCCCAACTCAGTGGATGCCAGGAATTCCTCTGAAGGTGCTAGCAATACAGCCTTATCTAACTGTGAAGCGGGCGTTTTTCGCCACGAGAAGTATTTATCAAACCAGCCCGCTATCGCTTCGGTGTAAAAATGCGGATACAGCACAATGCCCCCGCCCTGCCATAAACTTCCCGGCAGCGGGTGGTAGTCCAACAAACCACCATCTCGATGAGTCCCCGAAGGGCCACCGGCTATGTCGCTAACACCGGACATAATCACCGGAATCGACCCCGATGCCTGTACCGCTCTGTGCAGGTTTTGTGGTGACAGCTGGGCATAGTGCGTCACATACCGGTCCGACGCTCGCACTGCGCCGTTGGCCCTGACATCGGAAAAAATGACGCGCTCCATCGCTCTAACATTGGCATTGCGGCCCAAACCGCTTAGCAAGAAGGCCTTTACCATCGCGATTTTCTGGCTAGAAACAGCATCCCTACCCAGTAAACCACGCGCCAATACCGTGCCGCAGTGATATCGAAATTGAGGGTGGGAGAGTATCTCTTCACTACCGCCTCCGCCCAGCACAAGGTCGAGTATCTTTTTTGTTTCCTTGTCGATGTAGTCAGCCGTAATACCGTGTGGATAAGATTGCTCTATATAGGCATTGGCCAGTATGTCCAAGGCTGCCGCCGAATCACGGCGACAGGCCGCCGCGAGTTTAAAGGCACCGATAGAGGTGCCAAAAAGATCAATGGGGTGATCAATATCGGTCAGCCATTCAGAAAATATCGCCCGATCTAATCCGTATATCGCCAACCACTTAGCTGCGCCCGATGCACCGAAAATGGCGCTGACATCTGACTGTTGAAGGCCGTGCTGCCGGATATGATCAAATGCGGTTTGCCCTGCAAGAATTCTTAATTTATTCATCAAACGACCAAAAATCTTCAATTGGATTTTATACAGAGAATTAGGCTTTCAGCCTCATTTCAGGCTGCAATATTTAGCTATAACACTCATAGCAACGCCAAATCGAGGAGGCGCAAAATATATGATAGTCGCAGTTAGCAAGTAACAACTAATGGAGTCAAACCAATGGGATGTAAATCTACACCGCAAAAGACCACTGCTCGCCCTCACCCGCGACCACGCCACAAATCTTAATATACAGTAGGTCGCGTCACTGGCCAGGTACTGACACCGTCTACCGGCACCGCGACTGCATTGGCAATACTGCAGACATCGTCAAAGGCATAGAACTGCTTCGCGGCGGGCAACAGCAGCAACGCCTGTACTTGTGACGCCGCCTTGGCGGTATAGTCCCAGCCCAACATTGTGAAGTAATTGCGCTGATCTTTTCCGGTAATCAGGGAATAGGCAATCAGAAACCAGGAACGCCTCCCATCGCGGCTACTGACAAGGTCTTGGGCTTCTGCGTGACTGTAGAGGCCAAAACCGTATTTTGCTTTCACCGCGTTAAAGGCGGCTTCGCCTTCATCGAGTTTGGTTTTGAACTCCCTAGCCATTGTTAACACCAGCGGGAAGTAATCCCAACCTTCGGCGAAGCCACCCTGATCCGCTGCGTGCGCTGCAAGCTGGGTAATGATAGCGCGGTTCATCGCGCTGGCCTCGCCGGTCGACCAGACATTGTCATTCATATAGGTGACAGGATCACCCGAGTTTTGGGCCGCCTGCAGGAAGTCATAGCGTCGCCCGTTAGTCCTATGCTCGTTGCGCTCTACACCACATGCGCCGATATTCCCACCCGAGGCGCCGCCGGTATCGCGGTAGTAAAAATACGGTAGCGCTGCCCGCCAAGTATTGGTGAGCTGGTGATTATCCAGTGGCGAAAAGCGGTGATAGTCCGCCCCACTATTCCCCTCTAGGTGATGTCCGCGCTCATGTACTGGGCCTGCTCCCAGGGGATCCCAGGACCAGGTATAGGTCACGGGCTGATTACTACACCCACCAAAGCTGCCACAGTTGGTAATGTATTGCCGAATATTCCCTTCTACACTGCCCGCCACACCGTGAATATCACTATTACCACACTCCCAACCTTTGCTGGCGCAGAAATTCGCGATCGCGGTAGAGCGCTGGGGTATATCAAATCCGATATAGCCACTCAGGCGAAACATCTCATTGTAGTAATAGTCGCTTGCGACTCTCGCCACGTCATCGACATCCCAGCCCATGCGATCAGTCAGTTGATCGAGGCTGTCTTGTAATGGCGCCAAGGGCGATGTCACATAAGTCTCCGGGGTCACTATCTCTGCCCATTCATAATCACCCGAGGCCATCCCCGCGTAAAAATCCGTGGCGGTGTCCGGGCCGTTATAGAAGGGATGGGTTCCGATATTGGCAAAGCTCAGGTCAATAGTGCGATCGGCTGGGTCCACTTTCGAGTGAGTGATGTGAACCACCCCACCGTAGGAGGAACTCAAATTCAATGTTTCTCCTGGCGACAGCTCATAGAATACCGACTGCAGGTATTTGGGCATATTGTAATGATCCCGCGAATCGCTGGTGCGGAACGCATATACCGCGCCAGGAAACTGTATATTCCAGAACAGCGTCACCGAAATATCACTGTTATTATCTGTGCGCGTGACCGAAAACGCCTGCCCAGGTAACACGTAGGCCCCGGTTGGTTTGCGGCCGTAAAACCGCGTTGGAATGCTGACGCTATAATTCTTGGGCGTCACTTGTAGGTAATCGCTGGAGCCCTGAAATCCCCTGTCCGGTTGCCTAGCCGAAATATCACGCTCGTTATAAACCAGATGATCGGCCAGGTAACTGCTGAAAAAATCATTCTGGTCGGCTTCGAGGATATCCATTGGAAACACAACATCTTGACGCAAACGATCACCCAACAGGGCGTAAGCACGCTCCCGGCGGTAATCCGCCAAGGCCTCATCAAAAATGCGGACTTTATCACTGTCCATCGCCCGCATCAGTGTGCGCAGGGCCGATGCACCCCGATCAAAGTTATCCTCAAAGCCAGAGACGGATGACGTATCTACCGTATCGCCCGACAATCCTGCCGCCAGATCAAAGGAGAAGTCTCCATTTAACACATGGGCAAGTACGGCGTTGATCCCCACGCTATCGGCCTGAAGTGCCGCGATTAACTCCCCCGCATTATTCCACTCGCTATTCCGGTTCGCTTCGCTGAGAAAATAATTTCCAGGGCCCGGCAAGTCAGCCCCAAAAATGGCTGAATAAGCTTTAGAAGCAGAAGTCGCATGTTCCTGTCCGGTATGCAAATACAACACAGGCACTCCCGCTTGCAGCTGCTGCTTTAACGCCAACACATCGCTGTCTAGCGTTTCTTCCGCGCCATTCTTACCCAACACAATCAAATCAACACCACTGGTACAGGTATTAAGCTCCGCGGTTTTACTGCACGTGTTGACACTAGAATTGGGCAAGGCAGCCTGGAACCAGGCTTGAATCACAGCCGTATTTTGAGTTCGCGCTACCAACACGGTAAGCGATGACTGCAAGGACGATTCGTCACCCGCGGTATCACCCAATAGCCAAGCAACTAGCCGACGAAATGCTGATTCAAAACTCTGGTTGAGACCCTGACTGAACAGTAAGGGGGGATTGCTACCAAACAAGCTATAGCGCGCATGCTGTTGCTTATAGACGCCCGCCATTGCCTGTATGCGCCCTCCATTCTGCAAGAGCAGGGGAATCTGACCATTCGCCTTGCGACGGTAGCTCGGCGCTGACACATAGCTTGTGCGGTTTGGAATCTGATAAGAAATGGCGCCACTACCAAACACGCCAGAGACCAGATCTGCCGCACGTTCCTCAAGCGCACTATTTTCAGCAATGGCGGTATTGATCAAATCGGCCTTGGGATCGTAGCCCGCGACGGCAAAAACGTCCCCTGTCCGTAATACGGTTTCCAACGGAGCTTCGCCCTCGCAAGCATCGCCTATTCCATTGGCATTACCGTCCTGTTGCGAGGGGTTGATGACATCAGGACAGTTATCCACCGAGTCATAAATACCATCATTGTCACGATCCGGCGGTGCGCCTTGATCATCGGTACTGCCGCCGGAGCCGCCCCCTCCGCAGGCAACAAGGGTGAGCAAAATCATAAACAGGTAAGCGCGGGTAACATTCGTCATATACTGGCTTCAAAGAGTGTGTCGCGGTTTAGCGAAAAAAATCTAACGTAATGAATTATTGGCGCTAGAAATCATAATCTCTTTGAATTCACCATCTTAGGAACTACGTCTCATTTATCTGCACAATGCGCACCAGTAATTACACCTACTACGGAGCGATTCCTCGATGTGCTAAGGGTCTTCTGGGGCCATTTGGATCAAGCCTTTGATATATGATTCACAAGGCCTCGCTATCCACCAATACCCTCTTGCTAGCTAAGTAGCAAATACGGTGCAGAGTATCTGCGTTTGCCTAAGCAGCCTCGCCACCGACCTAGCAATTAAATACTTCTGCTTGACTTATTTTCAGTTAATGCTAAATTTTTAGCACATGCTGCATTTTTAGCATCTCACGGAGTAACAATATGGCAGAGAAACTAAGTCGCCGCGAACGCCAGATTATGGATGCGCTTTATGAGCAAGGCAGGATCAGTGCACGAGATGTTCAGGACGCGCTACCAGAGGCACCGGGATATTCTGCCGTGCGCGCCCTGCTGGCACGCCTCGTGGAAAAGGGTGAGGTAATATCTATTCAAGAAGGGCAGCGCCTGCTCTACCATCCTGCCAAGCCCCTGCAACAAGCGCGGGGTTCAGCCTTAAAACGTCTGGTTAGCACCTTTTTTGGCGGCTCAGGTTTTAATGCGGCTACCGCCTTGCTGGAACAAGAAGAGCTTAAACCGGATGAGCTCGAAAAGCTCCAGCGCCTGATCGATCAAGCACGTAAACGGGATTAGGAGAGCAGCCATGCTCAGCGGCCAGTTAATATCTTCGTTATTTGAAACAACGTTGCTGTTATTGCTAGGCCGAGAGCTACTTGAGCTGTGGCGCTACCGCCCATCAAGAATACTTCAGCGCTTGAGTTTCGCGTTACTTACTGCAGCGCTGCTCAGTCTATTAATAAGCCCTTGGCTAGACCCACTGTTTTTACCGGTACTTCCACAGACCATTATTCTCGACCCGATTACGCTTTCACCTCGCTCAGGGCAGCAGGCCGTAAGCCCCTTAATTTCTCTGCTAATGAAAGGATACCTCGTCGGCGTATGCATATTGCTTAGCTACTGGCTGATCAGTCTTTTCAAATTGCTTTACAGCCATTACCACGCAACATCGGTAACCAGCGCCCGCTGGCATAGTCACTTACACGAGTTGACTCAGCGGCGTATTCGCCTGCGCTGTCATAGTCACATCACAGGGCCAATGACATGGGGGAGCGTTTGGCCGGTCATCGCCTTGCCGCAAAAAGCCCTTAATTGGTCTGACGCGCATATTCGCTGGGCGCTACAACATGAGATAAGTCACATTGAAAATCACGATTGGCTTACCCAACAGCTAGGTCGCTTGAGCTGTCTGTTTTTCTGGCCCATCCCCGTGGTCTGGCAACTTTATAGAAGCATGTGCCAAGAAGCAGAAGTTGCCGCAGATCAACGCGCCTTGCAAGCAGGTGCAGCACCAGCCGAATACGCGGCATGGTTGCTCTGTCAGGCAAGAGGCGCTCGCAGCACTGCCGGGGTTGCCTTAGCTCCGACATCTAGTCTCGAATATCGTTTACGAAATATTCTTAACCCACGACAAGGAGAATCAGATAAGCCGAAACCGACATTTTTAATGTGGGTTTTACTTGCGCTTGTAATATCGTTGCCGCTGGCGACGATTCAATTCACCACCTTACAAATCACACATACACCTCAGTTTGGTGACGCCGCATGGCGACACTCTCGAACCGTCGAGATCGCTGAACCCGGAGCGGCACTATTAAAGAAACTTGCTGCGCCTTTAGAAGAAAAAACCATTGAACGTCCAACCGCCCCGCCTAAAGTCGACCGCGCACCACGATATCCACCTGCCACTGCACCGCCTTAATCAGCTCTGAAATAAGTCAAAGCACTCACATTTCTTAAATTCCTATCGGTTTCCAAAACAGGACGCTGAGGCATGCATCTGCGTGTTAAAAACACTATTGGAGTCGAATCATGAGCACATTAATCACAAATGAAGTAAGCAATAAACCGTTTTCGCCAGCCCACCAGTTATATCGCATACCCTGCCTTTTACTTGGTGCGCTAACAGTTACGCTCTTAATACTGATGTTGATGGAGCAACTAATACATACCGATTTAATCGCGCCACCCGAGTCCGGCAATCATAAAATAAGCACGGTTGTTATGGACCCGCCTAGGCCACCGGAAGTACTACCTCCGCCGTTTGTGCGTCCCGAGCCCGTTGAGCCACCACCAGAAATGCCGCCGATGACTCAATCTATTGCGAATAACGCCAACTTAAAAATAGATCTAACACCGCCGAGAATGAGCGATAAAATAAACATCGACCATTCAGGACCGACGGATTCCACCGCGATTCCTATAGTCAGGATAGCACCAGACTACCCAAACAGAATGGCAGTACGAGGCGTTGAGGGTTATGTGGATTTAATGTTTGATATTGCCCCCACAGGATCACCCACGAATATACGAGTAACCGAATCAGAACCAGAGGGTGCCTTTGACAAAGCGGCTATGCGCGCACTAGCGAGATGGAAGTATCGTCCCAAACAAATCGATGGCTATCCTGTGACACAATTCAATCAACAGACTCGAATTCGATTTGATCTTAGTAACTAAATGGCTACGCAGCTAAGTAAGCTGCGATTAATATGGCAACACTTAATATGAACTACTAAGGCCAGATCTTTTATTTTTGATCTGGCCCGCAAGTACTATGCGTGGCTTAGACCAGATAAGCCAATCTAGTGGCGACAGAAGACGCCTGTAATAATAGCTTAAGATAAAAAATGAATTGAATTCCCCAAGAGGTTCCCTTGCTAGATCCATTTAAAGTACTGGTTAGAATTCGCTATTCCGACTGTGATACCCAAGGCGTTATGTTTAATGCTCGCTACGGCGAATACGTCGACGTTGCGGTAACTGAGTTTTATCGGCAAGCATTTGGCAGCTACCAAAATATGCTTGATATGGGTCTTGATAGTCAGGTCGTGTCTTTATTAATAGAGTGGTTGCTCCTTCGACGACGTGGTAGCCATCTGCATTACAAACATCAGCTTGGGAAGGACATCATATACAATTCACTTGCGGTTTTGCGATGCTGAAACACAACTAGAAATCGCCAGCGCAAAAATCGTGTATGTAATGGTGACGGCGAATGATCATCAGAAAATTGCTATACCCGATGACTTCCGTGCGCAACTGATTAAGCCACAGCCTAGCACCGTCAATTTAGCGGGTGTTTAACTCCATATCACGCCATTGCTGCCTGCTCAAAACTAGGCGAGCCGTGCCCGAGTATAAAGCCTACATCTAGACGCGGCACAAACACTACGCCAACCCCATCCATTGCAGTTGATATCAGCATCGGCTTAATATTGCTAAGGATTCAAATGCCCGACCTTGACATAAATAAGTGCGCCGTCTTCTTTTGTAAATGGTGTATGCCGACTCAGGTGCGGGCTGCGTAACCAAGTACCTTTTGGGTAAGCGCCGTGCTCGTCATGAAAGGTGCCCTCTAAAACAAATATCTCTTCGCCACCCCAATGTTGATGAGTGCTGAATTGAGTATTGGGCGCCCACTTCACTAGGGCCACATGCTCGCCTTCAAACTCATGCAGCGACATAACGGTTAGCCCATCAACGAGGCCTTGCCGCCACGGTTCTGCATGCGTATCAATCACTTTCTGCTCGGTATCGGCTTTACTGAACTGGTGTAGTTTGACGAAAATAGTTGCGCCATCATTTCCAATGCGGGGTTTGTGTGACGTACCGATAGGGTTACGCACATAGCTGCCTTTGGGATAGTCCTGATGCTCATCTGAAAACACGCCGTCTAGGACAAAAAACTCTTCGCCTCCCGAATGTAGGTGTGGTGAGAATTCGCTATTTGGCGCATACCTCACAATTGACGTGGCTCTAGCGACTTCATCCCCGATTCTGTCGAGCATCATGCGTTCAACTCCTGGCATCGGGGAATCGACCCAGATATAGTCGTCTGGCCGGATGACGACGCGCTGACTAAAATCAGCATGAATGTAGGTGGTCATGTATGAGCCTCACAGATACTTAAAGGTCTTTTAAAATATAGAGTAATACAATTGAGCCAGCGACGTGATGAATAACTCTTTATATCTTATTCGATCGCAATGGGATTTGATCGATTGTTCCCAAATTTTAGATCATATAGCCTAGTAATATCTAAGAAGCCTAAGATCTAAGTTCCTTTTTTATTCCTCCCCCCTCCTCCATATAGATGATCACTAACGTAGTCATTGCGACTATCCTGCACGTAGTTAATTTTAAATTGCAGGCCATTAAAACCTTGGCGCTGTTTAGCACAATGCTAATGTCAATCACTACAAAACATAACAACACCAACGAGCGTCACTATGCCAACTTCTCCATCTGCGTTTAGCCCTCTTACTATCGGGCCGATAACGTTAGCGAACCGCTTTATCAAATCTGGCGCCAATGAAAATATGTACCGCAAGGGCTTCCCCACCAAAGCCTTGCTCAAACACCATCGCGAACTGGCAGCGGGTGGCGTGGGCTTAACGACCTTAGCCTACGCTGCAGTAGCCAAGATTGGCCGCACACTCCCTGACCAACTTTGGCTGCGTGACGAGGTGATACCTGACCTAAAGGCGATCACTAATGCCATACACGCGGAGGGCGGTAAAGCGTCTTTGCAAATCACCCACGGCGGCTCGTTTGTTACCAGTATCTGGATTCCTCGGCCCACTATCAGCGCGTCTAGCGGATTAAATGTCGCAGGCCTATTCCACGGTAATATCTGGCAGCGGGCCATGAACGAAGACGATATGAGCCGAGTGATCAATGAATTTGCAGAGGGTGCAAAGTTCGCCGAGCGTGCTGGCTTTGATGCGGTGGAAATTCACATGGGACACGGCTATCTGCTCAACCAGTTTATTTCACCGCTAAGTAATAAGCGCAGTGACGAGTACGGCGGCAATGCCGAGAATCGCGCGCGCTTTCCTGCCCGCGTGCTTAGCGCTGTTAAACAAGCTGTAGGTGAGAAACTCGCGGTTATCGCCAAAATCAATGTCGCCGACGGAGTAAGACGAGGCTCTAACGCTGAAGACGCAGCGGTTACAGCGAAGGTACTGGAGGAGGCGGGCGCGGATTTGCTAGTGCTTTCTGGCGGCCGCAATGTGGAATCCACGTGGTTTATGTTTGGTAGCCCCATGAATCAAGAAGCCTTTGCAGAGGTATTTAAATACAAACCTTTGCAAAGGTTGTTAATGAAAGCCGCCGCAATGGGAACACCCAAAGACCTGAAATTCAAAGAGATGTATTTTCGAGATTACTCGCAAAAAGTCAGAGCGGCGGTAAACATGCCCCTCGCCTATCTGGGAGGGATTAAATCTATGGAAAACATAGAACAGGCCATGGCAGATGGTTTTGATGCAGTGGTCATGGCGAGAGTACTGCTGCACGACGCCGCACTAGTAAACAAATTAAAAAATGGTGAAGTGACCGCGTCAGGCTGCACAAACTGCAATGCCTGTATTCCGCAGATCTACAATGAAGCGGGAACCTACTGTGTGTTAAACACACCCAATGACCCAGCACTGAATAATATTCGCGCGGCTGACTAGCCTCTTTACTCCAGCATCGGTTTATAGTTTCGCAGGTGATTTTCCCTCTCATTCCCATTCAGGAGTCGAGGGGGAAATTTATTTTTAAAAACAATAAAAACCTATTCTCCCAATATTTACGTAAAGAATGGCTATTCAAGGAATTGTCGCCGTAGGCCGATACAGCCAAGAATAAGGTCGCGGCGCGATTCTCTGCTAATGTACTGAAATCGCATACCGTAAAATTTATTCAGTATTGCCCCGCCGACTAAGGGATCTATAAAAATGAGTGCATTGCTAAAACTATGACCGACACCCTCACCTCGGCGCTATTAAACAATCCGCAGTACGCCCTCGCGATTGTGCTCCTAAATGCGCTCTGCGAGGCCACTGTCTTAGTGGGGCTGTTTATTCCCGGCGCGGTACTTGTGGTCGTCACCACGTTTATCTACTCACAGGGCATTGCGACGATTCCAGAGATTATGTCCGCCGCGTTTATGGGCGCCTTGCTTGCGGACAACGCCGGTTATCACTTGGGAAAGCTCGCCGGCCCCAAATTTCACGAATCAAACTTTGCGCTGCGTTACGCTTCTAAATTGCACAAAGCCGAGAATCTAATACAGCGCTACGGCTGGGGAGCAATACTTATTGGTCGCTTATTAACGGCCATCCGCAGCATTGTTCCGCTATTAACTGGCATCAGCGGTTTCTCTGCGTGGCGGTACTTGATCTTTGATATTCTTGCCTGTGCTATTTGGGCAGTGGGGCTTGGCTTAATTATCACCGGCGTGGATGGCGTTATAGGCTGAGACATACGCTCAGCGTCCCAGCGCTTTCGCTACACCAATATCCAAGACGTGAAACGCGCTTGCAATAGCCTCTCCGTTACCCGACTATCTGGGTTGGATATCTGCCTCACTCGTCGTTCAACTTACGCCTCGGGCGACGATGTTGGCGACGCCAATAAATATTAGAATAAGGCCCTCGCAGCGAACTCAGTATTTACTATGCCGATATGTTCTATCATGCAATCAGCTAAACGCCGGCACTTAGCCTTTGGAGCGGCGCTTGGTATTGCATTGATTCCCAGCCCTGCGCTAGCGCACAGCTTCGGTGAGGTCTTCACCCTGCCGATGCCCTTCTGGCTCTATGCTTGGGGCAGCGCCGCTGCACTTATTCTGTCTTTTTTACTTATTGCCCTTAGCACTGGCAAGTCATTAGCCGCCACGACAGCAAGCCGCGATCTAAGCCAACATCGCTCGGTCAGATTGATCCGCAAGCTACACCTAAAAGTTCTAGCGCAATCACTGAGTGTTGGCGCGCTGTTACTCTGTATTGTTAGTGGTCTATGGGGCGTTCGCAGCCCCTATGGCAATTTCAATATGACTTTTTTTTGGATTGTTTTTTTACTCGGCGCGAGTTACGGCAGTGCGCTGTTTGGCAATATTTATTCAGTGATCAATCCCTGGTATTGCATAAGCGCCGCCATCAACCGCTTCTGCAGGGCCTTTGATCGCACCCGCATCAAATGGCCGACATGGCTGGGCTATTGGCCCGCACTGTTGCTGTATGGCGCGCTCATTTGGCTGGAGCTGCTCGGCGCCAGTACGCCCTATGCGCTATCTGTTGCACTGCTGAGTTATAGCCTGTTAAACCTAGCAGCGATTGCTATATTTGGCAGCCATAATTGGTTTCGCTACGGTGAAATTTTCAGCGTCTTATTTACTCTTTTATCGTGGCTTTCGCCGCTGGACTATGTTGCAAAAGAGCGCGGGCAAGCTGCAAATCGCACAGACTGCAGCCGGTTACAATTGCGTTGGCCACTCGCGCATCTAACTGACTTGCGAGTAAGTCATTGGAGTTTGCTGGTCTTTATTTTGTTTATGCTGTCGTCTACCGCCTTCGACGGCCTGCATGAAACCACACTATGGAAGCAATGGTTCTGGCTAGACCTGTATCAAAATCTACTCCGCGATTTCAGCAGCAATAACCCCTTGGCGGCGTTTCCACAAATGCGCCAGTGGTTTATTTACTGGCAAGGCTTCTGGTTGTTTGCATCGGTGACGCTGTATCTGCTGGCCTACTTATTAAGCCTGCAGCTTGGCAAATGGCTGGCCAACAGTCCCCGCAGTATCACCGAGCTGGCACTGGGTTTTGCGCCGTCGCTGCTACCCATTGCACTGGCCTACCACGTAGCGCATTACTACACGCTAATTCAAACTCAGGGCATTAAAATTATTAGTTTGATTTCGGATCCCCTAGGTCGGGGCGACAATATTTTTGGCACCGCCAACTGGCTGCAGCGCCAGTTTATTCCCGACGCGAATACGGTTTGGCATATTCAATTAGGCAGTATTTTACTCGGCCACGTTCTCGGTGCACTGGTGGCCCACCGCCTCGCGCAGCGTTTGTTTGAGAGTGAGCGGAAAGTCATTCTGAGTCAGTTACCAATGTTGGCACTAATGGTTGGCCTGACCACCAGCGGCTTGTGGATTCTATCGCTGCCCCACTGATGCTAGTCAAAGCTGAAAACGTAGCGACATAAAAAAAGCCCAGACGTTTCTGGGCTTTTAAAAGAACTGTTAATTTAAGGCGCGAAATCACCCTCCGGTGGCGCCGGCCGTAATATACCGCCAGGATTTATCACACCGCCGCGCCCCTGTATTGCGGCACTTGATGCTTCGGTGAGTTCCCAAGTCCGCAGATAAGCCTCGGCAGAGTTAAATAAATAACGAGTCTGTTGCGCGGGTTTATCACTATCAATGACCACCTCTTCAACAAAATCGGCGAGCATGCCGTAGTGCGCATTGCCGTCGACATCTTCATGCCAGGTACGCACTACTTCACCGTTGGCATTAGCACTGGCGGGTTGCGAAAAGATAACCGGCTGCACATTGGCAAACCCTGTCAAACTAGTGAACGGCTCGCCAGCAAACAGGGTGAACGGATAGGTGATGGGGTTCGCTGGATTGTTGCGCGGGCCACTCTGCGCCGACAGACCATTGGTGTCGGTGCCGTAGCCAAAACCAAACAGCAGCGGCTCCATGCCTTTGGCAGCACGCAACGACATTGCCGCGTTGTATATGCCAAGGGTTTCATCCATATCTTCACGAAAGCCGCGACTTGAACCGTTGCTGGGGTATAGAAAGCCGCCGTTAGCCAACATCCGCGTCGCTTGATTTATGGTGGTGCCACCAAAGGTGCCGTGAGTCGAGACAAAGGGGTAGGCCGGCGTCTGCGCCTCGGCTAATTCCAGGGCCTGGGTTTTCATGCCCATTTCCATGTGATCCCAGTCAAACAAGAATCCCATTTCCATCATTTTACTGTAGGTATACAGACCCGCCGGGGTCATCCAGCGCGCATTACACTGATTTACGTCTGCGGGGTAGCATGGCGTAGAGCCACCGGAGCGACCACCCTGACCTGTTGGAATACACGGCGGCTGAGGCAAGTAGCTTTGAATGGCGCCGCCGGAGTTACCCCACAGATAGCCACTAAAGCCCGGCGTTACACCCTCGATCGGACAGTTATAGGTTGTCCACCATTCACCGGTAGGAAGCTCCGTGTTAGGCAGATTGGCAATCAATGACTCAAACTGGGCTTGATTAGGCTGACCCGAAAATAGGTCTAGCAATCCGGCGATATCACCCGAAGGAATGCCGCCGCTATTTTCGCGATTACCTAGGTTAAGAATTAAGCCGTCGAAAATACCGTTACCACCAAAGGCGTTATCAAATTCGTGAATGGAAATAATCTGCCGCACACCCCAGTCTTTGATGCGCTGCATTTGAGTGAGAATAGAGTTGGGCTTGCCCTCTTCCGTTGTGCAGTTGTACTTGTTTTCCAAGAAGCCGCTGTTATCCGAAGGCTCCTCTTCGGGACCCAGCTGACGCAGGGGGTTGTACTTGACCTTGCAATCAAACAAATTGGAAATTTCTATGCCCAACACCACGGCAATTTTGCCATCTTCGATGACGTTGCGCGCTTCGCCCGGCGTATGCACTATTTGGAAAAAGCCTTTGCCGGGGCCACCATATTGCGCGTCGATGTAGTTTGCCATCGCGTACATGGTGCCGGCCTGACGCCCCGCATTGTTCATTGAGTTACAGTCGCGCAGCGGATCGGAGCTGACATTGCGCTGCAGCTCACAGAGGGTTTCATTGTCGACCAAGTCGTTAACCATCACTCGCAAGCCACCCGCCCAGGCGCGTTCTATCCACTTCCAGTAAATGGCTTCGTGGGTAAGATTGTCCCGCGATGGCCAATCAGTAAAGCTCGGATAGCCGTCAGTGGCATGACCATCAACGTCCTGAGTGAACAGACCGCCAATGACATCTAAATGACCGGTCTCGCCGTGAGCACCACTGCAGTTGCCCAAGGCGTGCTCTACGCCAAATTTATGGAAGGGGTGGCCCCAGTGACCACCGCCTAAAAATTCAGTTGCGCTGATATGAACATGGGCGTCGGCGTGGCCCAGTACGCTGCCATCGGGCTGTGTGCCTTTGAAGGGTTCGCCGGTAAAATTACTCTGCGCCTCAGGAAAGTTAGCGCAGCCACTCGCTGTTTCAAAACTAAAGCTATCAAGGTTGCCGTCGGCATTGGCGGCGGTTTTCGCCGCACCGCTGCCATCGACTACTAATTCACGAGCGGTAACATCCGAGCCAATCGTAAAGCTGTCTGAACGAACAAGTGGGTCCTGAAAGTCGTGCCACAGGGTCACTTGTTCAGCGCTGGGTTCCACATTGATAGCCGGCGTTGCAGGGTATTCCGTGGTATCCCCCACTGCCAATATCGTCCACTCAACATTATCTGTTGCCGCTGCGATAGCGACATTCGCCAGATTGCCATTGCCAGCGGCGGCCACTAGCTCTCTGCTGGCACTGTAAATCATGTATTTACCCAATGCCGTTGGCTTTAAATAAAACGGCTCAGCCCCGGCTACGTCTGCCGCCGAGGCGCGATAACCGGCACCATCCGCCACGAGATACTGACCGCTGGCATTGTTTTTAATTGCCCAGCAGGCATTGCTCAAATCGTAACGGGTAATGCGCGTGTCTTCACTGTCATCCGCTGCATCGACACAACCGTCATCTGCCAAGTCAACTTTGCCATCTAAGTCATTGTCTATACCATCAGAACATTGCGTTGTGGCGACTGGATCAGTTTCGTCATTATCAGCAACGCTATCACAGCCGGGATCAGCTAAGTCGACCTTGCCGTCTAAGTCATTGTCTATACCATCAGCACATTGTGTTGTGGCGACTGGATCGGTTTCATCGTTATCAGTGGCGCTGTCGCAACCGGGGTCGGCTAAGTCAATTTTACCATCTGAGTCATTGTCGATACCGTCGGCACATTGTGTTGTGGCGACTGGATCAGTTTCGTCATTATCAGCAACGCTATCACAGCCGGGATCAGCTAAGTCGACCTTGCCGTCTAGGTCATTGTCCACCCCATCAGCACATTGCGGGGTCGCCACCGGATCGGTTTCGTCATTGTCACCAACGCTATCGCAGCCGGGATCGTCCGAATCTATTTTGCCGTCTAAATCATTGTCCACCCCATCGGAGCATTGCGGCTGTGTCACCGGATCGGTTTCGTCGTTGTCACTGGGGCTGGCGCAGCCCGAATCGGCTAAATCAACCTTGCCATCTAGGTCATTGTCTATGCCGTCTGAACATTGGCTTGCGACGACTGGGTCGGTTTCGTCATTATCAGTGGCGCTTGTGCAACCGGGGTCAGCCAAATCGATTTTGCCGTCTAGGTCATTGTCGATACCATCAGCACATTGCGCCAATGGAGCAGGATCCGTTTCGTCAGTGTCGCTGGCGCTACTGCAACCGGGGTCGGCGGGAAAGTCGACCAAATTGTCACCGTCGTTATCGCGGTTGTCAGAACAGGCCGCAACCGTCGGGTTAGACCTCGGGGTGGTAGAGACGGAATCACCGCCACAGGCCGCCAATAAGAACGTGATACTGAGCGCAACTAAGGCTCTGGATATATACAACATCGGTGGTGCTCCCATAATTATTTTATCACTGCGGCGACGGGTCAATACTGACCACAGCGGTTCTCAGGGCATTACTATGCTATAGCCTAGCACTAGTTTTACTAAATTGCGGGCGCCAAACGCGGCACAAACACACACTATTAGCATAGAGTGTCATAGTTTCAATAGCGTGCGCTACTACCTGAGTTATATCTGGTATAACAAACTAAGCTGATTGATAAGATATTGTGAGTGAACTAGGTGATCCGTCTTGAACTCATCTGCTTGCTGGCAAACTTAACAGCCCACCCCAGCCGCCCATCGTCAGGCCATTGGCTGCGCATTCACTAAATTCTTAGCCAAACGCCAAATAAGCCGATAACTAAATCGCTTTTGCTGGAATAGCTGAGCGGCCAAAAGCAACCAAGGCCCCGCCAAACAAATACATAGATAACCCATACACCATGGACGGAATCGCCATTTCCTGAGAGCCAAGAATGGTTGTGGCAACAAGGATACCGATGGTGCTATTTTTTATACCCAGCTCCACCGCAATAGCCAATTGATCTTCTTTTGCCAAACCGGTAAGACGACCAAGGTATAAACCGGCGGCAAGCCCCAAGGTGTTAAGAAGTAAGCACGCTGGCCCAGCTTGAATCAAAAGACTCACAAGGTGATCGCGTAAACCGTAAGAAATGATCACCACTAAAACCACCAGCACTATTGCGCCAAATCCATTAATTGGTTTTTCAGCCCGGCTGGCGAGTTCTGGCGCCTTGGCCCGAATAAGCATGCCAATACCTGTGGGTAGTAAAACGATAATCACCAACATGGCGATAGTGTCGACCACGGGCATGGTGACATTCGCTGACTGACCTAACTGCCACCCCAAGGCCAGATTCACAAGCAGTGGCAATGTCATAATGGTGGCGATGCTGGCAATGGCCGTAACGACAATAGATAGCGCGACGTTTCCTTTGGCCAAATAAGTAATAACATTCGACGTCGCGCCACCGGGACAGGCCGCCAATATCACCAGACCAACAGCAATCGCGGGAGATAAATCTAAGCTCCAAATCAGCAGAAAACCAAGAGCCGGTATCACTACTAACTGGCCAAGGCTACCCACGATGGCGGCTCGCGGATGACGAGCTTCTTTTGCAAAATCACCGGCAGTTAAACCAAGCCCCATGCCTATCATAATGATAAAAAGAGAAACGGGTAAACCAATACTAATGAACGCACTGTGTTCCATGGTGTTACTTCTTTATTGTTGTAATTAAATTTTTACGCTGCCGTAGTTTACGGGCTAAACACGTACTTTGTCTGTTACAAAGCCGACATCTTACCCAGTAAATTACGCTGAAAATCATCCCATAGGCGCTCGCTTATATCAGGATCAACAACCTCGGCGCTGGCAGCTGCTACACGCATATTGCAGTAATAAGCCCCCGAGACTAATTTTTCTTTAGCGGCGGTTGCGCAGTGAATCTGAGTCTGAGCGCCTTGCTTTGGCGTTTTCATAAACAACTTTTCGACAGGCGCCAGTGCGTTTCGTACTTTTTGTATCATGCCCGTATCAGCCAGACCTTTGTCAGCCACATTGGTGTACACAGCGCCGGGATGCAGGCAATAACTAGTGACGCCATACTTAGAAAAATGCACATCTATGCTTCGGGTTAAATGCATCAAAGCTAACTTAGACTGCCCATAGGCATTCCAGGAATTGTAAGGCCTTTGCGGATTAAAAAATTCACTATTTAGCCCCCTGCTATGCAGTTGAGAAACAACATTTACGACTCGACCATCACCCGAAGCTTCTGCCGACGCTTGAAGCAACGGCAATAATCGATAGGTTAAATGCGCAGTACCTAAATAATTAACGCGCCATTGAATTTCAAAGCCGTCTGCACTTAATTGCGGAGATGTCCACCGCGACAGCAGATCGAGATGTATACCGGCGTTATTAATGAGCACATCTAGCGCTAAGCCTTTTTCGCTATATGCTCGCACAAATTCTTCAACCGAGACGTACAGTGATAAATCCACATCGAAGGCATGAATATTTTGATGAAAACGAGAGTCCAATTGCTGACATAACGCCTCGGCAATAGCCTCACTACTTTTACGCACCGTTACAGACACCACTGCGCCCTGCGCCAGTAATTGCAATGCCGTTGCAAAACCCAAGGAACCTTCGGCACAGCCGGTCACAACAAAATGACGACCCTGCAAGCATGTCACCTCAGCCATTTTTGCATTGCTGATAAAGCCCTGTATTTTCCCAAACATGCCCGTCATAATCCCTTACTATAACTATTCAAGTATGTCATCAAACTACTGACGCGTAGAACTTATTATCAATGCGCAACCATCGCAGCTTTATGCAATACAGCGCAAGCTATCAACGAGCAACCACTTAGAGCCCATGATTACAAAAACCAAAGACAAGCTACTCTCTAAATACCGAATGCGTATCCGCGAGGGAGCCATCACCAACGCCAAAAAACAGCTGGCACAGAGAGGAATCACGCCGGGCGAGCTAGGCCCCGACGAGCTAGAGATTCTGGTACACGATGAAGAAGTTAAATTGCGAGGCAAGCTAAAGAATTACAGCCTTGCCGCTCTGATTACCGCGTTAACGTTGGGCCATTTTTAATGTTGATCCCCTTATTACGCAGCGGCGTGCTGTATATGATTTGGCGGCGCCATATTCGGCAGCGTGCGCTGGGCATGGTCGTTACTGCACTTCTTATTTTGGCAGTGAATTTAATCCACTCCGAAGCGTTGGCATTCTTCTCCGCAACGGAGAAATCTAATTTAGCGCCACTGGCGTTTTATTTTCGCTGGCTCGGCTGGATACTGGCCGGTGTGGGCTATCTGTGGTTTGTTGAACGTAAAATTTCCAAGGCTGCTAAATCCGCCCGAGCTGAAAATAAGGATTCCGGTAAATCACCGCACTCGCGAGCTAAAGTAGTGATAGAAGAACCTATCGAAAAACACGATGGTTTTGACTCCCTGCGCCACAATACGCCCCTGCGCTCTAGGGCAGAGATTATGCTGGAACAAAAAAAACGTGCAAAGCCAGACTGAACTTTCGACATTGCTCGCCGGATGGGATGAGCGCGACAACATCATCATGGCAATTCTTTGCGATCTAGATGAACGCAACGCTACTACTGACGCAATCGTCGAACAAATACGGTGGATGTACAACTCCCGCGCAAGGCACAGCATCAAACGCAACTTCAAGCGCGTGATACGACAAAACCACAGCAATGATATGCCCTGCCCAACTTACGAAGCCTTGCTTGAAGGCGCAGCGAAGAAGCTTCGCATTCACAAACATTGCAGCTCAATCGACGAGTACGAACGCTATATACCCCAAGCCGTTATTGTTGCAGCGCTGGCAAAAATGAATCCTGCACAAAGAGACCGGTTTTTTACCGAAGAATTTAATGCAACCCCCATGTGGGACGCAGCGGGGATTAAAAGCCGAGAGATTATCGGTATACGAACAGCAGCAAGTGTATTAGCGATAGCCAATGCGTCAGGTTATGCAGTGTATGCTGCCGCCACCACAGCACTCGGCTTCGCAACCCATGCTGTCGGCATTACCCTGCCTTACGCGGCCTACACCGGCTTATCCGCAACCATTGCACAACTCATAGGCCCACCAGGATGGCTCGCGCTCGCCACCTACGGATTCTTTAAAGTAACTGGCACCGACTGGAATAAATTAATGCCGGTGCTGCTGACCATTATCGCCACCAAACACCGACACGATATTTTAGCTCGTCATCGAGAGTAGTTACTAAGGCGACGGATTAGGAATGCGCTGATGAATAGTCTCGATCTCTTTCAACACGTCTTCAGTAAGCTGCAATTCAGCGCTATCAATATTTTCTTTTAACTGCGCCATGGTGGTTGCACCAATAATGTTGCTGGTCAAAAAGGCTTGCCTAGTCACAAACGCCAATGCCATTTGCGCAGGTCCTAAGCCATGCCTCTCTGCAAGCGCCACATAGGCTTCGCTTGCGGCAACCGCCTGCGGATTACTGTAGCGCTGAAAACGTTCGAACAGGGTAATTCGTCCGTCAACCGGACGTGCGCCATTACGGTATTTTCCGCTTAACATGCCAAACGCCATTGGCGAGTAGGCGAGCAAACCGACGTCTTCGCGAATCGCCATTTCTGACAAGCCAATCTCAAAGGTGCGGTTCAATAAACTATAGGGGTTCTGGATAGTCGCAATGCGAGGCAAACCGTATTGCTCTGCAAGATTTAAGTAACTCATTACACCCCAGGGCGTTTCATTACTAATGCCAATGGATTTAACCACGCCCCTATCAACTAATTCAGACAGGGTTTCTAAAATCTCGTGCAGCTCATGCTCGGCGTTGTCTGGCGAATGCTGGTAACCCAGTTTGCCAAAGAAGTTAGTCGAACGATTGGGCCAATGAATTTGATAAAGGTCTAAATAATCTGTTTGCAGGCGCGCTAAACTGCCTTCTATCGCGTTCAAAATAGCGCTACGACCAAGGGGTTTGCCGTCACGGACATGGACATGACCCGGTCCCGTCGCCTTACTGGCAAGCACAATATCTTTACGCTTGCCGCTCTGCCGAAACCACTCGCCGATATACTCTTCGGTCTTACCCTGGGTTTCAGGAATTGGCGGCACCGGATACATTTCTGCGGTGTCGAAAAAATTAATACCTCGCGACAGCGCGTAATCCATTTGTTCAAATGCCTCGTCCTGAGTATTTTGCTGCCCCCACGTCATGGTGCCTAGGCAAATTTCGCTGACGCTGATGCCGGTTCTTCCCAGTTCACGCATTCTCATTTAAATCCCTCTTTTCCATTCTGTATCACATTATATGCAACAATAATTATGATCTTAGTGTACGGCAATTTCGGCATAGATGACCAAGGGCCATAACAGCAAAATCATAACGCCCCTTGCATATATGGATATACATATATACTAATATGGATTAGGATGGGCCAAATACACTTATTCAAAACGACAACATGAATCCTACGCAGCTGTTCAAATGCCTCTCTGATGACACCCGGCTACTCTCGACCCTACTCATTCATCGCGAAGGCGAACTTTGCGTGTGTGAGCTGATGGAAGCGCTAGATGACAGCCAACCTAAGATCTCTAGACATTTGGCTCAATTACGCAGCGCGGGAATTCTCACCGACCGTCGCGACCGACAATGGGTGTATTACCGCCTTCATCCGCAACTGCCCACGTGGATACAAGAAATTTTAGACTCAACAGCCACCGCCCAAAACGACCGACTAGGACTCTGCCTGCAAAAACTAAAAGCCATGCAGTGCCGCCCCGAAACCTGCGCCTAATCTAACGAGCCATCATGAAACTATTATTTATCTGCACCCACAATCGCTGCCGCAGTATTCTATGCGAAGCCATCACTAATCACATTAACGACCCTCGCCTACACGCTTATAGCGCCGGCAGCCAGCCGGCGGGAGAGGTTCATCCACTATCGCTTAAATACCTCGCCGCGCGGGGCATACCCACCAACAATCTACACAGCCAATCCTGGGATGACTTTGCCAATGTCGATATCGACCTCGCGATAACCGTCTGCGACAGTGCCGCCGGAGAGAGCTGCCCACTGTGGCTTGGCAAGGCAAGTAAAGTGCATTGGGGATTAACAGATCCATCCAAGCTAAGTGGTAGCGAAGCTGACATTGAACAGGCATTCAACGATTGCATAACGGCCATCGAGAGCCGAATTAGCGCACTACTGGCGCTGGATTTTGAATCATTAAATAAGACGGACTTAATTACTGCCTTAAATAAAATACATAGTGACGCCGACAAAGGAAGCAAATACTAATGGGCCTGTTTGAACGTTTTTTAAGTCTCTGGGTAGGTCTTTGCATCCTCGCCGGACTACTACTAGGAAATTTATTCCCCGGGCTATTTAGCGCCATCGCAGAACTTGAGATAGCCCACGTCAATCTGCCCGTTGCGGTTTTTATTTGGGTGATGATTTTTCCAATGATGGTACAGGTCGATTTTTCTGCCATAAAAGATGTCGGCAAAAAACCAAAGGGCTTAGCCTTAACCCTTGTGGTCAATTGGCTGATCAAGCCCTTCACTATGGCCGCGCTAGGCTGGCTTTTTTTTAAAGTGATATTTGTCGATTTAGTCGATCCGCAAACCGCAACAGAATACATCGCAGGTATGATTCTATTAGGCGTCGCGCCCTGCACAGCAATGGTATTTGTATGGAGCCAACTCACCAAGGGCGACGCCAATTACACCTTGGCCCAAGTCTCAATTAACGACCTGATCATGGTATTCGCCTTTGCACCCATCGCCGCGTTTTTACTTGGCGTAAGTGACGTGAGCGTACCATGGGATACGTTAATACTATCGGTCGTACTCTATGTGGTGATCCCGCTGCTTGCCGGTGTATTAACTCGCCGGGCCTTAGACAAGCCAAACAATCACCAACGTCTACAAAGTTTTCTGCAGGCCATAAAGCCAATTTCAATAAGCGGTTTACTCGCCACCGTTATATTGCTTTTTGGCTTTCAAGCAGAGGTGATTTTGCAACAGCCTCTCGCCATTGTACTCATTGCGATACCGCTGCTCATTCAAACCTACGGTATATTCGCCATCGCCTATCTCGGTGCAAAAGCGCTAAAACTGCCCCACAACATTGCCGGCCCCGCCTGCTTAATCGGCACATCTAACTTTTTTGAACTGGCGGTTGCCGTCGCCATCTCCCTCTTTGGCTTACAGTCGGGCGCCGCGCTAGCAACCGTCGTCGGCGTATTAGTCGAGGTACCGGTAATGCTATCTCTAGTGGCACTAATAAACCGAAGTCGCCACTGGTTTCCGGGCTAAAGTCATATAGCGATTATTAATATGGAAAACATCATGAAAGAACTTATCAATATCGATCAAGACTTACTCCAACCAATCGATAGCGAGAAATTATTTAAGAAACTCGATCATCCGCCTAAGATTCTATTGCTGTATGGATCAGTGCGCGAACGATCTTTTAGTCGTCTCGCCACCCAAGAGGCCGCCCGCTTACTAGAATTCTTTGGTGCAGAAACCCGCATTTTCAATCCCTCTGGATTGCCGCTTCCTGACGACGCCGAAGACAGCCACCCTAAAGTGAATGAGTTACGGGAGCTAGCCAACTGGTGCGAAGGCATGGTGTGGTGCTCACCGGAACGCCACGGCGCAATGACGGGAATTATGAAGGCGCAAATAGATTGGATTCCACTCGCCATCGGCGCCGTGAGGCCCACCCAAGGCAAAACCCTCGCCGTCATGCAGGTGTGCGGCGGCTCACAAAGTTTTAACGCAGTAAATCAATTGCGCGTATTAGGCCGCTGGATGCGGATGCTGACCATTCCCAATCAATCATCCGTTGCTAAAGCATGGCTGGAGTTTGACGAAAACGATCGCATGAAACCCTCGTCATACTACGACCGTATCGTTGACGTGATGGAAGAACTGGTGAAATTCACCCTACTCACTAGAGGTAGTGCGGACTATTTTGTTGATCGCTATTCTGAGCGCAAAGAAGACCTAGCAACGTTTAAAAAACGTATTGCCGAGCGGTCTGGAGGCTGAGTATCCATGGGCCGCATACGTTATGCTGCTGGGTACTTCGTTAGACCCTAAGACATTCGCCTCGCTCATATGGATACTCGATCGGGGCCGGGTATGATGGAGTAGTAAAGAACCCTCGTCCTTACTAACAACATGGCGCCCCTTCGCCAAAAACAACACTATCAAACGGTAACCCAACACCACAGCCTTCAAAAATTCCGTAGTGACGACTAAAGTCACCGATAAAATCAAAGTGCGCAGCGAATCTAGTGTCGTGCAGCATGCGCCAGGTATTGCCGCAAACCGGGAACACTTTCCCGGTTTGAATATCGTGATGCTTATCTAGCACAAAGCGGTGCGGGCTGTCGGCAATGCTGCCGCGATACACAACTGCTTGACCGTAGTCTTCGCAGTCACTTTCGATGGCATCGAGATTAAACAGTCGATAGGTGGCGGAGTAGAAACGGATATTTCCGCAACGCGCCGCTAATACAGGATCAGTAATCTCTAATGGACGATCTTCCACCAATCGAGAATCGATAAAACCGTGGCGTTTGGCCAGCTGAATAAAGTCATTCCAATACAGTGCGCCGCCCAAACACTCGCCATATAACACCGGATCGTTTTTCACCTCATCTGGTACGCGGCGATCCGCATACACGTCTGAAAAATAAAATTCTCCACCCGGTTTTAATAGACGCTTTATGCTGCGAATAACGGCGTCTTTATCTGGCGATAAATTAATAACACAATTCGACACTACTACGTCGAAACTCGCAGGCTCTAAGCCAAGCTCATCCAGTTTTTCGATATAGCCCTTGATAAATCGCACATTATCAAACCCGAATTTTTCAGCGTGATAAGCTTGATATTCTATTGCTATAGCCAGCTGTTCATCGGTCATATCAACGCCAACAACCTCACCTGTCGATCCAACCATCTGCGCCAAGGCATAAACATCGCGGCCACTGCCGCTGCCCAAATCCAGAACTCGGCAGCCGTCAAGCAATGGCGGACAAACGAGGCCGCAGCCGTAATAGCGCGACAGTACTTCAGGATGAATATTGGCCAATATAGGTTTAAGCCACTCAGGCATCAGGCTAATATCGCAACATGCGCTGGTTTTTAAATCGGCGGAACTTTGTAATTGCTTGCCGTAATAATCTTGTACAAGGTCGTGCATGAAGTCTCCCAATTTGACTGGCAATAACAACTAGCCAACTAAATAACAAATCACATAACGACAATCGCCGCCAGTAATCCTACTAAGAACAAAATTATCAAAGCGACCACATCGCCCGCTTTTATTTTGTAAGAAGTAAAGTTCGGATCGGTAGCGGCTATACGCAATTCCCTTGCCGCCATAAATAGAGGAAAGGCCACGCTAATGGCGATGACGACTCCACCGATGACATAAAGATACACATGCTTAATGCCCAAGCGTCTGGCTTCAATAAACATCCACACATTGCAGGCAAAGGCGAGAAATAGAATATCGACTGTTAGAAAATTTCCAGCGGGGTTCGCATTAAAAAGGGCATCATTCCAAAACTGAATATTTGCATCTAGGAAGCCATTACCAAAATACGCCGGTACATGTAGCCACGTAAATATCAATGCTAGCAGTGCTGTAAGCAAATACAGACCAACTAATGCCTTCGTTTTTAATTCCATTAACGTCTCCTTTTTTATTATTTTTAAATTATTTATGTGGCGTAAATTACAAAGCTCCGCCGCAGCTACTACCTTGACCTGCGGTGCAAGCAAAACAGTGGTCAGCAATCGAGATACCTTGTCCAACAATGTCATTTTTCAATAGATCGCGCAGATGACGCGTGCTGGTACTTGGCGTATGAAGTTCTAGCTGCTGATTAAAATCGCAGTCGTAAAGATTACCCAGCCAATCCACACTGACTAAATTACGGCACATGAGAGATTCTAAGTTTGCTTCGCTGAAATTATTTTTCAGCAAATCCATGTAAGGTTTAAATTGCCCCTTAGACACGAGCGTAGAGCCAAAGCGTTTTATCGGCATATTTGCCAGCGCAAATAAATTATTAAATTCGACATCGAAATGGGCGCGCAATTCGCGGCGATAATCAGCTTCTAACGCCTGCTGATTTGGCGGTAAAGACGGCCCCTGCGGGTTGTAAACTAAATTCAACACCAAGTCTGAGCCCGGCATACCATAACCTAAGGAATTTAATAGTTGGAGCCCCGCAATACTCTTATCAAACACACCTTCGCCACGCTGGGCATCGACATTTTCTAAGGAGTAGCAGGGCAAGGAGGCGACGATCTCTACCTTATTCGCGGCCAAAAACTCCGCCAAGCCTTCCTGACCGGGCTCAAACAGAATGGTTAAATTACAGCGATCGATAACCTTAACACCCATATCAGTCACGGTACTGACCAATTCCCGAAATTGCTCATGCAGTTCCGGCGCGCCGCCGGTTAGATCGAGGGTCTTGATGTTTCTCGCGGCCAATACCTCAGGGATAAGTGCGATAAGGTCGGCAGGCATCATTTCTGTACGAGTAGGACCGGCATTCACATGGCAGTGCAGGCAGCGCTGATTGCATTTATAGCCAAGATTTACCTGCAGGGTATCTAGCGATTTTCTGCTTATTGCTGGAAAATCAGTGACCTCCAGTAACGCCATGGTATCGTGCATTTTCACCCCTATTTTTAGTCATGCTGAACACTGACTCGTCGTGTTCAACATTGTTACAACTCATACCTAACGAGATACTACGACGCTGTTTTACTAACAGACCATCGCGCAGCGCCTTTTTTCGTCTAAAAACCACGTTTTTGATCAAAAATAATACAGCGCGGATAATGCCTATCATCGCGATTTTTTTCTTATAATTACAATACCTTACCGCAGCTGATAATTCTTGCTGCAATAAAAATGACGTGCTGAAATTAGACTTTTGGCGAGATTTATCCCGAGATTCGGCCTAATTGCAGGAATTCCCGTATAATACGCCGCTTTCACGCGAAGAGACCAATGCAATGACCGCAAAAGTTGCCCTGATCATGGGCTCAAAAAGTGACTGGGAAACCATGCGCCCAGCCACCGAGATCATGAGCGAACTTGGCGTAGAGCACCACGTAGAAGTGGTCTCGGCCCATCGCACTCCGGACAAATTAATGGAATTTGCCAGTCAGGCTGTCAGCCGTGGCTTTGACGTTATTATTGCGGGCGCGGGCGGCGCAGCGCACTTACCCGGTATGGTTGCGGCAAAAACCCGCTTGCCTGTTCTGGGTGTGCCGGTACAAAGCAAGGCACTGAATGGCGTAGACAGCTTGCTCTCTATTGCGCAAATGCCGAAGGGAATCGCCGTGGGCACCTTAGCAATTGGCAGTGCAGGCGCATTTAATGCCGGTTTGATGGCGTGCCAAATTTTGGCCCTGACTGATGCTGACCTAGCAGCACGCTTGGAGGCGTTTCGCGCCAAACAGACTCAGGACGTATTAGATAACCCGGACCCGAGGAACGCGTAATGCCAACGGTTTGGGTTCTCGGCGCCGGACAACTAGGCGCCATGCTAAAACAGGCAGCTTACCCACTTGCGCTGCACGTGGAACCGGTGGAACCTGAAAGCGATCAGATTCCCAGCATCAACGACGGTGACATTGTCACCGTTGAACGTGAACAGTGGCCAGACACCCCGGTGACCCGCTATATGAGCCAGCAATCTGGCTTCATGAATGCCGATATCTTTGGCAAAATCGCCGACCGCTTTCATCAAAAAACCATGCTGGATACACTCGGCATTACTACTGCGCCGTGGCGCTCTGTGGAAGTTGATACCAAAGCAGAATCGCTGCATGCAGAGCTTGGTCGCGACGTATTACTCAAACGCCGCGAAGGCGGCTACGACGGTAAAGGCCAATACTGGCTCTATGAAGATCAGGGCGATGAAGTCCCTACCGACTGGCTAGGTACGGGCATTGCCGAAAAGAAAATTCCGTTTAACGAAGAATTGTCACTGGTAGGCGCGCGAGACAAAAACGGCAAAAAAGTCTTCTACCCACTTACGCTGAATTTACATAGCAATGGTATTTTAATGGCATCGATTGCGCCGCTTGCCAGAGTGGCGCATTTACAGCCTATGGCTGAATCTATGCTGGGTAAGATCATGGACTCTGCCAACTACGTTGGCGTGATGGCGATGGAGTGCTTCCGCGTAGGAGAGCAGCTTATCGTAAATGAACTTGCTCCTCGGGTTCACAACAGCGGCCATTGGACACAGGCGGGTGCTTGCGTCAGTCAATTTGAAATGCACTTACGTGCGGTGAGCGGCCTGCCAATTAAATCGCCTGAAGAACGCGGCCAAAGCGTGATGATTAATGTCATTGGCGTTGAGCGCGAAATCGACTGGATGAAAATTCCGTCTACCCAGTGCTACTGGTATGGCAAAGACGTTCGACCCGGCCGCAAACTTGGCCATATCAACATCAACCATCCCAAGAAGAAGTTTGTGCAAACTGCACTTGATGAACTGCGTGGTCTCTTTCCAGACAATTACGCTGACGTCTTTGATTGGGTAGAGCGCGAACTAAGCCGCCTCTGATTTGTACTAGGCTCCGCGGCTAATCGCGAGAGCCTGTGCGCAGCAGAAATACCATCACATCACAGCAAAGCAAAACTTCGTAGTACCATCATTAAGCAACTGGTCGTGAATAAAGAACCTATCGTGGTAAGCACGATAATATTTGCGGCCAGAGCAGAATTCCCTCCCATTGCCCTGACCATAATATAACTCGCTGCCGCCGATGGCGCTGAAGACATTAGCGCCAGCACACCCAATTCTAATCCGCGAAATCCCAGCGCAATACCAGCGCCCACTAACAATAACGGCACGAAAAGTAATTTACACAGCGCACTCATCATCGCGCTACTCAAATCCGCTCTTAAGGCTCTAAAGTCTAAACTCGCGCCAGTGCATAGTAGGGCTAAGGGCAGGGTCATCTGAGAAAAATACCCGCCGCTGTGAGTTAATAAAGCCGGAAGCTCTAGCTCTAGCCCAGCAACAACCAAGGCGGCAACAATACTAATTATTAAGGGATTTCGGACAATGCCCTTGAAGGTCGCAGACAAGCCACCGCGATGATTCAAGGAGCGGTTGAGTGTTATCACCGCAAGGATATTATATAAAATAGTCACTAGCGCCAAATACAAAGACGCCGCCACCAAGCCCGCATCACCATAGGCATTAACGCAGTAGGCCAGTCCAATAATACCCATATTGGATCGAAAACCACCCTGCACGACTACCCCGCGATCCTCCCGCTTCGGCACTAGCAACGCGGCTAATAGCTCCAACATCAAATAGGCCAACAAGGTAGCAATTAAACCAAACGCGACCAACTCTAAATTAGCAGAATCCGCGATATGCGTTTGACTAATACTCAAAAACAATAAAGCCGGCAAGGTGACGTTAAAGACTAACTTCGAGCCAACGTCGACAAAATTATCGTTAATTAGGCCAATGCGATACAGATAAACGCCCAAGCCTAGTACGGCAAAGATTGGGCCGGTGATAGAAAAGGAGAATGACAGTGACTGCAGAAAGGCGTGCATGAAAAGCGCTCGTTGACACCCAATAAGAGTAGAAGCAATTAGTTACGCTCCTAGCTTAACACGCGCGGGGACGAGCAAAGTAATATCGGCTATCAGTCAAACTCACTGCGATAAAATGAAAAAAGAAGGAGCAACGCATAAGCGGCCCCTTCAATGCCCCTTTCCACGGAGAATTTCAGAATCACATCAGTGACTAATCATCCAGGGTCGTTGAGAGGGGAAAACCTTACTACCGTCAGCCATGTAAATCGCCTTCTGACGCAAACTGCTGCGATCAGGATGTGCGTCGCCACTGCAACCGCAGCCCTTTTTCGCAACTGCATGAGCGCGCCGCTGCGCTGACTCCTCCCTGGAATCCACTGTAGAAAAAATCGGTTGATGTATCGCCTTTTCGTTTTTTGCCATTGCCTGTCGTCTCGCCGGCGACATGGCCAACACCTCTGGTGGAATCATAATGACCCGCGCACTGAGTTTTCCGCACTGCGGACAAGCGCATGGATGAGCAGCTTGCTCCATGCTCGCAAGATCATGGAACAAACCGTGTTCATTGCATTTGTAGTCGTATACTGGCATTGCCTGCCTCCAAACTTAATTCTTTAAATACTTGCCCGCTCGCTAAAAGCGTCACGGGCAAATAAGCCGCCACCGTTTGCGCTAGATTTACAAATCCGGCGACAAAGGCACATCAACACTGCCATCAACCGCCTTGGTCGGACCGTCGGCATTGGGCTGCATATCAAAGTCAAAGATATCAGTCGGCAACCACAGCGTAGCGCAGGCATTGGGTATATCGACCACCCCACTTATATGTCCCTGTACCGGTGCGACCCCGAGAATGGTGTAGGCCTGGGCTCGGCTATAGCCAAACTTAGTCATATATTCGATGGCATTCAAACAGGCTTGGCGATAAGCAATATGCACGTCTAAGTAATGCTGTTTGCCACCCTCGTCAACAGAAATACCTTCAAATATAAGGTAATCGTCATACTTAGGCGTGATCGGGCTTGGTTTGAAAATGGGGTTTTTAATGCCGTATTTTTTCATACCATCTTTAATCAAATTCACACGGAGGTGAATCCAACCCGCCATTTCGATAGCGCCGCAGAATGTAATTTCACCGTCGCCCTGACTAAAGTGAAGGTCACCCACACTGAGCCCGGCATCTTTAACATAAACTGGGAAATAAACTTTAGCGCCCCGCGACAAATCTTTAATGTCGCAGTTACCACCGTGCTCGCGCGGCGGCACTGTACGTGCGCCTTCAGCCGCGGCCGCTTTAGCTGCGTCGCCGGTCATACGTCCCATGTGCGCGGTATCGGCATAAGGCAAAGTCGCTAATTCAGGAATACGATGGGGATCAGTATCGACCAGCGCTTTCTCACGCGTGTTCCATTCATCCAGCATCTCTCTTGATGGCAGACAGCCAATCAAACCGGGATGGATCAAACCTGCGAACTCAACATTAGGAACGTGGCGAGACTTGGTGAACATTCCATTAAAGTCCCAGATCGATTTCTGCGCTTCGGGGAAATGCTCTGTTAAAAATCCACCACCATTTTGCTTAGAAAAGAAACCGTTGAAACCCCACTGACTTTCTTCAAAAGTGCCGATATCCAAAATATCGACCACCAACAAATCACCGGGCTCTGCACCCTCTACACCTACTGGGCCAGATAGAAAATGAACTTTACTGAGATCAACATCACGCACATCATCTGCTGAGTCGTTGTTGTTAATTTGACCTCCGGTCCAATCGACACACTCAATTTTAAAATCATCACCGGGTTTAACCATCTGTACCATTGGTATGTCTGGATGCCAGCGGTTGTGTATCATATCGTTGTCGTATGCCGATTTACTCAAATCAACTTTGATGATTGTTTCTGCCATCGTTCTTCTCCGGATCAGTCATAGAAATTCGAGATAACACCACGAGCTGTTTATTTTTATATCTTGCCAGGGGCCTGATACGCCTAAACAACACCGTCGCCATGACCTTACTATCGGTAATCACCGTCAAAACGGGTATTAGTTAATTGCCCTTATGGCTACGTCAAATGACGTAGCCATGTTTCCGTACCGCTTTAGGGCCATTGTTTCCGGCTGGTATTTACTACGCGCTATTGGAATATAAGCGCCGCAGAACAGCACATGATATTTCTAGAGCCAAGACGAAGCTGTGCTCCTAAAGCCAAATGCCCTATTCTGGCCTTACCCACTTTTGGCAGTGGTCGTCTTGATATAAGAATTTGGCGTATATCATTCCCACATACCAACAACACTGCCTGGATAAACGCAGTCACTGGGAGCTTCATATGAGAAAGTTAGTCTTGGTTTTGAGCGCGCTATTGCTTAGCGCATGTTTAGGCATGCCGGAAAAAGTAAGTCCGGTATCCAATTTTGAACTGAACAAGTACCTTGGAAAATGGCATGAGATTGCTAGGCTGGATCACTCTTTTGAAAAAGGGCTCAGCCAAGTAACTGCCGAATACAGCATGAAAAAAGATGGCGGTGTGTCGGTAATCAATCGCGGATATTCTGAGGCAGACAAGGAATGGAAAGAAGCTGAGGGCAAGGCGTATTTTGTCAATTCAGAAACCGATGGCTATTTAAAAGTCTCATTCTTTGGGCCATTTTACGGCTCGTATGTGATTTTTGAACTCGATCATCAAAACTATCAATATGCATTTATATCGGGACCAGATCTGGAGTATCTCTGGCTATTATCAAGAACCCCGACAGTAAAACCTGAGGTTATTGAAAATTTTATTAGCATGTCCAAGGCGCGGGGTTTTGATACCGAAAAGCTTATTTTTCCCAAACAAAAATAAATATCACCAGCTGCTGATTACTATATCGACTCAACCGAAATCCTTTCGTTTTGCAGAAAAGCGATAAACTCGCCATGCTCAGGGTTTGCCAACATGGCACGAGCAACGGCGGGTTCTAAATCACGGCGCAAGCGTCTTGCGATATGCCTAGCGCCGTAACGTTCGTCGTATTTTTCCACTAGGTAGCTTCGGCACTCAGCATCCAGCTGAAGTTCAACTTGGCGCTTGCCGAGGCGCTGCTGAAACTTCGCTAATTCTATATCTAGCACATGCGATAAGTGCGCACGCTCCAGATGGCCAAAGGAGAGTACAGCGTCGATGCGATTAATGAATTCAGGATCAAATTTCTTACGCAGAGCAAGGTCAATTAACTGTTTTTCCTGATGATGACGCCGCCAGAACCGGTATCGCTTAGAACGGGAGTTCTCTACTTCACTCGCGCCAATATTACTGCTCATAAAGATCAGGCTATTGCGGAAATCTAATTCTTTTACACCCGAGGCTAATGTTAACTTACCGGTATCGAGCACATTCATAAGCGCTCGGATTACCTCATCGCTCGCCTTTTCAATTTCGTCAAACAACACAACACTTGGCGCACTGAAACTGCCAGCGATGGCATCAACACTGAGTAAACTATGCCCTTCTTTGCTGCCCACATAACCCGGTGGCGCGCCAGTAAGCGCGGCACTGTAATGCTCTTGTGCAAGGGTATTCATATCGATACGAACTAAGGCATCGCAGCTGCCTTGAATCGCTTCCGCAATCAGCCTCGCGGTTTCCGTTTTACCTACCCCGGTGGGGCCAAGAAACATCATCACCGAAAGCGGGCGCTGCTTATTGCCAATATCAGCTTTCACCACGTGCAGCATATCGTCAATGGCATCTAATACGCCGTTTTGGCCGATAATCCGCTTACACAGCAATGCCATTACCTGCGCTGGCTCAAACAGGAATCGAGACTGCCTACTAAGCGTTTGCGTGTAGCGCTGCCGATCAGCCACATCCCGCTCAGCAGTTAAACGATCATTGATGTAGGGCATATACCTCTGCTTCTATAAACCCGAAAATCAGGCCTCCCGCTCTTTACCTTCGTAGGGCAGCTCGCCAACCGGACAATCGGCTACGCCAATAGTAGAACGGGTTATTTTCTCAACGTCTTCGCGGGTTTTCTCTGCGTCTAAGACCCAGCTGCGATAGAAATCAAAGGGGCAATCCGCCACGCCTTTGTCGCCATCACCGGAGTTAAATACACCGGTATAACCGCGATGCAGTAATTTAAATAAATGGTTTTGGGACTGGTCATTGGCCCGCGCGTCTCGAATTTGACTCACGGATAACTGGGCGTACTGAACACCCATATCCTCTTCGCCACACTCACCAAGGGTACGGCCATCAAAACCGATAATTGCGGAGTGGCCGAAGTAGGAATACACACCGTCAAAGCCGCTGGCGTTGGCAACAGCAACATAGCAGTTATTGGCCCACGCCATGCTTTTTGCCATCATTATCTGCTGTTCTTTTGCGGGATACATATAACCTTGGCAGCGAACAATTAATTCTGCGCCCTTCATTGCACAATCGCGCCAAATTTCTGGATAGTTGCCATCGTCACAAATAATCAGGCTGATCTTCATGCCCTTAGGACCTTCGCTGACGTAGGTTCTGTCGCCGGGATACCAACCTTCGATCGGACACCAGGGAATACATTTACGGTATTTCTGAACAATGTCGCCTTGGTCATTGATGAGTACAAGGGTGTTATACGGTGCTTTATGGGGATGGTCTTCGTGACGTTCACCGGTTAGGGAGAATATTCCCCAGGTTTTGGCTTCACGGCATGCCGCACTGAAAATGGCGGTTTCATCGCCGGGCACCGTCGCTGCGGTGGCCATCATTTCTTCGTTGTCGTACATGATGCCCATGGTGCTGTATTCGGGAAACACCACCAGATCCATACCGGGTAAGCCGATTTTCATGCCCTTAATCATCTCGGCGATATTACGAGCATTATCCAAAACCTGCTCACGGGTATGTAAGCGCGGCATTTTATAATTAACCACCGCCACACCAACGGTGTCTGGGCTACTGGAAATATCACCGTGTCTCATTTCTACCTCCGAATTTTTATCAATTCCTCAACGCTCTCATTGCAATCTATTACACTGACAAATAAGCTTTAATCTTGTTGGTATCAACTTCTTCACGCAGGTTCTCGTGAATAAAATTACCCTTGTCGATAACGATAATGCGGTCTGCAACTGTCATGGTAAAACTCAGTACCTGCTCCGACACAATAATTGTAATGTCGCGTAATTTTTTAATTTCATTCAGGACATTGGCAATATCCTTAATGATCGAGGGCTGAATGCCTTCGGTAGGCTCGTCGAGCAACAGTACTTTCGGATTTGTGACTAATGCTCTAGCGATGGCAAGCTGTTGCTGCTGACCACCAGATAAATTGCCACCTTTACGTTTACGCATCTCCGCAAGCACAGGAAACAGGGCGTAAATATCATCGGGAATTTTTTTAAGTTTAGACACTTCCATACCGGTCTCAATGTTTTCTTGAACGGTTAAGGATGGAAAAATCATACGGCCCTGTGGAACATAGGCGATGCCACTTGCCACCCGCTGAAAGCTTTCCTTATTCGTCACATCGACACCGTCGATAGAAATACTGCCCTCTGAACTAGGCAATATGCCAATAAGCGATTTAAACAAGGTGGTTTTACCCATACCATTGCGCCCCATTATCGCAAGAGTTTCATTTTTAGGGACGCTAAAATCTAGGCCATGAATAACTTCACTTTGGCCGTAGCACACTTTTAAATTAGAGACATTCAACATAAAATTATTTCACCTCACCGTAGCCGCTGTAACGCAAACGATTTCAGAATTTCACTAGTGACCCAAATACACTTCGATAACTTTAGGGTCTTTCTGCACTTCTTCCATTTCGCCAGCGGCAAGAATTTTACCTTGGTGCAGCACCGTTACTTTATGAGCAATTCGAGCGACGAATTCCATGTCGTGCTCAATAACCAGCACTGACCGACCTTTACTAATCTTGTTCAACAACTCTGCGGTTTGTTCTCGCTCTTTTACGCTCATACCGGCAACAGGCTCATCTAGCATCAAGAGCTGAGGGTCTTGAATGAGCAGCATGCCAATTTCTAGCCACTGTTTTTGGCCGTGACTTAGCAGACCTGCCTCGGTATCCAAAAAGGATTCCAGCATAATCTGCTGAGCCACTTCGATAATTTTGCTATGCACTTCTGCATCGTGCTTGAACAGCAATGAACCAAATACACCGCGACCACGGGGATAAGAAACTTCTAAGTTCTCCATCACGCTCAGATTTTCGTAGATGGACGGTGTTTGGAATTTTCGTCCTACCCCTGCGCGAACAATCTCGTGCTCGGACAGGTTAGTTAATTCTTTATTCAAAAACTTTATGCTACCCGAGGTTGATTTTGTTTTGCCGCAGATCAAGTCAAGTACGGTGGTTTTACCTGCACCATTCGGCCCAATAACCACATGCAGTTCGTTTCTATCCAGATAGAAGTTCAAGGAATCTACGGCTTTAAAACCATCAAACGATACCGTTAGATCTTCTATTGCGAGGGTGAAATCGGTATTCGTGGACATGTTCATGATTTTGACCCCTCTAGCTCGGCACTATCAACAGAGTTGCTGGCATTAACTTCCTTGCTGGACGCCGGCACAAGCTTGTCGTAAAAGCGGTTTAGAAAACGGAAGTGCTTAGTAATGTGGTGACCGTAGTCCTCCCACAAACCTGCCAAGCCGTTTGGAAAGAACATTACAACCGCAATGAACAGACCGCCCATTAAGAACAGCCACAACTCAGGGAAAGATTCTGAGAATGCCGTCTTACCAAAATTAATAAGTAAGGTGCCGTATACCGCACCAATCAGTGACATCCGCCCACCTACTGCAGCAAAGATGACCATTTCTATGGACGGTACGATGCCGACAAAGGACGGTGACATAAAGCCAACTTGCAGGGTAAACATCGCGCCACCAACGGCAGAAATCAACGCCGCAAAGCAGAACACAAATATTTTAAAGTTAGCGACGTCATAGCCTGAGAATCGAACTCGATCCTCTTTGTCTCGCATCGCTAAAAGTAGACGACCAAACTTGCTGGTAAGCACAAAACGCGAGGCGATGATGACTGCTAAAAGTAAGAAACAGTTAATAAAGTAAAACAGATTTTTAGCGCTGTCAGAGGTGATATCCCAACCATTGAGTGTACGTAGATCGGTAATACCGTTGATGCCGCCGGTTAAACCCTGCTGACCAACAATCAGTACCGTTAAAATTACGGAGATAACCTGAGTGATGATCGCGAAGTACACACCACCAACGCGTCGTTTAAACATAGCCGCACCGATGATATATGCGAAGAATGTTGGCACGACTAAAATAGCTATTAAGGTAAAGGTGAAACTGTGGAAGGGCATCCAGAAAAACGGTAGTTCCGTTATTTGGTTCCAGTCCATAAAGTCGGGAATACCAGGAGTAGATTGGATCGCCGTGTTTTCCGGTGACGATGCTTCTAATTTTAAAAACATTGCCATGGCATAACCGCCAATCCCGAAAAATATGCCCTGCCCCAAACTTAAGGTGCCACCGTATCCCCAGAGCAATACCAAGCTAACCGCCGCAAACGCATAGGTCAGGTATTTACCAACAAGGTTTAAGCGAAAGGAATCAAGCATAAGGGGGAAGACAACAAGAATGAGTATTGCGAGTAGGCAAAACCCTATCATCCCCTTTTTATCGCCAAATAATTTTTCGTAAACAAAGCTCATCATTAACTCCCAATAATTTACAACCAGACTTGTTACTAGTGAGCAAGGCTCGTCTTAACGACGAACCTTGCTGGCAAACAGGCCTTCTGGTTTGAACATCAAAATTATTACCAAGGTGAGCAAGGTAAAGACTTTGGCCATTGATCCGCTGATAAAAAACTCGAGGATTGATTGCGCCTGGGCAATTGAAAACGCCGAGGCAATTGTGCCGAACAGACTGGCAGCACCACCGAAGACCACAACCATGAACGTATCTACGATATACAGTGTTCCAGTAGTTGGCCCGGTTGACGCAATAGTCGTAAACGCCGCGCCAGCCATGCCCGCAATACCGCAGCCTAGGGCGAAGGTATAACGGTCAATTTTCTTGGTATTGATACCCACTGCGCCACTCATAACCCGATTTTGCGTGGTGGCGCGTACGCGCAGACCCCAGCTAGATTTGAACATTAAATAGAACACCGCCAAGGTCGTGAAAACAGTCAAACCGAGCACGAACATGCCGTTGATGGGAATATCGATCATGTCTGTGGGTTGCACTGATCCCATCAGCCAGTCTGGCAGAGTTGGGCTTACTTCACGCGCGCCAAAAATGGAGCGGAAAGACTGCTGCATGATTAAGCTCAAACCCCAAGTTGCCAGTAAGGTATCTAAAGGACGTTTGTAGAGATGCCTTATCAAAATAAACTCGGCGAGATAGCCCAGTACTCCCGCAACCAGAAATGCAGCCACTATCGAGAATACAAAATAGTACGGCATAAAGCCGGGTATATAGGTTTCTGTTAAAGAAGAGATTAAATAGGTTGTGTACGCACCCGCGGCCATGAATTCGCCGTGAGCCATATTTATAACACCCATCTGTCCAAAAATAATTGCGAGCCCCAAGGCCATCAGCAACAGTACGCTAAACAAGCTGATGCCGGCGAAGCCCTGCATTGCGAATATCGCGCCTAACTCATCGTAGCTATAACCGCCCATTACTTAGCCTCCGCTAATATATACGTCAACATTCTTTGCACTATTTAATTACTTGGAAAGGATTGGCGAACATCCCTGTTCGCCGGTATTTCTGATATTTTCAGTACAAGCCCTCGGGCTTATTGGTAACCTTCTGGGAATGGATCTGGCTCGATAAGCTCAGAGGTATATACCACTTCAGCTTGACCATCTTTCTTCCACATACCTACTCGCGCTTTACTCCACAAGTGGTGGTTAGGATGAAGCTTCACATAGCCTTCAGGTGCCGTAGTCAGCTCGATGTCGCCTTCTTCAGATGCCGCCACAACCGCGTCAACATCGAAGGTGCCAGCTTTTTCTACAGCCGCTTTCCACAACCAAGGTCCTAGATAAGCAGCCTGAGTAACATCACCAATTACACTGTCGTCGCCCCACATTTCTTTAAACGCTTTTACGAAGGCCACGTTGTTGGGGTTATCCTGACTCTGGAAGTACTTCATGATCGAGTAGAAGCCCTCGAGGTTTTCACCACCAATGCCCAATACTTCATCCTCCGTTACCGAGATAGTCAGCAGAGTTTGTTTCTTGGATGTGATACCCGCAGCTTTCAACTGTTTAAACCATGCAACGTTACTACCACCCACAACTGCGGCGTAAATAACATCAGGCTTTTTCAGGCGGATTTTGTTGATGACCGAACCAAACTGGGTATCGCCCAGCGGCTTGTATTCTTCACCGACAACCTTGCCACCTAACACGTTCTCTATGTGTTTACGGGCAATTTTCATCGACGTACGTGGCCAGATATAGTCAGATCCAATCAAGTAAAAGGTTTTAGCCCCTTTCTCTTTAGCTACCCAGTTCAAACCATCTAGAATCTGCTGGGTTGCTTCCTGACCGGTGTAAATAACGTTCTTAGACTGCTCCAACCCCTCATAAAAAGTCGGGTAGTAAAGCAGACCATTTTCTTTTTCAAACACGGGTAATGCCGCCTTCCGTGATGCTGAAGTCCAGCAACCAAAGACCGCAGCAACCTTGTCATTTACCAACAATTTGCGGCTTTTTTCAGCAAAGGTCGGCCAATCACTGGCGCCATCTTCCTGAATGACTTTGATTTGACGACCTAAAATACCGCCCATTTCATTGATTTGCTTGATCGCTAATTTCTCAGCCTCTTGCGCACCGGTCTCACTGATTGCCATGGTGCCAGTCAGTGAATGTAAAATACCCACGGTCACGGTATCATCTGTTACCGCTTGCCCAGTGGTGGTGGCTGGCGCTGCCAAGCTCAACTGCGATGCTAGGATGATCCCTAGCGGCAGAGCGCTTATAGCTCGAACCACCTTACGGCGGCCCCATAAACGCCGACTATCGGATTTGTCACTCATCGTTACTTCTCCTACGCTACGGTTACTTGATTCGACAGGTAACAGTGTCCGCAGAAGTTCCTTTCCCCACCATGAGGTGAATGCTCCCCCCTAATAAGTCAAATGACGTATATAGCCGAAAATTCCCGCGCGATAGCGTTAGACACTGATAAAATAGATTCCAGCAGACCGAAAGACCTTGAACGAGGGCATTATCTATAGTGGCACTGTTCCTGCTTACTTCCACATAGCTGCCGTCTACTTTGTATTCGCTGCCACTCACCTGCATTTATTAGCCAATGTACGATTGCTAAAATTACGTTGACCGGATGAATGCCTAGCTATGAATTTATTGTTATGAACTTACAGTCATGAACCCCCAACAACGGGTATTCCGCGTTCGCCGTAAATACAATCGCTGGGTAGCGAACGAAACGCTGGAAGACTACGCACTTCGATTTACCGCCAAAGGTGCGCGTCGCTGGTCTGTTGGGCGAGTGTCGAATACCGCCTTGGGGGCAATTTCATTTCTTGCGCTTGAAGCCATTGGCGGCGCAATTACCCTTAGCTACGGTTTTAGCAACACCGTCGCCGCGGTTATTGTCGTCGGTATTATTATTTTTCTTACCGGCCTGCCTATCTGCTACCACGCGGCGCGGCGCGGCGTAGACATAGACTTACTGACCCGCGGTGCGGGCTTTGGCTATATCGGCTCAACCATTACGTCACTTATTTACGCGTCGTTCACGTTTATTTTCTTTGCGCTAGAAGCAGCCATTATGGCTTTAGCCTTAGAGTTAACGATGGATATCCCGCTTAAATATGGCTACTTAATTAGCGCCGTTGTCGTTATTCCATTGGTGACCCACGGAATTACCCTGATCAGTCGCTTCCAGGTTTGGACACAACCGCTGTGGGTTGTACTGCAACTTCTTCCCTTGGTCTGCATCGTCTTTCAGTCTGACGATGCCTTTGACAACTGGGTTGCCTTTACACCAACAGAAGGAAATGGAAATTTAAATATCCTTGCCTTTGGTGCAGCCTCCGCAGTGATTTTTTCGCTTATCGCACAAATCGGTGAACAGGTCGATTTTCTGCGGTTTTTACCCCACCAAGAAAAACCAAATAAACGCTGGTGGCTGGCATTAATTGCGGCCGGCCCCGGCTGGATAATTAGCGGCTCGGTCAAAATTCTCATTGGTTCATTTTTAGCCGTCTTGGCACTCAGCCACGGCATACCATTTACAGAAGCATCCGACCCCAATCGAATGTACCTAACCGCCTTTAGCTATCTCACCAATTCACCTCAGTTAACGCTATTTTTAACGGGTAGCTTTGTTATTTTATCCCAGCTTAAAATTAATGTGACCAACGCCTACGCAGGCTCTATTGCCTGGTCTAATTTTTTCTCTCGCCTAACCCACAACCATCCCGGTCGCGTGGTCTGGTTAGTATTCAATGTCGCCATAGCGCTAATGTTGATGGAGTTAGGCATTTATCGAATTCTTGAAGAAATTCTCACTGCCTACTCCATCATTGCCTTAGCGTGGGTCGGCTCGCTGGTCGCAGATCTTGTCATCAATAGACCACTTGGTCTGCGCCCGGCGACGATGGAATTTAAACGCGCCCACCTCTATGACATCAATCCTGTTGGCGTCGGCTCTATGCTGATCGCGTCAGTGCTTGGCTTTCTCGCCCACCTCGGTCAACTAGGTGAAACCGCGCAGGCACTCGCTTCGTTTATCGCACTTGGCAGCACTTTCATTTTCGCACCACTGATTTGCTGGATAACCAAGGGTAGATTCTATATCGCCCGAGAACCTGTATTAGCCAGCACTGAAATATCCTTACGCTGCTGCATTTGCTACCATCAATTTGAAAGCGAAGACATGAGCCACTGCCCGGCCTACTCCGGGCCGATATGCTCGCTATGCTGCTCATTAGATAGTCGCTGCCACGATATGTGCAAGACCAACTCTCGTATGGCGGAGCAACTAACCAGCGCATTAAGCTTTTTATTACCCGACACATGGATTCGTTCGCTAAATACGCGAACCGGCCACTTTATCGGATTGTTTACCTTAATCAGCTTTATGATCGCCAGTGTACTTGCGCTGGTCTATATACAAATCACCATTGACGAAGGCATGGAGCGTAGCCTCGCGGCCAGCGCACTCAGCAATGTCTTCTTCATACTGCTCATTGTATCTGGCATTTTGGCGTGGATGTTTGCCTTGGTGCACGACAGCCGCCGCGTTGCACAGGAAGAATCGCAACGGCAAACAGAGTTGCTGATGACTGAGATCGCTGCACACAAACAAACCGATATGCAATTGCAGCAAGCCAAAGAAATAGCGGAATCTGCCAACCAAGCCAAAACCCGTTATCTGACCGGCATTAGCCATGAGTTGCGCTCACCACTTAATGCTATCTTGGGCTACGCACAACTCCTCGAAAAAGACCCCAGCATTCCAGCAAGCCGCCTAGACGCGCTTCGCGTGATTAGACGTAGTAGCGAGCACTTGGCCGATTTAATAGAGGGACTGCTAGATATTTCCCGAATAGAAGCGGGCCGACTCGAGCTTTCTCCCTCTGATGTGAATCTCGGCAATTTGCTTGATCAAATTATTAGTATGTTCCAAGTTCAAGCGCAGGCTAAGGGCATAGGCTTTAGCTTTGACCGACTCACACCGTTACCGGAGACAGTTAAAACCGATGAAAAACGACTGCGCCAAATCCTGATCAACCTTATTTCAAATGCGATAAAATACACGCCCGAAGGGCGAGTTAATTTCACCGTAAGTTACCGGAATCAAGTCGCAGAGTTTCGTATTAACGACACAGGGGTCGGCATTGCAGCTGAGGATATCGAGCGGGTATTTAAACCCTTTGAACGAGTCCGTAAACCAGGCTCGCCACACGTTGCCGGCACCGGATTAGGTCTCACTATTACTCGCTTGCTAACCGACATCATGGGTGGCGACATTGCCATACACAGCCAAGTAGGCGTAGGCAGCGAAGTGAAAGTATCGCTCATGCTAAGCAGCACAGACAAGCTCGCCACCTCGACGCCGCTTGAACGCAAAATTATTGGCTACGAAGGCGACGAGAGAACGATCTTCGTTGTAGACGACGAGCCCACTCACCGCAGCCTGCTCAGTGACATGCTCAACCCACTTGGTTTTAATGTCATTACTGCGCCGGACGGGAATACCTGCTTAGATATGTTACGTTACTGTGAACCACAGCCGCAGGTTTTCTTATTAGACATTTCGATGCCCGGGATGAGCGGCTGGGAGCTCGCCGCCGCAATCCGTGAGCGAATACACAATGCGACCATTATTATGATCTCGGCGAATGCCGCCGAAGTCACTCCGGCAAGCAGCGGCGTGCCACCGCACGACGCCTATTTGTTTAAGCCCATCCGGCTTTCTCAAGCACTCGATTACCTCAGCAAGCATGCTGACATTGTCTGGCGCTACGAATCAGAAGAACACCGAGCCGCGTCTCTTTCGGCCAGGCCAAACCATCCTAATTTAGGCTCACCTCTCACCGAGGAAAACCGTCGCGAACTTATCCAATTAGCAAAAATCGGTTACGCCAAAGGCATTAAACATTGTCTAGAAAAAATATCTGAAAAGGGGAATGCCGACCCCGCAACGCTAAACACATTACAAGAGCTTGCCGCTGGATTTCAGTTTGCCGCTCTCATCAACGCATTGGAAGATAGCAAGTCATGAATACAAACCGCGGCAAAAAAGACGTCGTACTGATTGTCGACGACTCACCCGACACACTCAGTATGCTGAACGATACCTTGGACCAAGCTGGCATTACAGTGCTAGTCGCTCTCGAAGGTGCCCAAGCACTTACTATTGCGGCCAATATCACCCCAGACGTGATTTTGATGGACGCACTGATGCCAAATATGGACGGATTCGAAGCCTGCCGTAGACTTAAAGAAAATCGCGACCTTGCCCATATTCCGGTTATTTTTATGACGGGCCTTAGCGACACAGAAAGTATTGTGAAAGGTTTCGCTGCCGGCGGCGTAGACTATATAACCAAACCGGTAAAAGGCGACGAACTCATCGCTAGAATGAAAGCACATCTAGCAAACGCTCGCCTGACTTTGAGCGCCAGAGTTGCATTAGATAGTGCGGGACAATTTTTGTTTTCTGCAGCGGCGGATGGCAGTCTATTATGGGCAACACCACAGGCTTATCATTTACTCGAAGAGGCAGGACTAGACAGTAAGTGGCTAAACGAGAACTTGCCCGCTCAACTGCGACAATTACTCGCACCCCACTTTAACAAAGAAAAAGGCTTGCTAATAAAAGCCGCAGAAAAGCCGCTGGAGATTCGCTACATTAGCCAGACTGGTAACGACGAATACTTGCTACAATTAATTGATCTGGAGCGCCCATCAGACGTGGATCTACTACGCTCAGCATTACCAATTACCGAACGCGAAGCGGAAGTCTTACTGTGGATAGCCCATGGTAAAACCAATCGTGAAATTGGCACAATTTTGAGTATGAGCCCACGCACCGCGAACAAACATTTAGAACAAATTTTCCGCAAACTAAACGTTGAGAACCGCACCGCGGCGGCGGTTATCGCGCTTAAATATTTACATAATTAATTATTTAATCTAAAAAAACAAATAAAGGCAAATAAATTACTGGGCAATAAAATCGGGCCACTGACCGCCCACATAATCTATAAACGTTTCACTCAGCCCTTCGGATAAAAGATACGCTCGACTAACCGGCGTTCTGTTTGGTACAAAATCAGCATTGGCATTCAATAGCATCGGATAATTATGATGCAACATCGCTGCACGCCCCATGAGCACAAAATCTAACCCCGCATCCAAGCCAAACTGAATATCCTCTGGCGTGTAGACTTTTCCCGCCGCCGCCAAGCGCACAGCACCGCGTTCAAGCTCAGTAAAATACGACAATAAACTCCGCCCCTGCAGGGTTTCGTCAACTGGCTCTTTATAAATATTCCACGCCGAGATATCGAGAAAGTCTATTTCCTGCTTAGCAAATAAGACCTTAGCTGTCGCTACGGCCTCGCCAAGTTCAATACCGTGGCGCTCCGGCGTCAAGCGCACGCCAAGCAGGAAATCAGCACCGCAACGTTTACGAATGCCACTGATAATGTCGAATAATACCCGCGAGCGATTCTCCAGTGATCCACCGTATTCGTCTGTTCGTCGATTAAATTCGGAACTCAAAAACTGACAAATAATGTAGTTGTGCGCGGCGTGCAATTCAACACCGTCAAACCCTGCTGCTTTGGCTCGCTCAGCCCCTTGAATGAAGTCCTCAATTAAGCTTTTAACTTCACCATGACTTAAGCCCCTCGCCGCAAACTTTTCCGATGGTGAGGGCGCCACCGGCACTTCGCCGGTAAGCTCACGAGGAGAGCGCAATCCTGCATGATGCAACTGCACCACCGCAAGACTGTTCTCAGCCTTAATCTTTTTAGCCATTTTCCGCAAACCCGGCAATTGGCTATCACTAAAAATACCAAGCTGCCCAGGAAAGCCCTGCCCATTAGCATGAATATGCGCCGCAGCAGTCATCGTTAGACCAAAGCCCCCCTCGGCCCGCATTGTTAACCACTTAATTTCATCGTCAGACAGGCAGCCATCCGCAAAACTTTGGGTATTTGTTAACGGCGCCAAAGACAGCCTGTTTGGCATTTTCTTTCCACATGGAAATACCAGTGGCTCAAATATCATTGTCATTGCGACCTCGCTATGCCGTTGCCGGCAAAATACGTATACCAGTAAATTTTAGATTTTCACCCAAGAACGGGGTTGCACTAGACCTGCCATTCAGCATGGTCGCGAACGATTGACCGCAAGCCTTCTAGCCCCATAGATAATGTCGAGTCTGAACAAGGCGAGCGATAAACTAAAAACACGGGATGCGTAAATTCAGGAGAACCGATAACACGCTCCAACTCACCACTTCGTAGATGAGACTCAACCACCCGCGTTCTAAAATAGCCATTTCCGCCACCACTCAACATAACACGCAGTGCCAATGGCCCGAGGTTAAATGAGAATGCCGCCTGCCTAGGCTGCGGCAATGCGGCATCATACTGCGCTTTAAACTCGGGCCCCCAATCGACAAACAAGTTCGGTGTGGGCTTATCTGGCACCTGCACGTGTATCAGTTTTTCTTCCAGCAGCTGCTCCACCATAAAACCTGAGAAATAATTAGGTTGATGAACAATTGCTGCATCAAGGAGCCCCTTTTCGAGTTTCCTGAGTAAAGTTTTCGCATCGGACACATCTGCATTAACCGCCACACTAGGACAGTACTGTTGCAACCAAGCTACCCAGCTTGTCAAAACTGGATTCCACAAGCTGGTTTCCGCCCCCACACGCAAACGTGACTCTCGCCCTCGCGGTAGCTTCATTTCCGCCTTAGCGCATTCCCAAGTCTGAACGAGTGTTGTTGCGTAGGCGACGAATCGCTCGCCTTCTGCCGTCAGTTTAGCGCCGCTACGATTGCGAACGAATAATTGGCAGGACACTGTTTCCTCTAAGGACTGAACTCTGGCGGTAACAGTCGTCTGGCTGACATGCAACCGCTCTGCCGCGCCGCAAAAGCTCCCTGCACTCATCACCTCTAGGAATGTGCGCGCTAACTCAATATCCATTTGCGACCCTCAACATTGCAGCGCACTTACACCACAACTTACTTCCGAAAATACGAAGCAAACTATCACATATATTCATTATACAGATATAAAAGAAGTCTTTACTATCGCCGCCCCAATATGTGGCACCAATTGTTCAAGGCGCCCCAAAACCACTCAAAGTAAGAACATATCGCCAATGCGCAAATTTATTAATGAACTCGGCCTAATCATCGGTATCGAACAAAACGTCACAGGCCATCTGGAAAAGTGGCTATCCGGGCTCGGTGGTTTCGCCAGTATCTACCTTTGTTACTTTGTTTCGCACTTATTTGTGAAAGACAGCGCAGCGCTGCTCCTCGTTACCTCGACAGGCGCATCAGCGGTACTTATTTTCGCCGTACCTCATGGCGCCCTGTCACAACCGTGGCCAGTTATTGGCGGCCACCTTATCTCGGCCTGTATCGGCGTGTTCTGCCAACAGCATATACCTAACACCCATATAGCCGCTGCTTCCGCTGTCGGACTGTCGATAATGGCTATGTATTATCTGCGCTGCCTACATCCTCCCGGAGGCGCCACCGCACTTTTCGCTGTCGTCGGCGGCAGCAGTATCTTTTCATTAGCTTATCGCTATGCCGCCTTCCCGGTCATGCTAAATGTACTTAGCCTTGTGTTTTGCGGCGTGCTATTTAACGCCTTATTTCGATGGCGCCGCTACCCTAGCTACTGGTTTCATCATCAATACGCCAAGGAATACACCACAGCGAAACTCAATAGTAGCGATATCGCGACTGCTATTTCTCAAGAGGATTTCGCTGCGGCGCTGCAGCAAATGAATTCGTTTATCGATGTGACGCCCGGCGATTTAAATGACTTATTTGAGCGGGCAGTGCACAGCGCTCGGCACAGAAACAAACGTCTTTAAAATTCAGAACACCGGGGACTACCGCAATATTCAAAATGGTGCTACATCTTCAATATACAGCTATCAGCTAAGCCGTTTTAGTAAACAGTAAATCCCACACGCCATGACCTAAACTTTCGCCGCGCTTTTCAAATTTAGTCACTGGCCGATAATCCGGTCTGGGAGAATATTCGCGACCATCAGCCATATTGCTATAGCCCTCGGCATCACTCATGACGTCCATCATATGCTCAGCGTAATTTTCCCAGTCAGTCGCCAAGTGCAAAATACCACCCAGCTTAAGTTTGCTTCGCAGGGTTTGAACAAATAGTGGCTGTATAAGACGGCGCTTGTGATGCCGCGCTTTATGCCAAGGATCTGGAAAGTAGATCTGAACACGGCTAAGACTGTTGTCGGGGATACATTGCGCCAATACTTCCACCGCATCGTCGCAATAGGTACGAAGATTCTTAAGGCCAGCTTCCTGCGCCAAATAGAGCAAACGTCCCACGCCCGGCGTGTGAACCTCTACACCGATAAAGTCATTTTCTGGCGCCGCGGCCGCCATCTCTGCGAGGGAGTCACCCATACCAAAGCCAATCTCTAGCACCACCGGCGCAACACGCCCAAAGGTGGCCTCAAAATTTTGCATGCCGTCGCCGCGCTGCAAACCTAACTCAGCCATATTAATGCCGTAAGCTCGTCGCTGGCCATCGGTCATACGCCCCGTGCGAAGGACAAAGCTTTTAATTCGACGACGAATCGGCGCTGCGTTCTCAGTCATTACATCGCCTTCCATGCTGAATATGCCAAACAAGCCCAAGCCAAAAGAAACATAAGCCCACCAATAGGTGTAATCGCCCCCAACCACCGCGTGCCGGTTAACGCCAAGGCATATAGGCTGCCACTAAATACCAGCACACCGACAAAAAACAATACTGCTGATATACGCAGCGATACATGCTGAACGCCACTGTGCATAAGCACGCCGACAATCAATAGGGCGAAACAATGATAGAAGTGGTACTGAACAGCGGTTTGATATACCGCCATCATCTCTGCCGACAAGCTTGCCTTTAAGCCATGCGCGCCAAAGGCACCCAAGCCAACCGCAAAAAAGCCGAGAATCGCCGCCGCAAAAAGCGTTAGGGATGCCATGTGTTTGCCCTGAAAGTAATAAGTGGCGCTATTGTACGTATCTCTGTGGGCTTAAAAAAGTCAGTCTTTCTATGGCGAGTCAGTTTTACGGGAACAGAGTAGTGATAGACACGAATAAAAAAGCCCCGCGACGCGAGGCTTTCAGTTAAATATATGCAGGGACAGTAGAAAGCCTTAGGCCTCCATCGCCACCCGTAGTTTTTTCATGGCGGCCTGCTCGAGCTGACGTATACGCTCAGCAGACACACTGTAGCGGTCAGCCAAGTCATGCAGGGTAGCTTTGTTATCGTTTAACCAGCGGCTCTGCAGAATATCGCGGCTACGCTCGTCTAGACCTGACAATGCCATAGACAAATTCTGGTGATTACTCTCTTCCAGATTGTCAGATTCAAGCAATAGGGCCGGATCCGCACTGTGATCTTCAAGATAATGGACCGGTGCCACAGGGCCCCGTTCGTCATCAGTGTCGGCGTCAAAGCCAACATCTACCGAGCTTAAACGTCCTTCCATTCTGCGAACTTCAGCGACATCAACACCTAAATCGGCGGCAACTGCATGAACTTCATCATTGCTTAACCAAGACAGTTCTTTTTTCGCGCTACGCAAATTAAAGAACAATTTACGTTGGGCCTTTGTGGTAGCAATTTTAACTATGCGCCAATTACGCAACACGTATTCGTGGATCTCAGCCTTAATCCAGTGGACAGCAAAGGACACCAAGCGAACACCTTTTTCAGGATCAAAACGCTTAACCGCCTTCATTAAACCAACATTGCCTTCTTGGATCAGGTCTGCCTGAGCTAGGCCGTAACCTTTGTAGCTCTTGGCGATGTGCACAACAAAACGGAGGTGCGACATAACCAACTGACGGGCCGCCTCTACATTGCCGTGATAAAACAGATCTTCGGCTAGCTCACGCTCACGCTCTGGGCTAAGCACAGGGATGCTGCCAACCGACTGAATATATGCAGAGAGATCACCACCCGGTACAAGCTGCTGTAACGGCTGTAAATGACTACTCATTGCACATCCTCCTAAATTCGTTGATGAAACCAAGTGAAACACCGATGCTTATTAGAGTACCAAACGCCGCAAAGTTCAAGTACCAAGCCAAAACCCTTATTACCCGGGATTTTGCGAGGTTTTAACGCGGCTCTATGGCCCGTAATTCGCGGCCTACTACTAACCAGGCTCCCAATAGGCCGAGTGCGCCAGCAAAAAGCCACAATACTATAGTATCCACAAAACCGAGGCCCAATAGGTGGAAACCACTCTGGTAAGACAGTGACAATTCAGCAATTGGGCCGCGCAACCACCACAGGCCACCCTGAACAAGCAGCCACGCCAAAAGGCCACCCCCTAAACCATACCAGAATCCGGTATACAAAAATGGCCGACGCACAAAGGCATTGGTGCCGCCGACCAATTTCACCACCAGAATTTCATCTCGACGGCTCTCGATCGCTAATTTAATGGTATTACCAATAATAAGCAGTACACCCACAGCCAACATTGCCGCCAACCCTAGGGTTAAGCGTCTACCCAATTCGGTAATGCGATTAAGCCGCTGCAGCCACTCCATATCTAATTTCGCTAAATCCACCTCGGGAAGCAGACCAAGGTCTCTTTGCAGATCCATGACGGTCGCTGCCGACACGCTGGCCTCCCGCGGCGTCACAACAATCAAACCTGGCAAGGGGTTTGATTCCAGTTCGTCAAGTACATCACCAAAGCCTGAACTGGCGCGAAATTCTTCTAAGGCGCTGGCCGGCGATATATATTCAGCGGCAACCACACCATCACGCGCCGCTATTTTGCTCCGCAGGGCATCTGCCTGACCCGCACTCACCGACGGCTTTAAGAAAAGTGAGATGCGCGCGGCGCCTTCCCAACCGTCACTCACTTCATCTAAATTATTCAAGCCAACATATAACCCCACAGGCAGTGCTAAGGCGATAGCAATCACCAGCGTGGTCATTAAGCTTGTTGCCGGACGTCTCACCAAGCGGCGCAAACTATCTATTGCTACCTGCTGATGGTGACTGCGATACCCCGCCAGTCGGTCACTAAAACTGGTCTTGTGCTTACGCGCGCCCTTAACGTCTTTTCTTCCCGGCGGCGCCTGCAACTGACCCAAGCGGCGTTTGTTCATTTTATTTTGTTTATTCGGGGCCATGATTATCCAACCCCGCAGTCACTAGCTGACCATTACGCAAGGTCAGCAGCCGATATGGCATGCGCGCAATCAAACCTAAGTCATGGGTCGCGATTAATACGGTGACACCGACCTGTTTGAACTGCTCAAACAAATGCATAATTTCCGCAGACAATTGCGGATCGAGGTTACCAGTAGGCTCATCCGCCAGTAATAAAGCAGGCTTATTCACCACCGCACGGGCAATACCCACACGCTGCTGCTCACCACCGGATAACGTCACCGGGTTTTTACGCTCTTTGTCCAGCAGGCCCACCTTGTCGAGCGCCGCTCGCACACGGCGACCAATATCGCGATGACCATAGCCCGCAATAATCAGCGGTAACGCCACGTTGTCGTATACCGTACGATCAAACAATAGCTGATGATTTTGAAACACCACGCCAACCTCGCGGCGCACTTCTGGAATGCGGCGGGCAGGCAGGCGCGATAGATTTCGCCCGCCGACAATAACTTGTCCAGAGCTGGCCCGCTCCATCACCATGATCAGCTTTAGCAAGGTACTTTTTCCGGCGCCACTGTGGCCAGTTAAAAAGCGCATTTCGCCGCGGGGAATATGAAAACTCAGATTGGTGAGCGCTTCATAACCACCTTCGTAACGCTTGCAAACCTGATCAAATTCAATCATTGCTTTTGCTGCCACCCAAATAAGGCACCGACAAACTCATTCGCTCGGAAAGGACGTAAATCCAAAATACTTTCACCCACACCAATGAAACGGATGGGAATACCGAGCTGCTTACTGATCGCGAAGACAATACCGCCCTTTGCCGTGCCATCTAGCTTCGTTAAAGTAAGCCCCGTGACACCAACCGCCTGCTGAAAATGCTTGGCCTGCGACAGGGCATTTTGACCAGTACCAGCATCCAGCACCAACATCACTTCGTGGGGGGCCTCAGGGTCGAGCTTTTTGAGCACTCTCACCACCTTTTTCAATTCTTCCATCAGATTGTCTTTATTGTGCAAGCGCCCTGCGGTATCTGCGATCAATATGTCGACTTTTCTGGATTTGGCCGCTTGCAAGGCATCGAACAATACCGATGCACTATCAGCCCCGGTATGCTGAGCGATCACCGGAACCTCATTGCGCTCACCCCAAACCTGCAACTGCTCCACCGCCGCCGCACGAAAGGTATCCCCCGCTGCCAACATCACCGAACGGCCCCCAGCTTGAAACTGTTTAGCCAGTTTGCCAATGGTGGTGGTTTTTCCAACACCGTTTACACCCACCATCAAAATCACATAGGGCTTATCGCTGACCGGTATCACCAATTCTTCTTCTGCTGCGGCGAGCATGGTACTGAGTTCTTCCTGCAAGGCGACATACAAAGTCTCAGGGTCATTGAGCTCTTTGCGCGATACCCGGCTGGTCAGATTACCGATGATTTCTTGGGTTGCATCAACACCAACGTCGGCCATCAATAAATGGGTTTCGATCTCTTCAAGTAACTCGTCATCAATTTCTTTGCGACCGAGGAATAAATTAGCCATGCCCTCGCCGAGCTGCGCGCCGGTCTTGCTCAAGCCTTCGCGAAAGCGAACCAACAGTGACGCCTGCTCTTCGGGTGATAATTCAAGATGTTGCCAAGGCGCTATTTCCGCATCATCGATAAAACCTTCGGCCGCCGCTAGCGCCGCCTGGTCTTCCTCTGAGCCGACAAAAGACTCTTTAAAACGGGCAAATAAACCCTTCTTTTTTACTTCCGGTTCAAGTTCCGACGGTGTTGCGTTATCTGTCATGCGGGTATTTAAATTCCGAGGTAAGGTTTACAGCAAAAATAAAAGCCTTATCCTACCATTTCTCTGAGTAACTGGCACCGGAATACCCATGCGCAAACCGCAAGGCCATCACAATAAAGAACCACAAGGCATTTTGAGAATCATTGGCGGACAGTGGCGCAGCAGAAAGCTGCACTTTCAGGCCGCCGAGGGACTGCGCCCAACCAGCGACCGCATTCGAGAAACCCTGTTCAACTGGCTCAGCCCGACGATTCACGGCGCACACTGCCTCGACTTATTTGCCGGTTCGGGAGCATTGGGACTAGAAGCCCTGTCACGTTACGCCGACCACTGTGACTTTGTCGAAACCGACGCCAATACCTGCCGCGATATACGCGAGCACCTAAACATATTGCAGTGCAGCTCCGGACTCGTTCACTGCCAAAGCGCCGAGACATATCTGGCTAACAGAACAATAGCGCACGACATTATTTTTCTAGATCCACCATTTCACAAAGCGCTGCTGGCACCGGTGATAGCAGCACTAGCGAGTAAACACTTAAAATTCGGCACACTTATTTATATTGAAACAGCGACTGACGAGCCGCTGCCATCGTTGCCGACTAATTGGCATATTGAAAAAGAAAAGAAAGCGGGCCAGGTCAATTACCGCCTGATCTCAGTCAGTTCTTAAGAAAAATCAGACCTTACTAAGGGAATTCTCCCGAGCTCTGGACTCGATTAGCATGATCTTCTAAGTAGCCACACGTGAGTTTATTTCGGTTCGATAGCCACGCCATAAAAGCCCAAAGGACAGTCATCACAAATATTTTTCAAACACTGAGCAAGCAAATAAAAAAATCGCACCAAATAAAGGCGCCACACTATCCTTCAGCACCAAAAACAATCAACAAAGAGTGCGAGTTTAAATACCCAAACAAACTCTCACCCGCCTCATGAAGTTGGCTTTAGGGGGCTTCGCTGACACACATGAATAATGAGCACACCTATTTAAATATTTAACCGCACCATTTTAGATGTCGTAGACAGCACCATGCACTGAACGTGAACAAAATCAAGCAGCCCCTATAAGCTACACACTCGGTAATGCGGGTGCGGGTGCGGGTAACTGCTTTATTCTTTAAACCAATGTATTTCTACGCTGGCGAAAGAGGTTTAGCGCAAACACGGCAAACGAAAATAGCGGTAAAGTGCCGGGAATATAAAACCCGTAGACCACCAATGCCTCAATACCGCTTTCGGGAATAATTAGCCGCTTCCCTATAAACAAGGCATTAATCAGTGGGCCGACGATATTGGCATAACAACCCAGCACTAACGCTATCCGAGCAAGAGTAATTAGTTTTCCCGCGTGATTTACACGCTGCCACACTCCGGCCACAGCCAACACAAGAACACCATTTAGAATGCCTTCCATATGTGCAAAGCGCCACGCACCGTAAGCAGGATCAACCACCTCCATCGTGGATGCAGCATATGAAAACCCGATTCCCGCTAGCAGACCGAGAAACAAAATGACAACGCCATGCAAAGCCAAGCTACGCTGTTGCTCAGCCGCAACTACAGAATCCGACATACACTATTCCTTTATTATTTTTTGCGCAGATGTCCGCTATTGTGGCTTGCAGATAAACACGGGAATATCTCGATCAGTTCGCGCCTGATACTCGTCAAAATCTGGGTACAAACTCAGTAAATGCGGCCACAGATCTCTCTTTTGATCGTCATCCGCCTGAATTGCAAGGTAGGACTTTTTATCACCGCGCACCATGATATCGATCTCTGGTTGAGCGGCGATATTGAAATACCATTGCGGATGCTTTTCCATACCACCCTGAGATGCCACCAATAATTTATTATCACCCCACGGCAGATGAATTAAGGCAATTTCGCGCCGTTCACCGCTCTTACGGCCAGTCATACCAACGATACAAATGGGGAAACCACCGGGGAAATTTTTTAATAACCGTCCGCCACTTTTCTTATAAACCCACACATTGAATCGCGTGTAATGTTTCATCACTCGCTGAATCAAACGCTGCCACTTCAGTGGAATCTCGTCGACATCCTCCCGACGAGTTTTCACGTAATCAAGCTTCTTCGTCATATTTTTATTCTCGTAGAGCTATAGCTAGAGCGGAAAGTAGCGAACACATCTACTCCCCTAAGTGAGGGCTGACTCAATATTGTATAGGCATCAATGAGGTATAGACGTCGTCCGTCTGGAGGGGGAAACAGCTAGAGCTAGCGACAACTCAAAATGATCGAGTTATCGCTAGCCTAACTAAGCAAACGTGGCTAACCGATCCAGTTTGGCTTGCGACGCAAGTCGAGGGTGTGTGGATACTCACCAGGTGACTCTTCTGGCGGCGGCGCCATAGGTCGTGGTGGCTCGGCAAAGAACTCCCGCACCGCGTCCAAATCAGGCCTTGGTGTGTATGGCCCAGGTGTGTGCGCTACCGTACTGAAGCGATTACCACGTCGCGATTCTGCTTCAAACGCGTTCACCGGGAAGGTTTCGTAGGTACGCCCACCGGGATGAGACACATGATAACTGCAGCCCCCGACAGAACGCCCCGTCCAAGTATCGATCAGGTCAAACACCAGCGGCGTATGCACTCCGATAGTAGGATGCAACGCTGATGGCGGTGCCCAAGCCCGATAGCGCACACCAGCGACATATTCACCATGACGCCCAGTATTTGCCAGCGGCACTCGGCGACCATTACACGCAAGAACATAGCGACTATCGGTTAACCCGGTCAGTTTAACTTGTAGCCGCTCAACAGACGAATCAACATATCGTGCCGTACCAAAGCTGCCTACCTCTTCACCGAGCACATTCCAAGGCTCAACAGCCCAGCGCAATTCGATTTCAATCTCATCAAGCTTGACGCGACCGTAGTGAGGGAAACGAAACTCTTCAAAAGGCAATAGCCATTCGGCTTTAAATGGATAGCCCGCGCGCTCCAAATCGGCCACAACATCTTTCATGTCTTGCCACAAATAATGCGGCAGCATGAACTTATCGTGCAGGGCTGTACCCCAACGAACCAAAGGTTTCTTGTAAGGCTCATTCCAGAATCGTGCAACCATAGTTCGAATCAACAAAGCCTGCACCAAGGACATCCGGCTATGTGGCGGCATTTCGAAGCCCCGAAATTCGAGTATGCCCAATCGGCCGGTTGCACTGCCCGGCGCATACAGCTTATCTATACAAAACTCAGCGCGATGGGTATTACCGGTAATATCGATGAGCAGGTTACGCATTAACCTGTCCACCAACCAAGGCTGCTCCGCCAGCCCGTCAGGCATTTGCTGAAACGCGATCTCCATCTCGTACATCATTTCATCGCGACCCTCATCAGCTCGCGGCGCCTGACTCGTCGGCCCAATAAATGCACTTGAGAAAATATATGACAAGCTTGGATGATGCTGCCAAAACGTGACCAAACTGCGCAACAGATCTGGACGTCGTAATATGGGGCTGTCACTAGGCGTTACACCGCCCAAAGTAATGTGATTACCGCCGCCGGTCCCGGTATGACGGCCATCTAACATAAATTTTTCTGCTGCGAGACGCGATTCACGTGCCGCGGAATACAACTCAGTGGTGTTCGCCACCAATTCTTTCCAGCTCGATGTGGGGTGTACGTTCACCTCGATAACACCTGGGTCCGGCGTCACCAAGAGCTTTTGTAAGCGAGGATCACGTGGCGGCTCATAGCCTTCTAAAATTACCGGGACACTGAGCTCTTTAGCGGTTTCTTCGATCGCCGCCACTAGTTCAACATAATGTTCAAGGCTGTGTAGTGGTGGCATAAAGATATGCACTTTCCCTGCCCTCGCCTCGAGACACATTGCCGTTCTTACCAAGCTCTGGGCGTACTTGAGCTTGTCAGCCAACGCCTTAGACGCACTTTGCAAGCGCTGTGGCGTCGGCGCGGTAGGCTCAATTGGAAAATGAATATCTTGACGAGCCTGCAGTGGGCCTCGCTCTTCAAAAGGATCGCGATCTGGCTGAATTTCAGGCTCTTCTAATTCAGGCAAGTCCCCCAAAGGCAAGCGCAACCCCATCGGAGAATCACCGGGAGTGAGTATCAGACGCTCGCGCTTTACATTCCAAACACTGCTTATCCACTCGCCTATCACCGGCTCCCACGCTAGCGGAACGACATAGCCAGTAGGGTCTTTAAAACCTTGCTCTAGCAATCGCGCAAGACGCCGACGACCAAGATCATCACTGATTTTAGACGCTAGAATATCGATATTCTTCGGTATTTTTTGCTCCTGTAATAAGTAGTACAGGGCATCCTCGTATGCGGGTTGCACATAGTCTTTAGCTAAACTTAGCTTTTCTGCCAGACTTAACGCGAACTTTTCTGAGGTCGCCACATTGTGGCCGTAGTCATTATCAACTCGAGCCAAAAGCGCCGAATCAGCCCACAGCGGCTCATTATCTTTTCGCCAAAACAAACCTAGCGCCCAGCGCGGTACTTCCTCACCGGGGTACCATTTCCCCTGGCCATAATGCAATAAGCCCTGCGGCGCAAAATGATCACGCAATTTCAACAGCAGTGTTTTCGCTAAACTTATCTTTTCGGCGCCAAGCGCCTCTATATTCCACTGGGGGGATTCCATATCATCAACAGATACAAATGTAGGCTCACCTCCCATCGTAAGTCGAACATCATTTTTAATGAGATCGTCGTCAACTTGTTCGCCAAGCAATAAAATATCAGCCCACTGATCGTCACTATAAGGCTTGGTAACGCGGGGATCTTCATGAACACGCTCAACAACATTGGAATAATCAAATTCCACTTCACACTCATCGGTATAACCTTCTATGGGCGCCGCAGACACCGGATCGGGAGTACACGCAAGCGGAATATGACCTTCGCTAGCAAACAAGCCTGACGTAGGATCAAGGCCGATCCAACCGGCGCCCGGAATGTATACTTCACACCAAGCGTGCAAATCAGTAAAGTCTTCTTCTGGACCACTCGGGCCATCCAAGGACTTTTCGTCAGAGGTTAACTGCACCAAATAGCCGGACGCGAAGCGCGCCGCTATACCCAAGTGACGAAACAACTGCACAGCTAACCACGCGGAATCACGGCAGGAGCCTTTCGCCAATTGCAATGTTTCTTCGGGGTCCTGTACGCCAGGCTCAAAACGAAGGCAGTACTCAATTTTCTTTTCAAGGGTTTGGTTTACCTCAACCAGAAAATCATTCACCGGGCGCTTCGTATTGGAAATTGACTTCACTAATTTATTGAATAATTTACCCTGTTTTTCTTTCTCAAGATAAGGTGCCAACTCTTTCTTAAGTTGCTTTTTATAGTAGAAAGGAAATTTCTCTGCGTATTCCTCAACGAAGAAGTCAAAAGGGTTGATAACGGTCATATCCGCCAGGACTTCGACTTCGACCGAGAATTTATCGGTTTTCTCTGGAAAAACCAGTCGGCCCAAGTAATTGCCAAACGCGTCTTGCTGCCAGTTCAAAAAATGCGTTTCAGGTACAATCTTCATACTGTAACTGTGAATTGGCGTTCTGCTATGCGGCGCCGGCCGCAGGCGTATAATGTGTGGCGAAAGGTTAACTAGGCGGTCAAAACTATAATAAGTCTTGTGATGAATAGCCACGCGAATTGTCATTACTTCTCCTGCGGAAAACGCATTTACGTCAACATCCGTTTATACATTGAATATATCTACGAAACACAAGGCCTGGCTAAACAACTCTGATAGACCAATATGCATATATCCTATAAGCATAGACCTTGTGCCTTACAAATTAACTACGGCTTTATAGCGAAACACGAAGATTGAAGGGGGATACATTTAAACCCGTGGAACACAATCTACTTAGTGCTACTTCTAGTTCTAGCACACATCGCGCCAACTAACACTCGCCACGTCAAGGCGGATCAAAGATGACGTATCACTCGAAGAAGAAGGTAATCTAGTTCAGACGGGGTATGCAGTAAAGCTTACTTTGAAAAATAGACATCAAGCTTTATAGTAAAACTTGCTTCCGCATTCCAACCTTCGGTTCTTGGGAAAAACACTTCCGGTCCAGCGGTAAGAAAAATCCAGTCCTCATACAGCTTATAACTGTAGTTCGAGCCAACAAAATAAGCGGTCATTCGTGCACTGTCTTCCGTTGAGAAGACCGTGCCGACACGATATTCCATTGCTGACCGCTGAGATAGCCCCTGCGCTAATGAAAAAACATGCACATTTTCGAAAAAGTCATTTTGGTCCTCAAACTCGAGAACGGTATAGTAGCGAAGCCCCATTTTTTCACCCAAGGGCCGGTGCATTTCAAACTCGCTAGTCTCTCCCCAACCACGATCACTGAAATACCAAATTTCTTGAGTAAACTCCGGTAGCCACTCCCCCCAGTTATCCATGGGACGAGTCAGGCGATATCTACCGAAGGTCACTAATGGCGCGCGCAACTTGATACCGATCCTCGCCGAACGCTTCCATTTATTCCACTCGCCCTCTGGCGTCAATTCGATACCAGACACTGATTCTTTGCGGCGAAAACGCTCTCCCGTCGAATTACTTCTAACCCGCTCCTCCAGAGAGTTTTCAGTGTATTCGTCGCTACTAAAGAACAGCTTTGCATTTCGCTGAGTATTTGGCAGATCAAACTTCGCTTTCACTCGAACATCGGTCTGAATAATACCGTGCTCTTCCCAGGTCTGCTTTAGCTGCAACTTAACATAACTCTCGTTTTGGTAGTCCGGTGGAGAATCTTCTTTCGTAAAAAAGTAGTCAACGCCCTCTGCAAAATCGACCCAACGCTCCGACCAAGTATCTCGAGTAGACTCTGCACCATGAAGAGTGCGACTGAATAACCCGCGCGCCTCATCATCCGGCTCTCCTTGATCGCCGGCATGCACGGCACCTAGCCATAGATAGGCACAAGCTAGCAACGAAAACTGTTTAAAACTAATTACCAGCGGGCGCATGTAAAAAACTACTCTTATTTAAAAACTCGCAATAGAACTATAGGAAGTGAAACACTATCCGTCCATCACTCAAATACAAAAAAAGGCACCCTAGGGTGCCTTTTCGCAGAATTTCAAAGATGCTTACTTAGCCATCCTTCAATCCTTCTTGCCGTTCAATTTCTTTCGTCATGAACTCCATCCATGACTTCGCATAGTCGGCAGACTTTTCGCTTTTCGCAGCTTCTTTAAACGCTTTGCGAGCACCGTCATACTCTTGAAGGTTAAAACGAGCCATACCAAGCACTAAATACGCGCTATCAGGACGCTTTAGATCACCTTTCTTAAACGCATTCTCTATGGCCTTTTCTGCCTTATCGAACTCGTCATTATCAAGATAGATGTTCCCCAATCGCGACCACAGTTCACCCTTATCGGATTTCGCTGCTGCTTTTTCCATTTCTGGAATCGCCTTCTTCAATTCCTGAGCCTGGCGCCAGGCGTTGCCTAACAACTCAAGATTCTTAGATGTCGCAGGGATTTCACCCTTTTTAATACCTTTATCAAGCACTTTAGCTGCTTTGTATGGCACTTCCTGAGACAGGAAGAGGTACGCCATATTGATTAGCTCTTTATCATTATCCAGAACACCTTCGGTGTAAGCCGTCTCCATTGCTGCAGTAGACTTAGCATCCATTTTGAGTTCGTTGTACATTGCTGACAACTGAAGCCAGTAGGCTTTTTTCTGGTAATACTTTAGCGTCTCTTCAAGAATCGCAGCTACGCGCTTAATATCATTCTTTTCATAGTACAAATAACGCTGCAAGCCCCACCACTGCTCTTTAGGGACTTTCCCGCGGCTCGTGTAGTCATTGATTGCAACTTCAATATACTTCAACGCACGGTCAAGATCTTTAAGCTGGTAGTAACCCTGCGACAAAAGCGCATATGCGCCAGCACCAGGATCTTCGCCTAAGGCTTGCTTGGCTTTGAACCACTCTAACAGAGTGCTTACGCCGCCTTTGTAATCTTCTTTTACAAAGTAAAGCTGGGCAATGGTGTATTTAGTGTTTAACTCCATGGCTTCCGGAATATCCGGCTGCTTTACAACGTTACGATATGCATCTAGCGCTAACTCATACTTTTCCTGAGTAAAGTAAATAAACGCATACATATTGTAGAGATTGGCAAGCTCATAGCTATTCAGCGAGTTCCGACCCTCTGTATCACGGAGATCATTGAGTAACTTGATGGCTTCATTGTACTTTTTCGCGTCCGCCGCTTCCTGCGCTGCATTTAGCTTTTCATAAATTTTAGCGCGGATAGCTGGCGTTCTACGTGTGCTCTTTTTGGGCTTCTCTTTCTTCTCAGCGGCGTGGGCAATGCCCACGCTCTGCTCACCAAGCACCGGCTGTAAGGATGAACTTACAATTGGCATGGCAAACACTGTAGCTACACCGAGAGCGATAGAACAACCCAGCTTGACCAACACCGGACGCAACGATTTAGTGCTCAAGTGATAATCAGACATCATTTTTCCAACTCATAAGTGAACCGGTTTTGTATGCCCGGAACCTCAATAGGCTCGCCATCAGACACACGCGGTTTGTACTTAAATTTCTCAGCTGCCTTGATCGAAGCACGCTCGAAATATCCCGACGGCTCGCAATCTACCGCAACGATATCCCTAGTGGTACCCGCCTTGGTTACCGTGTACTCAACCGTACAGTAGCCAGTTACACCACGACTCTGCGCACGACGCGGATATATAGGGGCAACTTTAACGATTGGCAAGTACTCGCCATCAGAGGCTGAAAGCCCGCCAGCGGTATTTGTCAAATCAACACTCTGAGCTGGGGTCATATTGACAACATCCAAATTTGGATTGATGTCTTCCATCTCAGGTTGCTCCATATCCGGCGGTGGCTCATCTGGCTCCTTCGGCTTATCGGGCTTGCTGTCCTTCATTGTTTCAATTTTGGTGTCCGGCATCTGTATATCAGCTAGCTTTGTACGCGGCTTTTCGTCCAGCGTTTTGTCAGCCATCTCGATAAGATATGGCATCAGGATGAACAGCGATGCTGTCACCACAAATGCCAATACCGCACCAATTAATAGTCGAATAATATTCATATTGATCAGCTATCTTCAGTGGCCAATGAAACATCGTATACACCCGCTGAACGGCTGGCATCGATAACCGCAGTAACCGTTTCGGTATTCGAAGCTTTATCAGCCTGAATAACCACGGCACCTTTAGGATTTTCCGCATGCATCCGCTCAACAACAGAGCGAACCGCACGCTTATCAACCCGGCGCTTATCAATCCATATTTCATTAGTTGCTGTTACAGCAATCAGAATATTTACATTCTCTTTCTTACTTGATGTTGACGCGTCAGGGCGATTCACCTCGACACCAGCTTCCTTAATAAAGGACGCCGTTACAATAAAGAAGATCAACATGATAAACACAACGTCGAGCATCGGCGTCAAGTCTATTTCAGAGGGATTATCCTCTGTTCCGGCTCTTTTATTCCTTCTCATGTTCGTTCTCTTAGTGATCTGTTGTCAGATGGTCTTCCAAAAGCTCGCTTTCACGGTCTGCAATACTCTTTACATAAGTATTGATAAAGACACCTGACAAAGCGGCAACCATACCCGCCATAGTCGGGATTGTTGCTTTTGAAACACCGCCAGCCATCGATTTCGCATCGCCACCACCAGTTACCGCCATGATGTTAAACACTTCAATCATACCGGTAACCGTGCCCAACAATCCCAGCAGTGGGCATAACGCCACCATAGTCTGGATCATCGGCAAACTCGCATTAATTTTAAGCGATACCTCAGATATCAACTTCTCGCGAACCTGCTTGGCATTCCAGGATTTGCGCTCCGCACGCTTTTCCCAAGAACCAATAGCACCATTGACGTCTTTCGACAGGCTAAATTTGTAATACCAAAGTCTTTCTAGAGCGAGCGTCCACATCAGGAAAGTTAGGCCGGCGATCGCCCAAAGTACGTCGCCGCCCGAATCCATGAATCTTCGGATAATCTCGATCCATTCATTCAGTAGGTACATCGCTTAATTCCCCGCGTGACCTTCCGTGTGTTCGGCAATGATGCCCGTAGTTTGCTGATCAAGAACATGGATAATCTTCTTGGCACGACCACTAACGAAGGTGTGCAGCAGAACTGTTGGGATCGCAACCACCAGACCAAGTACAGTCGTTACAAGTGCACCAGAGATACCGCCAGCCATTGCTTTCGGATCGCCTGCACCGAAGATAGTAATCGCCTGGAAGGTAATAATCATACCGGTTACTGTACCGAGTAGACCTAGTAGAGGCGCTACTGCAGCAATAATTTTCAGAAGGTTTAGAGAATTCTCTAAGCGTGGTGTTTCTTTCAAAATTGCTTCTGAAAGTTTCAGCTCAAGAGTCTCTGAATCCATGGTTGGATTATCTTCATGCACTTTCAACACACGACCAAGGCTGTTGTTGGTGTTTGCTTTTTTGCTTTTCAGCTGACTGTTCACTTTCATATCTTCGATAGAAAGAACAATTAAGCGCCAGAAAGCAATTAACATCGCCAAGGCACCAACTGCGGTAATCACATAACCAACCACACCACCTTGATGCCAGCGCTCGGTAAGAGTCGGGCTATCAATCAATGCAGCTAGATATGAACCACCAGTAGGGCCTGTAGGGTCAACACCAAACGGGCTCATGCCTGACGTGCTTTGCGCAAGGTCTTCAGCCCAGCTCATGTATGGACCACTTGGCTGACGAGACAAAATAGCAAGCGCACCAGTTTCAGGGATGTACTGCAAGTATTCGCCTTCAGTGTTAACCATGTTGAAAGTACCAACACGAACAACTTCTTGCTCGTTTGTCTCACCGCCAGCAGTTGTCACCGGAGTTTTGAACTTAACGATGCGACCAGATTCGGTCATTTCACGCTGAAGTTCAAACCAAACCCGCTCGATCTCTTCGATGCTTGGCAGCTCTTCTGCGCCAGACATTTTAGCGATTAGGTCATCGATGAATTGGTCACGTTTAGGAAACTGAACACTGATGATAGAAGACAAAAAGTTAGAACGAAGGTCGCCCGCTGTAGATGTTAGGTGACCAAACAATTCTGTCAGGGTACCTAGACGCTCTTTCAACTGACGTTGCTTTTCAGTGATAACTGTTTCGTTTTCTTCAAATGTTTTTTCTAGATCAGACGAACGCTTTTCTTCAGCAGCCAATGTGCGCTTAGCTTCATCAAGGGTTTTTTGCTGATCATAACGAGCGGCTGCAAAGCGTTGCTCGCGTTCTTTGTTTTCGCGAGCATCAGTTGCGTAGCCCTGCTTAACCATTTTCAATAGTTCGTCAAGCGACTTAGCGTCTTCGGCCATCGCCGGCATGGATGCAACGGCAATCGCACCGCTGAATGCCAACACAGCGGCCTTTAATAGATTACGTTTCATTATTTAGCAGCCTCCGGAGCCGGAATCGGGAGTTTCATGATATCGATAGAAGCCTGCTTGTTCGAAATCCGCAGACCCTTTTGGATAGCACCGCGGTAGTCACCAGAATCTAGCTCAACCCACTTGCGCTGATCTTGATCCCAAGCACCTGATTGCTCACCATCAGTTGTTTGATACATCAAACCGATACGACCAATACGCAGGAAGTTAACTTCACGGTCAGAACCGCCAACCGAAGCAACGCCTTTGTAGCTGTCAATTTTACGGCCGTACTCATTTTCAATTTTGTAGGCTTCGAGAACTTGACGGAATTTCTCTGCAATGGTGATATCCGAACGGTCCATATTGGCGCGCAGGAATTCAACACGCTCTTCGCGCTCTTCTTTATGGAATGGCACGTCAAGAGAAACAAACTGCTCAAGACCGTCAATCATACGAATCAACAGTGGAGTGATCTGGCGCTGAATGACAGTTGCGTCATCAACTGACTTACCCAGACTTGCTATACGGCGCAATTGGCCAGCAATCTGTTTTTCGAGACGAGCGTTGTAGACACGGAGACCGTCTACTTGCTTCATCACAGTTTTATAATCTTGTAGTAGATCACCAGTCTCAGCGGCCAAGCGATCAACTTTTACTTGAGATTGCTTTGCTGCCTTCGTTCTCTTGATACCAACATCAAGTACTGAGCTGACTGGGATAAGTGGTTTAGCTGGCGGTTGCGCTGCGGCAGGATCTTGCCCAGCAGTCTTATCAGCTGAGTAGGCCGGCGATCCGGCCAGCATACCAACAGCCACACTGACCGCCAGCGCGATTGTTTTCAATCGTTGCGTTTTCATGGGAATTGCTTTTCCTATTTGGGACGTTTAGTGAAAGCAGAGCTTATTATCTTCTGTCAGCCGTACGGCCAGTCGTAAGACCGTGCTTTCATACAGCGGGGCTTATTTTAATCATGTGCAAACATAAGAATCAACGACAAAACTAAATGTTTCGTAATATAAAATTTCTTGCTAATTATATGTGTTAAAGAGTTACAGTTTCGTGAAGAGTGGTAACACAGCGCGCCACTTAAGTAACGCTCAATAAGACAACAAAAACAGCGAGACCGAAAGCAGGAATATTCGCGACCATTTATAAAACAACTTATTTCGCTTACACACGCCGCCAAGTGACAAAGCAAAATCCGGGCGACACCTCGGGCGTTACTGGGTAACACTCGCGCGAGACCTCTTCCCACTCATTTAGTTCAATTTCTGGGAACCAAGCGTCACCATCTAACTCAACATCAACCTCTGTGACGTACATCTGATCGACCTCTGGCAGCGCTTGCCGATAGATCGTCTCACCACCTATGATAAACACCTCGTCAAGCCCCCTTGACAGGGCCTCGCGACGAGCCAAAGCGAGCGCATCATCAACAGTAGCAACAACTTCCGCGCCAGCGGCGACGTAATCCTCCTGGCGACTAACAACAATATTACTGCGCCCCGGCAAAGGCCGACCAATCGACTCCCAAGTCTTCCGGCCCATAATGATCGGCTTGGACATGGTGGTCGCTTTAAAATGCTTTAAGTCGGCGGGCAAATGCCACGGTAATTGATTATTTACACCGATAACTCGGTTTTTTGCCATGGCAACAATAAGTGAAACGGTAACCACCTCTACTCCTCGTGTTATATCGCAATCGGCGCTTTTATAGCGGGATAGGGATCATACCCCTCGAAATCAAAGTCCTCCGCGGTGTATTCAAAAATAGATGCGGCGCGCCGCTTGATAATTAATTGAGGCAGTGGCCTTGGCTGACGTCGCAACTGCTCCTCAACAATCTCATCGGTAAGATGGTTCTGGTAGAGATGGCAATCACCAAAGGTATGAACAAAATCACCCACCTCTAAATCGCACTGCTGAGCGATCATATGCGTTAGCAAAGCATAGCTTGCAATGTTAAACGGCACGCCTAGAAACAGATCTGCACTTCGCTGATATAGCTGACAAGACAAGCGCCCATTGGCAACGTAAAACTGAAACAGGGTATGACAAGGTGGCAGTGCAGCCTTACCCCGTCGGGCATTTTCCTGAGGACTCAAAGACTCATCGGGCAAATCGGCGGGATTCCACGCATTAACCAATAGACGACGAGAATCTGGTTTGCGACGGATCATATCCACCACTTCACTGATCTGATCGATGGTCGAACCATCTGGACAAGCCCAGCTTCGCCACTGCTTGCCATAAATTGGACCAAGATCACCATTCTCAAGCGCCCACTCATCCCAAATGGAGACACCGCGTTCGCGCAGCCAATTATTATCGCAACTGCCCTGTAAAAACCAAATTAGCTCATTAATAATACTGCGCAAATGTACTTTCTTCGTGGTTAACAGGGGAAAACCCTGCCTTAAATCAAAGCGCAATTGCCGACCAAACACCGAACGCGTACCTACTCCCGTGCGGTCACCCTTGTCAGTGCCCGTGTCACGTACGTCGCGCAACAAATCCAAATACTGCTGCATCTTACTTCCTCTGTTTTATGCTAGGCCGTGTGTAAGCCCAAATAAACAAACCACCGCCAATCAAAATCATGGGCAATGATAGCTCTTGCCCGCGCGTCATCCACCCGAGCACATCAAAACCGATATGCTGATCTGGCTCGCGCACAAACTCCACAAGGAATCGGAAACATCCGTAGCACAATAGAAACAAAGACCCCGCTGCATAGGGCGGCCGTTGCCTGCGGGTAAACCAAAAAATGATAATAAATAACACCACCCCTTCAAGTGCGAACTGGTATAGCTGCGACGGGTGGCGAGGCAATTGCAAGGGATCTCGCGGGAACAACATACCCCAAGGCTGATCAGTAGGACGGCCCCACAACTCTTGACCAATAAAATTACCAATACGTCCCAGTCCGAGACCTATCGGCGCCAACGGCGCGATAAAATCCCATAGCGATACGACCGGCACTTTTATCTTACGAGCGTATAAAGCAACGGCGACGATCACCCCAAGCAGCCCACCATGAAATGCCATTCCGCCTTCCCACACACGGAACAACCACAGAGGGTCCTGTAAAAACTGCGGAAAATTATAAAAAATGACGTAGCCAAATCGACCACCGACAATTACCCCAACGGCACCGTAAAAGATTAAATCCTCTACCTGAGCCTCGTTCAGTGGACTCCAAGGCTGTTTAGTTCGGCTTTTAGCAATAAACCACGCAGCTGCAAAGCCAACCAAATACATTAGCCCGTACCAATGTACCGCCAGTGGCCCGATGCTAATCGCCACCGGATCAAAATCAGGATGTCTCAACATGCCTTAAAGCGCTCCCCATATAAACTGACCGCCCACCAGGAGCAGAAACATCGCAAAACTTTGTTTTAAACGCTTAGCCGAAAGACGCTGAGCCAAGAGCGCGCCGAATTTTGCACACGGCGCGCTCAACAAAGCTATACCAATAAATGCCGGCAAGTAGATAAACCCAAAACTGTATTCAGGTAAATCGGCTTGACCAAAACCAGCGACCATATTACTAGCCGAGCCAACAACTGCAATTGGCAATCCACAAGCCGCTGACGTTGCCACCGCCGCCTGCATACGCACATTACACCAACTTAAATACGGTACGGTTAAGGAACCACCACCAATACCAAACATGGCCGAAAAATATCCAATGCCAGTCCCTGCCGCGGCCAGGCCTATTGCTTTAGGCAGCTGCCGTGACGCCGATGGCAGCCTACCAAAACCCATGTACGCTGCAATAACAATACTAAAAATACCGAAGGCTAATTTCAAAACTTGGCCCGGCAAAGAGGCCGCGGTTGCGACGCCAAACACGACACCCAAAGCAATACCCGGCGCCAAGGAGCGCCAACACGACCAATCGATGTTACCTAGCTGATGGTGTGTACGCACTGAACTCAGCGAAGTCACCACAATAGTTGCCAAGGAGGTACCTACCGCCAACTGCATGGTAACCTCTGGCGCAACCGACAAAAAACTAAAACAAACAACCAGCGCAGGCACGATAACCAAACCACCGCCCACCCCAAACAAACCCGCAGCGACCCCGGCGACAGCGCCAACGGCCAAGTAAACCAATAAAATCATGCCACTGACGCCCTCGGCAAAGCTGCTATTATGACGACCAATAACCGTAAACAACAGCGAATGGATTGATGTGCTTAATATTAATAAGCTGGCAAAATGACCCCAAGCAGCCTTTAACTGTCGCAGCAAACCGCGATGAGTTTTTTCAGCGCCCCACCCTAGCAACAGAATTCTGGCCCGAGCACCCTCAAATACTGGCTGGCAAGGACTTAGAGTTTGGCGGCAGTTGGCTTGGTATTAGCCGCAACGGACACTTCGCGGCAGTGACCAATCTAAGAGAGGAAGCCGCGACGGGGGAGCGAAGTCGAGGCGATTTAGTCAAAAATTTCCTACTTAGCTCGCAAACAAGTACCGAATTCGTCGCCCAGTTAGACGCAGAGAAACAGCAATATCGGCCATTCAATTTTATTGCCTGCGACGGCGAAACACTTAGCTACATAAATAATGTCGAATCTGGCTGGCGAGTGTTACCAGCGGGTATTCACGCCATTGGTAATATTCTCTTAAGCGCCGAAAATGAAAAAACAAAAAAAGGCCGCAATGACATGCGCACCACATTGGCAGCGGGCGCAGAATACAAAACCCTACTTACTATGCTTCAAGACAAAACACCGACCGACAACCTCGACGAAGAGCTTTATCGCGCACTATCCTGCCGTTTTGTCAGTTATGACAGCTACGGCACCCGCTCAAGTAGTATTGTTACGCTGAGCGAGCGCGGAAAGTGGGACTTCTGGGAACAACAATATACAGATGGCACCGCCCAAGAAGGCACGATTAAACATTTCAGCTTTATGACCGACTAGCCATACCCAAGCCTGTGCTCAGGCACCGATTGGTTGAAGCAGACGTTCCATTCCAATATCAATCATCATTTTCCGCAACAAGGCTTTCACTTCGTCGGAGGTATCAACCAGCATCGTGCTCTCTAACAAAGCCTGGAGATCCTCAAAGCGGCAGCTGCGAACAACCGCTTTCACCCTGAGTAGGCTATTGTCATTCATCGACAGCATGTCATAGCCCATCGCCATCAATAAAAGTACCGCTGCCGGGTCACCGGCGAGCTCGCCACAAATCCCCACCGGTTTGCCCTCGGCGTGAGCGGCATCCACAACCTGCTGCAAACTATTCAACACTGCAGGATGATAAGCATGATACAAGTCTGCAACACGGGTATTGTTGCGATCCACCGCCAACAGATATTGGGTTAAATCGTTCGACCCCACCGACAAAAAATCTACCCGCCGCGCTAATTGTCGGGCCTGATATACGGCCGCAGGCACCTCAACCATCACGCCGATGGGCGGCAAGGTGATATCCCAGCCGTCTTCTATCAGCTCGTCGTAGGCCCGTCGCACAAGCTCAAGTGCTTCGTCCACTTCCTGCACATTACTAATCATCGGCAACATAATGCGCAGATTATTGAGGCCCTCACTTGCCTTTAGCATCGCCCGCACCTGCACCAGAAAAATCTCTGGGTGATCGAGCGTAACGCGAATTCCACGCCAGCCTAAGAAAGGATTTTCTTCTTCGATAGGGAAATACGGCAGCGCTTTATCACCACCAATGTCTAGGGTACGCATCGTCACCGGCAGAGGTGCGAACGCGATTAATTGCTCACGATAAATCGCGCGCTGTTCTTCTTCGCTAGGAAAGCGTTCGCGAAGCAAAAACGGAATTTCGGTACGATACAGCCCTACACCTTCCGCACCGCGATCCAATGAACGCGCCACATCAGCCATCAAGCCCGTATTCACCCAAAGCGGCATACGATGACCATCAAGGGTTTCGCTAGGCAAATCGCGCAAGGCCTCAAGCCCCTGGGTTAGGACCTGATCTTCTTCCGACACCGAACGAAAATGTTCGTACACTTCCACAGACGGGTTGTAATGCACATACCCTGAGTAGCCATCCACAATAAGGTTGGCATTCTCAATTTGGGTATAGGGTAAATCACTGGCCCCCATCACCGTGGGAATACCCATCGCCCGCGCCAAAATAGCAACATGCGAGTTACTTGAGCCGCGCACCGACACCATGCCCACCAACTTTTCTCTGGGCACCTCACCGAGCATAGAAGCCGTCAGTTCCTCGCCAACCAAAATCGTTTTTTCAGGATACTCGGCTGGCTCAGCGTCGCTCGATTGCAAATACGCGAGCACACGCCTACCTAAATCTTTGATATCCGTCGCCCGCTCTTTGAAATAAGCATCTTCCATCATTTCAAAGGTACGGATATGACTAGACATAACCTGACTCAATGCACCTTGAGCCCACTCACCATCATTGATTTTCTTAATGACTTCCGCCGCCCACGAGCCATCATCAATAATGCGCAGATACACATCGAATAAAGCATGTTCATCGGCGGGCAACTGGGTGAGTAATTTTTCGCTCAGGGCACGAATATCTGTTCGCACGGCGTTTAATGCCGCGTCGAATGCCTGCAGCTCTAGTTGCGGATCGTCACTTTGGCGACGAGGAATAGAGTGTAAATCAGCGGCAGGAGCAACAATCACCGCGCGCCCAATCGCCACCCCAGTCGCGCCAGCAATACCTTTAAACGACGCCGTCGCGCCAACTGCATTCTGCGAGGTTGTAATTGAACCAGTGGCACGTGCATGGGCAATAACGCCGGCCAGCTGCGCCGACATGGTGACCAAGAAGGCCTCTTCGTTTTCATCGAAACGACGGCTGTCTTTCTGCTGCACAACAAGCACACCCATTACTGTGCGCTGATGGATAATTGGTGCACCCAAAAAGGAATGATATTGTTCTTCGCCGATCCCCGGCAAATATAAGAAATTGGGATGTTTTTCCGCGTGATCAAGGTTAACCGGTTCTTCGCGACGCGCGACCTGACCAACCAAACCTTCGTCTGGACTAATGCTTATTTTACCAATGAGCTCGGGATTTAAACCCTGGTTCGCCATAAAGATGAGCCGACCCGTCTCGGGATCGCGCAAATAAACGGTGCAAACCTCAGTACCCATAACCTCGGCAATACGGCTGACAATAATGTCTAAGGCTGCCTGTAGGTTGCCCGCAGCATTAACTGCCTGAACAATACTTCGCAGCGCTTCGAGCATCATAGCAATTCACCACTCACCGCATCTTTCACCAAGCGAGCATGCCGAGGCGCCAATTCTTTCATGGCACGTCGATAAACTTCACGTTTAAAAGCCACAACCTCACCCAATGGATACCAATAACTTACCCACTGCCAATGATCAAATTCCGCCTTATCACCACAGTCAAAGCTAATCTTACTGTCATCGGTTTTCATTTGGAGTAAAAACCACTTCTGCTTCTGACCTATGCAAAGTGGCTTATTGTCACGCCGAATCAATCGCTGTGGCAGGCGATATCGCAACCAACCGCGGGTACACGCAAGAAGACTCACGTCGTCTTCACGCAGCCCAACCTCTTCGTAGAGTTCTCGGTATAGCGCAGCCTCAGGAGACTCACCTTCGTGAATTCCGCCCTGGGGAAACTGCCACGCACTTTGACCGACACGGCGCGCCCACAACACTTGACCATGCTCATTTGCAAGCACAATGCCAACGTTGGGACGAAAACCATCCGAGTCAATCACTACATCACCTATTGTTTTGATTTTATGTCTGTTTTCTATTGTTCCACAAATTCCCGACACTGGGAATTCACTCTACCACCAAGTCCGCATAAAGATGAAAAAGCCCTCATCAAAGGCTATGCTATGCCGCCTTAGCAAACCGCATTTCTGGAGACACGCATGGCCCTCGCAATCTTTGATTTAGACAACACCTTGCTGGCCGGTGATAGCGACCACGCGTGGGGCGAGTTTCTAGTCGCCAAAGGCATCGTGAATAGCGATGAGTTTAAAGCTAAAAACGACGAATTCTACCAACAATACCAGCAGGGCGGCCTCGACATAGATGCCTACCTGCGCTTTGCCTTAAGCCCCTTGAGCAAATACAACAGCGACGAACTAGCAGGCATGCACGCAGCATTTATGGCCGAGTACATTGCACCACTGCGACTCCCGAAGGCCGACGCTCTTCTCCAGCAGCACCGCGACGCCGGCGACTTCGTTATGATAATCACCGCCACAAACAGCTTCGTCACCAGACCGATAGCCCACGCATTGGGCGTAAAAACACTGCTAGCTAGCGAAGGGGAAATTATTGACGGCCGCTACACTGGCAATCCCAGCGGTATACCTTGTTTTCAAAGCGGCAAAGTGACTCGACTGCAAAACTGGTTAACCGAAACCGATCACTCTCTCGAAGGCAGTTACTTTTACAGCGATTCTCACAACGACCTGCCACTGTTAAAGGTCGTTGACAACCCCATCGCAGTCGACCCAGATGATACATTAAAAGCCAACGCTATTGAGGCCGGCTGGCCAGTCATTAGCCTTCGCGATTAAATTAATAAATGCCGCACATAAAAAAGCCCGGTCAATGCCGGGCTTTTTTATGAACTAGCTGCGGATATTATTCGTCGCACTGCTCGTCATAGGCTTCTGCGTCAAGCAGGTTATCCAACTCACTCAGGTCAGTGGGCTGAATACGGAAAAACCAACCATCACTGTAGGGATATTCATTTACTGTCTCAGGACTTTCATCCAAAGCGTCGTTTACTTCAATTATTTCACCTGACACCGGCGCATAAATATCGGATGCGGCTTTAACAGACTCTACAACAGCCGCTTCATCGCCCTGTGAATACTCAGAACCGACCTCTGGCAATTCGATAAAAACCACGTCACCTAGTGCATTTTGCGCGTGGTAACTAATGCCAACTGTCACTGTGCCGTCTGACTCGAGGCGCGCCCACTCGTGGCTTGTGGCATATTTTAATTCGCTTGGGGTATTGCTCATTGAAGGCCGTCCTCTGCTGACGATACGTTAGATGTGCGCATTTTAACGCCGCGAACAACAAATACAAAGTGCTCAATGACTAGTTCGACGGATACTTATTATCACAGGAATCAATCCTGCGGCAACTAGCGCTAATGCGGGTAGTGCCGCCAGCTGCCAATGCCCCTCCGCGGTCATCTCATAAATCCGCACCGCCAAGGTATCCCAACCATAGGGACGAAGCAGCAGTGTGGCGGGCATTTCTTTCATTACATCGACAAACACCAACACCATCGCAGTAAGCAGACCGGGCCGCAACATTGGTAAATAAATGCGCCAGACTAATTCAGTACCATGGGCGCCCAAGGTGCGAGCCGCCTCGGGCAAGCTCGGGCGGATACGTTCAAGAGACGACTCCAATGGCCCACTAGCGACCGCCAAGAATCGAATCCAGTAGGCCGCCAATAAGGTTAAAATTGAACCGAGCAACACCGGCGCTGGCGACATGCCAAACCACTTCTGAATGGGGATAAAAAGCTGATTATCAATAAAGGTAAAGGACAGCATAATACCCACCGCCAATACCGAACCCGGCAAAGCATAACCAAGCTGGGCCATGCTAAAAAAACCACCGCGCTTTACTTGGCGGCGATTGAACGCCAGCACCATCGCCAAGAACACCGTGATCAGCGCCGCAAAACCAGCCAATAACAAAGTGTGCTGTAGCAACTCAAAAAATCGCTGAGTTAACTGCGCGGCACCTTCAGCTACCGCCCATTGAATTAATTGCAACACGGGCAACACAAAGGCCAACACCAAGACCAGCGAACAAATCCCAGTCATTGCCCACGCCTTCATTGGCTTCAATGGGAATCGATAGCGATGCTGTAAACGACCACCCTGCACAAACCGGCGACCACCACGAGAATGACGCTCGGCAAACACGGTTATCGCCACAAACAATAACAGTATCGATGCCAGCTGCGCCGCCGCCTGAATATTAAAAAAGCCAAACCACGCTTTATAGATAGCCGTCGTAAAGGTGTCATAATTAAATACCGCAACGGTGCCAAAATCCGCCAAGGTTTCCATCATCGCCAAGCTCACCCCAGCAATGATCGCTGGGCGCGCCATAGGCAGTGCAACGCGGTAAAATGCCTGCCAAGGACTGCACCCTAGCGCCCGCGCCACTTCGGTAGTATCGCTACTTTGGGAGAGGAAGGCACTGCGTGCCAACATATAAACGTAGGGATATAAAACTAGGGAAAAAACGACAATAACCGTAAAGGCATTACGGACATCCATGCTGCCGTATTCTTGCCCAAACTGCAGCCTCAAAAAACTCTGAAATGGGCCGCCGAAATCAAATATGCCAAGAATCACAAACGCCATAACATAGGCAGGTACCGCCATGGGCAACATGAGTAGCCACTCAAACCAGCCTCTGCCGGGGAAGTCACACATCACGGTGAACCACGCCAAGCCGATACCCAACACACTAACCAACAAGCCAACCCCGACTAATAACACCAAGGTATTAAATAATAGGCTTCCTAGCTGGGTCGCGATCAAATGTTGCCAGACATCGGTCTGCGCAGAAGACCAACTCATCACCACCACTAAAATAGGCGCCAATACACCGAGCACGGCGGCAATACCAACCAGCCGCAGAACCCACAAGCCCGCCCTCGACTGGCCCGGCCCGATATGCGAAACGATTGGCGCTGCGACTGGCACCTAGCGGTATCCCACTCTATCCATCAATCTGATCGCATCACCCTGCAGTCTGCCCGCCTCGCTCAAGGGCATGGTGTCTGCGCGAAAACGCCCCCACTGCTCTATCAATTCAGACGGTGCAGTTTTGTCATTAACAGGGTATTCCTGATTCAAATGCGCGAAGTCGTATTGCGCTGTCGGCCCAGACAGCCATTCCAACAAACGCATCGCATTCTCTTTGTGCTTGCTGGCTTTAGTAATACCGGCACCGGAAATATTGACATGCACACCACGCCCAGCTGCGCCCTCACCGGTCTGATTCGCCCAGAAAAGACCCACCGGCAAATCTGGGTTCTCCTCCAACATACGCGCCAGATAGTAGGTATTCACCAAGCCGACATCGCACTGACCAGCATCAATGGCCTCAACCACTTTGACGTCATTGGCGAACGGCGAGACCGCTAAATTATTAACCCAGCCGCTTACCACTTCCTCAGCTTTTTCTGCACCCAAGGCCACAATCAAACTGGCAACAAGAGACTGGTTATACACTTTTTTAGAGGTTCGCAGACACAGGCGACCATTCCATTGCGGGCCAGCAAGATCTTCATATCCCGCCAACTCTTCTGGCTTAACACGGTCAGTCGCGTACACGATCGTGCGCGCACGAATAGATACCCCATACCAACGCCCCTGCTCATCGCGCAGCGCAGGTGGAATATTGGTATTCAAAACCTCAGATTTCACCGGCGCCAAAATACCCATATCAGCGGCATGCCATAAATTGCCGGCATCAACAGTAATCAACATATCAGCTGGGGAGTTTTCACCTTCGGCTTTCAAACGAGCCAGCAACGGCCCCGCCTCGTCGGTGACATAGCGAATGGTAATACCGGTTTCCTTGGTAAAGTCATCGAATATGGGTTTAATCAGCTGCTCGATCCGTGAGCTATAAATCACCAATTCTGGCCCATCTGGCTGGGATGGCTCACTTTTGCCACAGGCGCCTAGAACGATAGTTGCTGCAATGATCAGCGCGATTTTTCGCATCATCCAAGCCTCTCAGGAGAAATTCGGGCGTAGATGATAATTATTATCATTAAACTTCTCAATGCATTCCGCACTATAATCGAAATTAATGTCCCGATCGGCACGAAGCTCGCCGCGCAAAATAAGGGGTTAAACGAAAAATTTACTGCGGCTTATCCGACAAGCCCATTGCCTTTGCAATGATCTGCCGCTTCAAGGGCAGCGCAGAATCCAGCCAGCGCATCCCGGTGTTACGCAGCAATCGCAGGGGCATGGCAGGGGTTTCAAACAAATGCTGGAAGCCTTCCATCATCGCCATCATCGCTAAGTTTCCGCCTTTTCGCCGACGCTGATAGCGGCTAAGCACCGCAGTATCAGAGAGCGCCAACCCGCGATCGCAAGCGCGGCGACATTCTTCAGCCAACACCATCGCATCTTGAAAACCAAGATTAATGCCCTGCCCCGCAAGAGGGTGAATGGTGTGCGCGGCGTCGCCCAATAACACCACGCCATCACACACATAATCCGCCGCATGACGCTGGCGCAGCGGAAAACTAAAGCGCCGACTGCAGGCCACAACCGCACCTAAGCGATGTTCAAACTTGGCTCCCAGCTCGCGACAAAAATCGTCATCGTCCAACAACATCAATTGCTCTGCGATTTCCGGTTTTACCGACCACACAATGGAACAATAACGCTGCTCATCGGCGTTATCCGGCAAAGGTAAAAAGGCCAACGGCCCCTCGGGTAAAAATCGCTGCCACGCGGTTTTGCCGTGCGGACGCTCGGTCTCTACCGTGGCGACAATGGCGTGATGATGATAATCCCATTCACGGGTCACAAAACCCGCCCAATCACGCACCTTTGAATTTGCGCCATCGGCCGCAACCACAACAGGGCTGCGCACAATTTTGCCACCGGCAAGCTGCAGGCTAATCAAACCTTGGTGCCGACTCATGGTGTCTACTGGCGTACCGAAGTAACACTTAACGCGGCCATTTTCCCGCAGATTATTGATCAACGACGCATTAATTAAGCGATTTTCAACAATATGACCAAGAGCGGCGCGCTTCACCTCGCTAGCCGCAAAATGAATACGCCCGGTGCCCTCACCGTCCCACACGTCCATATCGGTATAAGCACAGGCGCGACGACTTGCGATATCAGACCACGCGCCAACGCCTTCCAAGAATGACCGCGAGGCTTCGGTCAAGGCACTTACTCGCGCGTCGTAATCGAACACGCTTTCATCAATTGGCGGCCAACCTTCGCGCACTGCCTGCGCCTCCACTAAGGCGACCTTAAGAGGCAAATCTGCCACAGCTAAAGCGAGCGCCGCGCCGGCCAAACCAGCGCCAACTATCACCAAATCAAAATCAGCAACATTCTCTGCCGACATTACAATTACTCCGCTGCCGCACCGGGCAAAATACCCGCTGCTCTTGCCACAAACTGTGATTTTGCCGGCGGGGTTATATCCAGCATAGACAGACCGAGGTTTCTGAGAAGACTCAACACCGGCTTCCGGTTACTAAAAATCCCCGTCAGCTGGTCTGAAAAGGTCGTCGTGACGAACTGGTCGCCGCGCTGGCTACTGGTGTATTTCTGCAGTAAAGCTAAGTCACCAAGATTATCACCACGGCGGTGAGCACCCGCCACTAAACGGCTCAAACACTCCACGTCGCGCAGCGCCAAATTAAAACCCTGACCAGCCACGGGATGCAAGGAATGCGCAGCATTACCCAGCACGGCGACTTGGCCACGCACCTGCTCTTCAGCCTGCATCAAGCGCAATGGAAAGGCGCCGCGCTGACCAACTTTGCGCAAGCGCCCCAAACGATAACCAAAATTACGCTGCAGCTCAGCTAAAAATTCCTCATCAGACCACGCAGCCACTTCGTCAGCCATTGCCTCTGGAAAAGTCCACACAAGGGCAGAACGCGACATGCCGGATTCATCGGCTAATAATGGCAACAGAGCCAGAGGCCCTCTTTCGGTGAAACGCTCAAAAGCGCAACCATCATGATGTTTCTCTGTGGCAACATTGGCAATCACCGCGACCTGATGATAATCATCAATACTGGCGCCAATACCTAACTGACTGCGCAGGCCCGAGTCGGCTCCATCAGCAATCGCCACCAACTGGGTCGTCACCTCCTTCACGGCATCGCCTTCCCGCACACTCAAGCTTGCATAGCCTTGAAAAACGGACACTGACTCAACGGAGGCCGGTGACAAGAACTCGACTTTAGTATTTTTGCGGAGCTGACTAAGTAACACATTCCCAAGCCAGGCATTTTCAACAACATAGCCCAAGGCAGGCCAGCCCTGGCTAGCGGCATTCATTAATACACTGCCAAAATGACCGCGATCAGAAACATGAACCTGAGAAATCGCACAAATATGCTCTGTAAGCAGCGGCCACATCGCCAGCTCTTCATAGATTTGTGCGCTGCCGAATGACAGCGCAGTGGAACGTGCATCAAAGCTCGGCCGATACGCAGGCTTTTCGTCGCTGAGCGGCGGCAGGGGGAAATTTTCAACAACCAACACCCGTAAACCGGCACAACTAAAGCGATCTAAGCACAGGGCCAAACTGGCCCCAACCATACCGCCGCCAGCAATAACGACGTCGTAATCAGTGTGCGGCAAGACACGCCTCCGCCATTAATGCTTCAATCTCGTCGGCTTCTTTGGGCACACCAGCCGTCAATACCTCGCAGCCGCTTTTAGTCACCGCCACATCATCTTCGATACGAATGCCAATGCCACGCCATTTTGCATCCACATCCATATTGTCCGGCGCCACATAAATACCAGGCTCCACCGTGAGCACCATGCCCTCTTCAAGTACTCGCCACTCACCACCCACTTTATAGTCACCAACATCGTGCACATCCATGCCCAACCAATGACCGGCACGGTGCATATAAAAGGGACGATAAGCCTCGGCAGTAATCAACGCATCTACCTCGCCACTTAGAAGCCCCAGTTTCACTAGCCCCTCAGTGATTACACGCACGGTTTCATCGTGGGGCTGATTCCAATGATTGCCGGGCTTCACTACCGCAATAGCGGCTTTTTGAGCATCGAGAACGACCTCATATAAAGCCCGCTGTTCGGCGGAGAAACGACCGTTAGCAGGGAAGGTTCTAGTTATATCTGCGGCGTAGTAATTCAATTCGCAACCGGCATCGATCAACACCAAATCGCCGTCGCGGGTTTCGCAGCTATTTTCAACATAGTGCAAGATGCAGCCATTTTTACCAGCCCCCACAATCGTACTGTAGGCCGGAAAGCGCGCACCATTGCGGCCAAATTCATGAAGAATTTCCGCTTCAAGCTGATACTCATACACGCCGGGGCGGCATGTGCGCATTGCGCGGGCATGCGCCTCGGCAGAAATTTCTCCGGCGCGACGCATCAGCTTTAATTCAGCGGCAGATTTGTACAAACGTAGATCATGTAAATGGTGATCTAAATCTAAAAACTCACCGGGAGGCTGGGCGCCAGTGCGAACTTTAGAGCGGATCACATTAACCCACTGCATAACCTGCTGATCAAACTCACTGTGACGGCCCATCGCGTAATACACACGTTGGCGCCCCTCTAGCAGCCCCGGCAAAATGTCGTCGATATCGCTAATCGGAAAGGCATCGTCGGCGCCGAAATTTGTGCATGCGCCTTCCGGGCCAGCGCGGTATCCAGTCCATAGCTCCATCGTGGGGTCGCGGTCGCGACAGAACATCACACACTCACCCGCCGCGCGGCCCGGCAATAAAGCCAATACGGCATCGGGCTCGTCAAAACCAGTTAGGTAATAAAAGTCGCTATCCTGTCGGAAGGCATATTCCGAATCGCGATTGCGAGTGACCATTTTGGCAGAAGGTATAACCGCAATGCTGTCTGGCTCCATGAGAGCCATCAAATTTTTACGGCGACGGGCAAATTCCTGCTTACTAATCGTCATGCTTTTCTCAATACCTATATGAAGCTGGCGCAAACGCCAAGGTGGTTAGTCGCAAAAGCTTATCACAAGCGCAGCCAGACTTAGTGACGGCTACGAATGTAAATCAATGTAAACGTGGCGCATTACCAGAGTCGTCGGCGTCTTCGGCGCCGCCATTACATTCAATAAAAATAGTCATGGCCGCCACGCGAACATACTCGCAGACCGCAAAATAATCCTGCTCGCCATCTTCATCAGTTTGCTCATCGGCAGATACCTGCGCGATAGCGGCAATATCACTAATCGCCTCGGACAAATCGGCAGAATAGGCCTTTTGCTTGTCCACACTCTGCTGCTTGCCAGCCATCGCAAAGCCGGTTAAATAACCTTGGCACCACTGCCCCAAGCTCGATATACGTTGATCTAAATCGAACTCATCATCAGGTAGCAGTAAATCTAAACTCATTTCACCAGATTCCATACCATCTAGCGCAGAGGTGTAAACCGCATATAACGCCTGACTTTGCTCTGGATCGGGAGTCTCACAATCCAGCAAATCGATGCAGTGTTTGAGCCAGCCATCAGCCTCGAGGCGTCCGCCTACCGAGACGAATCCAGCGGCGTAGCCATGCAACTCAGCGGGGGGCTGCAAAGCACCTAGGCTCAAAAACAAATTGGCGAGATCATCGTGCTCTAAACTGGCGGTCATTTATACAATTCCATAACGACATCATTGGCCGGCAATGGTAGCGCCGCAGCCGGATAAAATCGAATGTCAAAGCAATAGATTTATGAATACCTATGCATGACCACTATAAAAACCCCACGCCTCCGCCGGAAATACGGCAAAAGTACTTTAATAACGGCGCTTTATACCCATGAATCGCCCATTAAACGAACTTTTCGCACTATAAGCCGCGCGCAGACAACGCTAACAACGGACAAAAGCGCAATCCTGTTACGGTGTTATTTAATTACATTGACCCACCCGCAGCGCCCGCTCTACTATTATCCGATATCTTTCTACAAACGGACGCAATCTAAAAATGGATCAGCGACAGTTGCAACTTTTGGAACGAAAAGTGGACGAAATTGTCCAGTTGTGCGAGCAATTAGACAAAGAAAATCGCGCTTTAAAAGCGGACGCACTTCACTGGCGTTCTGAACGCGAACAACTGATCGAAAAAACAGATATTGCCCGTGCAAAAGTTGAGTCCATGATTCAGCGCCTGCGCGCGCTGGAGAAAGAGTCGTGAGCACTAACACCGTCACTTTAAAAATATTAGACAAAGAATATCAGGTCGCCTGTCCGCCCGAAGAGCAAACTGCCTTAATGCAGGCTGGGCAATTTTTAGATCAAAAAATGCGCGGCATTCGCACCTCCGGCAAGGTTATTGGCCTAGAGCGCATCGCCGTCATGGCGGCACTAAATATCAGCTATGAAATGCTGCAAGCCAAACAAAACGCCACGCCAACAGAAGCAGAAACCCAAACCGTCAACCGCATCAGCGACAAAGTTGAACAAACTTTACAGCGCTGTCGTCAGTTAGATATTAGTTAGTGTAAACAAGCACATCCCCTTATAAGCCCACCCTATTATTAGGCCGGGCCAAACGGTATACTTTGTTACACCCTGGGATATTAGCTAGGCTGCTTAGACCCCTGAGCCGATGCTTTTTACCCCGGAGGACTCTAGCCGAGATTGGTGTGCATGTCCGCTTGTCGGAAAGCCTAAAAATCTTGCGGGGAACTCCACCTTGAACCGCTGGGTTCAAGGGCCACGTAGCCGGCGGTATCTTGGGGCCTTTTTCACCCTCTTTTGTAATTCATCTATATTTCAAACCATCACACTTTCTTTGTGTCGGCGCTATACTGCCCGTATGAATTCCACCTTGAAATCTAAATTACGACGCGAGCTTCGTGCGCGACGCCAAAACCTTAGCTCGAAACAGCAAACTGTCGCCGCAAAGCTAATTATGCATCGCCTGATCCGACTCGCTGCTTTTCGCAAGGCTCGCCATATTGCCGCATATATCGCAAGCGACGGCGAGATATCGCCTGCACCACTTTTACGTTACGCCAATCTAGGCGCAAAGCGCTGCTATCTGCCGAAAATATCGCAATCAGCCGCAAGTAATAAGATGGCGTTCTACCCCTACCACCACCGCCAACCTCTTAGTCCAAACCAATACGGCATTGGCGAACCCACAGGCTTACGGCGGCAACCACACCCGGCGCGCAAGCTAGACATTGTGCTTTTACCATTAACCGGATTTGATAAGAACGGACGACGCCTCGGCATGGGCGGCGGATACTACGACCGCGCTTTCGCGTTCAAACGAAATAATAAAACGCGCAAACCCATCATGATTGGCCTAGCCCACCACTGCCAAGAAGTGAACTCCTTACCGAGTGATGACTGGGATATTCCCCTCGATTTTATTGTGACAGATCGGCAAGTAATAAAAGCAAAAAGACGATAGGTGGGGCTCTAGTAATTCAAAAATCATCATCAATACTGTCCTTCTCAGGGGCGAGAATACTTTAGTATCGCGTCATACCGCGCTACGCCAGGGGCAGCCAAAAAGGTGCGGAGTTTTGGCTATCCAGCCGCGTCTTTCAGCGGCAACTGCGCGTACTTGTTATGCATTATCTGTAAATCTCTCGCTTAGTGGCTTTTACTTCGTGATAAGAAGTGAAAATTTTGCACTGCATCTCAGCTCTCCCAGCAGGATTACACTTCATAGTCACTTCTCCCTGCCTGTTTCCATTTCTGCACAAGCCACCGAGTCCTTTTAAAGTGATCTCCTCCGAAGAATCCAGCGCAACTGTTGCAGGCTGAGTACACCGAGTAAGTGGCACACCCACATCGTCATTTGAAAATAGTGTAGAGATACTGCCGAAATCATGGTTAACGCAGACTGTAACAACGTTGTGGTAGTCCTCAATCTCGGCATCCCAGCAGCCAACTATGTCAGACGACTGCTCTCCTCCAAAGGAATAGGCTGAAAATAAAAACGCCAAAATTACGAGTAGTCTCATATTTTCGCTCCGACCCCAAAATGCATAACGCCGCCAACACGGGCCGAGCGAAGCGAGGTCCAGCCCGCGTATTTTGCGGGCGCTGTGCTTGGCCTTGTTATGCATTTAGTTTCTGTTATAGCCGAATTCACCTCTGGAGAGTAAGACCTCTTTCCAATAACTCTCTCGGGAAATTATCTCAGAATCATCAGTTTTCATCGGGCGATACTCTAAAAGAGAAAATCTGAAGTTCTGACGAGCATATTCCTTACCTTTAGATTTTATTAGTTTTGTAAGCTCGTCATTATGACCATGACCGTTACCAATGTAGCAAGACCAACGTGACCAGATTCCATCAACACCATAAGCCGAACCAACGTACTTTTTTCCATTGCTTTTGTCCATTATGAGATACACTCCTTTTACACTATAGAGTGCAGCTCTCCAATCTGGCTTGGAAGTGAGAAAAATATTTTCGAGAACATGGAAATCATGGTTGATATGCTCGTAACCACAAAATAATGCGCCTGTGTATTCTTCGCGCAGTATTTCTGACACTCGAAATTCTTCAAGATAGTTTTCAAGTTTTCTCGATTTAGCTCTACCTGACCTTTTCCAACTTAATTTAAGTCTACCGATATATGGAGCAAACTGATCGGTTAAAGAAATTTTGTAACCACGCCCTCTTGTCAGGTTTAGCCGCTCGACGACTTCATATACTCCACCAAACAACCACTCATTAGACTCATGGTAGTAGTCCATAAGGCTAAAAATAAATTGCCTATTAAAGTCATCCTTTTCACTGCGCCAAGAGTTCCAGCCTTTCCATTCCTCTCGGTCTCTCACAAATACTTCCAAGGGCTGAACTTTTCCATTCCACGTTGCCAGATGAATCTTATAATTCTTAGGATCGTCAAAATTCAAAATATCGTTTAAGTTGATGTCCATGATTTCCTTATGCATAACGCTCTGCTAAACAGCGAGTGAACTTGTACCTCTATGGTGCCTGAAAATATTCAGTCCACTAAAGCGGTACAAGTTCAGAAAACCATTCCGACAACATGCGTTTTTTTATATTCACTTATCCATTGCTGCTTTTTGGTTGGCTTCAATTTTTTTGTTTAATTCTTTACCTGCTTTTATCATCTCAGGCGTTAGCTCTTCCCGAATTAATTGAAAGTGCCTAGCTTGGATAATTGCTAAAGACATTGATCTTGAAATAACGAAATCATCAGAGTTGTCTAATATCTTAGCCTTGGCTTCTTCAAGGCTATTATTTTTAACATCTCTTTGAATTACCCATAAGAAAAGATCGGTTACTTGTAATCCATAGGATATCTTTGAAGATTCTAATTTGAATTCTCCCAGGTCGTATTCGACTTCTTTAAATTGTGGGATGCCACCGAATTTATCTTCTTCAAAATCAACACCAAAAAATATGCGGTGATACTCTCGCATCGTTCCTTTGAACTCATCGCTCTGATCATGAATAAACTCAGAAACTGATACGCCATACTCATTGCAAAACTTATGCGTGGCAGTTAATAAACTAGAAAAAGCAATTATATTTGGTGTCTGTTTTTTATATGCGCTTTTACCTTTAGCTGATATTAGCGTGAAGATATCGGGATTATTTATCGCGTAGCTTAGCCCTGCCGTGACAACTTCACATGCTCTTTTATCGAAAATATATGGAGCTTTTTCCAGCAAGGCTTTACATATATTAATTAAGCCATCCAGATCGTCTTTTAAATAACAGCTCCAAAACTCAACGTCTAAACCGTCTTCCATCATGTCGTCTATTAATATACATAGTGTGTGTCTGAATAGTTCAGTTGTGTACCAGAAAGGATGGACTGCGGGGTTATCCCAACAATCAAAGACAGTATCAACGAATTTTGTAGGTGCTATATACCTTTTTTGAAGTGTTGTGTAATGAAATCTCCATTGAGTACCATCTAAAGCTTCCAACAACTCTAAGCAAAGGCTATTTACTTTCTCTTCTCCAAGCTCGTAACCATGCAATCTTTCCAGTCCATTATCAGTGCAATATTTTTGAATTATTGGTGCGACTTTGGTTTCGATTTCACCAACGGATATTACAGCGCCTTGATAATAAATAGGTGACTTTTCATTAAAAATATCTTTGCCTGAATGTCCTGACTCATCGGCATATATAAAAGCACCTTCTTTATCTTTGCTCATATCTATCCTTAATGTGACCATGTTGGCCTGTGAATATAACGCCTACCGCAGCGGCAGACAGAACGGAGCACCTTTTGTGCTAATGTTTGAGCGCCAGCGAGTAGCACAAAAGGTGTGAAGTTTTGGCGACTGCCGGTTTTTGTTATGCGCCCTGATCACTTTTTGATAAATTTCCGTTGTATTTAACATTTACATTTCCCAAGTGAAAGCATTCCTTTACAAACTGCCCTAGCTTGCAATTGAAAACACAATAAACATCTATTGCCGATGCGTTTCCTGATTTTGACATTCTATCTATCACTATGGCTTTAGATCCATCTATTCCATCAGAAATATAGAGATCATAAATTTGTCCAGCTTTTATGACGGATTTTTTGAGGTGTTTATTTTTTATAGTCACTCCACTGAAGTTTAAATCAAACTCTGCTCGATCTAGCTCGATTTCAAATGGAGTCATATTTATTATTTGAAGATAAATATCAAAAGAAGAGGTTTCACCCAAGCAAACTCTTACCGAGTCACCTCTCGGCCTTACATCAATATATACCAGCTCTGATAAACGGCTTTTTGTAAATATGTGTTTCAAAATTAAAGGCGGAATCCACCTAAACCATTTCCATATTTCAATTAGGGATGTTAATTCCATGATTCTCTCTTAATGCGCATAACAGCAAATTCAAATGCGTTCCGCTTTATAACTCGTGTACACGGCGAAACGAAGGTTTGAGGTGATTAAGCAGGATAATTCTATTTAAATCAGGAGGATAATAAGTCTGAAATGATTTTTCCATTTGTGTGCATCCTGCATTCGATGTGGAATCCCTTAGCCATGAGCATAATCGCTTATCAACAAAAATCAATTACTTAAGTGAATTCCGCCAATATTAGTGAGCGCCATGCAGCTGAATACGAGTTTAACCGCTATTGAGACGAAGCCGCCTTCAAAAATACGGCATACAAAAAAATGGCTCTCACATGGAGAGCTATTCTCATCAACACCTTAAGACCTTGGATAAACCCTTATCTGCGGCAAACCCTATACCACGCCCGCGCTAACTCAAGAAAAGCTGATACGCTGGATTGTCGGTTTCTTCGTGGTAGGGGTAAGCCAATTTATCTAGGAATGCCTCTATCTCCACCCGCTCTTTTTTGTCTGCCTGCAGACCAACCAAAACGCGACCATAAGCCGCACCGTGATTGCGATAGTGGAATAAAGAGATATTCCAGCGATTGCCCAGCTTAGTTAAAAAGTTCATTAAGGCGCCCGGGCGTTCGGGGAATTCAAAGCGGTAAAGCAATTCATTTTTCACTGCCGCTGGACGATGCCCGCCAACCATGTGACGAATATGCAGCTTAGCCATTTCGTTGTCGGTAAAATCCGCCACTGGGTAATCCATTTTTTGCAGTGTATCGACAAGCTCCTGCCTATCACCACCCCCTGCCGCCACCGAAATACCGACGAAGATTTGCGCGTCACGGTCGTCACCAAAGCGATAATTAAACTCGGTGATATTACGACGGCCTAAAGCGCCGCAAAACTTTTTAAAGCTGCCGGGACGTTCTGGAATAGTCACACTTAAGATCGCCTCGCGCTTTTCGCCAATTTCGGTGCGCTCGGCAATGTAGCGCAGCCGGTCGAAATTTGTGTTAGCGCCACTGTCTATCGCCAACAAGGTTTGGCCAGTGCAATCATTTTCTTGAACGTATTTTTTCAGTCCAGCTAGCGCTAATGCGCCGGCTGGTTCTGCAATGGAGCGGGTATCGTCGAAGATATCCTTTATCGCTGCGCAGATTTCATCGGTATTTGCTGTAATCACGCCATCAATTGTTTTGCGTAAGACGCGGAAGGTTTCCTTACCTATTTGGGCAACCGCAACGCCGTCGGCAAATAAACCCACTTCCGGCAAAATGGCCCTACGCCCTTTTTCCAGTGCCAATTTAAGACAGGCAGCGTCTTCCGGCTCTACCGCAATCACTTTGACTTCGGGGCGCACATATTTGATATAAGCAGCAACACCCGCGGCCAAACCACCACCACCCACGGGTACAAATACCGCGTCTAAAGGCCCGGTAACCTGACGAAGAATTTCCATGCCCACGGTGCCTTGGCCAGCAATAACCTCTGGATCGTCGTAGGGGTGGACGTAAACCATGCCTTTTTCTTCGACTAATTTTTTAGCGTAAGTCGACGCCTCGTCGTATGTATCGCCGTGCAATACCACTTTGCCACCGCGAGAGCGCACCGCATCGACTTTAATTGCCGGAGTTGTTCTTGGCATCACAATGGTGGCCCGAACACCGAGTTTAAGTGCAGCCAGGGCTAAACCTTGAGCGTGATTACCCGCCGAGGCCGCAACAACACCTTTGCTGCGCTCGTCTTCGGTGAGACTAATCATCTTGTTATAAGCACCGCGCAGCTTGAATGAAAATACCGGCTGCAAATCTTCTCGCTTTAACAAAACCTCATTGTCCAGGCGCTTGCTCATCAGCGACATACGGTCAACAGGCGACTCTATAGCAACGTCATAAACGCGAGCTTTGAGGATTTTTTTGATGTAACTCTGTGGCATGACTCTGTACGGCCTCCATTGCTACGCTAAAACAGCGCTAAAATTCAGCTGGCCAGTCTACCGCGTATGCGGCCAAAGCGCAGCAAGACGACGAACATGTGAAGCGTCCTTATATAAGCTGGTGCTTTAGCCCGAGCTTATATAAGGACACTTCACTAGCTACCGCCGCCGCAACCACAACCGCGCCACTCGGCCATGTCAGCCAGTGCCATCAATTCTTCCGCTGGGGAATCACCCAGCTCAAACGCTTTCTTATGAGACTCCCCCTCGCTAGACACTAACCACGCTAGATCCTCAGCAATCGCGAGCCGCTTGAATTCGTCAAACCATGCCTCGTAGCTTTTATAATTTGAATTCATACCCTATTCCCATGCCTAAAGGGCAGTTAAACAAGCACGGAGCAAGACAGTCGCTCGCAATTACTGCTCGTGAATTTTATACTTGCCCGCAAATCCCGCCAACAGCGTACAACAGCAAAGGCCGACAATGACACAAGATGAGCTAAAACTTGCGGTAGCACAGGCCGCAATAGACCACATCAAGCCCGCCATCCTCGACGGCGAAATTATTGGCGTTGGCACCGGCTCAACCGCCAATTTCTTTATCGATCTCTTGGCAGAGTTTAAAGGTGACATAAAAGGCACCGTTGCCAGCTCAGAAGCCTCCGCAGAGCGCCTGCGCAAACACGGCATTGAAGTGCTAGAACTTAATTACACTGGCAACATCGCGGTATATGTTGATGGCGCGGATGAAGCGAATGATCGCTTAGAATTAATAAAAGGCGGCGGCGCAGCACTGACTCGTGAAAAAATTGTGGCCGCAGCCAGCAAGGAATTCGTCTGTATTGCTGACGGCAGCAAATTGGTTGGCCAGCTAGGCGCCTTCCCGCTACCCGTAGAAGTCATTCCTATGGCTCGCAGCTACGTGGCGCGTGAACTAATCAAGCTTGGTGGCAATCCGGTGTATCGCGAAGGGGTTGTTACCGACAACGGCAATATTATTCTCGATGTATACGACTTTATGATCAGCACACCGCGTAAAACCGAAGAAGAGATAAACAACATTACCGGCGTGGTTACGAATGGCTTATTTGCCTGTCGGCCAGCGGATGTTTTGCTACTTGCTACGGCTGATGGTGTAAAAACATTGAAGGCGTGAAAGGCTAAGTCGGACGTCGGACGTCGGACGTCGGAAAATTTCTGCATATCCGAAGGTGCTGCCAAGGCTGCTTTTGAATTTTCGTCAGAACTCCGACGCCAGACCTCCGCCTCGTCTTTAAAGCACTACCGTTTCCACCCGTAAAAAATCACCCAGCTCAGCCAGTAATTTATCACCTGAATTTAGCGGCCCAACGCCAGCAGGGGTGCCAGTCAACACCACATCCCCCGGCATTAAGGTGAAACTATGGCTAATTTCACTCAATAAATTTTCAACACTGAATAACATATCGCCACAGCTGCCCTGCTGCTGCACGCCGCCGTTGCGCGTTAAGCGCAGAGTCAGCGCGGTGAAGTCTAAATTTGGATCAAAAGCCACAAACTCGGCAAGCGGGCAGGCACCATCAAAGGCCTTGGCCCGCTCCCATGGATGGCCTTTTTTCTTGAGTTCGTCTTGCAGCTCTCGCAGGGTTAAATCCAGGGCAAGCCCGATTCCGGCAATGGCGGCGCGGCACGCTTCTGGCGCCGCCTTTGTTAACGGCTCGCCAATAAGCAGGGCCATTTCCAATTCATGATGACAGCTACCTAGACCCTCGGGCAAAGAAAGTGGTTCAGCCATAGCCACCATCGCGGTCGCCGGTTTAATAAACAGCAAGGGCGACGTTGGAACCGCATTGCCCAACTCCTTCGCGTGTTCGGCATAATTACGGCCCACACACACCACCTTACCCGGCGGATGGGGAAAGTCGACATTACCCAACAAGCGATGGCGATACATTGACATACTCCGCAGATTTATAAGCTGTTCCGAAGTTCATAGATCGAAAATTTTGCCCGGATTCATAATCCCCTTGGGATCAAAAACCTGCTTCACCTGACGCATTAGCGCAATTTCTGTCTCAGAGCGAGAATAGGGCAAATAGGCTTTTTTCAGCAGTCCCACGCCATGCTCCGCCGACACGCTGCCGCCATATTTGGCGACAATTTCAAACACGCCGGTGCTAACCGTGCCGCATTTTTCGAAGAACTCATCCTTGTCCATATCGTCGGGCTTGAGAATATTAAGATGCAAGTTCCCGTCGCCGATATGCCCAAACCAAATGATTTCAAAATCAGGGTATTGAGCATCCACCAACGTTTCAACAGCTTCTAAGAAATCCGGTACCCGAGAAATAATAGTAGAAATATCGTTTTTATAAGGCGTCCATTTAGAAATGGTTTCAGATATATCTTCCCGCAGACGCCACAAATTCTTAAGCTGCTCCAAGCTCTGACTCATTACGCCATCTGTCACCCAACCCTCTTCAACACAGGTCTCAAATAAGGCCATGGCCTGCGCCTCAACCTCGTCATTCAAGCACTCGAATTCCAACAGGGCGTAATAGGGGCAGGTCGATTCAAAGGGACGCGGCACACCACTATGGGCCACCACTTTTTGCAGCGCCTGCTCAGAGAAAAACTCAAAGGCAGTTAAATCCATTTCGGCCTGAAAGCGATTAAACAAACTCATAATGCCGTTGAAATCCTCCACCCCGAGGACAAAGGCGGTGAGATTTTTAGGGGGCCGCGTCAGCTGCATTGTCGCCTCGACGATCAGCCCCAAGGTGCCTTCCGCACCGATAAATAACTGACGCAAATCGTAGCCCGCATTGTTTTTGAGTAGACCGCGATTCAACTCCAGCATATCGCCATTGCCAGTGACCACTTTTAAACCGGCCACCCAGTCGCGGGTCATGCCGTAGCGAATTACTTTTATACCACCCGCATTGGTGGCGATATTGCCCCCAATTTGCGACGAGCCCGCCGAGGCAAAATCGACGGGGTAAAACAAACCACGCTCTTCGGCAAAATCCTGCAACTGCTCGGTAATAACACCAGCCTGACAAACGACCGTGCGATCAATCGGGTCGAAGTCGCTGATATGACTCATATAGTCGAAAGACACGACCACTTCACCATTGGCTGCCACGGCGCCACCACTCAATCCGGTGCGACCGCCTGAAGGCACAATGGCGAACTCCAGAGCATTCGCCAGTTTCACCACCGCCTGCACTTCCGCCGCCGTGCGCGGAAACACCACCGCCAAGGGCGCCGGCGTATGTGCTTTGGTCCAATCTCGACCATGACTAAACAGGATTTCGGCGTCGCTACGCACCTTGTCGTTGCCGACGATTGCCTGCAGCTCGCTAATAATGGTTTCGGATGACGGAACAGGGCTTGCCGACATGGTAAAAATGCCTCTCTGAATAGCACTTGGGAAAGGCGGATATGATACCATACTGCGCTTTCACTGTACCTCAGAGTGGGGCGAGCAAACTCATGGCAAAAACATCCCTCGACAAAGCCAAAATCAAATTCCTGTTATTGGAAGGACTTCACCAGTCTGCTGTCGATGCCCTGCATGCAGCGGGTTACACCAATATCGACTACTACCAAAAAGCCCTGCCTGACGACGAACTTAAGAAAAAGATCGCCGACGCCCACTTTGTCGGGATTCGCTCGCGCACCCAGCTAACCGCTGAAGTATTAGATGAAGCGAAAAAACTGATTGCCGTCGGCTGCTTCTGTATCGGTACCAACCAAGTCAATCTACAGGCAGCTACTGAGCGCGGAATCGCGGTATTTAACGCGCCATTCTCAAACACCCGCTCCGTTGCCGAATTGGTTATCGCCGAAGCCATTCTATTAATGCGCGGCCTAGCAGAGAAAAACGCCGCCGCTCACCGTGGCGAGTGGATGAAAACCGCCGTTGGCTCCTACGAAATTCGCGGCAAACGCCTTGGTATTATCGGCTACGGTTCTATCGGCATGCAGCTTTCTGTTATTGCCGAAAGCCTGGGCATGGAAGTCTGCTTTACCGACGTGGTTAATAAACTACCACTGGGCAATGCCAGCCAAGTGAGCTTAGGTGAACTACTCGCCACGGCCGACGTTATCAGCCTACATGTGCCAGAAACCGCATCAACACAAATGATGATCGGCGCAAATGAGCTGGCACAAATGAAAACCGGCGCAATTTTGATCAATGCCGCACGCGGCACCGTGGTTGATATCGATGCACTGGTCAATGTATTAAAGGACAACAAACTCGCTGGCGCTGCAATCGATGTATTTCCAGAAGAGCCGCGCAGCAATAGCGATGAATTTATTTCGCCACTGCGCGAATTCGACAATGTGTTTTTAACACCACACGTTGGCGGCTCGACCGTGGAAGCTCAGCTCAATATCGGTATGGAAGTCGCCGATAAGTTAGTGAAGTATTCTGACAACGGTACCAGCACATCGTCGGTCAACTTCCCAGAAGTTGCTCTGCCTGCCCACCCTGGCAAACACCGTATTCTGCACATTCACCACAATGTGCCGGGCATACTCAGCGCGATCAACCTGATTTTCTCTGAGAACAACATCAACATCTCTAGTCAGTACTTACAAACTAGCGAGAAGGTTGGTTATGTGGTCATTGATATTGATGAAGCCTCAAGTGAGTTTGCCGTAGAGAAGTTGCTGGATGTAAAAGGCACTATTCGCTGTCGCGTACTTTTTTAAGCTAGCACCGCAACAAAGGGCATACCGCCGAATATGGCCGATATACTTTCACCCGAACTCGCCGCGCTAATCGATAAGCACGCACTGGTCGGTATCAATTATTTCGACATCAACGGCGATGCCCTACAACAAAGAAGGCTGGCGGGCACAGTAGTCAGAGTCACCGCCAACGACGGTATCACCCTGCGCCAAACAAATGAGGAAGAATTTACACTCCCCTCGTCCATGGCACCGTGGTTTCTCGCCCCCGCTGGCAACTACAAAACCAGTGATGGCGAATCCGTTAGCAACCCTGACTACCTGGTTACGTGGACTGTGCATCGCTGCCAAGACACGAACAAACCTGAAGGTGAACACCAGTGGTGGGAATGGGTGGCGAATACTACACCGCCGTCTGTGGGTTAATCCTCGAACCTCTAAAAAGAACGTCGACCAAAGCAAGAATTCCTTAACGGCATCAGCGTACTCCCTTCGCAATGCCTGCACATGTCAAATTAAACATTCAGTACAAAACGCCTACCTCATTAAAACCAAAAGCATTCGCTTACGCTCGCATGGATTCACGGGAATCGGGGGTGACAGTGGTTTTTGCACAGCCCGGTACAAGCGGAGGATGGCAGTGGCTTAGTTTAAATAAGGCTCTATTGCGACTATAAGCCCCACCGCAACTTATCAACTACGGCTACTATTCCGCTTAAATAAAACATACGCTAGCCCCGAAACCCAGACAACAGAGGCACCATAATTAAGACGCTGGTAAAGGCCAAAACCTAAACCGGATTCAATAGCTAAAATCATAGGCAGCAATACGACAATAGCTAATAGGGTGCATAGCAGAGAAAAAATACCTAGGGCTTTAGACTCTACCAACTTCGGCCCTAAATGCACCCATACACCACTGGCTATAACAAGCGAAAGAAACATCACCAAGCCAGATAGATTATGAATTATCTGAGACTCAGAAGGGCTTTGAGGGTTGCAACCAACGTCACATGAGAAATAACCGGCCGTAATACTGCCCACTCCGTGTATAACAATTAAGACTCCTGTAAATCTAGCGAGTTTTGAGTACGGAAACTCCTTAATTATAGAAGTACCAAACAATGCAAACAGAACACCGAGAGGGTAATTATTAATCATTGGCGAAATGAGATGAGTCGGCGCGCCAATCGCGCCAAGCTCACTTAAAGCTTGGTTGAAATGGCTATATCCTGGATACAATGCGCCCGCAACAGTTACGCCAACTATCAACCAGATTGGGGTTAAGATACCAGATAAGAATCCTAAGTTTTTAAATTCCATTTTCAACGCGCATTCCTTTGTACTTTCTTACTTAGCAACCCAAGCCACACAAATATCCTCTGTAGCGACTCCCGAGCCAATTAAAGATAATCATCACAGGCCTGCCACAACTGTTCGCGAAAGCGCTCTCCCTCTTTAGCAAGATGATGTCTCGCGCCCGGCACATAAATCACCTTGGCATTCGGAAACTTAGCTTGAATTCTTGGCAGGTTATAACGCCACTCAACGGTATGGTCATTATCACCTTGCAAGATCAACATTGAGCTTGCTACCGGCGTTTGCCGATGAAACCAAGGCTGCCATTTTTTTAGTGCACCCACCCAGCTAATGGGTAGTGATCTCGCCTGTAATGGATCTCGCTCTCGTAAAAACTCCAAAAACACTTGGTCATCTGAATTGTCGGCAAATTTACGTGGCAGGCTATGTATAAAGTGCTTTAGCACAGCATGTGCGGGCTTACCCCACCACCAATCACAGGGTTTTAACAGCGGGGCGAGTAATACCACACGATCAAAATCACGCTCGCCACCACTCAGCAAATGAGACATTAAGACCGCACACCCAGTACTTTGTGCCAAGCCTACTTTCCTAGCTGGCAAGCCAAAATTCGCCACAACCTGAAAAGCATCACATAGCACTTGTCGGTAGCGCATAAAGTCATCAATCGCGGCACGCTCACCGGTAGACAAACCATGACCGGGCAGATCGTAAGCAACAACCGAATAACCGTGTTTTAAAAAATAATTTATTACATTATTAAAAAGACCAACATGATCATAATAGCCGTGGTACACAAACGCGGTACTGTGAGCCTCCGGCAGGCTAAAAATCTGCATCGCGATACGCTCGCCCGCGCTATTAAATGCACCAAATAAATGAGTGAGACCGGAATAACTGTCTTCAAAATTTATATCGTAGTAACGGCTGTAGTCCAGCGCCCAAGGCACATCAGCAATGAAACTCGTCACCGAGATATTTGGTATATCTGGCAGCGCAAGCGGATCAAAATCTGGTGACCAATCAATCAATGGATATTGCTCCTAAATTATATCGTGCTGGCAGTTATCCTAAACATCAGTGTGTGCCTACGTATTATTCAGTCTCAAATTCAGCACACTGCGCGCTTAAAACCTGATGCACTAACTGACGATTCTGCTCATCAGGCAAACACAAAACAGATGTAGTGTCAGACGCCAAATGAGCGAGACTGACTTCAACAATATCCTCTGCGGTCCACCAGAGTTTATCCGGCACTTTACTGGAGTCGAGATCAGCCAAGGCTTCCCGCTTACTAAAATCAGTGCGCGTGTAGCTCGGACACAAACACTGCACGCGAATACCGTCGCCCTTCACCTCTTGCTGCAGGGCTTGGGAAAACATATTCAAAAAGGTTTTTGTTGCTGCGTAGACCGCAGAATATTTCACAGGGAAGAAACTGCCCATCGATGACACGTTGATAACGACGCCACGCCCCTCTTCTTTCATGTAAGGTAAGGCAGCGCGACACAGCGCCAAGCTCGCATTACAGTGCAAATTCACCATGGCCATCTCGGCGTCTAAATCCGATTCTGCAAATTTGCCGTAGGTCGCAAAACCGGCGTTATTAATCAGCATGGTCACTGGCCCCTTCTGACGAATCGCTTCCATAACCCGAGCAAGCCCTTCAGTGGTGGTTAAATCTAAGGCAAAACTCACAATACTGAGCCCAGGCTGTTCCAACTCAGTAACCACCTCGGCTAATTTATCTGCGTCACGCCCGATTAAAATCATGCCTTTGCAACGCGGTGCCAACTTCAGAGCGAAGGCTTTACCGATACCCGCTGAAGCGCCGGTGATTAATGTAATTTCTGTTCGCGACTGCGCGCTCATGGTATTTCCCTTATCGTCATCATCAAATAGCGCTTGCTAAACCCGCTTCGAAGGCGACCCATCTAACTAAAAAACCGTTTTGATCAGCCCTAGCGTAAATAAACATTGAGCGCCGAAAGGAATAATACCTTAGGTGGCACTGTTGATAAAACGACTCTTCAAAAGAGCGGATCAACAATAACTGCAAATGAAATATTTGTGATCGTCTGGGGCTCTAGGCTAAGCTGATCAATAAATTTTATCGACCACGCAAAGCCTAATTGGAAATAACAACGCTATGGCCAAGACCCAAACTCTAAGCGACTTACTCGGTATTACGCTCCCGATAGTGCAAGCGCCGATGGCTGGAGTTCAAAAAAGCCGTCTCGCCGTTGCCGTATCAAATGCAGGTGGCCTAGGCTCGCTACCCTGCGCCATGTTGAGTGATGACGCAATTGAGGCCGAACTCAATGCGCTCACTCAACAGACTAATAAGCCTTATAACTTAAATTTTTTCTGCCACACGCCTCCCTCTGTCGACCCCGTAGTTGAAGCTGCATGGCAAAAACTGCTTAGCCCCTACTACACCGAACTTGGCTTAGACATCGCCGACATCAAGGCTGGGCAAGGACGCAAACCGTTTACCTGCGCCACCGCTGATCTTATTGAAAAATTTTCGCCACCGATTATCAGCTTCCACTTCGGTTTACCCGAGGCCAGCCTTATCCACCGCATCAAAGCGTGGGGCGGAAAAATACTAGCCTCAGCCACCACTCCTGAAGAAGCCTGCTGGCTGGAATCCCGCGGCGCAGACGTCATTATCGCTCAGGGAGTTGAAGCCGGCGGTCACCGAGGCATGTTCCTGTCAACAAACATTGAAGAACAACTGCCACTGCAAGAGCTACTCCAAGCAATACGGTCGAAGGTCACTATTCCTATTATTGCCGCAGGCGGTATAGCAAGCGCGACAGACATTGCCAAAGCTATGGCGAACGGTGCAAGTGGGGTCCAACTAGGCACAGCCTTTTTACTCTGCCCCGAAGCAGATACCAGCGCGGTTCATCGTCAAGCGCTTAGTAGTCAGCAACAAATGGAAACCACCTTAACCAATGTGTTTTCCGGACGGCCTGCGCGCAGCATCATCAATCGGGTCATACGAGAGCTCGGCCCGATCAGCACCAGTGCACCAGCCTTCCCACTCGCGGCGACGGCCCTCGGCCCGTTGCGCAGCCATGCAGAGCAAAAGCTAATCGGCGATTTCTCCCCACTTTGGGCAGGAGTAAATTACCGTCTTTGCCAAAATATTCCGGCGTCAGCGCTACTGACGGAATTAGCAAAAGGGCTACCCAAATATTGCTAGATATCGCTTAATGCCCAATCACCAGAAGCAATTTGCCAAACGGATACTAGGAAATGAAAAAATTAATGATCTACTTTACCGCTGGCAGCATCGGTGCGCTGGCAAATAGCGTGGTGCTCTGGTGGCTGGGCTACTACGGATATACTGCGCGCTTTGATATCGCTATTGCGCCCCATCTTGACCCAGCTTGGCTTTACCCAAGGATAGTATGGGGTGGCCTTTGGGGATTACTCTTTATTCTACCCATGCTGCAATCTCGCTTATTATTTAAAGGACTACTCATCAGTTTAGCGCCAACTGCCGTACAGCTTTTTCTGATATTTCCGCAAGCCGGAAAAGGCATGGGCGGCATCGAGCTTGGAATGTACACCCCCGCATTAGTATTATTGGTCAACGGCGTATGGGGGCTTGCTGCCGCATTAAGTATTCGTTTGGGGCGTTAATTTATTTTCTGAAAAACGTGCACTTTTTTACCGCTACACTAAACTCGCAGATATCTACTTAAATTATTTTTTAAAATTGAATAATACAACATTCATCAAGAAAAATTTCTGACCATCAAAAAGGAGCTTCTATGCTTAATGAATTCAAAAAATTTGCCATGCGCGGCAATGTTGTCGATATGGCGGTGGGTATCATTATCGGCGGCGCATTTACCACGATTGTTAAGAGCATGGTTGCCGACATTATCATGCCGCCAATTGGCATTATGATGGGCGGCGTTGATTTTGCAGATTTATTTGTCACTATAAAAGAAGGGACGGAAGTCGCTGGGCCATACGTCAATCTAGCTGCAGCCAAAGCCGCAGGTGCTGTCACCATAAACTATGGCACCTTCATTAATACCGTTATCAGTTTTATTATTGTTGCGTTTTCAGTATTCATGCTTATCAAGGGCATGAATAATATGAAGCGCAAAGAAGAGGAAGCAGCACCCGCAGAACCGACCACAAAAGAGTGTCCACACTGCATTAGCCAAATTGCTATAAAAGCGACGCGCTGCCCAAGCTGTACATCAGAACTCGCTTAAAAAAAATAAAATCTTGGACTAGTCATCAGTCAGCGCCACTGATGACTATCTTTACTTTGCGACGACCAACTTCTTCCAACCGTCTTGTCCGAGTTCGGCAATTATGGCTTTTTTATTCACGCTCAAAACTTCCTTACGCGCAACCGCAATAAGTGCCTCACGCGTATCTGGCTTAACACCCGCCAAAACATATAAATGACGCTGCGGGCTTATTGCCTTTTCCAAAATTTTCACACCTTTAAACTTTGCCACCCGCGACCAATCTTCAGCGGACGGTGTTTCAAGTGCAATTTCGGGCGGTAAGTGTGACGCGACCTCTGCGCTTGCATACTCAAGCAATCTACTCACCACCGCCACCATTGCAGCCTTACCGGCAAGACGATTTTGAAGAGAAATTGACGGGAGACGACTTTTATCTCCATAGGCGAGAAACTCAGCCTCCTTATATCCATCCAGACTGCATACCCACTCTGGCGCGTCGCGCCGGTCACTGTCTGGGTAAGCGCATTCAGCATTTGCCGACGCAGTAAATATGCAGCCAAACACCAAACTCAGCGGCAAAAGCTGTCGCATGTCCTTACTCCCTTTGTATTTATCTTGCCGCAGCCTACAAGGAAAATTCATTTTCAGCCACCGCCTGCAGAGGCCGTGGCCACAAAACTCAATGCATAGAACAACTAACGCAGATAAATTACGCGCCACGTCGTTCGGTTAAAAAGGCATGATACCTTAAAAAGACGAGCCCGCTTCTGCCAAAAAGGCCAGCTCTTCATCGCTAGAGGGGCGCGCCAGAATCGCATTTCGGTGCGGGTATCGCCCAAATTTCTCTATAATCCGTTGGTGGGCAAGTGCAAACTGAAAATTATTTTCTAAACCTAAGGCCTCATATAGTCGCACCGACGCGTTTTGTATCGCCACTGATTCACTGTGCATATAGGGCATATACAAAAATACTCGCTGATCCTCTGTCAATTCTGCGTCGGCATGAACGCGCATCGCCTCTTGGGCCAGCACCAAAGCCTGACCATCTGCGGCAAAGGCGAGTGCCGTGTCGCGGAAAATATTGCGGGAGAATTGATCAAGCACGATAATCTCGGCAAGACGCCCCTGTGGTTTATGGCGCCACGAGTAGAGTTCACCCGCCACAGCGGCCCGATGAATATCGCCAAAGCGCCGCGCTATTGTGCTATCTAAATCAGCACTGCGACTAAACCACGCGGAGGACGGCAGCTCAGCAAACCAGAACTCTAAAATCGAACGATAGTGCATCACCTACAACTTTCCCTTGTCTCTTCATTAGCCGGTCTATTATGGCCATAAATCTGCAAACAGGAAGTGCGGAATTACCCTGATTCCCCCAGACACTGATAGAATACGACTCTGCTACAACCGAATACGACCACTTAGGAGAGACTGATGCCCAAGGCAAAAATCGTCAATTTTGAATCCTCGCTAACCGAACTAGAGAAACTGGTCCAGAGCATGGAATCTGGCGATCTGAGTCTGGAAGACTCACTAAAGGCCTTCGAAAATGGCATGCAACTAAGCAGAGATTGCCAGCAATCGCTTGCCGATGCCGAACAGAAAGTGCAGCTCTTAATGGAAAAAGACGGCGAAATCGTTAGCAAAACCTTAGATACGGACAACTAATGCATGAACAGGGAGTTTTCTAACTTTCTCGCAGCCTGCCAAGAAAGGGTGCAACACGCCCTGCCACAACGCCTGCAAAATACCGGCAGCGAATTTGCCGACGCCGACGCTACCGCACGCTTACAAAATCTTAGCGACGCTAGTGAGTACAGCATGTTAAATGGTGGCAAGCGGGTACGCGCCACACTGGTATACGCCACCGCACAAGCTCTCGGCGGGGATATCGACGGTCTCGACGATATCGCCAGCGCCATTGAAATGGTACACGCTTACTCACTGGTTCACGATGATTTACCGGCGATGGACAACGATAATCTGCGTCGCGGCAAGCCCACTTGCCATATAGCCTACGACGAAGCGACCGCCATTTTGGTTGGTGACGCACTGCAAGCTCGCGCCTTTGAATTACTCGCCAACCTGCCCGGTAAAGATGCCGTTGCCAAACTCACCCTAATCCGTCAACTCAGCGCCGCCGCCGGTCCTCGCGGCATGGTTGGCGGTCAGGCGATTGATCTCGCTGCCGTCAATCAGCAACTTGACTTAAGCGCACTCCAAACCATGCATCAGCTGAAAACGGGTGCCTTAATTCGTGCTGCAATCAATATGAGCGCCACCTGGTGTGGAGCCAGCCCAGAGCAGGCCGCTAAGCTAGACGAATACGGCCAAGCAATCGGTCTATCTTTCCAAGTTCAAGATGACATTCTCGATATAGAAAGTAATACCGAAACCCTAGGTAAAGCGCAGGGCGCAGATCAAGCCCTGAATAAACCGACCTTCCCCGCCTTACTGGGCTTGCCGGGCGCAAAAGCACTCGCCACCGAGCTGCACCAACGCGCACTAACGGCGCTCGCCGATTTCGATGAACGGGCCGAATCGCTGCGCGCCCTGTCGAACTACATCATAGATCGTCATTATTAGTTGCTGGCGACAAGAATGATCATCGGCATTTATAGAGAACAGTGAGTCGCCAAAAATCAGCGCAAGAAGGCACACAAATAGGTAAATCAATCCAAATTCGTTTACAATCTCGCCCTTTCACCGGTTCTGGGTTCAACGCTTAATGTTTCAGGAAATCCCACTTACAAGGCCAGTTACACCGATACTGGACTCGATCGACTCCCCAGCCGATCTCCGCCTGTTAGATGAAAGCGATCTGACCGAGCTGGCCCTGCAACTCCGGGAATACCTGCTATACACCGTGGGCCAAACCGGCGGCCACTTTGGCGCGGGGCTCGGCGTCGTCGAGCTAACCATTGCACTCCACTACATCTACAACACGCCAGACGACCGATTGGTATGGGATGTTGGTCACCAGTGCTATCCACATAAAATCTTGACCGGCCGCCGCGAACTTATGGGCGGTATGCGCAAAGCTGGCGGGCTTGCGGGCTTCCCTAAGCGAGAAGAAAGCCCCTACGATACCTTTGGCGTCGGCCACTCCAGCACCAGCATAAGTGCGGCCTTAGGCATGGCCATCGCCGCCCGCCAACAGGGAATTGACCGGCATACCGTGGCCGTTATCGGCGACGGCGCAATGACCGCAGGCATGGCTTTTGAGGCGATCACCCACGCCAGCCACACCGGTGCAAACATGTTGGTAGTGCTTAACGACAACCAAATGTCGATCTCCAAAAATACCGGCGGCCTGAATACCTATTTCTCTAAAATGTGGGCGTCTAAGACCTACAATCAAATCCGCAGCGGCGGTAAATCGGTACTTAAGAAATTCCCGCGCTCGGCCACCGAGATTGCCGCGCGACTCGAAGAATACATGAAGGGCATGGTGTCACCGGCAACTCTTTTTGAGGAGCTGGGCTTTAACTACATCGGCCCCATCGACGGCCACGACCTGAACATTCTGGTACCAACCCTACGCAATCTGCGCGAGCTTCCCGGCCCGCAAATGCTGCACATCATGACCCAAAAGGGCAAAGGCTTTACTCCCGCAGAAGAAGACCCTGTGGGTTTTCATGCCATTTCAAAGATTGAACCCAAACCCAAAAATGGACAGGTTCCCGCGGCAAAAGCCAAACTACCAAAATATCAGGATATTTTTGGCAGCTGGCTCTGCGATCAAGCAGAATTAAGCCCCGAGCTAGTCGCCATCACCCCAGCGATGTGCGAAGGCTCCGGCATGCTGGAGTACTCCGAGCGTTTTGCCGATCGCTTCTACGATGTTGCCATTGCCGAACAGCACGCACTAACACTTGCCGCTGGCATGGCTTGCGATGGTCTCAAACCGGTCGTCGCAATTTACTCCACATTTTTACAGCGCGCCTACGATCAACTGATTCACGATATTGCTCTGCAAAACTTAGACGTGACCTTCGGTATTGACCGCGCCGGATTAGTTGGCGAAGACGGCCCAACCCATGCGGGCGCATTTGATTTAAGCTTCCTGCGCTGCATTCCCAATATGATCGTAATGGCACCCGCCGACGAAAACGAGACGCGGCAAATGCTACATACCGGCTACCAGTATGTTGGCCCCGCCGCCATTCGCTACCCACGTGGCACTGGCCCCGGCGTCGCGATTCAAAAAGACATGCAGCCGCTGGAAATTGGCAAAGGCCGACTGGTTCGAGAAGGCCAAAAGATAGCCATTCTTAGCTTTGGCACCCTGCTCAGCTCCGCCCTCAGCGCCGCCGATGAGCTAAACGCCACGGTTGCAGACATGCGCTTTGTTAAGCCCCTTGATACAGACTTAATAGACGCGCTGGCTGATGACCATGATTTGCTAGTTACGCTAGAGGAAAATGTGATTGCAGGGGGCGCGGGCAGCGCTGTTTGTGAATACCTCAATCAACAAGGCCGCTGGCTACCGATTCTACAATTGGGCCTACCGGATCAATTTATTGATCACGGCAAACATCAGCAGCTATTGAGCGAATCTGGGCTGGACAGCCAAGGCATTATCGACAGTATTCGCCGTCGGGCTGCCGCCATCCCAGGCCTTCAAGCTAGTCTTACTGAGGCCGCGCAGCGCTAAATCGGCAGCAGATTACTCGGCACTTCCGCTGCCAACACCTAGATAATCTCGCGCTCACAGTGCTCGCAACAGTTGCCGATCATTCACGCGAGACCCTATGACTAGGCCCAAGTGTTCGGACTTTCCTTCACACAGTATCAAAATGCGAAGTTGCTTCGTCCGAATCGCCATATTAATGCACAGATTAGGCAACAGGCATAACGCCAATATAACAGTCATATGAATCCTGCAAGAAAGCGCCTAAAAGAAAAGATTAAGTATAAGGAAATACTTGATACAAGGCGAAGACAGATTTATTGTTCGACAAGCATGAATATTCCAAAAGTAATCCACATCAACCAATGGATTGGGAAACAAACAATGTCACCTAGCACTGCTTTTTCAACCTTATAGTTTTATGACTTCAGCTGCGATAGCCGTTGGCAAGCTCAGCAGACTCAACTGGCAACGACAAACATTGAAACTTATATGGGAAATTAAGAGCGCGAATTAATAATAATTATGAGACTGACGTTACGACCTAGGGAGCAGGGATAAAATCAACTTCACAAGAAACACGTAACACACATTTAGCTGCCCACAAACAATACCCGATCCTGCCGCGCATCATCAAAGATTAAACGCGCGCCAGCTAGCAAGAAGGAATAAAAATGATCGTGATTTTTGGAATAAAAGAAAACCTCAACCCAATAAAATCTCAGTTATCTGACGTTATCCATGACTGTATGCGGTCAATTCTTGGCATGCCCGAAGGAAAACGAGCGCACCGTTTTATTCCAATGGAAAAAGAGGATTTTTACTATCCAGATGGTCGCAATGACACTTATACAGTCATCGAAATCAACATGATGGCTGGCAGACAAGTGGACACCCAAAAAAAGTTAATTAAATCACTTTTTCTAGAAATAGAACGTCAACTATCAATCCCACCGGTAAACATTGAAATCATCATAAAAGAACAAGCGCCACATCAATGGGGGTTTCGTGGCATAACGGGGGATGAAGCGAATGATCTCAATTATAGGGTCAACGTCTAATGACGCTAAAAATTTATACAACAAATTAAAATCGTAATATTTTTTAAAGGGATATAAATAAAATAAATGGAGAACGATTATGAAATCACCAGCGCTATGCGTCATTTTATTAACTATAGCTGGCTGTGCCCAGACCATGAAAATATCCGACGAAAAGTTGGGTAGCACAAAGGCGGCTCTCACAATAGACGCCAGTGAATTAAAAGGATATGTCGCAATACCGCTTATTAACTCGAAAGTGGTTAACGTTTACTTATCTGAATTCCCAGAGTGTATCGATGGCGAGCCAAAAGCAGTTCGTTCTCAAAACTTAGGCAAAGCTACCCTAACACCTAAAGAAAACATTCAAACAGTCCCAATACCTAGCGGAAAAAAACTACTTATTTCATCAAATTCACAAGAGAACGCAGGGGGCAACGTAACGACTTGCTGGAATTCTGTTCACTTCACCCCCGAAGAAGGTCATCAATATATATTAAAAATGACTCCGCATAAGTCATTTGGTAAAGCTAAGTGTTCCACCTCGCTCCTTGAACTTGTAAATGGCGACCCAGCACCCGTTGAATCTGCGATATATCCAAAAGTTGAGTACAAAGGTTTTTGGCAAGGTGATCAGTTTAATCATTGTGCACATGACTAATAAGAATACATTCTAGGACGCAGGCTTTAGACCAATACAAACAATATAAATATTTATTAAAAGGTATCATTCCGGCGAGGCGTAAAAGATAAAACATGAATAGAAATATCTTAGCGAGTTTAATTATCTCAATCGCGGGATGCACTCAACAACCAGTAGAAATAAAACCACCCCCAAGGCCTGTACCCGACGAAAAGACGGGGTCATACCAAGGTGTAGGCGCTGCAGTTAACGGCTGGGAACTTAAAACCCCATTCCAAGGGTTTTATCCTAGGCGGCAACTTCGATACGGATACGAAGGCTGGGTTTTGATCAGCTACACCATTGAAGTTGATGGCAGCACGGCAGAAATAGAAGTAATAGATGCAAGCCCGAAAGAAAGCGAATTTAGTTTCGAGTACGTTGCAAAGAAAACCATTTCGAGTTTGCGCTATCAGCGTATAGAGGGTGCTGGCCCAGCTGCTCAGACCAAAGGAATAGTTCAGTTACTTGACTATAGTATTCAACAAGGATCTGAGTAAGATTTAGATTTTTGGAAACAAGCTTAAATAAAACACGGGACTACCCCAAAAAGAGCGTCCCTGCTTTATCTACAACAAAACATGTCTAAAACAAATGCCCCAACTTACCCGACTTAGTCGCCAAGTATTTTGCATTGTGTGGGTTTTGGCCGGTTTGCAGCGGAAGACGTTCAACAACTTCAACACCCTGATCGGTAAGGGCGTTTACTTTACGTGGGTTGTTGGTCATTAAGCGAACTTTGGTGATTTTCAAATGCTCGCACATAACCGCCAACAGACTGTAATCGCGCATATCTGCACCAAAGCCTAATTGCTCATTGGCTTCGACGGTATCGGCACCAGCATCTTGTAATTTATAGGCACGAATTTTATTCAGCAAGCCAATACCGCGACCTTCTTGACGCAAATAAAACAGCGCACCGCGGCCTTCTTCGGCAATTTTCTCTAGGGCGGCTCGCAGCTGTGAGCCGCAGTCGCAACGCATGCTGAACAGGGCATCGCCAGTCAGGCACTCTGAATGTACCCGCGCAAGCACAGGTTCTCCATCGCCAACGTCGCCAAGGGTAAGAACAACGTGCTCTTTACCATTGTCGGTGTCCTCAAAACCATGAATATCAAACACCCCCCATGGGGTGGGTAGTTTGGAGGATTCTATAAAGCTAACTGCCACGGGTATCTCCACGAGCAAATCCGGTGGCGCATTTTACCAGCACGACGCCGCCGAGGCGACTACTAGGCTAATAATCCTTAACCTTACACCTTAGTAACGTGGCGTCAGGACTAAAATATTGTCCTGCTCTTGAAGATTAATATGCTCTAAAAAGCTCATTCCCAGTAGGATTACATGGGGATGATCACCCTCAATCACGACTGCGCGCACCTGCTGAGTTTTAATTTCACCCACCTCGACTCGATTCAAGGTGATGCCAAATGCCTTTTTTACGCCGCCAGCTGTCGCAACAGCTGTCACATCACCACTGGCATAGGAAATTCCCAGCTGCTCTGCCTGCGCGGAGCTCATCGCCACGGACGTTGCGCCGGTATCGACCACTGCATCTGCACTGCGGCCGTTAATAGCGACGCGGGTGCGATATTCTTGGCGGTTGTTTTTATGTAAGGACACCGAGGTTTGCGACGACTCCCGGTAGATAGTGCCAACTTGCTTATTCAAGGTAAGCGTTTTGCGATGACCGTCAATGTCTACCACCGCCATTTTCGGCGTGGCTGAAACAAGCAATACGCCAGAGGAGTCACGCTGACCAGCTCTGAGAAATTGCGAACGACCATCAATTTCTAATAACGCTGCCTTTTCAAATAGGCCGCGCACCACCAACTGGGCGGGAGTTGCCTGCAACGCCGTACTCAAAATAAGGAATACAAGTGTTGCGACAAAACGCGAAATCACGCTGCAGGCCCGTGTAATGCCATCAGCTCAGCCACCACCGCTTCAGGGTCTCGCGCTTGCGTAATCGCACTGATCATCGCCACACTGCCAACCCCCGTTTCCAACACCTCTTTTGCGCGCTTAACATCGATACCGCCAATTGCGGTGAGGGTGTAATACGGCGACAAAATACCCACCCAGCGCCGCAGCTGCGGCAAACCTTGCGGAGTCCAAGGCATTTGCTTGCTGGTAGTGGGATAAACCGGCCCAATCGCGATATAGCTGGGGCGCAGACTGTGAGCTCGTGCGACCTCATAATAGGTGTGAGTACTCACCCCTAAGCGCAGACCGGCGGCGGCGATTGCAGCAATGTCCGCTGTATCTAGATCTTCCTGACCTAGATGAACGCCATAAGCGCCTTCATTTATGGCTAACTGCCAGTAATCATTAATAAAAACCCTTGCCTGGAATTCCTTACCAAGAGCTATGGCTGCCCGAATCTCGTCCTGCAGCGCATCACCGTCTAAATCCTTCACACGTAACTGAATCGTTTTTACGCCGCACGTCAGCAGCCGAGCCACCCATGCGGCACTGTCTACCACCGGATATAAACCTAGCGCACCACCACAAGATTCAAATTTAGGTCGTTTTCCATGATCAGGTAGACGACGACTTAAACTCGGAAAATCGATTAATTGCTGCGGCCAACCAATATGACCAACAGGGCCTGGGCCACTGCCGATCTGCACAGACATACGCAAACCCTGACTCACATAGGCCTTTGCAATGACAAGGGCGTCGGGGATGCCATAACCACGCGCAATAGCCGCAGCGATAGCAGAAGACAAGGTGCACCCTGTCCCATGGGTATTTAAGGTGTCTATATTTGGACCGCTGAGCCAAAACCCCTCTTCGCCGTCAGTCCAATAATCGTGACGCTCATTATTACGTGCGCTTAAATGACCGCCGGTAAGTAACACTGAGCGAGCGCCCAAGGCAACAATATCGGCCGCTGCGCGTTCCACATCATCAAGGCTTTCAATAGTGCGATTTAGCATGGCCTCTGCTTCGCTTAAATTTGGGGTCAGCAAATCAGCCCGTGGCACAATTTTCTCTATCAACATATTGCATACGCCGTGCGCCATCAATTCGTCGCCGGTCGAGGACATCATCACCGGATCGCACACCACAAAACCGGGAAATGTCTCTAGGTATTTACTCACCATGGTCACAACGTCTTCGGAGGCCAGCATACCCAGTTTGATGACGTCGGCCTGTAAGTCACTATCAAGTGCATTTATCTGGGCAGCCAAGGTTCGGCGTGGCGTAACTGAGACATGACCGACCGCAAAACTATTTTGCGCCGTAATTGCCGTAATCACTGTGCAGCAATGTACGCCAAAATCGTGAAAGGTCGCTAGGTCCGCCTGAATACCCGCGCCACCGCCAGAATCCGAACCGGCAATTGTCCACGCGATGGGTTTTTTACGACTTGCCATAAATCCTCTATTTAAAAACTGATACTAAACCCAGTATAGCGGAGGCTGGAGATTAGGCATGTCTCAGGTGAAGCAATGATAAAACAATAGTTCCCCTGGGATCAGGGCGACGCAAATCAACAGGCAGCAGTAACGCCAAATGTCTCAGCGCACCAAGACCTATGCCGACAGCAACGCCCCTGAGTGTTCTTTAGAATATAAAGTGGGCCATTAAACCAACGTGGTTACCATCAACCGATACCGAATTAATATTATTCTGCGTTTCGTAATCGATAAACGTATAACGAACACCCAACCACATGGCATTCCCGATCAGATAGTTGTATTCGAATACGAGTCCCAACGCCGTATCAAAGTTTATGGACTCCCGTCTCTGCCCGTCTACTTTTAACTGCGCGGTAGGAGAAAGATGAACCGTAAAACCCGCGCCAAATCGATTTCTTTCGCCCTGATCAAAAAACATTAATTCAATAGGATAACGCTCAAAAGAGGTCTCACCGTTTTCAGCGTCAATGCTGTCGAAGTGATAATTCGCGGTAAGCCGCACGGCTAGCTGCTTATCTGACGAGACAAACTCCGCCCCAAAACCAAATAAAAATGCACCACCAGCCTTTAGCTTTTCTCTGTCACCGTCGTCAAATTCAACTTGCACAAGCGTATCGCCACCACTGGTGTATCCCGCCGTTAGCACCGGATGAACTGAAAAGCTTTCTTCGGCAAGCGTCTCTTGCGCGTGAACAACTGAGGCAAAGAACAAGCTGACGCTTGTGAAAAAAAATGATTGGATAATACTACGCGACATGGATACCACCTTCCCTGTGTTTAAAATATGCTTACTTGATGACCTTGCGCCAAAAGACGCCCCATCAATATTAGACCGGCACTATAATTTAATAGCGCTGGAATTTTAGCCCACCCGCAAAAGTGAGATCAACTTAAAAGAACCGAAAACCAATATAATATGGGAGAATCTGACTCATAGGATCGTGGTTCTCGTCCCATTTACCAAGAAATAAAGAGCATAAGAAATGAATGGTCTACAAGAAATACGCGATTTTCTCGCCGAGGAATTCCCACAAAGTCCATGTGCTATCGACGCCATCGGCCCCCAGTCAGCGACTGTACGTTACCGCGTTGACGAAAACTCACTACGCCCCGGGGGTACCGTCTCTGGCCCGGTATTAATGACTACCGCCGACGTTGGTCTTTACGCCGCTATTCTTGGCGAAATTGGTATCGTCGCATTAGCCGTCACCACAAACTTGAATATTAATTTTTTGCGCAAACCCAGCGCTGGCAGAGACATTATTGGCGAATGTAGGCTTATTAAAATTGGCCGCCAATTAGTGATTGGCGAGGTATCTTTATACTCCGAAGGCGATGATCGTATGGTCGCTCACGCGGTGGGAACCTACGCAATTCCGCGCATTTGAAAGCAGCTTAAAACCGAGATAGGTATGCGCCACTGACACCGTCAAACAATAGCTTAATACCCACTATAAATAGGAAGAAATAACAGATTCGATAAATGGTCTTCTCACTGACTTTATGCAGTAAATAAAACCCTAAGCGCACGCCAACAGGAGCCACCGGCATCAACACAGCGGCAGTGATTAGATTTGTGTGATCAAAACTGCCTTGCAGACTGTAGGGTACAAGCTTAATCACATTAACCACCGCAAAAAAGATAGCCATGGTACCCATTAGCAACGATTTTTCTAAACGTTGTGGCAGCAAGTACATATTTACCGGCGGCCCACCTGCATGAATACCAAAACTAGTAAAACCCGCCACCGCGCCCCAAAAACCGCCCCGCAGTTTACTTGGGCCACGGGCATCAATTGGCTGGGTTTTAAGCCAATAATTTAGACAGAACACTACCGCAATAACACCAATTAAAATACGAATCATATCCTCTGATAAATAGCGAAATCCAATACTACCCAAGGCAATACCAACTACCGCACCTGGTAGCAATATTTTCAAGTTCGCCCTATCCCACCGCCCACGAAAACTCCATAACGCAACCGCATCCATGACCAACAAAATTGGCAACAGAATCGCCGCTGCCTGAATAGGTGAAATAGCCAAACTCATTAGCGGTACGGAAACCACCGCAATACCGCCACCGAATCCGCCTTTTGCCATACCAAAAATCAATATCGCAGGCACTGCGCAAAAATAGAAAAATGGATCGGTTATCACAAATCAAAAACCTTATAAGTAAAACGATTATTCAGCGTAACAGACGCCATTTTTTATAAAACCAGCGCGCTTCGCTCTACGCTGATAAGTGAAATAATTTCTTGATGTAGCATCATTCAGACAACCCCCTTCTCCTCGATCACATCCGCATCAAAAAGTGCCTGCAATTCGTCATGGGCATCACGGGCACTTTGGATGAGTGCTTCGCGGTCGTTAAACATTCTATGTTGCTCCGCCAGCAGTTCTTCATCGTGGCGCTGAAAACGCTGTATACGTGCCTCGGCCCGTTCGGGGCTTAAACCAAGTCCAATAAGCGTTTCCCGGCTGATTTCCAAGCTTGAATGAAAGGTTTCCCGAATTGGCCGCGCGCCTAACTCCAAAAGTCTATGTACATGAAAGCGGCTACGGGCTCGCGCAATAAACTTAATATGGGGATACAAGCGACTCACCAACTCGGTGATTTTGATATTTGTCTCTGGGTCGTCCGCTGTCAGTACAAAGTACTCTGCTTTATCGGCATCAACTGCACGCAGGATCTCGGGACGCAAAGGGTCACCATAAAACACCGGAGTGCTATCGATGCTGCGCGACAGATCAATGGTATCTACCGACAGATCCAAGGCGACAAAAGGTACTCGCTGCGCACGCAAAATACGGGCGACAATCTGTCCCATCCTCCCCATACCAACAATCACAACGCGGGGTTCATCACTCTCTATTTGCTCATATTCTGGTGGGACTGGCTTCGCTATCGGCTTGGGTTTAAGCACCTTTGTCAAAACTATAATTAACAGCGGAGTGAGGGCCATTGATAGGGTAATCGCTAATATTAAGATGCTATGAAGCTGAGTCGTCAGCAATTGCTGATCTTTTGCAATTTGAAATATCACAAAGGCAAACTCGCCCCCGGCTGCCAAGACAATACCCAAGCGCAACGCACTACGACGATCTAGGCCGCCCAACGCATTGCCCACCAAGGCAAGAATCGGAAGTTTGATCCCCATCAGCAACACCGTTAATCCCAGCACGGTCAGCGGCATGGTTACCAGCAAATGTACATCGGCACTCATCCCAACGCTTATAAAGAACAAGCCCAGTAGCAGCCCCTTAAAAGGCTCTATTTGTGATTCCAATTCATGGCGATATTCAGAGTCGGCTAACAGGAGGCCAGCGAGAAATGCACCCAAGGCCATCGATACACCAACCGCATCCATCAACCACGCCGTGCCCACCACCACCAATAACGCGGTAGCGGTTGAGACTTCTTGCAATCCGGTTTTTGCGACCATACGGAATACCGGACGCAATAAATAACGCCCACCCACAACCACCGCAGCAATACTGACTAATATACGCACCACAGACACAGCGCTCGCGTCATCCGCAACACCGCCACTACTCAGCAATGGTACCAAGGCAATCAAGGGTATTGCCGCGATATCCTGGAATAGCAGTATTGCGAAAGCCATACGACCATGGGAGCTTGTCAGTTGTTTGCGCTCCGCCAAAATTTGCAAGCCAAAGGCAGTAGAGGACAAGGCCAAACCCAAACCCAACACCACACTGGTCTGCCAAGGCTGGGAAAAGCCAAAATAAGCGACGCCACCAATGACCAGGCCACTTAACACGACCTGAGCCAAGCCCACCCCAAACACCGCTTTGCGCATTAACCATAGGCGCTTCGGAGAAAGCTCAAGGCCAATAATAAACAGCAGCAGAACCACACCGAATTCAGAAAAATGCGCTACATTTTCAGGGTTATGGATAAGAGATAGCGCTGCCGGGCCGATCACCACACCCGCAATCAAATAGCCCAGCACGGCGCCAAGCTGTAAGCGTTTTGCCAAGGGCACAACAAACACCGCCGCCAGTAATAAAACGACGGTTGCCTGTAATAGACTGCTTTCATGTGGCATTTGCGACTCCTGTCAGCAAAAAGATCACTAAAAATAGTAGGTAACAATAATAACTGTCTTCACTCTGAATAGGACGATTTAAGTAAACCAATTTACACAAGACTGCCACTAACCTCACTAGAAAAGAGACATCTAAAATCGCATCTACGAGCGGGGGGAAAGTGATAGACGCGCGGATGACTAAAAGTGCGATGATTGAGGATAAGTGTATAGGAAACGGGCTTTTTTAGGGCATGCTCGGAGGGTCAATCGGAGAGATTGCTTAAAACCATGTGGCATCAACTATTTAAAAATAACGCCACCCCAAACGCAGATTAGGGCGGCGGCCACGCTTATAACTCAGCAATAATTTTCGAGTATTGCTCAATCATCGGCATCACAATTTCTGGCTTGTTCCAATTTTGCATACCAACGCCAATATTGCAGCGACTTACCCCGCAATCTCGGTAGTGTTTAAGGACGTCTGGCGTAACCTCTGCCATTACCACCAAGGTAATGTCGACGTTGGCAGGGTCGCGACCAAACTCACTCACCTGCTGGCGAAAATCTTTGATTGATTTCGCCACATCAGGCAGCGCAACATCAACCGGCATCCAGCCGTCAGCCCACTGCGCTGCATGGCGCACACCTAGTGGTCCCATGGCACCGAAGACCATCTCGGGTATATGTATAGGTTTGGGTTCAAACCACACCGGATCAAAATCAATAAATTCGCCGTGATACTCGGGTGACTCTTCAGTAAACAATGCCCGTGTCGCGGCCACCGTTTCTTTCATCGCCAAATAACGCCGCTGCCAAGGCAAGCTAGTGGCGTTCTCGAACTCTTCCTGATTCCAGCCCACACCCGTGCCAATAATGACCCGCCCGCCAGACAGGCGATCAAGCGTTGCGATTGTCTTGGCTTGGGAAAACAACTCCCGCTCCATGAGCAGCGCAATACCCGTCCCCAATTTTAAGGTTGTCGTCGCTGATGCCGCCGCCATCAGGGAGACATACGGATCCATCATCTCTTTATACGGCTCTGGCAATTCTCCGCCTGGAGGGTAAGCCGTTGTCCGGCAGCGAGGAATATGGCTGTGCTCGCCATACCAAAGGGATTCAAAGCCCGCCTCTTCGAGAATCCGCGCGAGCGTCGCCGGATCTTGATCGTTAACTGTGTTCATTGAGCTAAAGCCGAGATGCATATCACACCCTCTTATTGTTATATCTATTGAAGAGTGTAGAGCACCATCATCGCTGCTTACATCCCCCACTTTGATGAGGGTTAAATTAACGTCATGTGGCCGTCACGCTGATGTATCTGGGAGATCAAGCCAAAATTATTGTATTCGACAGGATAGTGACTTAAGCAGGAACAGGCCGCGCCGAGTTGTGAAACGTGGCGCGGTGTTCGTATTTACTAGTAATTTACGCCGATTTAAAAATAGCTTCCGCTTTAACCCAGGCTGGCCTTGCGCGCAGGCGATTCAAATATGACTGAATCGCAGGATACGGGATAAACGCCGCACCTGTTTCGACTTCAGGCGACGCAAACAGTGGCGACTCCAGCATCATAAGAGGAAAGGCCACCATAATATCGGCGCCAGAAAATGCGCCGGCGATATACTCTCGCTCGCTAAGAATCTGATTCATATGCGTGAATACGGTCTTAAACTCACCCTCGCAAAATCCCTTCAATCCCGGCGAGCTGGTTGCCGTCATCGCGCTGAGCATATCAATCAGTATTGGCGTCATCAGCGTGGACTCCGCCGCATGCATCCAATGTAAATAATCAATATAGGCTGCTGTATCGCGATTTGGCCGTAAACGCCCCTCGCCATATTTATCTAAAATATACTCAACAATAGCGCCGGACTCAGGAATAGTTTTGCCATCATCCTCGATAAGCGGCGCCTTGCCCATCGGACTAACATCCCATAAAGACTGGGGAGAACGAAAGGTTTCGGGGTTACGAGTGTGGGTAATTAATTCGTACTGCAAACCAAGCTCTTCAGCCAACCAGATACTCCGATCTGAACGAGACATACCGAGATGATGAATTTTTAGCATTAGATCCTCCGCTCTTTTAGTTATTATCGGCTTACGTCAAACAATACAGAATTCAGGCGATACCGAACGTGTTTTTACGCAATTAGCAGTCTATCGGATTCAACGCTCCGCCCGATGAAGCTAATAGGGTATTTAGGATTGATGCCAAAAAGGCATACCCAGTGTTGGCGTGGACGGCGATGCAGTTTGGCGCTCTGCCACAGCCCCCGCCAAAGCGGCACGTCGACCGGCATCGACGGCATGTCTAAATGCGCTCGCCATCATCACCGGATTCCCCGCTTGAGCAATTGCGGTGTTCAATAAAATACCGTCGTAGCCTAGCTCCAATGCTTGCACTGCATGAGACGGCTTACCTATGCCCGCATCCACAATTAGAGGAATGTCAGGAATACGCTCGCGAATGGTTTGCAAATTATAAGGGTTCATCAAACCCCGGCCCGTGCCAATGGGTGAACCCCAAGGCATTAAAACTTGGCAACCAACATCGCGAAGTCGCTGACAAACCACTAAATCATCGGTGCAGTAGGGAAAGACTTTAAAGCCGAGCTTAACTAACTGGGCCGCTGCATCGATGGTCGCAATCGGGTCAGGCTGAAGATTGTAATCATCACCGACCACTTCTAACTTTAGCCAATCTGTTTCAAATAATTCCCGCGACATTTGCGCGAGCGTCACCGCTTCCTTAACGCTGTGGCAGCCAGCGGTATTTGGCAGCATTGTTTTATTTAATTTTTTTAATTGCCGCCAAAAATTATCACCACCGCCTTGCTCCGGCGATTGCCGCCGCAACGACACCGTAACAATGTCCGCGCCCGATTCATGTATGGCGTCACTCATTACCGCCGGCGATGGGTAGAGCGCACTACCTATTAGCAGACGACTGTGAAATGTCTCGCCGTAGAGTATCCATGTATCTTTTATTGGGCTACTCATAATTAAACATCCGATTTATCCGCATAGACTTTAACCACCTTGCACTGGTGCCAACACATCTACTTTGTCGCCATTTTTGAGACGGCAGCTGTCGTATTTCGAGCGCGGGACAAAATCTTCATTCACCGCGACGGCTACTTTTCCTGACTCAAATCCCCACTGGCTCAGCAGCTCCGACAAAGACTGCGAAGAAGAACAATCTTTACTTTCATTATTTACACTTACCGTAATCATATGTCCTTCGTTCTTCTCAATAACCGTTTTCTGTAAGCATCGCCAAGGCCGATTCAAGCACGTGCGGGCTAAGCAAATAGCCATGTCGATAAAGCCCATTCACAATAAGCAAACCGTCGAAGCATTTTATTTCTGGTAAATTATCTGGCATCGCCGGACGACAGTGGGCATAGGCGTGCTCTAGTGTCGCCTCGGCAAAACCACTGTGGACACTATAGAGAGCCGACATTAATTCAAGACTTGAACGCACCGTCACCGGCTTCATCGACTCGCTTTCAATCTCTGTTGCCCCGATCACATAACGGTTACCTGCACGGGGAGAAATATACAATTTGTAGCGCGGGTGCATCAGCCGCACCGGGCGCTGCAATGTCACCTCTGGCGCATGTACCCACAAAACTTCGCCACGAACCCCGCGCAGTGTTGGCAGTTGCGCTTTGGCGCCCACGCCGCGACTATCAATAACCAAGTCGAATACATAATCTTGGGCATTTGCCCTTATCCTTCCGGCGTTTGCACTTTGTACCTCGGCGTACTCGTGCCACACACCATCGAGAGAAGAAATGGCGGTTTCTAAACCTTCTAGCAGCGCCTCATTATCCAGGTAGCCTTCTTCTACTAAAAGCAAACCACCTTGGTAGCGACTCGCTATTTCTGGTTCTAATTCAGATAAGCGACGTTTATCAATACGCTCAATATACTGTGCGTAATCCGGCACCTTGTTGCGCAAGGTTTGCTCAAAGTGATTTAAGCTAGATTTATCCAACTCATGGGCAATCACCAAACTGCCATTAGCGGCGAAATCTACCTGCTGCCCAGTCACGTTAGCTAAGGCGGCTAATTCCTGGGGCCACCACGTCAATGCCATTCGCCCCCAATCAAAGACGCACGCCTCTGCGCTAACTACTTCGCTATAGGGTGCTAACATAGCGGCGGCGACCTTCGCTGCACTGAGTTCACCGGCACGACTACCGCGATCAAATAAGCTGACGTGATGGCCTTGTCGTAACAACCTCCACGCAAGTAATCGCCCAAGTAAGCCCGCACCGGCAATTCCTATGGTTCTTCGCTGACTATTTCTAGCACCCGTCATAAGAACTCAGACCTTCCGGTAGATCTTGCTACCCTGCTCCCTAAACTCCGCTGATTTTTTCTGCATTTCCGTTTCCAGCTCTTCAGCTTCCAACTTAGCAGCATAGTCGCGAACGTCTTGAGTGATCTTCATGGAGCAAAATTTCGGGCCACACATTGAGCAAAAATGCGCGACCTTAGCAGACTCTTTCGGCAGAGTTTCGTCGTGATAGGCGCGAGCGGTATCTGGGTCAAGCCCAAGATTAAATTGATCCTCCCAGCGGAACTCAAACCGCGCTTTACTTAAAGCGTTATCACGCAATTGCGAGCCCGGATGCCCTTTGGCTAGATCAGCAGCATGCGCCGCAATTTTGTAAGTAATAATGCCGGTTTTAACATCGTCTTTATTAGGCAAACCCAAATGCTCTTTCGGCGTCACATAGCACAACATGGCACAGCCATACCAACCAATCTGAGCAGCGCCAATGCCAGAGGTAATATGGTCGTAGCCAGGCGCAATATCTGTAGTCAGTGGCCCAAGTGTATAAAACGGAGCCTCGTCGCAGTGTTTGAGTTGCTCGGTCATATTCTCTTGAATCATATGCATAGGTACATGACCGGGGCCTTCAATCATCACCTGCACATCGTGTTGCCAAGCGCGCTTTGTTAACTCACCCAACGTTCTCAATTCACCGAATTGTGCTTCATCATTGGCGTCCGCCACCGAACCGGGACGCAGACCATCCCCGAGTGAAAATGAGGCATCGTAAGCTTTCATAATTTCGCAAATATCATCGAAATGAGTGTAGAGAAAATTTTCCTTGTGATGAGACAAGCACCACTTAGCCATGATAGAGCCGCCGCGAGAAACAATGCCCGTCACTCGTTTTGCTGTCAGCGGCACATAGCGGAGAAGCACACCGGCATGGATGGTGAAGTAATCTACGCCCTGCTCCGCTTGTTCGATTAAGGTGTCACGGAAAATCTCCCACGTTAGATCTTCGGCAACGCCATCCACTTTCTCGAGTGCCTGATAAATGGGTACGGTGCCCACTGGCACAGGGGAGTTGCGCACAATCCACTCGCGGGTTTCGTGGATATTTTTTCCTGTGGATAAATCCATCATAGTATCCGCCCCCCAGCGAATACCCCATGTAAGCTTGGCGACCTCTTCTTCTATTGACGACCCTAGCGCTGAGTTACCGATATTGCCATTTACCTTAACCAAAAAATTACGGCCGATAATCATTGGTTCAAGTTCGGGGTGATTTATATTTGCAGGAATAATGGCGCGACCGCGCGCGACTTCGTCACGCACAAACTCCGGTGTAATCTGTTTCGGGATACTAGCACCAAATGAATTTCCGGGATGTTGGAAACCCAATTCACCGAACTGCTCACCTGCCTCGCGCGCTGCCGCGAAGGCCATATTTTCACGGATCGCAATATATTCCATTTCCGGCGTAATAATACCTTGCCGTGCATAATGCATTTGGCTGACATTTTTACCGGCAATTGCACGGCGTGGTTTGCGTTTTAAATTAAAACGCAATTGCTGCAGGCTTAGGTCGGCAGCCCGCTGACGGCTATACTCAGAACTGTCACCGGCAAGTAGCTGGGTATCTGCGCGATCTAAAATCCACCCCTCGCGAATTGCGTCAAGGCCGCGACGAATATCAATATTTGCCTTAGGATCAGTGTACGCACCGGAAGTGTCATATACGCGTACTGGAGGATTAGGTTCAAGACGGGTTGCGCCATCACCAGCCTGAACCGGCGTTGGTGTTAGTTTAATCTCACGCATTGGCACTTGAATATCAGCGCGACTGCCCTGCACATAAATCTTCGACGAGCCAGGTAAAGGTTCGACCGACGCAGCGTCAACTCGAGCGGTATCACGTAGTAGTGGGTAGTCCGATAAACTCATAATCATTCCCCTTCGACGCAAAAACGTAGGACGCATTCGCGATGTTTTAACAACAGATTCGAAGAATAAGACCAGGGAAGAAAATTAAGATCGGTGCGTAGATTAACGCAGAATCAACACAAGACAGGAGGCCCTATATTGAAGAGATCTTGTTTCCTACGCTGGCATTATCCAGATCAGGTAATACGGGATTCGAAAACGATCTCAGCCACATTGCGCAAAAAATCTACGCGGGCACCCCGACAAGAGTTAAGAAGTGTAGACTTTAGAAAAACGAATCACAAGCCATTATAAGTATTGATTAGACTAAAATTTTAAAACACCAGTGACTACAAGGTCACAATCACTGCGCCAGTAACCGCAAGCGCTTTGGCTCGCGCCTCTTCAATATCGGCACCACGCGCCAAGCCAACGCCCATACGACGTTTGCCACTTACCTCGGGCTTACCAAATAACCGCAGCTGAGTGTCCGGCGCCTCAAGGGCAAATCCAAGATTGCCAAACGAAACGCGTTTGGACTCCCCTTCCACCAAGATAACCGCAGATGCCGACGGACCATTCTGCTGAATATTAGGAATAGGTAGGCCAAGAATAGCGCGGGCATGCAATGCAAACTCAGAGAGATCTTGGGAAATCAGGGTCACCAAACCTGTGTCGTGCGGCCGTGGCGAGACCTCACTGAAAATCACGTCGTCGCCTTTTATGAATAGCTCCACACCAAATAAACCCCAGCCGCCTAGGGCCGATGTCACTTGTTTAGCAATATCTTTTGAACGTTGCAGCGCTTTGTCAGACATCGGCTGTGGCTGCCAAGATTCCTGATAGTCACCGTCTTTTTGCAAGTGACCGATAGGTGCGCAGTAACTTGTATCCGTGTCTTCCTGAGAACCGCGATGACGGATAGTGAGCAAAGTAATCTCGTATTCGAAATCCACAAAGCCTTCAACAATAACGCGGCCCGCGCCAGCGCGACCACCTTCCTGAGCGTAGCTCCATGCGGCATCAACGTCAGCCAAACGTTTAACTAAACTCTGACCTTTGCCCGAAGAACTCATGATCGGCTTCACCACACAGGGCAGGCCAATCTCGGCAATCGCCGCATCAAATTCTTCTTTGCTGTCTGCAAATCGATACGCCGAGGTGGGCAATTCAAGCTTCTCTGCTACAAGACGACGAATACCTTCTCGGTTCATGGTCAGCTGCGCAGCGCGTGCGGTGGGCACTACGTTGAAGCCCTCGCGCTCTAATTCAATAAGCGTATCGGTGGCAATCGCTTCGATTTCTGGAACGATATAATCCGGTTTCTCCAGTTCAATCACACGACGCAATTCAGCGCCGTCCAGCATCGAAAAGGTATAGCTGCGATCAGCCACTTGCATGGCCGGTGCGTTTTCATAGCGATCGCAGGCAATCACTTCAACACCCAGACGCTGCAGCTCGATCGCCACTTCTTTACCGAGCTCTCCCGCACCACAAAGTAAAACTTTGCATGCACTTTCACTGAATGGGGTGCCTAGAGTTACCATGACTTTCCTCTCAAATTTTCATTTTCTGAACGATTATTTCAACACGATTAACTGAGCACAAAACACAGTTGCAGGACCAAAAATGCGTATACGCCAGCCAACACATCGTCGATCATTATGCCAAAGCCACCATGCACTTTTGCATCTAAGACGCGAATCGGCCAGGGTTTCCAAATATCGAATAAACGAAATAAGGCAAAACCCGAGGCCACCCAATAAATATTAACCGGCACTAAAAATAGCGCGATCCACAAACCGACAAATTCATCCCAAACGATACCGCCGTGGTCATGTACACCCAAGGCCTTTGCTGTTTCACCGCAAAAATAAACTCCCGCAACAAAGGCGAGTATTAAGGCAAAAATATAATTAGCAGGCGACAGGTATTGCAGAAAAAACCAAAACGGTAGCGCCGCCAAAGAACCGAAGGTGCCAGGTGCCTTACTCGCCAAGCCACTACCAAAACCCACCGACAGTAAATGCACTGGATTCTTTAATAATGAAACTGGAATTTTTGTCGCCATAATTTATAGAACCCAGTTTTTAAAAATGTTGGTAGCCACCGGCAGGTGAATACGCCTTATTTTGCGCATCGACACAGCGCAATCCTACGCCAGTTTCAATATAGCCAACTTCAGTTAACGCTAAATTTAATTCCGCACCGAGAATCTCGATATCAGCACGTCGAGACGCTGGCACAGTAAAACAGAGCTCATAATCATCGCCACCACTCAGCGCGGCCGCAATCGCACCACCATGATCAACAAGCGCATCGGACAAAGGCAAGTCTTGAATCCGCAGCACGCCAGCAACACTGCTGGCCGTTAAAATATGCGCCAAATCCGCTGCTAAGCCGTCAGAAATATCTATTGCAGCGGTGGCTAGACTACGCAGTTGCTGCCCCAGCTTTAAACGCGGCACAGGGGCATGATAACGCTCTAAAAGATATTTTTGGTTTGGCGATAATACTGAACTATCACTATCTAAATATGCCAAGGCCGCGTTGGCGTCACCCAGACTACCAGACACATAGATCACGTCACCAACTTGTGCACCACCGCGCAATAAGGCTTGGCCAGCGGGTGCGCTACCCATCACCTGCAGGCTCAAACACAGCGGACCGCGGGTGGTATCACCGCCAACTAACACAATACCAAACTCGGCCGCAGCTCTTGCCAGCGCCGAAGAAAAACCGCTCAACCACGCCTCATCTACCGACGGCAAGGTTAAGGCCAGTGTAAACGCTATAGGCGATGCGCCACTTGCAGCGAGGTCACTAACACAGACAGCGAGCGCACGGTAAGCGAGCAAGGCGGGGGAATAGCCCAGCGGGAAGTGAACTGATTCAACTAAGGTATCCACCGACAGTAATAACTCCTCGCCAGCGGGAATAGATAGCACTGCGCAGTCATCACCAATACCACAGCGAATAGACGCCGCACTAGGGCCGGAAACGCGTCCGGCACCATTGCGAAAATAACGTTGGATTATGTCGAATTCTGATGCAGACATGGCGAGAACCGCAGATTATTCTGCGGCATCCGGAGCCTTGGGTTTGACCGCTTTGCCCTTTTCTGCGGCGACTTCCACTGCGCGGCATTCAACCGCAACGCGATCAAGAACGCCGTTTAAATAACGATAGCCATCAGTGGCACCAAAACGCTTACCAAGATTAATCGTTTCGTTGATCGCGACCTTATAGGGCACATCAATACGACGCAGTAACTCGTATGATCCCATACGCAACAGGCACAGTTCGATCGGATCTAGATCTGTCAATTTGCGATCCAGATGTTTTTCAAACAAACCGTGTAAAGCAGTTAGCTGTGCGGGAATATTGTGCACTAGGTCGTGAAAAAACTCTTTATCAACATGGGTCATATCGTAGTCAGTTTGAAACTGTGCTTCGATTTCGTTTAATGCCTGGCCAGCCATATGCCATTGATACAATGCCTGCATAGCATAATGACGCGCTTTACGCCGATCTGCTGCAAGCTGATTACGGGATGGATTCTCTAGACGATTAGCCACAAACTATTCTCATGCTCAGTGGATACAACCACACTTAAAAAACCGTACTAGCGCGTTAAGGCTGTACGAAACAATACCGAGCTTGCGCTCAGTTCTTACTACAAAAATTACAACTGTTTGAGAAGGCTGACCATCTCAATAGCAGACATTGCCGCCTCTTCGCCTTTATTACCCGCCTTAGTACCCGCGCGCTCAACAGCCTGCTCAATGCTATCAACCGTCAACACACCAAAGGCAACCGGCACACTATATTGCATGGTAACTTGGGCTAGACCTTTAACGCACTCACCAGCAACGTATTCAAAATGAGGAGTGCCACCTCGAATCACTGCGCCAAGGGCGATAATGGCGTCGTAGTTTTTACTGTCTGCCACTTTCTGACAAACCAGCGGTATTTCAAACGCACCGGGTGCGCGAACGATAGTAATATCATCCTCGGCAACGCCGTGACGACGCAGTGTATCTAATGCGCCTTCCAACAAACTTTCAACGACAAAGCTATTCCAACGACCTACAACAATCGCAAATTTTCCGGCTACCGCAACAAAGTTACCTTCGATAGTTTTCATACTTTATATCCTTTCCAATTTATAGCGACGGCTACATGTTCATTCAGCAATTAGCTGGCGGCAAAATCATCAGGGCTGACAAATTCCACCACTTCCAAATCAAAACCGGAGATTGCATTGTATTTAACCGGCGCCCCCATCAAGCGAATCTTACCCACACCAACATCGCGCAGGATTTGCGAACCAAGCCCAATATTAAAATAGGTGGTTTGATACTGCACGCTATCGCCCTGAAGTGGTGACTTTGTGCCCTGCGCAATCCCAAGGTCTGCCAGAATCGAATCTGGTGTTTCTCTGTTCGCCACAAGCACAACTACCCCGCCGTGCTTTGCCACAGTTTGCAAACTGCGGTGCATATTCCAGCCGGTTGTTGAACCAGGTGGTTGAGTTTGCAGTAAATCCCGCACTGACGACCCTAAATGCACCCGCGCCAAGGTCGGCACGTCAGAACTAATATCACCTTTCTGAACCGCGAAATGTATATCACCGGCAACGGAGTCTTTGTAGGCGTGCAAAAGAAAATCACCAAAGTCAGTTGAAATCGTTCCAGTGCTGATTTTTTCAATAGTCTGCTCATTCAAAACTTGGTAATGAATCAGATCCGCAATGGTGCCCATTTTCAAATCGTGTTCGGCAGCGAAAATTTCCAGATCCGCACGACGGGACATCGTGCCGTCTTCATTCATAATTTCACAGATAACACCCGTCGCTTCAAAACCGGCTAAGCGCGCTAAATCACAGGCAGCTTCCGTATGACCGGCGCGACTAAGCACACCACCCGGCTCCGACATCAGCGGAAAGATATGGCCGGGTTGCACAATATCAGCAGCAACAGCATTGCGAGCGGCAGCGGTTCTTACTGTATGCGCGCGATCCGCAGCAGAAATACCCGTCGTCACGCCCTTGGTCGCTTCTATCGACAGGGTGAACTTGGTACCAAAACCAGAAGCATTGCGATCTACCATAAGCGGCAGGGCTAGCTGTTTGCAGCGCTCGCGGGTCATCGGCATACAAATCAAACCACGACCAAACTTAGCCATAAAATTAATATCTTGCGGACGCACGCACTCCGCGGCCATCACCAAGTCGCCCTCGTTCTCGCGATCTTCGTCGTCCATTAATATAACCATCTTACCCAGACGGATATCTTGAATCAGGTCTTCTATTTTGCTCATTGCCATAGTGATGCCTTGTTTTTTAAAACACGCTAAACGCGTTTATTTACGTGCTCTCAAAAATCCATTGTCGGCCAAAGTGGCCATTGAAATCCCACTCTCTGTAGGTTTGTCGGCTTGTAATAAGCGCTCAAGATAACGCGCAACCACATCCACTTCCAAATTAATCTGCGTGCCCACACGATATTGCTGAATAATCGTTTCCGCTGCGGTATGAGGCACAACATTCAACTCAAATACGCTACCATCAATACGATTTACGGTGAGACTAACACCGTCGACGCAAATAGATCCCTTGGTCGCAATATAACGCGCCAAGTTAGCCGGCGCTTCTATGCCAACTCTGATCGACCGCGCATCGTTTGTGTAGGACAGCACTCGCCCAACACCATCAACATGACCACTCACAATATGGCCATCTAAACGACTGCTTGCCAACATCGCTCGCTCTAGGTTCACCACCTGTCCTGGCTTTGCATTAGCAAAGGTACTCAGCGACAGGGTCTCATTTGATACGTCCGCCCAAAAACCGTCACTCAGCACCGCAACAACCGTCAAGCACACCCCGTTGGTGGCAAAGCTATCACCTAGCTTCACCTCAGCCATCGGTAAGCTTGCGCTACTGATGCGCAAACGCATATCGCCACCGCGCATTTCAGTCGCGGCAATACTGCCCAAGGCCTCAATAATACCGGTGAACATTTATAGCTGTCCCGCCGCGTTATCGGATTGACTTGTCGTCGGCACACGACACTGTATTCGCCAATCTTTACCAACCGCCCGAATATCAATTATCTCAATCGCCTGCTGCTCTGCCATCGCCGCCATCGGCCAATCGAGTAATGGACGACCACTACTGCCCATAATGCACGGTGCCATATACACAAACCATTCATCAACCAAACCTGCTCGCAAGGCAGCGCCAGCCAAGACCGCGCCAGCCTCAAGCAACACTTCATTGCAGCCTCGCTCAGCCAAATACTGCATTAGCGCTGGCAATGACACCTTATCACTGCCGTCATCTTCTAGGACGACGACCGTTGCACCCGCGGCAATCAGTGGTGCATGACGCTTACTATTAGCCACTTTCGTTGCGATCACGACTTCGCCGCCCGCCTTAAATAGCGTTGCCGTCGTTGGCGTACGAAGTGCCGAATCGACGATCACCCGTATAGGCTGACGCCATCCATTTGCTAATTTCTGTGCCGACACATCATTAGCGGAAAAATTTTCAGGCCGCACGGTCAGGGCCGCATCATCGTGCAAAATAGTTTCTACGCCGCTCAAAATTGCGCAGCTTTGGGCGCGCAATTTTTGCACATCGGCACGCGCCGCAGGGCCGGTGATCCACTGACTCTCACCCGATGCCATCGCCGTGCGGCCATCAATACTGCTAGCCGACTTCAATCGCAGCCAAGGCAAGCCACCGCGCATACGGCGCATAAAACCCACATTCAATAGGGCCGCTTGCTCCGCCATCAAACCCACATCGACCTGAACACCCGCTTCGCGCAAACGCGTAATACCCCGACCTGCAACTAAGGGATTTGGGTCTTCAATGGCAACAACAACGCGGCGCACCCCGGCATTGAGCAAGGTATCTGCGCAGGGCGGTGTTCTGCCTTGGTGGCTGCAGGGTTCCAAGGTGACATACACTGTACTGGCGCGGGCATCACTTAACTGCGCCAAGGCATTGACCTCGGCATGGCCCTCGCCCGCTCGCTGATGCCAGCCCCGGGCAACAATATGACCATCACGAAAAATCACACAGCCAACGCGAGGATTAGGACTAGTAGAATAACGACCATGCTCCGCTAAGCGAAGCGCCTCAGCCATCATCTGCCGATCCACGTCGCTAAAGCTCATTTCAATTCACTACAGCCTGAACGTGGTTCAGCGGAGAGTCGATCAATTTCAGCACGGAATTCTTCTAGGTCTTGGAAACTGCGATATACCGACGCAAAACGTACATAAGCAACATGATCCAATGCCTTAAGCGCCTCCATCACTTGCTCACCCACGTCGCGACTATCAATTTCACGCTCGCCGGTGGCCTGCAAGCGACGTTTAATACCACTTATTTCAGCTTCGATATGCTCAACACTGACTGGCCGTTTTTCTAGCGCCTTCAATACCCCAGAACGCAGCTTTGCCTCGTCAAAGGGTTCCCGTGAACCATCTGTTTTGATGATTTTAGGCATTAATAACTCGGCGCTTTCGTAGGTTGTATAGCGCTCAGAACACGACAAACACTCGCGACGACGACGAACCTGACCACCGTCGGCGACCAAGCGAGAATCGATTACTTTGGTATCGTCAAAATTACAAAACGGACAACGCATGACTCTGCCTCAAGGGCTGGGGATATTGCTGAAGTCTAGCATATAGCGGGAGACGCTTGATGGGAGACGTTAGACGCAAAGCGTTTGCGGCGCTTATCGCGCCGTGATCTTAGCGTTTCCCATCTCCCGTCCAGCATCAAGCGTAAACAGGATAACGCTTACAAATTTCCAGCACCTTGGCTTTCACTTCATTGATTTTGGCAGTAGCATCGCCTGCCTCTAGCGCTTCTAGTACGTCGCACATCCAGTTCGCCAACTCGATACATTCGGCTTCTTTAAAGCCACGAGTTGTCACCGCAGGCGTACCTACACGCAGACCACTAGTGATGAACGGTGAACGTGGATCGTTAGGAACCGCATTTTTGTTAACGGTAATGTTTGCCGCGCCCAGCGCCGCATCAGCATCTTTACCTGTGTATGACTTACCGATCAGATCAACTAGCATCAAGTGGTTTTCAGTACCGCCAGACACAATGTTTATACCGCGCTCAATGAAGGTCTTGGCCATTGCCTTAGCGTTAGTCACAACCTGCTTTTGGTAAACCACATACTCAGGCGTCATCGCTTCTTTAAAGCTCACAGCCTTCGCCGCTATCACGTGCATTAAAGGACCGCCTTGACCACCGGGGAATACCGCCGAATTTAGTTTTTTCTCAATCTCTTCATTGGCCTTGGCCAGAATCAAACCGCCACGTGGACCACGTAGAGTTTTATGGGTTGTGGTGGTTACCACATCCGCGTATTTCATTGGGTTGGGATAGACACCCGCCGCCACTAAACCGGCAACGTGGGCCATATCAACCATCAGGTAGGCACCAACCATGTCGGCGATTTCGCGAAATCTAGCCCAGTCAACAATACCTGAGTAAGCAGAGAAGCCCGCAACAATCATTTTTGGCTTGTGCTCAAGGGCCAGCGCTTCAACCTGCGCGTAGTCGATCTCGCCGGTTTCGTTGTTCAAACCATACTGAACAGCGTTATAGGTTTTGCCCGAGAAATTGGGTTTAGCGCCGTGGGTTAAATGACCACCAGCATCTAGGCTCATGCCCAGAACAGTCTCACCCGGCAATACTAAGGCTTGATAAACCGCGCCATTCGCCTGCGAACCCGAGTGGGGTTGCACGTTGGCATAATCTGCACCGAACAATTTCTTAGCGCGCTCAATGGCCAGTGTTTCAGCCTTATCGACGTATTCGCAACCACCGTAGTAACGCTTGCCAGGATAACCTTCAGCGTACTTATTGGTCAGAACGGTACCCTGCGCCTGCATCACTGCCGGGCTGGTGTAGTTTTCAGAAGCGATCAGCTCGATATGCTCTTCCTGACGCACCTCTTCTTCCTGAATCGCAGACCAGATTTCATCGTCGAAACCGGCAATTGTCATCTCTTTGCTAAACATTACTACCCCCGAGGCATACACAGGCTTTGAAAAGCCGCGCATTGTACAATAAATGCACGTTATCGGCACCGTTTATACGTCGGTAAAATTGAAAAAGCCCGTATGCGACATTGGGCGTAAATTCGTTCGAAAATCGTCAACTCACGCAATTCAGGTCTAAAAAGTGCACTTTAATATCGGAGCGACGCCCATAAGAACAGGAGCCAACTTGAGCTCAGGCATAACGTCACCTAAAGGCTAGTCCAGAACTTGGCCCAGAGCGCCACCCAGTATCATGACTAATTAGCCGTAGATGCACTCCTCATCGCAAGCCCCGAAAACCATTGCGGAACACCGCCGCTTTCGGTACCTTTTCCGCTATTTCATTGCCACCGAAGCGTCGATGGCAAGGTGTTTTTCAGGAGTCAGCATGGCGCAATTCGTCTTTACCATGAACCGCGTGAGCAAAGTTGTACCGCCCAAGCGCGAAATTCTTCACGATATATCTTTATCCTTCTTCCCCGGCGCAAAAATAGGCGTACTAGGCCTAAACGGTTCCGGTAAATCTACACTACTTAAAATTATGGCCGGCCTCGATACCGAGTTTAATGGCGAAGCGCGGCCCCAGCCCGGCACCAAAATCGGCTACCTTTCACAGGAGCCACCGTTAGACCCAAATAAAGATGTTCGCGGCAACGTCGAAGAAGGTGTCGCGGAGGCTAAGAATGCACTGACCGAACTCGACCAAGTATATGCCGCCTACGCCGAACCGGATGCCGACTTCGATGCACTGGCCAAGCGCCAAGCTCAATTAGAAGACATTATTCAAGCTACCGACGCACACAACCTCGACCATAAACTCGAAGTCGCCGCTGACGCACTGCGCCTGCCACCTTGGGATGCTGACGTCACCACGCTATCTGGCGGTGAGCGCCGCCGTGTTGCGCTTTGCCAATTACTGCTTTCTAACCCCGACATGTTATTGCTTGACGAGCCCACCAACCATTTGGATGCCGAATCGGTACATTGGCTGGAACGCTTTTTATGCGACTTCCCCGGCACAGTGGTGGCGATAACCCATGACCGCTATTTCCTCGATAACGCCGCCGGCTGGATTCTAGAACTGGATCGCGGTCGCGGTATTCCCTACGAGGGAAATTACTCCGACTGGCTTGAAGCCAAAGATGCCCGCCTAGCGCAAGAAGCGAAATCCGATGCCTCGCGCAAAAAGACCATCGCCGCCGAATTGGAGTGGGTGCGCAGCAACGCCAAGGGCCGCCAAAGCAAAAGCAAGGCACGTCTAGCGCGTTTTGAAGAAATGAATTCGCAGGAATTCCAAAGCCGCAGCGAAACTAACGAAATTTATATACCACCAGGACCACGCTTGGGCGACAAAGTCATTGAAGTGAACGGCGTGAGTAAGAGCTACGGCGACCGCTTACTGATCAACAACTTAAGCATGTCGATACCCAAGGGCGCGATCGTCGGTATTATCGGTGGTAACGGCGCGGGTAAATCTACCCTGCTACGCATGATCACCGGCAGAGAAACCCCCGATAGCGGCAGCATTGATATCGGCGAAACCGTAAAGCTAGTGTCAGTTGAACAAATGCGCGACGGCCTCGACGACAAAAAGACCGTTTGGGAAGCGGTTTCAGAAGGCCAAGACATCTTGCGCATTGGTAGCTACGAAGTACCATCCCGTGCCTATATCGGCCGCTTCAACTTTAAAGGTAGCGATCAGCAAAAAAGAGTGGGCGAATTGTCGGGTGGTGAACGCGGCCGCTTACACTTAGCCTGTACGCTTAAAGAAGGCGGCAACGTATTGCTGCTCGATGAACCCTCAAACGATTTAGACGTAGAAACTCTGCGTGCACTGGAAGACGCCCTACTCGACTTCCCCGGCTGCGCCATGGTCATCTCGCATGATCGCTGGTTCCTCGACCGCATTGCGACGCATATTTTAGCCTACGAAGGCGACAGCGATATTGTCTTCTTTGAAGGAAACTACACCGAGTACCACGCAGACTTTGTCGCGAGAAAAGGCAAAAATGCGGGACCAAAGAGGGTGAAGTATAAGAAACTGAAGTGATGCTAAATGCTTGACGGAGGATGGGAGACGCTTTTTTGCGCGCCGCTTATTCTTTGCGTTTACCGCCTCCCATCAAGCGTCTCCCTGAATACCTACGTCATTTTAGCGACCATTTTTAATGGCGCCAATTTCATAATCAAACCCATCGGCACCCATGGCCACGCAGGCACTTTGGCTTCGGCTGGCTCTTTATTTATCGCCTTAACCAAGGCCTTGCAGCCGGTTTCTAAATCGACGCGCAAAGGTGCCTTTTTTAAATTCTCATTAATCGGAGTCAATATGAAACCAGGTAATATGCAGCTCACTTTTATCGGGCTACCAATCAAATCAGCACGAATACCTTCACTAAGAGTACGCAAACCCGCCTTGCTAGCTGCGTAAATATTAATCGCGCGCGGCATGCCGCGTACTGCACTCATTGATGATACCGTCACTAAGTGGCCGCTGTTTTGTTCTCTAAAGATTTCTAAGGCAGCTTCGCACTGGGCCAGAGCACCCACAAAATTAGTTTCGGCGGTGCGACGATTTGCGTCAAAATAACCGGTTCCAAGGGATGCGCCCTTACCCATACCGGCGTTTACTATCACACGATCGATCGTGCCCATGTCTTTTTGAAACGCGCGAAATACGTCAAATACCTGCGGGTAATTACAAACATCCAACTCGCGAATAGTTACCTTCACATTAGGATAGCTCGCCTCAATATCTGCCTTCAATGCCTGCATTGGCTCCATGCGCCTTGCGCACAGCGCGAGGTTACAACCACTCGCCGCAAATTGCCGCGCCATGCCTTCGCCCAGCCCCGAACTCGCGCCGGTAATTAATATATTTTTACGCATTTCAAATTCCTATCATTTTGGTTCGTAGTGTTAACAGAAGTGAACGACGCCTAAGAGATAAAACCTCGCCCAAGCCAACACTATCTATAACTGAGTAGCTCTTTGTTTTTACCATCCAAATGGCTGTGCTCATTCATACTGGCCAGTACCAAACCCCTACGTCCTGCTAGCACTTTGCTATACGCGGCATTCGCCAACGTCCAACTCAGCGCCAAAGACTTGGCGTCGCTTAATTCCAGTAACCGCCTGCTTACCGCGGAAATAGCGCCGCCGGAAGTAAAAATAAATACATTGCCACTACCATTTGCCGCTGCGGCTAATCCCCGCTCAACACGAAGACAAAACGCTGACCACGTTTCCGCATATTCCGAATCATGCTCACCGTCACACCAGCGCTGCATTGCAAGAGAAAAGTGTTTTTGAAAACCGGCTTTGGGATTATCCCCCGCCATATCCTGAATCATTCGGTCACCCACTCCGGGCAAGGCAGTATAGGTTTCTAGTATTTGCAGGTGATCGTATTCATTCCAATCGGCATCGAAGGACAAATTCATCGATTCATCTTGAACATTGGCACTCAAACCCATTGCAGTCAGACATTGCTCAGCTGTCTGCTTATGGCGCTTCATACCACCACAAATAACAGAGGTCGGAATGACACTCTGGGCAGCGAAGAACTCACCCAAGTGCCACGACTGCTGCATACCAAGCTCGGAAAGCTGGTCATAGTCTTCCGCTCCAAATGAGGCTTGACCGTGGCGAATTAAATACAAAGCAGGCATTAGCGCTGCTCCCGAATAATTCGTCGACAACGGCGATCGAGATACCAGACAATTAACCAAAAGTTTTTGAAGGCAGGGTTACTAGTTTGCTTGTGATGATAGCGGTAGTAAATTTGCTGAATAATGACGGCTAATCGAAACAAACCAAACACTTCGTAAAACGCCCAGTTATCAGCACTCAATCCCATTTTTTCGCAGTAGTAAGACACCACCTCATCACGACTTAACATGCCCGGTAGATGGGTCGGTTGGCGGCGCGTGGCACGTAATATCTTATCGTCATCGGCCTGCACCCAATACGCTAGAGCGCTGCCCAAATCCATCAAGGGATCGCCAAGAGTCGCCATTTCCCAATCGAGAATACCTAAAACCTCAGAGGGATCATCAGGGTTCAACACCACATTATCAAAGCGGAAATCATTGTGAATAACGCAAGTCCGCACATCTTTGGGAGTGTTATTCGCCAACCATGTCATTACCTTTTTAAAGCTCGGCACATTCCAGGTTTTTGATTTTTGATAACGCCCCGTCCAACCGCGCACCTGACGCTCGCAATAACCATCACCTTTACCCAGCGATGATAAGCCCGCCGCCTCATAATCCACCTGATGCAATGCCACGAGTTTATCAACAACCGACAAACACAGGTCGCGAGTTTGACCTGGGCTAAGCGCTAAGCCTTTTGGCATATTGGCGCGGGGGATTAAACCCTCGATTCTACGCATCACGTAAAAATCGCAGTCAATAACCGAGGCATCATCACAAAACGCAAGCATCTCCGGCACAAAAGGAAATACCGGAGCGAGGGCTGACTGCACATTAAACTCTCGCCCCATATCATGGGCCGACTTCGCCTTGGTGCCCTTCGGCGGACGCCGCAAGATAAGGTCGTGACTGGGATATTCCAGCCGATAAGTCCAATTCGATGCGCCACCACTGTATTGCGTGACGACAGCGTCGCCAGATAACCCATCAATCCGTGGTTTTAACCATGCATCCACTGCAGCAATATCCAACTCTTCGCCGCTGCGCACGGTGCCTGCCACATCGATCACTGCCTTAGTTTCCATTTCGCGCTCAACCCCTGCGCTTGTTCGTCATCATTCGAGCTGTTTGTTTCAGCATCATGGCGCGATAACGTTTGAATGGCAGCCAGCGTTTTAAACGCCAAATAGTGCGCCCCTCTGGGTGCGGCAGAATATAGAAATCACCCTTCTCTATTGAGCTAAACACACGGCCAGCAATCTCCTCGGCACCTAACTTCGCCTTGTTTACCAAACGCTGCGTTGCCGCCTGACTATCCGCGTCCGAGGCCCGCACAGACTCGGCGAGATTGGTTCTAAAGAAGCTCGGGCAGACTACCGACACCTTGATATTGTCGGCATCTAACTCAAGTGTCATGGTCTCAGACAGAGCCACAACAGCTGCCTTAGTGGCGCAGTAAGACGCCATTTTCGGTGGATAAATTAAACCGGCAAGCGATGCAATATTCACAATATGACCGCTGCCCTGCTCACGCATCAAACGCGTGAAAACCTTGCAGCCACGCACTACACCGAGCAAATTAATATTTACAATCCACTCCCAATCGTCCATGGAAAATTCGGCAATACCGCCGGCTGAAGCAACGCCCGCGTTGTTAATAACAACGTCTACACCACCCCAATTACTAAGCAACCAATCCGCAACACTTTGTAAAGCGTGCTCTTTGGTAACATCGCAATTCACATAATGCGCTTTGCCCTTGGCCTTTAATTCCGCAAGCGCCTCTGCGCCACGACCATCGTCAACGTCGCCAATACAAACCCAATATCCCGCGTCAGCAAAACGATTTGCTAGAGCGCGACCCAAGCCCGACGCACCACCGGTAATAAAAACTCGTTTAGATCCCATATTCAATCCGCTCCCGCGTCATATTTATTGTTATTTATACTTGGCCAATTCCATTCTGGCGATTAAGCCACGATGGACTTCATCCGGGCCGTCGGCTAAACGCAACACCCGCGCCATAGCAAACATATTGGCCAGCGGGGTATCGTTAGAAACACCCGCACCACCGTGAATCTGAATCGCCGCATCAACCACATCTTGCAGCACATTGGGGGCAACTACCTTAATCGCCGATATCTCGGTTAGCGCCGCTAGCGCCCCGACAGAATCAATTTTCCACGCGGCGTATAAGGTCAACAATCGCGCCTGATCAATCGCGATACGAAGATTGGCCACCCGCTCCTGATTACCGCCCAAGTTGATTAGCGGCTTACCAAAGGCGATACGTGAACGACCGCGCTTTATCATCAACTCAAGAGCATGTTCTGCGGCACCCAAGGCCCGCATGCAGTGGTGGATACGACCAGGCCCGAGACGCCCCTGCGCGATTTCAAAACCCCGCCCAGCGCCCAAGATCATATTACTTTTAGGTACCCGTACATTATCGAACCACACCTCACCATGTCCTTCGGGGGCATCATAGTGATTAAATACCGGCAACATCCGTTTGATGGTGACACCTGGGGTATTCATCGGCACCAGCACCATTGAGTGGCGGTTGTGGCGATTTGCGTCGGGATTACTCACTCCCATAAAAATACCGATCTCACAGCGCGGATCACCGGCACCGCTGGACCACCATTTTTTGCCGTTAAGAACAAGCTCGTCACCATCTTCAATGATGGTGGCTTCCATATTGGTCGCATCGGAAGACGCCACGTCCGGTTCGGTCATAAAGAATACTGAACGAATTTCACCATTCAATAAGGGCTCAAGCCAACGCTGCTTTTGCTCTTCGCTGCCGTATTTCCAGAGTACTTCCATATTGCCGGTGTCGGGCGCATTGCAGTTAAATATCTGCGGCGCGAGATGAGAGCGACCCATTTCTTCCGCCAAGGGCGCATATTCCAAGGTAGACAAACCGGCGCCACGCTCAGCATCTGGTAAAAACAAATTCCACAGCCCCTCATCCCGCGCTTCTTGTTTGAGTGTTTCAATTCGCGGATCAACTCGCCACTGCGTCCAATCTCCCCCGCTGTTTCCGGCAAGAATCTCAGGCATTAAATCGGTTTCAAGCGGCACAATTCGCTCTTTAATAAAACTGCGAACCCGCTCAATAAGTTCTTGGCAACGTGGGCTGTGGCTAAAATCCATGGTGTGTTCTCCTGTTATTAACCAGTTAACGATAGCCCCCATCAATACATCAGTCTAATTTATTATATAAATGCCTTATAATCATCTGTGTGAATGTTTAAAACCTACCAAGACCTAGGCAGTGCTATGGATTTGAACCTGTTTAAAGTATTTGACGCCGTCTACCGAGCCAATTCATTAACCGAGGCCGCCAAAGATTTACACATCACCCAACCCGCAGTAAGCAATGCCCTTGCAAGGCTGCGAGAGCATTTTGACGACCCACTGTTCGTGCGCAGAGGTCGTAGCATTGCCCCGACTCCCCTTGCCGACAGCATCGCAGGCGACATCAGCAATTCACTTATGTCCCTGCAGGAAAGCCTGCATAAGGGACAGGAATTTGACCCGAGCACATCAAAACGCCGCTTTATTATCAGCATGGGTGACCCAATAGAATTTGTCGCGCTACCAGAGCTCATTTCGCAACTACAGCAGTACGCACCCGGCATTCGCCTGCAAAGCCAGCGTTTAGTTCGCGATCAATTAAGCCGTCAACTGATCAGTGGTGAAGTATCTATGGCGGTAGATATACCGCAGTCTGTCGATAGCAGCATCCAACAACAATTTTTATTCAAAGATAATTTATGTGTACTAATGCGCCATGACCACCCGCTAAGCAGAGACACGCTTAGCTTAAAACAGTATTTAAATACTGGACATATCACCGTATCTGGACGGAGCCGAGGAACTGTACTGGAAGATGCCACGCTGAATCGCAAAGGCTTGAGTCGAAATATCATTTTCCGTGGCCAAAGCTATTATTCCGCGAGTCATATTGTCGCCACCTCTGACCTACTTCTAACACTGCCAAAACATCTAGCACTGCGTTTTCAAGAGTTTTTACCGCTGCACATCACACCGCTGCCATTAAAAATTCCAGCGCTAGAAATGATGATGTATTGGCATCGCAGTGCGAGTAATGACAACGCGCATGAATGGCTGAGAGCCTGTATCGAACGAGTGATCGCAAAAAATGACGTCAGCGCGACAGGCTGAAGCAAGAGAAATTAATAATTAAGAAAATAAAAAGCCGCCCGCGATTTTCGCAAGGCGGCTTTTTAGCCGAACAAGGTCTTTGATTAACTCAAAGGGTAATGTTCAGGATAAGGAAGTTGGGCCACACCACTATCGATAGCAGCCTGCGCTACCGCTGCAGATACCTTGCCCAATAAACGGCGATCAACTGGCTTAGGAATAATATAGTTTGGACCAAATTTAAGCTCGTCCACGCCACAGGCATCAATAACAGCTTGCGGTACGTCTTCTTTTGCCAATTCGCGAATTGCATGTACTGCCGCGATTTTCATTTCTTCGTTAATCGCCGATGAACGCACATCCAAAGCGCCACGGAAAATAAACGGAAAACCCAAAACGTTATTTACCTGATTAGGATAATCAGAGCGGCCGGTCGCCATGATTAAGTCATCACGCACAGACAGGGCCAATTCGGGTTCAATCTCTGGATCGGGATTTGAGCAGGCAAATACAATAGGCTTAGGCGCCATAGAACGCAGCATGTCGGCGCTGAGTAAATTCGCACCCGACAAACCTACAAAGACATCAGCGTCTTTAATCGCATCACTTAAAGTCCGCGCATCGGTGTCGTTCTGAAACTCTTCCTTATATTTGTTCAAACCGGCACGGCCAGGATAAATAACACCGCGACGATCGATCATATAAATATTTTGATAATTCGCGCCCAAGCTCACTAGTAAACGCATACAGGCGATCGCTGCCGAGCCCGCGCCAAGACAAACCACTTTTGCAGTTTCAAGACGTTTGCCTTGAATTTCTAGCGCATTCAGCATACCCGCCGCTGTCACAATGGCCGTGCCATGCTGGTCATCATGAAAAACGGGAATTGGGCACTGCTCTTTGAGCACACGCTCAATCTCAAAGCACTCTGGTGCTTTTATGTCTTCTAGATTGATGCCGCCGAAGGTAATGGCGATACGTTTAACGGTGTCGATAAATGCCTGACTGTCTTCGGCATCGACCTCGATATCGATCGAATCTATATCAGCAAAACGCTTAAATAGAAGCGCCTTACCTTCCATAACAGGTTTGCTCGCCAGCGGACCGAGATCACCCAGTCCCAAAATTGCTGTGCCATTAGAAATAACCGCGACCAAATTACCCTTACTGGTGTATTTATAGGCATTGGCAGGGTCTTTTGCGATTTCACGCACCGGCTCAGCAACACCTGGGCTGTACGCCAATGACAGGTCATACTGCGTTTCAGCAGGCTTGGTTAGCGTAATGCCAATTTTGCCCGGCGTGGGGAGAGAGTGGTAATCCAGAGCCGCTTGTTTCACATCTTTGGACATTCTTTTTTTCCCGATTTTCGCTTTTTCACAAAGGGTGGAAAAGCATGTGTAAAAGTATTCGCGCTAGCAATAACAGCAGTGTGACAGCGCCGCATTGCAGCCAAATGAAAATACGCTATTGCGCAAAGGAATCGACAACAGATCCATCAGCGTACTTTGCACGACTGCTGCTAATAACGCGAAAAATGCACCTCGCTATAGCAACGTTTTGTAACTAGGTGCTCAAACACAAAAGCTGTAAACAAAAATGCCCGGTCAACTGATTAACCAGGCACTTTCTTTGAGTGGCTGCCTAAGCAGGCCACCAAGCACTACGGCGATATTACGCTTTAGTGGTACCACGGCTGCCGAAACGCTTGCGGAACTTATCAACACGGCCGCCAGTATCAAGCATTTTTTGCTTACCGGTATAGAACGGGTGACACGCTGCACATACGTCAACGTGAAGCGCTTGGCCGAGAGTAGAACGCGTTTCAAAGGCGTTACCACAGCTGCACGTTACGTTGATAGCAACATAATTCGGATGGATATCTGCTTTCATGGGTCTTTCCTCATTGGTCGCCGCCACCCGATCTTTTGCCGGGCACCGCGCAGGGCTGACAAGCTTCAAAAATAGCTTGAAATTCAGGCGGCGAATATTAACAGAAATTGCTCAATAAGCAAGCAACACGCGCCATGGGCTAAAAACGAGACTCTTCCCGCCGCGCTATTTCTTATACACTGTCGCTCTTTGCCGCACCGAAATCGTTCTGCCATGCCAAAATTAGTCACAGTTGCCGTCCCCTGCCCCCTGCGCCGAGGCTTCGACTACCTGTGGCCTGAGGAGTTACAACGGCAAGCCGAGCTAGGCATGAGAGTGAGTATTCCCTTCGGCCCTAGGCGTTTGGTGGGCGTTATTATTGCGACGAACTCCAGCAACGATATCCCCAGTAGTAAAATGAAAGCCGTGCTCAAGGTTCTGGATAATAAGCCAACCCTGCCGCAAGACCTAGTTCGACTCGCCAGCTGGGCCGCCGACTATTACCATCACCCAATAGGCGATTGTGTTCAGCAAATGCTGCCGGTTGTATTACGCAAAGCTGAGCAAGCCAAAGAGAAACCTGCACAATACTGGCAGTGCAGCACACAGCTAAATCAACTACCGCCTCTATCAACGCGCGCGCACCAACAGCGCAGCCTACTTTCGATCATTGAACAATCGGGACAGCTATCGCGAAGGCAGATTAAAGATTTGGGCTACAGTAATAATGTTTTAAATTCGCTGATTAATGGCGGCTACTTGGCCAAGGCAGACGCGCCGCTAGCCAACGCGACCACTGCCTACGCAAATAAGCCAACCTTAAACAGCGAACAAAATGTTGCCGTAAACGCCATCGCCGCATCCCTCGGACGCTTTGATCGCTTTTTACTAGACGGCGTCACCGGCAGCGGTAAAACCGAAGTTTACTTGCGCGCCATAGAAGAGTGCATTGCGCGGGATGAGCAAGCGCTGGTGTTGATCCCCGAAATTGGCCTAACACCGCAAACACTGCATCGCTTTGAACAGCGCTTTCCCGGCAATATCAGTACACTTCATTCCGGCTTAAGCGACGGCGAGCGCTTACAAAATTGGCAAAAAATCCAATCTGGCGAACACAAGATTCTGCTCGGCACCCGCTCTGCTGTCTTTACGCCATTTGATAAACTGGGGCTTATCATTGTCGATGAAGAACACGACGCCTCCTACAAACAGCAGGACGGCTGGCGCTATTCAGCAAGAGACATTGCCGTAAAGCGCGGCTCAGATCATGGTTGCCCCGTTGTCTTGGGAAGTGCGACGCCGAGCCTCGACAGCCTCCACAATGTCGCGCAGGCCCGATACCAACTACTGGAATTGCGTGAACGCGCTGGCGGCGCGAGCGCCCCCGCTATTCGTTTACTCGACATTCGCGATGAGAGCTTAAATGAAGGTCTAAGCAAGTCGCTATTAGACGCGACAACTCGGACATTAGATGCAGGGAATCAGGCACTCATTTTTCTAAATCGTCGCGGATTCTCACCACAACTGCAGTGCCATAGCTGTGGCTGGCTGGCGAATTGCCAAGCCTGCGATGCCAAAATGACGGTGCACTTTGGCCGCCGTGAGCTTCGCTGCCATCATTGCGACGCCAGCGAATCACTGCCCACCGCGTGCCCGCAGTGCCACAATCATCAATTAATATTCAAAGGTCCAGGCACCGAACGCTTGGAGCTAAGCCTTAAACACCACTTTCCCGACGTGCCGGTTATTCGTATCGACCGCGACACCACCTCTGCAAAAGGCAGCATGCAATCACTGGTCGATGATATTCGCACCGGCAAGCCCTGTATTTTGGTGGGCACCCAAATGCTGGCCAAAGGGCATCATTTTCCCGATGTCACGCTAGTTGGCATTGTCGATATTGATGGCGGACTATTCAGCGCCGATTTTCGCGGCCCAGAACGCAGCGGCCAATTGCTCATTCAAGTTGCGGGACGCGCCGGGCGCGCTGACAAGCTCGGCACCGTGTACATTCAAACCCACTGCCCAGATCATCCCGCCCTGCAGGCACTAGTGAACAATGGCTACCAGCCCTTTGCGCAGCAATTGCTCGCCGAGCGACAACTTTTCTCACTGCCGCCTATCAGCTTTAGCGCCGTTATCCGCGCTGACGCAACCACACTTCAGGGCGCCGAAGAATTTCTCACTCAAATTAGAACTGCGCTCCCCGTTGGCGACACCCAATGGAGCATTGTTGGCCCATTACCCGCGCCAATGACTCGCAAAGCGGGCCGATTCCGCTCAGCCCTTATTTTGCAGGCCGAGCGACGCAGTGTGCTGCATGGCCACCTTCACCTCGCCTGTCATATTGCAGACCAACTCAACAAACCACAGAATTTACGCTGGTCTGTTGACGTAGACCCCATCGACTTGTTTTAAAGACAATTTGAGCGCACCGCAGCGGCCTCCGGCACTGGCGGCGAGCCGTGTAAACAGTGATAATACGCGGCCTTATTTTGACCAAAGAGTTTCTGCCCTGCCATGAAAGAGAAAGTCGCCCAGTATATCGAACAGGCCCTGCAAACTTTGCGCAGCGCCCAGTCTTGGCCAGACGAGCTAGTGGCAAGTATTCAGGTAGAGCACACCCGCGACAAAGCCCACGGTGATTTTGCCAGTAACGTCGCGATGACCTTGGCAAAACCTTTAAAATCAAACCCCCGAGCCATTGCCCAGCAAATCATTGACGCACTGCCGAAAAATAGCGACATCGTTAAAGTAGAAATCGCGGGGCCGGGGTTTATTAATTTCTTCGTAAACGAAGAGAGCAACTTCCACGTTCTGCACGACATATTTGCACAGGGCGAAAACTTTGGCCGGCAAGCCTCGCGAGGCAAGTCCATGCAAGTAGAGTTTGTATCGGCCAACCCCACTGGACCGCTACACGTTGGTCACGGCCGCGGCGCCGCCTACGGTGCGAGCGTTGCCAATATGCTGGAAGCGATTGGCTATAAAGTTTGCCGCGAATATTATGTCAACGACGCGGGCCGCCAGATGGACATCCTCGGCACCAGTGTATGGCTGCGGTATTTACAAGCCTGCGGTGAAGAACTCACCTTTCCAAACAATGGCTACCAAGGCGACTACATTGCCGATTATGGCCGCGAGCTATTAGCCGAACACGGCAAAATTTTGCACCACAGTGCCAGCGACGTATTTGCCGGTGTGCGCGCTGACGCGCCGGAAGGCGATAAAGAAAAGCACATTGACGACCTGATCAACCGCGCCAAGGCCCTGCTCGGCGACAATTACGACATTACCTTTAACAAAGGCTTAAACGCGATTTTAGGCGACATCCGCAGTGACCTCGTCGATTTCGGCATTGAATACCAAGAGTGGTTCTCTGAGCGCAGCCTCACCCACGACCCAGATCAGGTTGATCGCGCTATTCGGAAACTACAGGACAACGGTTTTATCGAAGAGCGCAACGGCGCCCTTTGGTTTATGTCTACCCGCTTTGGTGATGACAAAGACCGTGTAGTAAAACGCGACAACGGCCAAACCACTTACTTCGCCTCTGACATTGCCTATCATCTCAACAAATTCGAGCGCGGTTTTGACACCGTGGTCAACATTTGGGGAGCGGATCATCACGGCTATATAGCCCGTGTAAAAGCCGCCCTTCAGGCGTTGAATATTGATCCCGACAGATTAGTCGTGCGCCTGGTGCAGTTTGTGTCGCTGTATCGCGGTGACCAACAGGTGCAAATGTCGACTCGCTCCGGGTCTTTTGTCACTCTGCGAGAATTGCGTGATGACGTCGGCAATGACGCAGCGCGCTTTTTCTACATTATGCGCAAAGCAGATCAAGCGACAGATTTCGATCTGGAGCTGGCAAAGTCAGAGAGCAAAGACAACCCGGTCTACTACATTCAATACGCCCATGCGCGGGTTGCCAGTATTTTGCGCAAACTTGCCGATCAGGGTGAAACTTGGACTGCAGAATCAGGCCTTAAGCAATTGTCTGAACTAAGTCACGACGTTGAAAAGGATTTATTGGTTAAATTATCCCGCTACCCAGAAATACTAAACAGTGCAGCCGAGCAATTTGAGCCGCACTCGCTGGCGCATTACCTGCGGGAATTGGCAGGGGACTTTCATACCTATTACAACGCTCACAAAATGTTGGGCGAGGAAACCGCAGTACGCGACGCCCGCATCACGCTGGCTTGCGCAGTAAAGCAGGTATTGCACAACGGACTGACGCTACTGGGTGTATCCGCCCCAGAGGAAATGTAAGACATGGCACCACAAAAAAAGACCACTCGCGGCGCAACACGCAGCCCCGAGCGACATGGACTACCCGCATCTGCCCTGCTTGGCACCGGCTTTATTGCCGGTATTATCTGCTCGGTTCTGGTGTACTCCACCATTATCAGCAAACATCCAGAGCGTGAAGCCAAGCTCGCCGAAAGCAAAGCTGCTGCGGCAAAAGAGCAGGCTCAAAAAGATCGCAAAGAGGTCACCTCCAATACAAAGTTCGACTTCTTTACCGTGTTACCTGAGCGCGAAGTTATCGTCACCGAAGAACGACGACCAGCACCAACAACCACCGCGGCGATCAAGGCTGCCGACAAGCCACCCGTTGAACAAGTCGACATCAGTGGCGAACGCTACATTCTGCAGGCGGGTTCGTTTCGTCAGGGCGCGGACGCAGACCGCCGCAGAGCGCAAATTTTGCTCTTGGGCCTAGACGCCAAAGTGGAATCAGTTGAAGCAAACGGCGATCGCTGGCACCGCGTGTACGTCGGCCCCTTCCAGTCCCACAACACACTCTCGGATGCGCGCAGCAAACTGATTAACGAAAGTATCGATACCTTGGTGATCCGCCAGAAAAAATAGCGCCGACCAAACTGCTCTTCCCGCCCTTGAAATCATCAAGGGCGCCCCCACCTACCTTAGCGAACCCCCACCGCTTTTCATTAATGATAAGGAGTCCCGCGTGGAACAGTTTCGCGGCACCACAATCCTCTCCGTTCGCCGTAACAATCAAGTTGTTATCGGAGGCGACGGTCAAGTCACCATGGGCAACACGGTCATGAAGGGCAATGCCCGCAAAGTCCGCCGTCTATACAAAGATCAAGTGCTCGCGGGCTTTGCCGGCGGCACGGCCGATGCGTTTACCCTGTTTGAATTATTTGAAGCCCAACTCGAAAAACATTCAGGCAAGTTAACCCGCGCAGCTGTCGAACTGGCCAAAGCATGGCGTAGCGAACGATCACTGCGCCAACTAGAAGCCCTACTTATCGTCGCCGACAAAGAAACCACCCTCGTCATCAGTGGCAATGGCGACGTGATAGAGCCAGAAGACAATATGATTTCCATCGGCTCTGGCGGCTCCTTTGCCACAGCCGCGGCACGCGCACTGATGGATAATACTGAATTGAGCGCTGGTGAAATTGTAGAAAAGGGCCTGACTATTGCCGGCGATATCTGCATTTACACCAATCATAGCCGCACCATCGAATCACTAGAATACTAGCGCCAAGGCGCCCTCGGAGTACCTGATGTCTAATATGACACCCCGTGAAATTGTTCACGAACTCGACAAACATATTGTTGGCCAGAACGACGCCAAACGCGCAGTAGCGATCGCACTGCGCAACCGCTGGCGTCGCATGCAATTGGAAGAAGATCTGCGCGAAGAGATCACCCCAAAGAATATTTTAATGATTGGCCCTACCGGCGTAGGTAAAACCGAAATTGCGCGCCGACTCGCAAAACTATCCAATGCGCCTTTCATCAAAGTAGAAGCCACTAAATTTACCGAAGTGGGCTACGTTGGTCGTGATGTTGAATCGATTGTGCGCGACTTAGTCGATGTATCAATCAAGCTTTATCGCGAGCAGGCCATGGAGCAGGTTGCACACCGCGCCGCCGACGCGGCTGAAGAACGCATTCTCGATATCTTGCTGCCCCCTGCACGTGGCGAAAATAACGGCGAAGAACGCAGCGACAATACCCGCCAGCTATTTCGCAAAAAGCTTCGCGAAGGTGAGCTAGATGAGCGCGAAATAGACATTGAGCTCAACGCCACCCCCATTGGCGTAGAAATTATGGCGCCGCCGGGCATGGAGGAAATGACCAGTCAGCTCCAGGGTATGTTTTCTAAATTAGGCAATGACAAAAAGAAAACCCGTCGTATGACGGTCAAGTCAGCACTCAAGCAAGCACAGGACGAAGAAGCGGCCAAACTGGTTAACGAAGAAGACTTAAAAACCCGTGCACTAGAGGCTGCAGAACAAAATGGTATTGTCTTTATTGACGAAATCGACAAGGTTGCCAAGCGTCAGGAATCCGGTGGCGGCGATGTATCCCGCGAAGGGGTTCAGCGGGACTTACTGCCCTTAATAGAAGGATGCACCGTTAGCACCAAACACGGCGTTATTCGTACCGATCATATTTTGTTTGTGGCATCCGGTGCGTTTCACCTGAGCAAGCCATCAGACCTGATACCGGAGCTGCAGGGCCGACTACCTATTCGCGTGGAATTATCTGCATTGACCCCCGAGGATTTTGAACGCATCCTCACCGAGCCACATGCGTCCTTAACAGAGCAATACCAAGCGCTGCTGAACACCGAAGGCCTAAAAATCGAGTTCACCAAAGACGGCATTCGACGCATCGCTGAAACGGCGTGGGAAGTGAACGAGCGCACTGAAAATATCGGCGCCCGTCGCCTACATACGATTATGGAGCGTTTACTAGAGAGCATTTCTTTCGATGCCAGCGACAAGCACGACACCGTAGTCATAGATTCCGGTTACGTGAATGATCAATTGGGCGAACTAGCAAAAGACGAAGACTTAAGCCGGTTTATTCTGTAAGTTCGGTGATGCGCGCTTCGTTGCGCGCATCACTTTTTTAATAAATTTAGGTTGAAAACGGTAACCCAAGATGGCTGACGCCTCGAACACCACGCCAACGAACATCAAGTTTCGTAAACAATCCCAACAGTTAGATATCAGCTACCCTAACGGTGAAGCGTTTTCTCTGAGTAGTGAATTTCTACGTGTACACTCACCGTCTGCGGAAGTTAGAGGCCACGGCGCGGGACAGGAAACACTGCAAACGGGAAAACTAAACGTACACATTACCGAACTGGTACCCGTCGGGAATTACGCCCTGCAATTAGTCTTTAGCGATGGTCACGACAGCGGTATTTTTTCGTGGACGTATCTGCGGGAATTATGTGATCAACAAGACGCGCTATGGAAAGAGTACTTACAAAAACTAGATGATAACAAAGAGAGCCGAGATCCAGACGAACAGGTCGTTAAATTCTTTAACTAAGCAAAGTGCGCTATTATTCGCGCAGCACAATACGTGGACTTAGATTAACCCCACCATCTTCTTCCAACACCCCAATATTTACGCCCGTCGAGTTTTCAACCACCACGAGCGGCGGCTCAAAACTTGGCTGACGAATAAATTTTAGGGTCCAGCCAAAATTCTCGATACGACGCAAGGCAATACGCTGCATATCGGTCAGCAGTTCAAGGGCATTATCTGGGAGCGCTCCCCCGTCGCGCTGTTCTTGAATTCGTGTCATGGCCCCACCGCAAATATGGTTTTGCAAACATTTACGATACTCAAGTAAACGCCGACCTAACAGCCGCACTTCACCCTATTGACAATTTCAAAATGGCAGGAGCAAAGAGGCTGCATTTAGCAACGCAGTCCCCCTTACCACCCATGACTTACAACCTAGACCATTTACTCTTACAAATTCTCCTCCGCAAATGCCGCTAAGCGTGAACGTTCTATGCCGTTCACATGCATGACACCGGCGTGCTCAAAGTTCTTACTTTTTTCCACGAGGTAGGTAAGGCCAGAGGTTAATGGAGAAATATACTTGTTATCAATCTGCGCAAGGTTACCCAAGACAACGATTTTAGAATTTACCCCCACCCGCGTAATAATGGATTTAAGCTGGAACTGGGTTAGCCCCTGGGCCTCATCAATAACGATATAGGCATTGTTAAAGGAACGCCCCCGCATAAAATTCAAAGACTTAAACTGAATATTTGCCTTGTCCTTCACATACTCGATACTGCTATACGGCGACTCATCCGTGCCGTGCAAGACCTCAAGATTATCCTCAAACGCCGCCAGCCAAGGCGCCATCTTCTCTTCTTCAGTACCCGGAAGAAAACCGATATCCTCGGCCATCGGCGGCGTTGAGCGCGCCACTATCATTTTATCAAAGCGCTTTTCTTCTAAAATCGCATGGAGGCCGTATGCCAGTGCGATCAAGGTTTTGCCCGAACCGGCAGGCCCAGTCAGCACGGTCATATCAATGTGCGGCCGAGAAATTAAGAAGAAGGCCATGGCCTGTTCAAAATTCCGCGGACTTAAGCCCCACATCCGCTGGTGCATTAGCTGATCTCGACTTAAATCCAGCAATTCAAGCTTATCTTCGTCTACCGATCTGACCATGCTGGTAAAGCCGCTATCGTCGTAGATAAACTCATTAATATGCACTTTTGGTAGCACGTCGCGATTTAACACATGCAGGGTTTGTCCACCTTCGCGAAGCGTGTCGACCTTATCCACCTGACTCCAAAAATTACCAGGTAAATGCTCGTAACCCTTTGCCATGTATTGAATATCTTCAAGTACCCGATCTTTCCGATAATCCTCAACGTTCTCCAGCCCCGAGCCCTTGGCCTTCAAACGCATATTGATATCTTTGGTCACTAAGCACACATAGGCTTTGGGATTCTTCACCTGTAAATGCAATGCAACATTAATGATGCGATTATCATTTGCCTGCTGCTGACTACCATCAAGGTAGGGAGCTGGCACATCGTGATTAATTAATTGATCAGGGAAAATTGCCAAGGTGCCATTTTTGTCATCGCCACGCGCACTGGGAATCGGCACTCCTTCCTGAATTGCCTTCGGGCTGGCGTTAAACAAAATTTTATCGATAGCATTAATCGCTATCCTCGCCTCGCGACTCACATCTTTGTCGCGCCTGTCTTTGATATGATCTAACTCCTCCAATACCGTCATCGGAATCACCACCCGATGCTCGTGAAAGGCGCTCAGCGCCATAGGGTCATGCAGTAACACGTTAGTATCAAGAACAAAGACTTTTTCCATAAGGTACTCTCTGTTGACAGCGGAAATAATGACCAGCACGCGGCGCCGCCGTGAATAGGCAGTTTGCATAACCAGTTAAGGGGGTACTCGGGAAGAAAATACCAGCTCGCAGGGCGTAGGACTGAGACAGCGAGACTGAACGGATACAGCGCGCAGAGGGGTGGTGACTGTTAGCCCGAAGGCCATGAAGGTGTGACGGCAATATACCTATCCATACAACACAGCGTAGCTTGATTATTAAAAGCGATGGCTATCATTGTCAACCGTTATCGCAGTGATATCGGAAGACTCCGCCACACATTTCCGCTACCCTGTACCCCTTTTTCGCGACCCGAACACAGGTACCATCGATTCATGCTCGACAAAAATGCCCTGCAACAGCTAAGCCAGCTGAAAACCAAAATCATCGAAACCAAAGATCAAGGCGAAGGCGAAGTTCGCGGCAGCCAGCGTCGGTTCGGATTTGTTCGCCTTGACGACGGCCGCGACGTATTCCTTGCCCCCGACGATATGCAGCGGGTCTTCCCTGGGGATCGCGTAAAAATTACTGTACACACCGACGACAAAGGGAAATTCAAAGCAGAATTAGAAAAACTGTTAGAAAGCCCCCTAGACTGCTTTACTGGTCGCTATGTGGTGCGCGGACAAGGTCACTTTATCGAACCTGATTTACCTCGGTTTAATAAGCTATTATTCATTCCCCCATCGCAGCGCAAAAAATGCAGTGAAGGCGACTTCTTATACTGCCAAGTAGCACAACACCCGTTCAAAGACGGTAAATCCCAAGTCAAAGTATTAGAGAACATCGGTAGCCCAGAGAACGCGGGGATTGAAGGCAAGTACACCCAACGCAAATTTAAATTGCCTCGTGATTGGCCGAAAGACTGCAGCATTGGCGAAGATATCCGCGCCGAAGCTCGCTTAGATCTCCGCGACATTCCCTTTGTCACTATCGACTCAGCGGAAACCCGTGATATCGACGATGCTCTATGGGCGCAAGCCAACGACAATGGCTGGGAACTGCACGTAGCCGTTGCCGACCCCGGCGCATTCATCACCGCGGGCAGTCCGCTAGACTACGCGGCGCGTCAACGCGCGAACACAGTATACTTACCCGGTTTCACCCAAACCATGCTGCCAAATCCCATTTCCCAAGGCAGTTGTTCACTCATCGCCAATGAAGACCGCACCGCCATCGTATGTAGCGTACAGGTCAGTCATGACGGTGAAATCAGCGACATTCAGTTCAGCGAAGCACTTGTTCGGTCGCGCGCCAAACTCAGTTATAGCGACGTACACGCTCATCTTCACGGTGACATGGATTTAGACCAAGCCTGCCTGAGCGAGTTATATGCCGCTAGCTTGGCACTAAAAAAATATCGTCGCGAACACTACATCATCATGCCGGAACAGGCAGATTTCTACTTCCAGCTAAATGAACAGCGCAAGATAGAAAGCATTACAAAAATTGAGCGCAACGACGCGCACCGCCTAGTAGAAGAATGTATGCTCGCAGCTAATCGCAGCGCCGCACTTTGGCTAGCCGACTCACCCGCGCTATACGTTTGTCATGCAGGCCTTCGCGAAGATCGCTACGAAAATGTAAAAGCCGTACTGAACAAAGAAATCCCAAGTTTGACCGACTGCGACCTGAGCACACTAACTGGCTACAAAGCACTTATTAAGGCCAGCGAGAACAGCGAATCTACACTGCCACTGCGCAGTATCTTCGCCCGCATGCTACAGCCTGGCGACCTTAGCCTTGAACCGAAACCCCACTTCGGACTTGGTCTAGAACGCTACACAACGTTCACCTCGCCATTGCGTAAATACAGTGATTTACTGGTACAACGCTGTATTCGCGCCAAATTAAATAATGAAGTTCCGACACTGCCCAATGACGACGAGCTAGCGGTATTGCAAGAAACCATTCGCAACGGCCGCCAAGCCAGCAAGCAAATGGAACAATGGCTGCAATACCAGTATTTAGCGCGCAATACATCAGATACGGTTTACGACGCTCGCATTGCCCACGTGAACGGCGGCGGCTTTACCGTTGAACTGATTGATACGGGTATCAGCGGCTTCGTAGAAGCTCGCGCGATTCCGGAAAAATTGAGTTTCGATGCAGACACGCTGCGACTATATAACGACAAGCAGTCATTCCAGCTTGACCAACTGGTAAAAGTAAAAACATCTGAGCTAGACGACTTCCAACGCAAACTGATGTTTTTATTGGTTGCCTAGAAATCCAAGCAGATCGTTTTGGTCTTGCCAAGGCAATAAGTGCTAAAGATTTGATTCGGGGCTAGCTCAGCCCCGAATCAAATCGCAATTGCTTGCTAATTAAAGACCAGCGACTTTAACGGTTTAGCACATCGTCACGAACACTTTCTGCAATTTTCGCGACTTCGCCAATATCATCATTGCTCACACCAAGCTCAGCGAGTGTCGCCGCTAAATTTTCGACGACTGCATTAAAATGGCTGTCATCTATGCCCATCCCGGCGTGACCACTGCGCATATCTTTACCGGTATAGTCACTGGGACCGCCAAACACCATCGTTAAAAACAGCTTTTGCTTGCGAGCCTGCGCAAACATATCGATGTTTTCAAAGAATGATTTAATGCGATCATCAGCCATAATTTTGTCATAAAAAATATCTACTGCTTTATCTACCGCTGCCTCACCACCAATCCGCTCATACAATGTTGTCATGTTATTTGTCCTCAGCGCCATTAAGATGCAATTTAAATGCATCTTTAAAGCATGTATACTACCCGCATCTTTTAGGGAAACGCAAGCCTCTAACGATGAAACTTAGCAAACAGACTGATTACGCTTTTCGAACGCTAATCTACCTTGGGCACTTGCCCGAAGGTGAGCTCGCGACAATCCAACACATCTGCGATTTTTACCGCATTTCGTCTAATCATATCTCTAAGGTAGTCATGCAGTTAGTTCGTCTAGGCTACGTCGATGCCGTTCGTGGCAAGGGTGGCGGAATAAGACTGAGTTACCCCGCAGAGCAAATTGCGCTTGTTGAGATCGTGAGGCATTTTGAAACCACACTGCAGCCGATTAACTGCAGCGAACAACCCTGCCGTATTATTCGTGGCTGTAAATTAAAGGGGCTACTGGAAGGAGCGATTCAGGCCTTTTTAAGCGCCTTAACTGGATATAGCCTCGCCGATATTTTAGACGGTGAGACTCAAAAAATACTATTTATGGAAGGCTAAGCAAACTCAATAAAAGCTATAGACAGATAAAAGGCAAAACAACTAAGCAGAAACATCGACCTATCTTGTGATAGGTCGACCATTCAGGAAGTTTTATATACTTAGTAATCAGCGTGTTTAGGGGTTCTTGGAAATGGGATCGCATCACGGATATTATCCATTCCGGTAATGTAGTTCAGCAACCGTTCAAAACCCAAACCAAAGCCCGCATGCGCCACGGTGCCGTAGCGACGTAAATCTCGGTACCACTCCAAACCATTTAAACCCTGTTCGGCCATACGGCGTTCAAGCACATCTAAACGCTCCTCTCGCTGACTGCCGCCTATAATTTCGCCGATGCCCGGCGCGAGAACATCCATTGCAGCAACAGTTTTTTCATCATCATTCATCCGCATATAAAAGGCTTTTATGTCTTTAGGATAATTAGTGACGATAAGTGGGCCACCAACATGTTCCTCGCAGAGGAAGCGTTCGTGCTCTGACTGCATATCTAAGCCCCAGCGCACGGGATACTCAAACTTTTTACCGGATTTTTCGAGAATCTTAATCGCGTCGCTATAATCCATGCGCTCAAAACTCGTCGTCGCTACTTTCTGCAGACGCACCAGAACGCCGTCATCCACATACTGATTAAAGAAGGCGAGATCGTCTTCGCAATGCTCCAACACCTCAGAGAGAAGATAGCGCAAAAAGTCTTCAGCAAGCGCCGCGTCATCGTCTAAGTTAGCGAAGGCAATTTCAGGCTCGACCATCCAAAACTCGGCAAGGTGGCGACTAGTATTTGAGTTTTCTGCCCGAAAGGTCGGCCCGAAGGTGTAGACCTTCGACATTGCCAAACAATAAGCCTCGGCATTGAGCTGACCAGACACAGTAAGAAAGGCTTCTTTACCAAAGAAGTCTTCCCTGAAGTCGATACCGCCATTTTCAGTGTGGGGCAAATTCATTAAATCTAGAGTACTAACACGGAACATCTCACCCGCGCCTTCACAATCGCTCGCTGTGATCAGCGGCGAATTAATCCACTGGAAACCGCGCTCATAAAAGTAGCGATGCACCGCATTCGCCAGCACAGTCCGCACCCGCGTGATGGCGCCAAAGGTGTTCGTTCGTGGCCGGAGGTGGGCCACTGTGCGTAAATATTCAAAGCTATGGCGTTTCTTGGCTATAGGATAAGTATCTGGATCATCAACCCAGCCACAAACATCAATTTGTTTGGCCTGTATCTCTACGTTTTGTCCCTTACCCTGAGACGCGACCAGTTCGCCACTGACGATCACCGAGCAGCCCGCAGTTAATTTCAAAATATCAGCATCGTAATTTGCAAGCTCGCCGGGCGCGACAACCTGTATTGCCGACTGCGCCGAGCCATCGTGCACCGCTAAAAAAGAAAATCCCCCCTTTGAATCCCGTCGGCTACGAATCCATCCCTTTACCGTTACCTCGCATCCCGGTTCACGCTGTCCAGCCAATAAGGCTTTTATCGATACCACAGACATATGTTCTCCAAAAATTCAGGCTAATGACGCATTATATGCGCGCAACTCGTATAGCAATAGTTATTCCAAAGGTGCGCGTTTAAATATGCCATTGCACCTTCCTTAATAGTAGCTAAGATAAACTAACAACCACTACACAACATAATTGGCGGTGAAATTTATATGCAAGCAGAGAACTTTGTCGCCCACCGCGGCTGGCGTAAACACTACCCCGAAAACACCCTCATTGCATTTGAAAAAGCCATAGAAGCGGGCGCGGTTAATATCGAGCTCGATATTCAGCTAAGCGCCGACGGAGTACCTTTTGTATTTCACGACGCGAGTTTAATGCGCATGTGTCAGCGCGAGGGACTGATATGGGAGCATAACGCAGCAGAACTCGACTCCTTTTATGCTAGCGAAAGTTATCGTCTTGGTGACGCATTCCTTCGCAACCCCATGTGCCGCCTTAGTGATATTGTGACTCTATTGGAAGCACACCCCAAGGTGAATGCTTATGTGGAAATTAAAGAGGAAAGTCTGAGCCAATTTGGCGAGCAGATAGTCGTAGACGCCGTTATAAACACCTTAAGATCTGTGGCATCTCGATGCATTTTGATTAGCTTTGAGCTAAATGCACTTCACCTTGCGCTCCACGAAGGCTGGAAACGCTTTGGCGCCGTCTTTGATGTATGGCCTGATTGGCAATCTACCGCATTAGTTGAATTAAAACCTGAAGTCATTTTTTGCGACCGCAACTGCGTACCCGTCGACGCCGACTTTACGACATTGCCATGGCCAATACTCATTTATGAAGTCGGCAGCAAAGTAGAGGCCGAAACGTGGTTTACTCGCGGGGCCGCTGCCGTAGAAAGCTTCTTAATTGGCGAGCTACTCGCCGAGTTCTCGTTAGATACCTAGTATTTTTCTTTGAAGGGCATCACTATTCGGCGGTTCATTTCTGTTATTACAACAATTTAACCCGCAAGCCATCATTAACCCCACTTAACAGTTGTTTAAACATTCGGTAATAGACCCGCTAAGTCCTTGTTTTTATTCTCCGCACTACCTGTCCAAATAGTTAAAAATACGGTCCAAAACGCCATTTCACATTCACTATGTCACAGCGCGTGTAACCCAATTATTTCTTGCTTCTTCGTATACTGACACCGTCATCAAGACACACACAAAACTTATAGACGGAGCAACATCATGACTCAACTACAACAAGCAATCCAAAACCACGATACTAATACTATTGGTGAACTTGCCGCCAAATACAGCCTTATCGCGATCGTCGCTGTCGGCATCGCATCATGCTTTATTGGTCTACTTTAATTTATCCACTGAGAGGATTTAAAAATGAACACGCACACTAGTAGCGCGTGCACTATTAGCGATATTGCTCAACAGAGCGCAAAACTGAGTCTGATCTCCATCGTTTTCACAGGCTTATTTTATTGTATTGCAACACTCTTCTGAGTTAACCACTTATCCATCACCACACTCAGATATGAAGTAAAATTTGCCGCCAAGCATCGGCGGCAAATCCCTTTCTCGCCCGCTAATAAATTTAATGCATTCCGCATACGAAAATATAGCTCATCGTCTACGCCCTACTATGGCAGTGTATTGCAAGACACGCGGTCACAACGCACACTAGCCAGCATAAATAAACCTACGGATTTGAGATAATGACGGCCCTTCATCAGTCTAGCTACATTCTATTTAGCACAAAAAAGCGCAACGGCAGCTTCGTAGCGACTCCTGTTTGGTGCGCTGGCGACAACAAAACCCTCTATATTTTTTCTGCGGGTGAAGCAGGTAAGGTGAAACGCGTTCGCAATTTTAGCGAATGTAAAATTTCACCATGCACAGTTACCGGCAAACCCTTGGGTGATGCTGTTGATGGAAACGCATATTTAATTGATGCAAAAGAAAGCGAGGATGCACACCGCCTACTCGTCAAGAAATATGGTTTTCAAATGCGACTACTAGATATTACCTCCGCGCTAAGCGGTCGCAAGAAAAAACGTGCATTTATTAAGATCGAACTGACCTAAATAGTCTAGCCGCTATGTCAGTCAGGTCATTGACCCACAAAGGCGCTTCACTTAGCGTAGACATTTTGACCTAGCAGCGGAGTTTTACAATGCGCAACCTAAACCAATGGCTCGACGAATATAATGATTCGCACCAACATCCAGGCAACAAGCGTATTCATTATTGGTGCGTACCTGCGATTGCGGTATGTACCGTTGCACTCCTGTGGCTAGTACAGATTCCCGCCACACAGGTCAACTTAGGTCAAGTTATTCTCATAGGCGCCATGTTTTTTTATGGTTACTTATCGGGAAGATTGGCTCTGGGAATGCTGCCATTTGTCATCCTTCTCGCGGCTGGGATTATGGCTTACCAAAGTTATGTCGCATTTCCGCTATGGATACCCGCCGCGGTAATTTGGATCATCGCATGGATTTTTCAATTTATTGGCCATAAAGAAGAAGCGCAAAAACCCTCCTTCTTTACTGATATATTATTTTTATTAATCGGGCCTCTTTGGATCTTGGGCGCACTATACGACAAGCTCGGTATACGCTTTCGCAAGAACTAAACTACTGCGGCAGTCGGCACAGCAGATGCACATAACGACCCAAAGCCCAAAAGGGTTCCTCTGCGCCGTACTGCCACTCTAAAGCCTGCACATCGTCCAAACTTCGCTCCGCCCTCACCGCCCTCGGCATCAAATCATAGACTAGGCGAATTCCGCGCTTAGCAACAATTTCCACACCAGCCTGCTGCAGCAATTCCATAATTAACTGGGGCTGTCGCGGCGATGGCGGGGTTAAGCCACCGGGGTGACCGGCAAAATCTCGGTCGCGCAGCTTGTAAAGATTCCCCTTCGCCATATTACTCAAAACAAGCGCATTAAGGTTATAGAACATCAGCGACAAATGCGCACCGGGCCGCATCCCGGCAACTAAAGCGGCAACCACCTTTTCAGGATCAGCCACCCATTCAAGTACCGCATGGCAGAGCACCAGATCGAAGGACTGCAGGGATTCAGGTTCTGCAGTAATCGCTTGAATAGCGTCGTGGCGAATATCGACATTTTGCGCCAGGCCTTTATTTTCAATGTCGCGGCGAGCCACATCCAACATATCAGCCGAAATATCATTGAGCAGCACAGAATGCCCGAGTTCCGCTAAGCTGATACTCATTTGCCCTAGGCCGCCGCCCGCATCCCATACCGACATACACCGGCCGCTATTTAGCTCTGGCAATTTATCGACTAGCTCGCGCCAACACAGCGCCAGACGCAACTCTCCCTTGGCATTGCCGTATATATTCTTTTGAAATCGCTCGGCGATACCGTCAAAGTTTCGATCTGTCATTGATCAGCCCTGTGGCTATATATGGAGGTCATATAAATGGAACAACTTAAAGGGCTGCAGCTTAAGTAAGCCAAGGGAAAAGCTCAATGCAAAAAAAAACCAGAGCTTTCGCTCTGGCTTCTTAAAATTTCGACATCCTATGTCGCATTCATTCCGTTGAATGCTTACGTCTTCCTGACAGGACCTATTATGGGCCCTTACTAGGGAAGTAAAAGCAGACAACAGCAGCACGCTACGTGAGATATATCTCACAAGTCAACGCACCCAGCCTGCTTACGCATCTAGGTCAGGTATTAACTCGTCTTTTAACCACTGTATTTCATCCTTGATACGCAACTTCTCTTTTTTAAGCCGCTGCAGCAACAACTGGTTTTGATATGGGTTCAAAGCCAGTTCTGTTATTTCCGTATCCAGAGCACGATGACGAATTTGTAAAAGCAATATGCGTGCACTTATGGAGGGGATTCTGTCCATTTTTAAACGAAATTCCTATACGGGATTTACGAAGTCTAGCACCACTTTTTACGCTGCAAGACTGGAACACACAAGCCCAAGGGCATATAGGAGTAAAGAATACTGATCTTTTTAGTCAATGGCGATTGATTACTTACGCCATTGTCGATCTCGAGGGCGTCCGCAATACTGATCAGGTCAACTCATGGCGTCGTGTGTTCCGCGCCACAATAAGTCAGAGGCCCGAAATGTATACCGAAATTTGTAAGAAGCTCGGCATTGAATATCCCATTTTCGCATTCACGCATTGTCGCGATGTCGTAGTCGCCGTCAGTAAAGCCGGTGGTATCGGCGTACTAGGTGCGGTTGGATTCTCACCGGAAGAACTGAAAGCTGAATTAGATTGGATTGATGAACACATTGGTGACCTTCCCTACGGTGTGGATATCGTTATTCCGCAAAAATACGAAGGCATGGGCGATATGAGCCCAGAAGACCTTGAAAAGGAATTGTGGAAAATGGTCCCACAGGAGCATATCGATTTCGCCCAAAAACTATTGGCCGATGCCGGTGTTCCGGAATGGCCAGACGGCACCAACAGTATGGGCCTATTGGGCTGGACGGAAGCGACCGCGACACCGCTACTGATGGAAGCACTAACCCGCCCCAAATGTAAGTTAATCGCCAACGCGCTGGGCACACCGCCTGCCGACAAAGTCAAAATGATACAAGATAGCGGTCGACTTGTTGGTGCACTATGTGGTCGAGTTAAACAGGCTAAGGCTCATAAAGAAGCTGGACTGGACTTTATCGTCGCGCAAGGTGGTGAAGGTGGTGGACATGCCGGCGATGTTGGCTCGGTAGTATTGTGGCCCCAAGCTGTCGCCGCGGCAGCGCCAGTTCCTGTTCTCGCCGCAGGCGGTATAGGTAATGGTCAGCAAATGCTTGCTGCAATGAGTATGGGTTGCGCCGGAGTGTGGACCGGATCACTGTGGCTGACAGTAGAAGAAGCTCACGCCGAACCTGCGCAGAAAGAATCGCTACTTAAAGCATCTAGCGAAGACACTGTTCGTTCACGCTCCTGGACAGGTAAAACCTGCCGGATGCTGAAAAACGAGTGGACTGAAGCATGGGATCGTGCAGATTCACCTAGCCCGCTAGGCATGCCGCTGCAAGGGCTAGTTAGTGGCGATGGTATTCGTCGCACAGCCCGCTATGCCTCAGTAGGCGACTGCCAAAAAGTTGCATTCAACCCAGTTGGCCAAGTCGTTGGTCAAATCAACCACGTTGAATCTACCCGTGCAGTCATCTTCCGCTTGGTTACTGAATATGTAGATGCCTTAGAGCGCTTAAACAGCCTCATGCCAGACGAGGCGTAAAACGACAGCGACTCCAGCGTGTAAATCGCTGGAGTCGCTACTCTAAGCTCGCTCAGCTAATACCCGCTCTACCGTATCGACAATAACCTGAGTTTGTCGATCAACCTCAATGTTTACCCGATCACCAACCCGTTTCTCAGCAAAAGTAGTCACCCGCAATGTTTCGGGAATTAAGCACACGGAGAACTCCGCTTCGTCGCGCTTATAATCCGCAACGGTCAAGCTACAGCCACTTACGCCGATAAAGCCTTTCTTGAATACGTATTTACTTAAATTTGACGGCAAACGGAAACGAAGCGTGCAATTATTCTCAGACTCTTCAATAGCAATAATTTCAGCGCGACCATCTACATGGCCCGAAATGTTATGACCACCAATTTCTGCACCTTGTTTAGCAGATCGCTCTACATTGACCCGGTCACCTTCGCTCAAATCGCCCAACGTGGTCAGGGACAAAGTTTCTTGCATAGCGTCAAACGAAACACGGCCGCCATCAATGCTCGTCACCGTCATACATACACCATCTAACCCGACGCTTGCACCAATCGTTAAGTCTTCTAATAGCACAGGCGGTAAATCAATATAAAGCTGATGCAGTCCGGGCTTTCTTACCACTGAGGCAAGCGGAAAAGCACCGTGCACAATCCCCGTATACATAAAAACAATCTCTCATAAAGTGACAAGAGTGTAACAGCTCTTGAAGCGCCACAATCAATACTGCATTATGCAGCCATTGTGCATAATAACGAAGGATTTGAGGTTTATGATAACGCTTTTAAAAATCGGGCAACTCGGTATCTGGATTGCCTTTGTCGTAAATTTTTTCTATCCCTTACTTGGTGAAAACAGCCATTGGCTAACATGGGGCGGTCTCGCTATATTTGTTGCACACATACTAGAGTGCATCGTCTTTCGCAAAGACATTCACCGCGAATACACAAATCCCGCCGAAGGCTATATTGTCGTTTTACTGTTTGGCGTGCTCCGCACTGGCGAATGGATTGGCAAAAAATCTAAATCCACGTCCTGAGTTGCACCCGCAGCATTAGCTTATAAAGCGCGGCCATAGCACCTTGGCACGAGAGCTGCTAGGATTAGTTTTTCCCAGCAACACATCGTCAGGGCGGAGCAATGAAGCGGGTAATTTTTAATCAAAAAGGCGGCGTCGGTAAAACAAGCATCAGCTGCAACCTCGCAGCCATAAGCGCGTGGAAAGGTTTTAAAACCCTGCTGATCGATCTCGATATTCAGGGAAATAGCAGTGAATATTTAATTGGTCCGCAATTTCGCGACCTCGAAGACAACGCCGCAGACTTCTTTAAGCAAAAGCTCTCCTTATTCGGAAAAAGCAAAGAAGCAAGTGATTGTATTTACGAAACCGAATTTGAAAATTTGTATTTGATGCCCGCCCACCCCGAGCTTGCGGTGATTGAGCGCGAATTAGAATCACGCCACAAAATTTACAAGCTCCGCGACGCGCTAACTAAGCTAGAAGCAGAGTATGAGCATATCTACATAGATACGCCTCCCGCCCTAAATTTTTATAGCAGGTCGGCACTGATTGCCGCTGATTCATTGGTCATTCCTTTCGACTGCGATAGCTTCTCTCAGGGCGCATTGCTGGGCTTATTGGAAACCGTTGACGAAATTCGCGAAGATCACAACGAAGGGCTAAAGCTGGAAGGTATTGTTGTTAATCAATTCCAAGCACAAGCTAGCTTGCCAACGCAATTGATTGAAAGTATGAAAGCCGAAGGTCTACCAATATTCGAACAATATTTAAGCAGCTCGGTGAAAATGAAAGAGTCACGCAGTAAACAAATTCCGCTGATTTACTATGCTCCCTCACACAAGCTAACCCAGCAGCTAGTCAGCCTTCACGACAGTCTCGACAATAGTAAAAAAGGGAGTTCAGCTAAGCGCGCTTAAACTTACGCGGCAGGACAGCGAGCCTGCCACGAATGACTCTAGCCACTAGGGTGCCGAGCCTCCCAGCCCAACTTTACCCACCTTGTTAATGGTGATATCACCCAAGCCAAAATTAGTCACTGCCGCAGTCAGACTGAGTTTGTAATCTAGGTCAGATTGCATATTGCCTAAAATCTTACTCAGCACACCCAATCCACTCAGTAAATTAACCTCAACAGGAATAACGAGCTGAGTCTGACCATTCGCTGGCAAACTAATCGCTTCGTTTAAGCTACCGCCCGCCAAAGACTGCCCTTGCAACTCCAAGGTGTATCTCAAACGACCAAGATTAACGGCAAAAGCGTTAGGATTATCTAGCTGTAAACCAACCAACAGCTTTTGTTGAAAACCGTTACCCGGCGCCATTTTAATATTTGTAATGGCCGCCCGCGGTTTTTCAATAGGGTTAAATGCGGCGCAGGCACCGAGCAATGTCACCGCAACAAAAATTAATATTGGTCGAATAGCATTTTGTATCATTACTGGCACCTCAAACTAACCCACATGATTTTCAGACAAAAAAAGGGCGCCATTGATGACGCCCTTTTGTGTTTCTAAGTACAGATATTACTGAGTAGGTAACATCTCAATTTCAACACGGCGGTTCTGTTCACGGCCTGATGCAGTGCTGTTGTCACCAATTGGATCACGAGGGCCATAACCGGTAGTACGGATACGGCTTGCAGCAACACCCTGATTCATAAAGTAGCGACCTACACTACCTGCACGCTGCTCAGACAAGGATTGGTTTGTTTGGAAGCTACCAGTAGAGTCAGTATAACCATTGATTTGCATCAACGTTTTATCAAACTCTTTAGCAACCAAAACAACACTGTCTAACACATCGGTGAACCCACCTTTAATCGAAGCGCTGCCTGTGTCAAAGGTAATGTTACCCGGCATGATTAATTTGATTGTGTCACCAACGCGCTGAACACCAACCCCAGTTCCCTCAAGGCGTGCGCGCAGTTTCGCTTCTTGACGGTCCATGTAATAACCATAGCCACCACCGGCAGCCGCACCAACTACTGCACCCTGCAAGGCACCTTTTTTACGGTCTTTTTTACTTGATACCGCAGCACCTAAAACCGCGCCGCCCAATGCACCCCAGCCGGCACCTTTAGCAGTATTACTGGTTTTCTCTTCGCCGGTATACGGATCGATACTACAGGCCGTCGCGAAAATTGCGGCCATAAGCACAACTGCCCAACGGCTAACATTAATAGACATTTTCATTGGTGAACCCCCTCGTTCGTCATCTTTCTTTGCGTCCTGAATCAATCATGACACAGCTTACATCAAAAAAAACATGCCAATATTCACAGCATTAAATCATTAGCGCGCTTTCAGTAGTCATACTTAGTACTTGCCGAGTATGACAGCCGGAGCCTTAGACTAGTTCATTATTCTAGGTGCGCGCCACTCTCCATTGCCATCTGCGTCGATATAAATAGGGTTACTTAGGGCTAGCGGCGCCAAATCTGGCATCAGCGCACGATACACCGCACTAGGTTGCCCACTCACCTCTACCACTACGTAAGAGTCCTCGCTAGCGATGATTTCAATCACCTTATGGTCGCCCACAGCCACCTTCAACTGTCGGTAGATCTCACCGTTAACCCAAAGGGTAAGAGTATCAACCGTCACCCAGGGCGCTGCGTCAATCTGTACATGCAGTTCGCCACGCCGCCCTGAAAATGTATCTCCCATTCCCACCTCTGAGTAGGCATCGCGGAGCGTAACTGCTAGCAGTGGACCAGTAGTCGCAAAGCTATGACCCGCTCTTACTGCATCGACAAATGCGCCCTCATCTAAAGGCAGCTGCTTGTTAGAATTTGGAACATAAACATAGTTTCGCGGTGCAGCAACAACGCTGCGAAGTCCATGCGAGTCGCTATTACCCGTCGCAGCGCGTCGAGCGCCTTGATTCAGCAGAGAAAACCAGTCGTCACGAATTTGAGAATACACCGCAAACTCAGCGCCATTAAGTACTTCTATCACGTCGAAATCAATATCTCGAAAACCAGAGACAGGATCTGGTGCCAATAAACTCTTGTTATTAAAACTCTCTAAAGACTGCATCGGATCATAGCGTTTACCCACCGAAAGATGATCAAAAAAAGCCAAGTCCGCATCAATTGGATTTGCGGCGCGGGGGTGATTCAATTGAAATATTGCATTGGGGGATTGCTCGCGCACACCTGCGATGACCTCACGCAATGCCCGATCTTCCACCTGAGGACTGCCACCAGCAAACTCCATCGGCTTCGCCGTTAAAGGAAAGGCGTTGCTATGCCCAACGGTGGTGAGTGCTTTAGCAGTTCTCGACATACCCGTTAACTCACTACCAGTAACGACCTGTACCTTGCCTTCCAAGCCCAAGGCAGCCACTCGGCTGCGCTGATCAATCAAGCGATTATGCTCGCTGGCAACTAAAACCTCCGCGCCCTGCGCCACGAAGCTTCTCAGGCGTTCGTCAAAGGGCAATATTGAATCAAAACTTGCCCCACTGTGTACGTGTAAATCGGCGGAGTGCCAATCGCCACCATACCAAATGCGTTTTGGAGAAACGATCGGTAGCTGACTTGTCTTACCCGCCACAACAGTAAGTAAATATTCTTTTACATCGAACTCTAGACCGCGGGCAGTCAGAACTCGGTACTGGCCTGGGGGTAAATCAATTGCTTCCAAGTCTGAATCAACACCCGCCAGATCGATGCGATTGCGACGCATCATACCGGGCAGCGACACACCCTGCTCGGTGAAGCCAAGTAAATCATTACCAAACTCCGGTGTTGCAGTGTCACCAAAACCAAAGAAATAGAGACTCATTGGCACGCCACGGGGCAAAGTTAGGGTGCCATTCTTCCTGAAAACCCAGCGACCGCTATCATTGCGCGCATCAGCCAGTGACAACTCCCTAGTAATCTTCTGCCCCCAGGGCGCGGTCGCCTGCATTTTTACCCACTGAACATGTTTCGGCAGACGGATATTAAAGCTTCCATCCGCCGCGACACGACTCTGGGTAACAGGGCGATCATCTTGATCCCACACGGCCACAGACACATCAACATTGTTCACGTAGCCACGCAGCTGCGGGCCGGTATAAATCTGGTCGGTCACCGTGGCAACGTCAGCACGATCGCCAAGTAAGACTTTAAATTTGGCCAGCATCCGCTCGCCTTTTTCCAAATCCATAAACTGGTTTTGCAACAAAGATAGCCAAGTTAAGCGCTCACTTTGAAACCACAACGGACGAGTCATCCAACCATGCAAGCTATAGTCAGGAAATACCGCCAAAAAACGCGGCAGCGGCTGACGACTCCCATTTGCCTTAATCAACTCGGCAGAAGCCAACTGCACCCCGTAACTAATCGCGGTATCGTAGGTATCGGCACCCACTAAAATATTCCAATCGCTGGGCAGCATCCCTTCTAATAAAGAAGACACCTTATTGCGATCTATCGCGGGATGCTTAAATCCCAAGGTTGCATCAGGGATATAGCTAGACAAACTAAAGGGAGTTAACGCGCGCTGAGAATACAGGGTAAATAATCCGCTCATTTGCACGGCGCGGCCGTCACCGATACGCTCGATCTGCACGTCGATATCGAGAGACTCGCCACCTTCAAACAAACGGTACGTCACCGTTTGGCGAATACCATCGCTTTCACCCACAGTGATAATATCCGCGTGCCCACCATCGATAAGCGCACTGATTTTTGATGCAGGTATCGCGGTTTCTTTCGCCAAGCCGGTAAGAATATTGGCATAGGTCCACTGATCGTCACCGCGCTCGCAATGCCCCACATCTATAAGCGTACCACCACCGGCAACAATACCTGCGTGATGATTAATGCCACTTACAGCTATACAGATTTTCCCATTAGTCAGCCACCAATCGCCAAGCCCGGCAATGCTATCGGGACCGCCTCGCGGAAAGCTGTCAAAGCTTGCAGACTGAATTTGCTCAGCGCGGAGTAACGACGGAGGAGGAGGCGCCTCCTCCACGGGCAAAAATTCCTCCACAGCAGCTAGGCCATCGTCCGTAGGCGTTTCAGTTTTAGCGATAGCACCCATGCAAAGCGCTAAACCTAAAGGCAAGCACAACATCCGTGTCCATTTGTGCATCACTGCTATCACCCGATTTACGCCGCCATGACAAACAAAGAGATGCAGGCACCAAGGCCGACAATAAACACCAAAGAACGAAGCGCATCCTTATTTGCGATGTAAAAAATGGGGTACAAAACCCGTGCGACGATAAACACCTCAGCGGCTATCGCGGACTTAGCTGGGTCGACACCCGCCAAATGCGCAATCACCACCGCCGCAGTAAATACCGGCAAGGCTTCCCAGGCATTTTGCTGGGCGGCAAAAGCGCGCGCGCCGGGCCCTTCGAGCTGCGCATACTGCGCGCGAGGATGTTTATTATCTATCTTACCGAACTGTTTGCCACGAAAATACCCGCATACCCATGCCGTCATATTAGGCAGTAAACATGCTATCAAGACACACCAAAAAGCCACTGTCATCGGTTCTCTTCCTTATCGAATTATTATTAATTTAGCCAATACTCGCGCCGCCCACGGCAACACTATAGATGGTGGCTTTACTGCACTCAGCAATATAACTGGCCATCGTTTCCGCAGATAGACCTGGGACTCAATTCTGGAAATTTAAATTTACTTTGGCGCGTAGTCTACACTGACCTCAGAGATTTCTTTAGGGTAGGTACTTATTAAGTAGTCACGAGCCTCCTGCCGATGTAACTCACTCAAGGCAAATTGCGATTCAAAGAAGGAAAAGACCGCCAGTGTAGTCAGCCATTGCTGACGAATCGGATTCATTGCCGGCGGCAAGGGGTCCATCGTGCACAAATCGCTTTGCAACACTGGCAAAATTCCCTCTTCAGGCCCACCTAAAGCACTAGCCCAAGATTCGTCAGCGGTCTTCTCAAGTCCACGGGTCACCATAGAGCAACCCAACAAATCCGCATTATCTAACCAGCGCAAATAGCGCCCTGGCGCCGCGAACCCGGTATGCGACGCCTTGTCCATGGTCACTAATATCGCTCCCTTAACATTGGGCAAAATGGTTGCGGCATTAGTCTTGTAATCAATCATTGCATCAATGGGCGACGCAATCATCATGAATGGAATATCCCTATGCCCGTAAAATGCAGGCCCAAATACAAATACTGGCCCGGCAATAGACACAGCAGCAGAAATTCGTAAATCTGCCTCACGAGGATGAAATGCCGCCAAGGTCGAGGTCATACCACCCAATGACAAACCCATAACGCCAATACGCCGCTCATCAATCTGATCATAAAACTGATGACTGGGATCTGCGTCCCAAGACACGAACTGATCTATTAAAAAACTGATATCGGCAGGTTGATTGACCACATCCTTCACAAGCGGCCCGCCCGGCGCTTGCATATTTGTCAGTGGATAATCCATGGCGGCAACAATGTAACCATGACTGGCAAAATGTTCGGCAAGGTAGCTACCGCCGGTTCGCGAAGACATAAAACCATGGCTATAAATAAGCAAGGGCGCCGCCCCAACCAGACCCTCGGGATACCATATACGCGTCTCTAAACGGCGCTCATTACTACCTTCAAAATCGCCATTCTTCTGAGTGGGCCGAGTATCATCCACAAGCTCAACGTCAAAATAGGTAACGTCGTAAATGCCCCGTTCCAGCCACTGGCTACTTTGCGAGTCTGCTGGCAAAGGCTCAGGCAAATTGCCAAATTTAAGATACACACCCACAGCAATAATCAGTACGAAGAGTGATAGTAGTATTTTTTTAAACATAGCGATCTCATGCCATTAACAAAGACGTGCTCTAACTTATCAAGGCTGCTAACAGGACTCCACCCTAAACACCTAATCAAGCAATAAATAGCAAAATAAAACCCTGCCGCTAATCAGCGGAGAGTGGAGCGCGCAAAAAAAAAGCCCCAACTAAGGGGCTTTAAACAGGTCAAGATAAGAACTGCGCTGAAAATTAGTGTTCTACAAACGCTCGCTCGATCACGAAATGTCCGTACTGACCGCCTCGGGTTTCCTGAAAACCTGCTGCGCTTAGGAGGCCGCACGTATCTTTCAGCATGCTGGGGCTACCGCAAATCATAAAGCGATCGTCATCTGTGTTCAGCGCCGGTAAGCCTACGTCAGCCATCAACTTGCCGCTGCGAATTAAATCCGTCAGACGGCCCTGATTTGCAAATTTTTCTCGGGTAACGGTGGGGTAGTAAACCAATTTATCCCGCACGATATCGCCAAAATATTCCTGCTCAGGCAAGTGATTGCGAATAAAGTCTTGGTAAGCCAGCTCGCTCTCATAACGAACGCCGTGAACCAGCACTATTTTCTCAAACTTCTCATACACTTCGGGATCTTTAATAATACTCATAAACGGCGCCAGTCCAGTGCCGGTACTGAGAAGGTACAAGTTTTTGCCGGGTAGTAAATTGTCAGCGACTAGCGTACCCGTTGGCTTGCGGCTGATTAAAATCTCATCACCCACTTTAATTTGCTGCAATTTTGACGTAAGCGGACCATCGGCTACTTTTATGCTGAAGAACTCAAGTTCCTCCTCATAATTTGCACTCACAATGCTATATGCGCGCATCAGGTTTCTTTCACCCTGCTTTAGACCAATCATGGTGAAGTGGCCATTTTCAAAACGAAATGACGGATCGCGGCTAGTCTTAAAACTGAATAGCGTGTCATTCCAGTGATGGACGCTGGTAACTCGCTCAGAAATTATATTGCTCATTGCAAACTCCTCTTCCGTATTGGCGCCAAAGCCGCGCCTCTCATCTTGCTTGCCAACACTGTACGGGAAGATTATGCTATCGGCAAAATGACTAATTATGATTTTTCATATCGGTTTTGCGAATATGCACTATACCTTGCGACAACTTGAAGTTTTTCTTGCCGCCGCCCACACCGAGAACATCACTCGCGCGGCGGAACAGCTCTCTATGTCACAATCAGCCGCCTCCAGTGCCTTAAAAGACCTTGAGCAGCAATTTTCCATACAGCTATTCGATCGAATAGGAAAACGACTACAAATCAATGAATTAGGCCGCGCGCTGCGCCCTCAGGCCGAGGCTCTGCTAGACCAAGCGCGGGCATTAGAACAGGGGTTCCGCCGCCACGACCAAGTCGGCGAATTGAACGTGGGCGCAACCCTCACCATTGGCAATTACCTCGCGGTAGACATCATGGCGGAGTTCATCAACCGCCACCCTGCGGCAAAAGTGCAGTTAAATGTGGCGAATACCGCCATGATTAGCCAACAGGTCTTAAATTTTGACTTGGACATTGGCCTAATTGAAGGCGAGTTACATCACCCAGATTTAGAAGTCACGCGTTGGCGTGAAGATGAACTGCAGATTTTTTGCAGCGCGAAACATCCGCTAGCCACTAAAAAGAATCTGACGGACGCAGACTTATTGGCCGCTCAATGGATACTGCGCGAAGGCGGCTCAGGTACTCGCCAAGCCTTCGATCGCGCAATTCACGAACTTCTACCCGAGCTCAATATTCGTCTTGAGTTGCAGCACACCGAAGCAATTAAACGCGCAGTCGAAACCGGACTAGGGATTGGCTGCCTATCAACCTTGTCATTACAAACAGCCTTCGACAGCGGCCGCTTGGTGCCGCTCACCGCAGCCAACCGCGATTTTAAACGCTACTTCTATTTCATTCTGCACCGCCAAAAATACCGCAGCGAAGGCATATTGCGCTGGCTCGAACTGTGCAAAAACAGCTAGGTAGGCCGCGCCTTAGTGTGAGCGTACATCTGGCGCTGACGTGTAGTGGCGCAAGACGCTTTGATTAAGAGTGCGCACATCGGGGCTAAATACCAGCTTTCGCGATGCCCCCCCTAATACGACAATCTCATTGTCTGACAATGCGCGCCCGGAAAATAAAAGTGCATTCAGATAGCCCGGCGCGGTTTCAAAACTGTTATCAGTGAACAACAAGGCAAACTCATCCAGCGCCCACCGCTGCCCCACATCCCCGGCGGTTTTTTCACCGACCAACTCGCCGTCAATAAAGACTTTAAACGTGCCACCCGCGCCGTCTTCTATTGGCGCCGCATAAAAGACGAAAGCCACCCGATGCCAGCTCTCGGCGGGTAAACTACCAAAATACCCCGAGCCCGATGTTGCCACGCCGACACCACCCGCAACGGCCTTTTCAACAAATATGTCAGCATCATCGCTATTATTTAGTGAGGTCTGCAGTAGGGCGCGCCACTGATTGTCGCTGGCTGCTGGCCAATACAAATCCATGACTACCGTATAATCTGAGACCAAGCCGAGTTCAGCAAATGCGCCATTGGCCAAGCCATTGTGTCGTAAAACTAAACCCTCATCTGGTCGGTAATCATCAAACGCCAACACCCCTGATGCACCATCTGGAAGATCGCTAATACCAAGCTCCGTAGTACTGACGAACCGAGTTACTGCGGCACTACTAGCATTTGCCTCGGGATCAAAAAAAGATAATTGCGCTGGCCCAAAGTCTGCTGCAAATGGCTGATCCGAATCATCAAATTGCCACACCGTAGTTTGCGTTTTTGGACTACAGGCGATAAGCGCCTTGTCAGTATCAATATGTAAACACTGACTTGTACGATATCGCGCGTACTGATCCAGGGCATACCACGTTTCAGATAAGGACGAGACGCTAAGATTACTTTGCTCATTAAATGTTAGCGGAAAAAATAGCGCTAGATTGAGTGCCGGCCCTTTTTGTAATACCAGCTTATAGATTTTGGTTGCCTGCAGTGGCGATGGTAATTTTGCAAACCATCCTGTCTGCTCAGCCGCCATTTGCTCTAACTGCGCGCCGCTTACCGACACCGCATACATGGCATTAAAACCCGGCGTATTCGAAGGCTGACGCTCTACCTGATAACTATTGATAAAATCTTCCTGGCTCAAACTTCCCGGCAACCAAAGCGCAGTCACCTGAGCCGGGTCTAATAATGCAGCATTTACACCGTGAACATGCATCGCTGCTTCTGCAGCAATTCGGGCAATATCCCGTTGATCCGGAAAATTCTCAGACACGGCAATTTCGGTCTCAGCATCGGGGGCGTAAAGCCCCATGATCTCGTCTATGCTTGCCGCTGTATTCGCATCCGCCGTTAATACATCATTGCTTGCGTAGGTTTTGTAATCGACATCGGTAAGAACCTTGTCACTGAGCCGAAACACCAGCTTTAGGTCTGTATAGCCTCTACCATAAAATTCAGGCTGAACAATCATCGTTCCGTTATCAAGGGTTTCAAAACTTTCGCCGCCATGGGTATGACCGCCCAACACTAAGTCTACGCCACTCACTTTTGCAGCGAGGTCTTCATCAGGCCCAAGCCCCATGTGGCTTAACATAACCATGTAATCCACATCACCGCGATATCGACCGACAATAGACTGGGCCACAGACTGCCAGGACCAATTCATAGAGAAATCAGCAATAAAGTCAGGGATAGGCGCCGACTCTACTGGCTCATCCAATTCATTCCAAGGCACCGACGTCATACCAAAAAAGCCAATTTTGATACAACCTACATTCACCGTCGCAAAATCAACAGCGGCAAATTCACCGCTGCTACCGGTGTACCAGGTATTGCTGGCCAACACTACCGCACTGTCATCTTGCGAGTATTCGAGTAGCTGTTCTGGCCCCCACGCATAATCATGATTACCCACCACGCGCACATCAAATGCCATCGCCTTCGTTGCAGCAATGGTAGCTGAACCGGAAGAAAGCTGCTCAGCAACAGTGCCTTTCTCGAAATCATCGCCGCCATTAGTAAATACGGTATAGGGTTCTTCTCTTAGGGCTTGGAGATGCGCCGCCTTGATACGGCTGTAGAGCTGCTCCCGGTAACCAAATCGAGAATGCAAATCCGCAACATGAATAAATCGAACCGACTGTTCCGTACCGCCAGCCTCGCAATCGGGGCCAATCGTTTTATCAGCGATACGAGGCTCACGACGCAAAACTGCGTAGATGCCAAAGCGGCTTATCGACGCCGTTACTGTATCACCAAGCCGCATTGACGAGGCGATACCCTGCCACCGCCCATCAATCAACTCGGCCAAATAAAGGCTGTCGCTATCGTTAACCGTTGCGGGAACGATCAGGCTTAAGCTCGCGGCTTTAGAAAGACTTAAATTTGTGGGAGAGAATTCATAGACTGCAGAAACCAGCCTACTTGCATCAGGTAAGTCTGCACCCTGAAGGACAGCGACACTGACTGGCGTATCCTCAACGACTGCATCACCCGGAATAAATAGCCTTCCACCCTGCTCCGCTAAATTAAGCTCTAGACCGTCCACAACGGAGATAAAATCGCTGCCATTTTCAGTCGGGTATGGCGAATCAGAAAGTCCACCTGAGCCACTATGACCACAGCCCGCAAGTCCAAGTGAGGCCACACAGAATAAAAAACCAAAAATGTTCGTTCGCATTAGCCGCTCAAATATCCATATTAATAGTCGCCAACAATGCTCTAGTATTTTAAATAGCTACGCAACTTTTACTAGTCTTAGGCACAATGAGTAAGGCAAGTAACGCCGCCGCAAACATGGTTATAGTCATCGGCCACATCTTGTCACTCAGAAATAACGTCGACGCTGCACTAATCACACCGCCAATCAAATACTGCGCGCTGCCCAACAAGGCCGACGCAATACCGCTGTGGTTGGGAAAGAATTGCAGCGCACAGGCCTGAGAGTTCCCCATCACTCCGCCCAGTGAGCCAATACTCAACATAATTAGTGGCACCACCACCCATAATGAGGGTGAAAAGCCACTAATCAAAATCAAGCCAAACGTAGCACAACATTGCAAAATTAATGCCTTCGACACAATTCGCGCTGCGGGAACGGTATTTAATAATTTATTATTCACGCGATTGGCGACAGCCAGGGTCACCACGTTCGCCGCAAACAACATAGAGAATTGCGTTTCGGTTGCGCCAAATTGATCAATATATACCAGTGCTGCATTGGCCAAAAAGGTAATCATTACACCGAAGGCCAAACCCTGTGACGCGAGATAACGCATAGCAGTCGCGTTACTTAACACAAAGCGATAGCGTGCCACCAAACTTTCCCGCGCGGGCGCCGAATCTGATGCCGACGGCTTACTCTCACCTTTAATAAAAGCAGCTACCATAATGCTAACCAAGACGGCATATCCCGCCAGCACAAAAAAGACCATTCGCCAGCCGCTAACACTATATAAAAAAGTACCAATACTGGGCGCAACTGCCGGTGCAATAATAGTGATCAACATAATTTGCGAGAACAATTTCGCTGTCGCCTGACCTTCGGTATGGTCTCGAATAATTGCCGGCACCACGACCGAAGCGAAACCGCCACCCAGCGCCTGCATAAACCGGGCAGCCCAAAGCATGTTGATTGAATCCGTGAAGGCAATACATAAACTTGCTAGCGCAAAAACCGCCAAACCAAAAAACAGCACAGGCCGCCTACCAAGATAGTCGCTGATTGGCCCACCGAAAAACTGCCCAAAGCTTAGACCTAAAATATAAAGACTGACAGTAATGGCAACATTTTGAACAGGCACCGCCAACTCCCCTGCAATGACAGGAATCGTCGGCAAATACATATCAATGGCGAGTGGTGACAGCGTAAAAATGAGCGCCAAGGAAATAATTAACCGCATAGGCGGCAGAACGGGGGGCATAATGACTTCCGGAATTTATCTTTCCGGCAAGATAATAGTTGGATTTTATCTTTCCAGCAAGATAAAATCCAACTATTCACCAAAGTGAAGGTGCCATTATTCGCACGCAAAACAAGTCACGAGACTGACTATGGATGACAAACGTACCACCGTCGATGAATTGCGTCGCCAGCAATTAGATAATTGGCCTGAAATGTATGAAGCAGCAGAACCCACAGTACTAAGAATATTGAGGGCGAGTGACGTATTCATGAAACAGACCACCGCCGAACTACAGAACTATAAGCTGTCCCGTGCAGAGTTTGATGCATTGGCAACGCTGCGACGGCAAAGTAGCCCGCACCGCATTACACCAACAGAATTATGTAAAGCCTTGTTGATCAGCTCCGGTGGCCTGACTAAATTATTGCATCGCCTTGAATCTGCCAAGCTCATCAGCCGACCGGCCAGTCCCGAAGATGGACGAAGTTTATTGGTTCAACTTAGTTCAAAAGGAAAAGAATTAATTGAAACACTTGTCGCCCCGATGGGACAGTTGCACGCAAACCGAATGCGCAATTTAAGCGCAAATGAGCGAGCACATTTAGATCGATTATTGAAAAAGATGATGGCCGACAGCGAAAGCTGACGGCCTGAATTAGAAGATTCCGTTTAATATGTCCAGCGCAGGCGCCAGAAGAAATCACTTTCCAAAGAATCTAAACGCGCCTCATCTACAACGTCATCCATCAATGGCGCCGCTGCAAGCAACTCCGTTTCAAAGCCGTAACCCAGACTTAAATTAAAACGAATACCCGCATCCGCCAATACCTGATCCGAGCCCAGTTCGCCAGACACACCATTGAAACTCGTGGCGCCGTATTCCGCAAAAATTGAGGCTTCTAATGGCATACCCCACAATCGCCTTTTGGCAGTGATCGCAAGATGCACTAAATAACCATTGTCGCCAATCAACACCCCTGGCAAATAAGCACTAAGACTGTTCATCCCACCTAAAACATATTGCTGCTGCTGCGGTAGCTGGGTGTCATCAGCAAACTGTCCGTCTAAATTCAAGGCAAATTCGTAATGTGGTGCCAAGGCAAATTTATATCCAAGCTTTGGCAATAACATTATAAAATCCGCCGAGCGTTGGCCTATGCCGACACCATCGCTAGCATCACTTTCTAGACTACCGCCGTCGCCAAAGCCACCCCTTACCGATACTTGCGCCTTAAAATACGACGGTGCATCGGCCAGCGCACCGCGCATAGAGTACTTAGCACCTAACTCAACCGTTTGGTAGGACTCGTCTAGCAAAGGCAAGGACTGCAGGTCAGACTGAATCTCTGAATCCACAACCTCAATGCGCTCAAACATAGACCAGCGACGAACGGGATTACTGTAGAGCACCTGCTCACCAGAAAGCGTTGCTATATCTATTTCAGCGTCGAGATTCACCACTGTTGCACCACTAGCTGGCGTGCAACTGATCAGCGGTGGCAAACACAAGCCGCCGCCTCCCGCAGAAGCAAACGTCGGCTGACGCTGATACTCGATACGAGTAAAATCTAAACCATATAAACCAAAGGTAAACGGATGCTCAATACTAAAATCCAGCTGCTGATAGCCATCGCCATCACCCGCCTCACCCAAGTCTTCAAATATTGTTTTATACGCTAGGCTAGCCTCGGTGCCCGTTCCAAAACGATGACGCACCCCGGCCAAGCCAAAATAACGACCGAGGAATCGACTGCCCTTATTATTCATTTCCACTACAACATCGGTCGCATTGTGATCGACCACCGGCACTTCCCGAAAATCAAGAATCACCTGATCATCATAGTGCTGCTCATAGGCAATGCTATACGCCAAGCCCGCTCGCTTGGCGTGTAAATCTGCCAATACCCGCGCGCGATCAAACTCCGCCAAACTTAAATCTGGATCCCCTACAAGACCATCAAAATGTGCCGTGATTGCTGGGTTACCCCGCATGCCCTTAACCGTAGCCTGACTAACCAATACCGTAACCGTATCATCCACTCGGAAGTAACTAACCCCAACCAGTAAATGCCCCGCGTTATAGTAACGCCGAGTTAGGGCAGTAATTGCCGCAGAAGGTGTTTCTGCTGCCGACAATATCGTCGTAATTTGCTCTGGCGATAAATACTGATTGCCCACTACACGCATGGTAATCCCCGCCACCACCGCGGTGATTGCCTCAGCATTTTTTTGCGTAGCGGCCTCTATTTGACTATGCGTTGCCAGTTGGGGTGGCATGACGGGTGGCAGGTCAATTGCCATTCATTTTCTCCTGATGCTCATTTGACGACTGCGGGGCAGAACCGCCCCGCCAGCATTATTTATTGCTCACGACTTAAAATTCGCAATTCCACTCGGCGATTTTTAGCTCGACCTACTGCGCTCGCATTGTCTGCGCGCGGCGCGGCTTCACCATAGCCTCTCACCTGCAAGCGCGATTTCTTAACACCTAGACTTACTAAATAATCACGAACCGCTGCAGCCCGAGACGCAGACAAACGCAGATTATATTCGGGTTCACCAGCGTTATCGGTATAACCGCCGACTTCAATCAACGTGGCCGAAGATTGCTCAATAATTTCCGCGACCTTACGGAGGATTTGCTGGGCGGGAATACTAAGCTCATCGCTGTCATTAGCAAAAAAGACGCCCTCTAACGCAACGCCACGCGGGCCGTCCAAATAACAACCATTGGCCAACACTTTCATGCCCGCAGGCGTGTTTAAACACTGATCATCCTGATCACAAACACCGTCACCATCAACGTCGGTGCAGCGGTAGGTTTGGTTTTGTATTTGACCAACCAAAAACACTGGATCAAGGCTAACGAGCGGAATTAAGGCTGGCTGATCATCTGCTGGTGCCGAGGTAAACACCACCGCGACAATATCGCTGATTAAGGCGGAAACCGGTGTATCCATGGTCAATAAATCAGCAGACTCTTGCGCAGTCATGCTCAACTCAGCGCCGGTAATATCTCCTCCGATGACACCGCCTACAACGCCATCCAGCGTCGTCACAGTGTCATCTAGTTCAATACCCACCGCCGTGGTCACCGGCGTTACAAGGGCCAAAATGCCGGTTTGAGAGAGAAGTTCACGCAAGACACCTGCCTGAGCAGGTATACAAACAAGCACCGCTAAAAGCGATAGCACGACGGCAATTACGCGGTTTCTTTTTTCCTTCATGTAGACAACTCAACTCCTGAGCGTTGCATCACACCAAGACGCAGCGCGAGAATTCCATGTAATAGTGAATTAAATCGTATTTAGCACGACGACGCATGAAGTTTATCGCGATACCGTGCTTTTTTAAGAAAGTGACATCGGTTTGCTGGAGGTTTTGTGATAACTATCACAAACCCCCAATAGACTAGGCTAATTGATGTTTGGCAATCACTGAGGCTTTAGCTTGCTCAAACTCCATATCGCTCAACGAGCCAGACTTATGCAAGGCTTCCAATCCTCGCAAGGCATCTACCAAAGACTGACTCGCCGAGGCTGCCGGCGGCTCAATAGTATCCACGTTGGGAGACAGGGGCGAGCCAGCTGGTGCACTGGGGTCTTCGATTGCCTCCCGAGTTTCTTTCGCCAACCCAAGCCACTGGCCAATTTTTCGGAAAATTCGCGCAATGCCGCGCCACAATTTCGGCAGTAACCAAATGAGCAAAAATAGGAAAGCGACAAAACCAATTAAGAAAATTACCGGATGATTCAAAGCCACCCAAAGCCCACCAAATACCGCCACATCCTCTGAAATAGACGCCAGCCAGTTACTTACCGGCTCTGGAGAGGTATTTATTAACACACGGGTACTCGCCTTAGCGGCATGGGTAACCGAGGTCACCGAACCACCAACAATACCCGCCGCTAGCTGCAAGGCAGGACTGACATCGCCTACCGTACCGGCTGCTAGCAACGCGCCGGCAGGAATTCGAATAAAGGTATGGAGCGCATCCCAACCGGTATCGACACCGGGAACTTTATCGGCAAAAAACTCCACCGCGTACATCAGTCCCGCCGCCAACATCACCGCAGGGTCCTGCACTATCTGTAAGTTTTCTGGTAGTTCCATACCACCGGTAGAACCGGCAAATCCCAATACTAAAATGGCAGCATAGAGATTCAGACCACTCGCCCATGCCACCCCCATCGTCAAAGAGATGACGCCAATTAACTGCTGATATTCTTCCACGTTTTTATTCTCCGCTTCGCTGCATTCGCAGGGCTAGTATCACGCATATCACCACCGTGCTTAGCTCAAACGCCAGGGCGGTCATGGTATATACCGACATCTCGCCAGAAAGTACAACACCGACTAATCGCCCGCCAGCGATACCACCAGCAACCACGCCATTTAAAAATAATACATGACAGCGCCAGCGTGGCCGAAGTAGTGCCAGCAGGGCGGCGCCGCCAATAGCTAGTTCCAAGCCGCCGTACATAGCCCGAAGCTCTGTTTCACCGGTTGGCGATAATGCTGCCACCCCCGCCGATGCTTCCAAAGCGGCGGGATCGACAATTAACCACCCGCCGATACCAAGCCACATCAGCATTAAATAAACCAAAAATATTGCCATAAATCCCGCCGTTTTCCCGCCAGTGTGCAATGAGGCGCCATCATGACCGAAACGGTCACTGAAATAGACCGCTTAGGTCACTCTCTTTGGCCACCAAGTCGATAATATCGTAGCCTATAATGGAGAACAGTATGTCATCAGAGCCCGACTACCCAAAAAACCCGAATTACGGGCAAGGCTGCTATCGTCGCCGGATACGCCTAATTAACCAAGACAATACTGTCAACGGTGAGCTTGAAGACACAAATCACGCCTTTCGCTGCACAATCAGCCACGACGGGCATCATGTCACCGACATTCAAAGCGAAGTGCTGCGCATCCCCTTCGACACCTGCCCCGGCGCATCTGAGCCAATTCGAAAACTCATTGGCTTGCCGCTATGTGACGACATTCAAGATCTGATCCCACATACCGATGCCAGCGGCAACTGTACCCATTTGTTAGACCTTGTTCTCATGGCCATTCGCCATGCTCACCGATCACAAACCGAATGGCTTTACGATATTTGCATCGACGACCAGATAGACGAACAGGCTGCCCGCGCAGAAATCTTCGCCAACGGCCAACGCATTCACAGCTGGCGCGCACTTAATTGGCAAATTACCGGACCAGAAAGCCTGAAAGGCAAAGTCTTATTCAAGGGCTTCAGTAAGTGGGCAAATACAGAGTTTAGCGGCGACACCAAAGAAGCGGCCTTCGCGCTACAAAAAGGCTATTTTGTCTCTAGCGCACGCCGCTACAACATCAATGCGCAGGCGGGGCAACCCGCAGCAGAACATCTCGACGTGATGTTAGGTGCTTGCTATAGCTATAGCAGACCGCAAATCGAGGTCGCAAAACGCACAGTCAACAGCGCCCGCGACTTCAGTGACGCACCTGAACTATTACTTTCATTTCTAGAACCGACTCCACGGTGAGTTATTTCATTAAAAGTAATGTGCGTACGCATAATTACGAATATTTACAGAGCGCCACTGGGAATAATCTAAGACCATCGTTAATGACTAAGCCCATTATCAACGGTCTCCATAGTAGCACCCCCGCTTGGCACCCATATTATGGGTGCTTTTTTTATGGTCGGCATTTAGTCAGCGTTAGGCCAACTAAACGCACCTCATTATTTCAGCAAAAACACCACGTTCAAATCAGCGCTAACCGTCTCGTTACCCAACAGCATCGGCGCCGCACTCATCTTCGCGTCCATCATAACCATACGCTCTTGCTGAATGGGGCCGTTACCGCCCTGATCAATGTGGTAGACCCCAGCCACTTTTCTACCGAAACCGGCAGCCAGCGTCGCCGCCTGAGCATTGGCATCGGCAATCGCCGCCTGCACAGCTTGGGCCATCAATGCATCTCGGTTAGACAAGTCAAAACTCACATTGCCGAGTTCGGTAATACCAGCCTGAACCAGTCCGTCCAGCAGGGCCCCATATCGACTCAAATCGGTCAAGGTCACATCGACACTGCGCTCAACACGTTGACCACGAAGCAGGCGCTTGCCGTCTTGCCATTCGTAGTCGGGATAAACTCGAATTTGCGAGGCGCGAATATCGCTCTCGGGAATTCCCTGCTCGCGCATCGCAGTCAGTACTCTAGCCGTCCGTTCATCGACGCGGTTTTTAGCATCAACGGCGGTGTTGCGGGTTTCAGAAATTTGCAGCTGCAACCTTGCGATATCGGGCAGGGCCTCGACCTCTCCATGGGCAGCCACCACCACATGGGGCGCGTCTGGCAACGTGGCGGCTGCGGCAAACATCGGCAGCAAAGCACACAAGACGAATGCAATTCTGCGGTTCAAAATAAGACTCACCGTATTTTTCATCTGCAAATTCCTTATTTATTGAATAACCCTTGGCTGCGCTCAGCCAAAACAAACACTCACCACGCCAAACCCATTAAAACAATGATGACAGGGAGAATACTATGACTAATCTCAGCGACAATTCCGTGATTTCCGCCATGCGCGACACCCTAAACAGCCAGCGCGCGCTTTGCACCAGTGAAGGTGCGGTCAGCGCAGAACTGCGTATCGACCGCCTATCTCGGGCCATCGACCTAATTTTCGATAACCGCGACACCATCGTCGACACACTAGCGCTAGATTTTGGCCACCGCAGTAGCCACCAGTCACTCATGTCTGACATCTACGCCACCATTGAGTGCCTTAAACACAGCAAAAAGCACCTCAAAAAGTGGATGAAAACCGAAAAACGCAAAGCCCCCTTCCCAATGAATCTAATGGGTGGCAAGGCAAAAGTAGAGTACCAACCCAAAGGCGTGATCGGCATTATCGGCACGTGGAATTTCCCACTGAACACGGTTTTCGCGCCGCTGGCGGGCGTGTTGGCTGCGGGCAACCGCGCCATGATTAAATGCTCTGAAGTAACACCACAGACCGGCGCGCTGCTAGAAACCCTAGCGGCCAAGTACTTTTCCCCCGACGAAGTTGCGGTATTCAACGGCGGACCAGATGTTGGCGCCAGCTTTGCAGCGATGCCCTTCGACCACATCATTTTTACCGGCGCGACCAGCATTGCCCGCCACATTCTTAGGGCAGCGGCTGATAACCTCACTCCTGTCACGCTCGAACTCGGCGGTAAATCCCCAGTCATTATTAGCAAAAGCTACCCTCTACAAGAAGCCGTAGAGCGGATTTTCACTGGTAAAATCCTCAACGTCGGTCAGGTCTGCTTATCGCCAGACTATGTATTTGTGCCGGAAGATCAGCTCGATGCGTTTACCACTGCGGCCAACAGCTATATCTGCAATCTATTCCCAACCCTGCGGGAAAACCCAGATTACAGCTCAGTTGTAAACGAGCGGCACTATCAACGCTTGATGGGCTATTTAGAGGACGCACGCCAAAAAGGCGCGGACATTCGCGAAATAAACCCCGCCAACGAGGACTTCAGCCAGCAAAAGGGCACCCATAAAATTCCGCTCACACTGATCGTAAACCCCAGCGACGACATGATGGTGATGCAAGAAGAGTTGTTCGGCCCCATTATCTGCATCAAAACGTATACATTGGTGGACGATTGCATTAACTACGTGAATGCAAGACCTCGCCCGCTGGCACTGTACTATTTCGGCAAAGACAAGGCAGAGCAGCGCCACGTGCTCGACTCAACAGTATCTGGCGCGGTCACCATCAACGACGTTATTTTCCATGTCAGTTGCGAAGACCTGCCCTTCGGCGGCATCGGCCCAAGCGGTATGGGCAGCTACCACGGCTTCGACGGCTTCAAAACCTTCAGTCACGCCAAGGCGGTATACAAGCAAAGCAATATAAACTTCCAAAAATTGGGGGGCATGCTGCCGCCCTACGGCGAGAAATGCGATAAAACCCTGACCGCAATGATCAGAAAATAACGTTAATTCCCGCAGCAAAGCACTGGTAATCTCATTGATTACCAGTGCTACTTCGCTACACCTCGCAAAAAACCCCCGCTTAACGCTATTCCCTGACTACCTAAGCCGCTATGCTGGCCAACTTGATATATCAATCTACCGAGAGGCCCCGTTTGGCACAGACAATTCTGGGATGGCGTGAATGGATCAGCCTGCCTGATCTGGCAATCAGTGGTATCAAAGCAAAAATTGATACAGGAGCTCGCAGCTCCTCACTACATGCTATTGATATTCAAAAAATCGATATTGATGGCGAAGCATGGGTAGAGTTCAAAGTTAACCCTCTACAACACCAAAACACCGATGCAGTGCCCTGCAAGGCTCGTATAAAAGACTATCGCCAAGTTACCGACTCTGGCGGTCATCGCAGTATGCGCTATGTTATAGAGACCACCATCACCATCGGCAGTGAACAATTTACCGCAGAAATGACCCTGGCAGACCGATCACAAATGATGTTCCGAATGCTATTGGGACGCACTGCCATGAAAAATCGCTACACTGTAGATCCAGGCAGATCTTATTGTGCCAGCAAAAAACCCCCACGCAGCACGGGAACTATTTAGGACTAAGGTGGATCACAGCACACCGCCACGAGTCCGCAACACAACGAGACATTTCCACCATGAAAATTGCAATACTGTCACGCAACAGACGCCTATACTCGACCCGCCGTCTAGTTGAAGCCTGCACCGAGCGTGGCCACGAAGTACGTGTACTAGATACCTTAAAATGCTATATGGAGCTAAGCTCGCACGAACCCGTTGTTTGGTACAGAGGCGAAAAACTAGAAGACTTCGACGCCATCATCCCGCGTATCGGTGCATCCATTACGCCCTACGGTTTGGCGGTAATTCGCCAATTTGAAATGCTCGGCACCTACAGCCTGACCGAATCAGTCGCACTTGGCCGCTCCCGCGACAAGCTGCGCGCACTGCAATTGCTATCGCGCAAAAACGTCGGCATGCCCATATCGAGCTTTGCCCACGACGTTCACAACACCAAAGAGCTCATCAAACTGGTTGGTGGCGCGCCGGTGGTGGTCAAATTGCTGGAAGGCACACAAGGTCGCGGCGTAGTGTTGGCAGAAACCGCGAAGGCGGCAGAGAGCGTCATCGACGCCTTCCGTGAATTAAAAGCCGACTTCCTTGTTCAAGAGTTTATTAAAGAAGCAGGCGGAGCCGACGTGCGCTGCCTAGTCATTGGTAAAAAGGTCGTTGCTGCCATGCAACGCACCGCCGCCAGCGGCGAATTTCGGTCTAACCTACACCGTGGCGGCACCGCCGAGCTAACACGCCTAACTCCTGCGGAGCGGGCCACCGCAGTAAAAGCCGCCCAAATCATGGGACTAAACGTGGCGGGGGTAGATATTTTACGCTCTGCCCGCGGACCGCTGGTGATGGAAGTCAACTCGTCACCGGGGCTAGAAGGCATTGAAACCGCCAGTAAGAAAAATGTTGCCGCAGAAATCGTAAAATTTATTGAAGAAAATGCCGGCCCGAATAAAAATAAAACCCGTGGAACCGGCTGAAAAAACAAGAATGCAAAAACTAACCATCGCAGGGATTGATATCACCCCGGGCACTCGCCAACAAATCGAGCTGCCCGTTGCCAACCTTTATACCCACACCGAATTATCGATGACGGTAAAAGCGGTGCGTGGCCGCAAAGATGGCCCAACCTTGTTCGTAAGCGCCGCTATTCACGGCGACGAAATCAACGGCGTAGAAATTGTTCGGCGGCTCCTGCAACACAAGGCCTTGCGCTCAATACGCGGAACACTGCTGGCCATTCCCATCGTCAACGTACACGGCTTCTTAAACAATAGCCGCTACCTTCCCGATGGTCGCGACCTTAATCGCTCGTTTCCCGGCTCACCAAAAAGCTCACTCGCGGGACGTATGGCCCACACCTTTTTAAATGAAGTGGTGCTGAAGTGTACCCACGGCATCGACCTACATACCGGCGCTAGGCACCGCAGTAACCTGCCACAAATTCGCGCCGACATTAAAGACAAAAGCACCCTCGCCATGGCCGAAAGCTTTGGCGCACCGGTTATTTTGCACTCAGCAACGCGGGATGGTTCGCTGCGAGAAATCGCCAGCGAAAACAATATTCAGGTTCTACTTTACGAAGCCGGCGAAGCCCTACGCTTTGACGAAGTGGCCATTCGCGCCGGTGTCAGCGGCATTCTCAATGTGATGCGTCACATTGGCATGTTGCCGCCATCGCGAAGTAAAAAACCAAAACGCAGTAGCATGATTACCGGCCAGTCTGCATGGCTACGCGCGACCAGCAGCGGCGTATTAAGAGCACTTGTTCCCCTCGGGGCCTTTGTTACGAAGGGCGACGTTCTGGCACTGATCTCCGACCCTATGGGCGACAATAGCTCAGACGTAAAAATACTCGCCAGCGACGACGGCATTGTCATCGGCCGAACGTTTTTACCGCTGGTCTATGAGGGCGACGCACTCTTCCACATTGCCAAATACAAAGCCAATATTGAAGAAGCGCTGGAACAGGTTAATGCGTTTAGAGAGGCCTTTGAGCCAGAGATATACCCCATCGCCGACGAGTATGACGACCATCCGCCCATTGCAGGCTAGATAGTGAATACTGCAAACAAAACCCATTACCAAGCACAAGCTGCACTTGGTAATGGCGACAAGCAAGATTTACTCGGTACGAATCCCAACCAATAATTCCATAAAGGAAAATTCGCCAGTAGAACCATCATTAAAGGTAGTATCACCGGCATCAAATGATCTGGTTAATAGCACCGAACCATCACCACTCACTATAAAGTCGACCGTGAATGTGTCGCCATCGTCTGGAAACGTCACGCTTACCGTACTGCCAGTTTGCACGTAAGTAATCTGATTAGTTTCACTTTCTGAATCAGAAAAATCGGTGAAGCGATTGAATGGCGTATTTGCCTCATAGGTCTTATCAGCGCCAGCGTCCACAACAAATGTGCCGCTAAGGCTTTCGCTAGAAAAGCTAAGCGTAGCGGCAAGGCTGCCGTTACTGATATTGGCAAAATCGTTAGGACCGTCTTGTTGATATCCATTTTGAGCACTGCTACCCACTGCCACTTCGCTATTAATACTGCGAATTTGGTACGTGCCGCCAGCAACGGAATTATTGGGTTCCGCGAGTTCTAAATTGCTGATTCGCTCAGCGTTGTCGTTAATCGCAGCAATAAGCGCGCCGAAAGTGCTGTTGACTTCCGCCGCCTTTGCCGGAGTACCGGCGCTAAACGTTGTGACCGAAGAGGCATCCACTTCGCCGGCAAATAAGCTTGGTGTAGCAAAACCCAGTACCGCTGCAAAAATAATCTGCTTTTTCATTTTTATATTCCCCTAAAACTGCTCACTAAAATCTGTTTTTTTAATTACAGTGTTCTTACTGCCAATTGGCGTCATCCCAATTAAAGCTATCCCACACGGCTAACGTCGGTTCTGGATCATCCTCATCACACACATCACCGATATCATCGCTATCGCTGTCGGCTTGATCCTCATTCGCAACCGCCGGGCAGTTGTCTACGTCATTGTCAACACCGTCACCATCCACATCGGTATCGCCATTGTCACCAACACCATCGCCATCCGAATCCACGGACTCATTTTCATCCAGCGGAAAGGCGTCCTCAGCATCAGCAACGCCGTCATCGTCGTCATCGGTATCCGCATTGTTGCCAATACCATCGAGATCGGTATCAGTGGTTTCCGACGGATCTAGCGGGAAGGCATCATCAACATCGGCAACACCATCACCATCGTCATCGGTATCCGCATTGTTGCCAATACCGTCACTGTCGGTATCGACGGTCTCAGTAGCATCATTTGGGAAGGCATCATCTGCGTTTGGGACACCGTCTCCATCGCGATCACCATCACAGACATCACCAGCGCCATCTTCGTCCAAGTCTTCTTGACCGGGATTACTAACGGCTGGGCAATTGTCTGTGCTATCCGCAACAGCATCACCATCGATATCCGAGGCTGTCTTTGCAGGCTCTGGATCTGCGGAAACGCTGCCACTTGCAACATCAGCGCTATCTACGTCTTCACCAGTGGCGTCCTGCTCAGCGACCAGCACAGATTCAATATCCGCAATGGACGTGTCGGTGCCGGGAACCTTAAGCGTTGCCGGGTCAACCGTCACCAGCGCAACAACATCGGTAATGTCGGCAAATGCAGAAATTGGCTCACCACCGGCCGAGCCATCAATTACGTCATCACCAAGGTCAGCCGCCAGCGCGGATAACAGTGAATCTGTAGTTTGTGTCGAGCTGGCATTGTTCGCGATCGCGTCATCTTTCATCGTTATCAAGATGGCACTCAAAGCCTCTATCGCAGCGCGATAACGTATCGCTTTAAGCTTGGCATCAGTAGTCGTCGTTGCCGAGGTAAGTAACGCTGGGGTGGCATTAAGGTCTGTATCAAGCTCTAGACCAAAGCCCACCGTCGCCAGTACCTTTTGCGAAGCTAGAGCAAACGCGGCTGTCAGTTCTTCTTCACTTACACTGCCGTCATCATTCCCGCCGTATGCGGCCGAGTCGGCATTATCCACTGCCAGTTCGTAGGCTAACGAGGTCAGCGGCGATGGATACACAGGAACATTGCTTTGCACATTACTGCTATTCAACACCGTGCGAAACACGGTGATCGCCGGAGCCAGATCAGTGCTTAAATCGCGGGTTTGCTCGTTCACTCGAACTTCCAGAATAAAGACGCCACTGTAATCAGTGGGCAGTCTTAGGCCGGTAATTGCAGCTTGCTCATTGGTCGTGCCGCTTGCCAATAAACTCCCTATCAAGCGGTCATCGCTGGCATCAAAACGAAAAGCCGATACATCTGCATTGACCATCGGGCCTTTAATCGGCGTCCCGCTAATGTCAGTGCCCCCAGCGCCGGCAGAACCGCCGCCCCCACCTCCACCGCCACAAGCCGCTAGCAACACAGATGACAATGTGATGCCAAGCAAACCCGTATTGGCTTGTCTTTTATGAAATCCCACCATAAATCTACCCTTGGTTTTGCGCGACGTAGCTGAACGCTGCCACACGCTTTATTTTTGTTATGACCTTGGATTCTCTATTTAACGTGCTAAGAAATCCGTCATATTCCTTCATTAGCGCATCTAGCACCCACAGCATTAACAGCAGGGGCACTTAGAATTGCTCACAACTAAATCTAACGGTATAGTTTACTCAGCGCCTCCCCTAGATTGGGGAGAACGACTTAAAAATGGCCGTAGGGAAGCGAGTCAAGAAAAAATAACAAGGCCATAAGTAATTAATGCGAAATAGTAAATTGTCCCAGCTAATTGGTGAGCTATATCGACATGCTCACCAAGCTGATGGATGGATGGCATTTTTTGCCATGCTAGAAACTGAAATACCATCCAGGTCGACAACCTTGATGTTTGAGGAAATCGAAACTCACGCAAGCGATATTGTTTTTTCTCGGCACTTGAGTGACGACGAATTGCAGCTTTACGGCGAGCACTTTATACATACCGATGTGTGGGCGGAGGCGATGGCCGATCTTCCGCTATTACAATTCCACAGCAACGAGATGTTTCCAGATCGAAAATTTCTATCTTCAGAATTTTATGCCGACTATACCAAGCCACTCGACATAAGATATGCCTGCGGCGCGTACATTGAAGACCCAAAGATTGGCCAGGCTTTTCGCGTAACTATTCAGCGCGGCCACCAGCATAAGCCATTTAGCAAGGAAGAACTCCAAACACTAAACCTGTTTATTCCCCACCTGCAAAATGCGCTGGCCATTTATAAGCGCAACATTGCGTTAGAATCTTTGCAAAGCATTTTTGACTCTATCACCAGCATCACCGACAGCGCCGCCTACCTGCTGCGATCAGACTCCACCATCGTGTCGCAAAATGCATTGGCCGAAGAATTTCTTTGCCAGGACATCGCCTGTATTAACGCAGGCAAGCTGTCGTTCCGGTCACATAAATTGCGCAATACAATCGAACGATTAATAAATAATAATAATGAATTTACGGAAAATAAAAGGCGCAATCGAAGAAATTATGCGCGAACCGAGCACTACCAAATTAGCATAGAGCCGCACTTACTTCCGAGCTTAACGCCCGGCACACAGGAACTCGGTTTTCTTCTGCAAATTAAAAGTATTAATACAAATATGAATATTGATTTGGCAGGACTCGAAATTTTATACGGACTTACCACAACCGAAGCCATGGTTACGCGCCACTTAAGCAGCGGCCTTGTGGTCAGAGAAATTTCAGCCGCCATGACGGTAAAAGAGAGCACCATAAGGTCACATTTTAAAGCTATCTATGCAAAGCTTGGCGTGCGCTCTCAAACTGAATTGCTCAGTAAAATTATGTCGTCGCTCGCCCGAACCAAAATGGATTTAATATAAATATTCAATCACTAAAATCGAAGCTAAGTCCTAGCAACAGCTAGGACTTAGCGGCACTGAACAAGCACCCATTCAGCTGGAAACTAGATAAAAGTTAATTCAAGGCTACTGCCAACCCGGCACCCAGGTTTTACTAAACGCAGGACTCGCCCAGCCAGCAGGAAAATCCGCAGGCGCCATTTGCTCGCCGCCGATAACCATTTCACCCAATGCGTCTTGGTACTTCAACCACGGAATTGTCCGCTGCCATTCCAAAGGCCGCTTTGACCAATCGCATACGCCGGTCGCAAAAGTTTGCTCTAGCTTCTGCCAGTCCGCTTCTTGCCATACGATATTCCCCAAGCCGTAATCATCAGCGCGGCTAAAGGGCTTTAACTGGCATTGCACCTGATCACCATATTTGTCGGCACCCGCTTTTGTACGCGGCGTACCAAACACTAGCATGGCCTCTTCAGGACACATTTGACCGGGAACGCCACTGCACTGATCTTGCACACTCGCAGGCTTGTTAGTGACAATTTTCTGCGCCAGTGGCGCGTCGCTGGTGTCGGCTTCTATCGCGTCTAACCACGATGCCATGGCGACCAACGATTGACTCATATACGTCAGATCACCAATCAATGGCGTTAGGCCGCCCCAGTGGACAAAGTTATCGCGGTTACCAAATTCGCGTTCAAGACGCCAGCGCACCCAATAGCCATGCACACTGTCGTGAGCAGCCCCGGGATCAGGTCCCGTCATATTAATGATTGGCACGGTATCCATATTCACAACGGTATTCAAAATCCCCGTGCGGTAGGCATTCGGCAGTGCCGGATAGTCAGGTTTCAAACGTTCAGCGGTCACATTCAAGCTAGGATCAAGACCGCCAATATTGGTATTCAACTTTAAAAACTGACTTGGGGTAATGATGCCTTGCTGTAGGGGGATAAGGCCGTATTGCACACCTTCATTACCCAGCGGAAAACCAGAAAAGGCATAACCTAAGTCTTTTTCGATTTGCGACCAATGATCGCGAAGCTGATCCTCAGCGGGGAATTGCTCACGCTGACCAATCATATTTTGCATAAAGGTCAGTACATCACAGCGCGCGCCGCCTGGGTTGGTGTCTTGATCAAAACGTTCTTCATCGCTGATACCGCCACAACCGGATGCAGGATCAACCGCCTCGGCAAACAAAGCCGAGTTAGCTAATGACGCATTAACGATGCCATTAAGATGACCGTAAACCTCATTCTGCTGCTGCACGGTAAACGGCGTGCCATCCCTCGCCAATAGCGACGGATTATCAGGGTCGGTGCCAAAATAACGCAGCAAAATATGATAGTCCGCAAACTGGGTCGCCGTACTCATCACATCGGGATAAGTGCAGGTAGTTAACAAGCCTTGGTACAAACCGGGGTAGGCATTGGCAATCATATTTTGGGTTATCGCGCCGCCGGAACAACCCGTACCGACGGTATAACGCAGCTCGCCGTATTGTTCTATAAAGCGCTCCTTTGCCATCATCAGCGATTCGGCCTGATAGCTAAGATTACAGTTATGACCAAGATTAAGCTGCGCAGTAGACAGTACAGACCAGCCCATACCCAGCGCTGTTATATAAGACTGATCAATAAGCGGGTTGCCCGGAATTGTACCGGAATAATCATCGGTACTCGGTGCCTCGGTATCGTGATCGCCACGGCAGTTACCGCCGTGGGTGACTAATAGGCGGCGGTTCCATTGCGACTGAGGCTGCACTGGCGTCCAATCTTCATCGACCTTCTGCAAAGTAAAAATCGTGTACTGATCGCGGGCCTGATATCCATTTTCCTGACGCACAATAAACGGCAGGGTTTCGCCGGTATCCGTCGTCGTCATAGCCACATCGACTGGCGGGTTTTCCGGATCGTAAGGTTGCAAACCCTCGTTCAGCGGATTGGTCGACTTATACAGCCAAGTATATTCAACCGGCTGATTGCAATCCTCATCCACGGCGGTGTCTTGGCACTTCCAAGGCTGAATATGCGGGCCTGTAAATACTGGGCCACCAGACGGATGGTTCACCACGGTAATGTCGTTGCCAATATTGGTACTGAGGGTATTGTCACCTACCGCTAAACCGTCAACCACGCCCACTAAGCGCAGAGGGTTATCTGCCGTCGCCTGCAACACACTAGTCACATCGCTGCCATTGCGGGTCAACACGAGCTCATCTACCGCTGCGGCATTATCTAAGACTACCTCGACCAATACATCGCCCGCCGACACCATATCTGGGCGGTTCGATAACACTCTCAGCTGTGCCGTGTCTTCCGCCGTACCGCCGGAGCCCGGATCAGGGTCTGGCGTACCCGCAGAACCACCCCCGCTGGAACTACTTCCCCCACAGGCGGCCAATGTCAGAGCCATTAATATCGTTATTATTCTTAAAATCACTGCCACAACCCCTGCTCGCGCTTGCGAACTGCCTTACTAAACAAAAACCACTATGACACTTTATAGGCAAAATGTGCAGTGTCAACTTACATCGTATTTAGGAAGTATAGACGTCGACGAAAAAACAGGTGGAATTAGCGGCAAAAATAGAGAAATCGAAACTAGACAAGGGATTACGCTAGCGAGTAAATGTTAGCCTCAACACCCGATAGATTTACCAACATAACTGAACGAGAGCTTTCTATGTTGTTGCGCTCTTTGTGAACAATCAAGCCCTAGCTGCAACCCAGTCATTACGCCGATACACGAAATACATCGCCACAGCCCAATCAAAGGTCGCACAGAACGCGCCATAAGCAAGTGGCACCTGTGTAGATTGCCTACCGACGAACACATCTGCTCCGCTGTGCTGATGAATCTCATGAAGAAGATCCCACGCACCATGCAGTGCGTAGCCAGCGATAAGCAATATCGGCAGCCTTATACCGAGGCAACCCAAAATGGCAAAGACGACAACCGCTGTCGTTTCAAGCCGCCACGCCGACTCATCGCCAAAATAGGAAGTAAATGCAAGATAGAACGCAGCGATAAAAATCAGAAATACGCCATAAAACGCAGACTCGAATCGAGCCGGCACAAAACGGTGGGAGAGATACATCGAACCGACCGCAGCCAAAACACCGACGCTGACATACAAGATCATAATGATTGCTAGCGCCATAATTTTCTCTCTATCTCGACAGTGAATCGAATTTTATTTTAGGCGGAACAAAGTGCAGCTGCGACCTGTGTAAGCAAGATTACTACAAGGAAACGCAACTCTGCATTAGGAAACTCAGGATCAAAGACTCACTAACGACCTTGCATATAAGAGGCCTAATACTTAAGTTAGTGCCATTCGAATCTAACCCCATTAATCCTAAATCATCGGTCTTTAACGACTTTTATACTCAGACAACCTCAAGCCCAACCTTTACCAAATACTCATAAGTGTCATCATAATAGCGCCTAGCCCGGGTTATATCCGTATCATTACCCTCAGGTACAACCACAATCATTCCTTGCCAAGCTCTAGTTAATAAAACGCGGTAAGCGTTCTTTTGGTACATCTGGCGCTCTTCTTTTTTAACCCGTTGCCATTTATTACCCCTAAACGACCAATTCATCCATCCATTAGGCGTATACCTAAAATCGGCATCCCAAACCAAGCAGGCCCAATCCAGCTCTAAACCCTGAACATGAAACTCTGTTGCCACATCTTCTAAATAATAAGACGAACGTACATGGTCTTTACCATCTAAAAACCAATTAACTGGATTAACAGGCGCTTTAACATGTACGCCTAGTGGTCGCAGTCTTTCAGCTTGAGAAGAAACAACGATACCATAGCGTTCAGACCCCCTTGCTTTAGAACGCAACCATTCCCGACCGCGATCTAAATCACGAGTCAAGACTATAGGATACTTCTCAGACAGTTCTTTAAAAGTGTCTTGGGCCTGCGAGATTTCTAGGTCTAATAACTGCTTTACGAAAAGCGACACCTTTTCACTGCGAAATGAACGCATCGACGCTTTTAAATGTAACTGAGGAATAAAAGTTGTGCCTTTGATAGCATTTAAATCACTAATCGTCGCTTGCCCACCATACTCGCTATCAAATAATTGATCGGAAGCATAAATATTCCACTCAGGAAAAGATTCCTTAACAGCTTGTGACCAACCATGTATTCCAGCTTCGCCTTTATTAATCTCTTGGCCGCCCCCCACTAAACAAACCACAACAGCCCAATCTTTATGTCTATCCATGCATGAGATTAAAAACTCAGGTTCAGATTGATTGAAATTTGACTGCCCCTTTTTCATCCTCATGAAGTCCACAGTCTGAGCCTTATCCCAAGCACGTTGTGCTTCATCGAAAAGCGCAACATGTTCTACCGGTGCATTTTCAAGGTTTGCCAAACCATCATCACGGAAATGATGAACGTTTTGGATAAAAGCTTTGACCTCACTTCGTGCGACACCAACCTTTACTCTTTCGCCCTTTTCTTTACCGCGTACAACCTTATCGCGAGCCAACGCTTCTTGAAGGATTGAAACCAGAGGACCATTACCTGATAAAAAAACACTATAAAGCTCGTCATCTTTGTCGATATGCGTAGTAGCAATATTCAAACCGACCAAGGTTTTACCTGCACCAGGTACTCCCGTTACAAAAACAATTGCTTTCTCATTATTCTCCCTTGCCGATTTAATAATGTTTGCAACTGATGCAGATGTATCTCTTAAGTTGATAGCACCCGCATCATTACGAGATATATCGACCACTGAATGCCCATTGTATAGCGCTAGCGTTGCCTCAATAATCGTAGGGGTTGGTTTATAACCACTATTCTCCCAGCTTGTCATATCAAGAAAGTTAGCTGGAATTAATTCTAAAACACAGAGAATAACCCTCTCCAATTCAACGCCATTACAACAAATAGGGAAAAATAATTTGTCTTTCGGTTTCGCCATACCATCGCCAACTCTACCTTCAAATTCAGTAGAAACTAATATAGGTACAATATAGGCGTCATGGCTGCCTTCATGAAAATTTCGCAAATCGAGCGCATAATCCGTCACTTGATCAAGATCTACCCCTAAAAATGAAGATGCTCCCACCTTAAACTCAACCACAAAGATCACACCATCGATAATTAACAAAACATCGATGCGCTTACCCATCCGCGGGATTGAATATTCAAAATAAATATGACCGGTGAAATCTTTCAGAATCGATTGCAACAATAAGATCTGCCCCACCCAAGCATCGCGTTGCGTGGCTAATAAGGCAAAGTGATGTTCAACTACCATCTTCCCCATAATATGATTGGGGTCATCAGCACAGAACCTAGCAATAGTATTTTTGTAATAAGTTCGATTCATTCGATTAATCTATCTCTGATAACATTTTAGTCATTAACTGATACTGTTCTACCAAGGGAATATCAGCTGGCGCCCACTGAACGCTATTCAACTCATCAAAAGCTAGCCATCGTATTTCGTCATGATCAATCAATGTAAAATCACCTGCCAAGTGCTCAACCTGATAAGCCATTAAATGAACGACCTTAGTACCATAGTCATAAATATTTTCACCGACAAAAATTCCAACGCGGGTAGTGATATTAAGTTCTTCCTTTAGCTCACGGGCCAGGCAGAGCTCAGGAGTTTCGCCTTCTTCTAATTTGCCACCAGGAAACTCCCAATAGCCGGCTAGATGCTTACCAATCTTACGGCGGGCAGCAAATACTTTACTATCTTTGACTATAATAGCGGCGGCGACGTCGAGTTGTTTTTTCATAACGTAAGCATTTAGTATATTTAATTATCAGATAAAGCCCTTAACACTTTTATTTCTCCTATAAAAATTCAATACATGACATAAACCTTTCATAAATTCCGAATAAAATCATAACTCAAAGACCAGCCCCAGAATTTTACGCCAGCCAAACATAACATGAGCTCCCTATATTTAAGTCAACTTCCTTAGCGTCGGTATTATTCAGGATACCCACTAAATATTTATCGCAACCGCTGCATTAGCCGATCAACTCTTACTTTTGAAGATGCTCGTATAATCTTCAAAGTGAAAAAGTCGATTGCGGCGCCCCCCAGTCAATTCGTTTAGTACACCATACTTTTCAAAATCCCCCACTAAAGCGGCTGCTGTATTAACCTTAATGTTCAACAACTCGGCTACTTCTTTAATTGAAACCACTGGGTCTTGATAGAGATGGCGCATCAGCAACTGCGCATTTTCTTGCCTGCGCGTACTAAACCGTGGCAAGACGTCTTGTTGCACACGAAGCTTTAACGCCAAGATGTCTTTAAACACTTGAATAGAGTTTCCCGCTGTTTCAACGACACCATGCAAAAAGAATATTAGCCATTGCTTTATGCGGCTGGATTCGCGAACAGCCATCAGAGAATCTACATACTGCGTTTTATTGCGTTCGAAATAATCAGATAAATACAAGGCAGGTTTATTTAGCAATCCAGAGCTTGCCAGATAGAGAGTAATCATCAACCGACCCAAGCGGCCATTACCATCTAAAAAGGGATGTATGGTCTCAAATTGATAGTGCGCTACTGCAATTTTTATCAAATGAGGGGTTTTAAACTCATCGTTGTTGAAAAACTTCTCAAGGTCACTCATCAGTTCGACCACCTCACTTTGATGTGGCGGCACGAAAATCGCGTTTTTTAAACTAACGCCAATCCAGTTTTGACTGTTTCGAAATTCTCCTGGCTGCTTACCCTCTCCTCTTACTCCAGTCATTAATATTTTATGGGTGAATTTTAGCAACCGATTCGATAGCGGCAGGGCTTCCAGCTCTTTTATAGCTTGATTAATAGCCGAAATATAATTCTGCACCTCTTCCCAGTCATCGCGGTTTTCCGGGTCAATATCGAGCCTGTTTAGCAGGGCGTCCTCTATTGTGGTTCGAGTACCTTCAATTCGGCTGGACTGGGTAGCTTCCTTGGTAATGTGCATACGGATAAAGTAATCCACATCGGGAATGAGTTGCGAAAAAGCATTTAGCTCCCCCAACATCCGGTCAGCCTCACTCAAAAGCTGCTGAATATCGCCATCGGAAAAGACCCATGCGTGGTTAATTGGCTCAGGAGAAAAACTTTTGTACTGATATTGCTGCTTATATTGCCCAGCTTTGTAGTCGTGAATATCCATCGCTATGTCATATTCCACACTAGTTTTCGACATTAGATTATTTCAATGTCGAATGTATGCCCAGACCACCCTTATGTCAAATTATATAGACGTTTTCGATATAACGGTTCTGTTATGTCCAAAACTCACTAAGGGTGATATGAAGCGTGGTTAGCACAAAGCTGTATGAATGACGGAGAACCCATGCCATTGAGCTACTCCTCTCGGTGTAAAGGCAAGACGAAATGGACTTACCCTTAATCAATATCCAGACAAAAAATGCCCCTCATAATGAGGGGCAATTAGGTATATCAAATTTGAGTGATTTAAGCAGCTTGTCCCTCCTCAGCCTTTACTGACGCCTCCGGCTCATCAACCACTTGCCGAATAAGATAATCAAAAGCCCCCAGCGCGGCCGTTGCGCCGCTACCTACAGCAACGACTATCTGCTTGAACGGTGCAGTGGTGACATCACCGGCGGCAAACACACCTGGGATTGATGTTTCGCCCCGCGCATTAATTTCAATTTCGCCGCGGGGTGTTAATGCCACTGTGCCTTTCAAAAACTCGGTGTTGGGTACCAAGCCGATTTGCACAAATATGCCTGCCAGGGTGACGTTTTTCACGTCGCCGGTGTTGCGATCTGTGTACTGCAAACCGGTAACACGTTGGCCATCGCCGAGCACTTCTGTGGTCTGAGCGCTGGTAATAATGTCGATGTTTTTCATGGACCGCGCTTTGCGTTGCAGTACCTCGTCAGCACGCAATTTACTGTCGAACTCCAATACCGTGACGTGTGCAGTTATGCCTGCCAAGTCAATTGCGGCTTCTATGCCGGAATTACCACCGCCGATGACCGCAACGGATTTACCTTTAAATAAGGGGCCGTCGCAGTGTGGGCAGTAGGCCACACCTTTGCCGCGGTATTCCTGCTCGCCGGGGACGTTCATTTCTCTCCAGCGTGCACCGGTGGCTAATAGCACCGAACGGCTGCGTAATACTGCACCGCCTTCAACGCTGACTTCAATACTGCCGTCGTCCGCAACGGTCAGTGCAGATGCTTTGTGGCCGCGCATAATATCAACGTCGTAAGCACCCACGTGGGCTTCTAAATTGGCGACTAATTTAGGGCCTTCGGTTTCTGTTACCGAAATAAAGTTTTCGATGCTGACAGTATCTAATAACTGCCCGCCAAACTTATCGGCGAGTATACCGGTGCGAATACCTTTACGCGCAGCGTAGATAGCCGCAGATGCGCCAGCTGGCCCACCACCCACAATCAGCATGTCGAACACGTCTTTCTCCGCCAACTTTTTAAGGCTGCGCGCACCGGCATTTTTGTCGATCTTTTTCAAAATATCAGCCAGGCCAATACGACCCTGTGAAAACTGCTGACCGTTCATGAATACGGTGGGCACGGCCATCACTTTGCGCCCATCGACTTCTTGCTGGAACAGCGAGCCGTCAATCATTTCATTGCTGATTTGCGGGTTGATCGCCGCCATCATATTCAGCGCCTGAACGACTTCTGGGCAGGTCTGGCAGCTCAAGGAAATATAGGTTTCAAAACGGTATTCACCGTCAAGATTGCGCACTTGTTCTATCAAGTCTTTATCGACTTTCATTGGGTGGCCGCCACTGTGCAACACGGCTAATACCAACGAGGTAAATTCGTGACCAAGCGGCACGCCTGCAAAACGCATTTCTGTGCCGTTCGCTACTGAGCGCACACCCATCGCCGGACGACGCGCTGCGGCGTCTTCGCCCTGAACAATGGATACCAGCGCAGACAGCGCTGATATCTCGTTCATTAGGCTTTCAAGTTCCCGGGATTTATCCTGGCCATCGAGATACGCGACCAGCTCTACCGGTGTTTTCAGATTTTGGAGGTAGGCCTCCAACTGGGTTTTTAATTTCGCGTCTAGCATGATGACTACCTCGTCCCGTAAATTCATTATTCATTCAAGGAAATAGACTTTAAAAAAGGCCCCGTCGCCGAGGCCAACAGGGGTGTTAAATTTTACCGACTAAGTCTAGTGACGGAGACAGTGTCGCCTCACCTGGCTGCCATGCTGCTGGGCAGACTTCGCCGTCGTGTTCTGCAACGTATTGAGCTGCTTGCACTTTACGCACTAACTCTTTGGCTGAACGGCCGATACCGAGGTCATGTAGCTCAGCCACTTTGATTTCACCCTCCGGGTTAATCACGAAAGTGCCGCGCAATGCCAAACCGTCTTCTTCGATCATTACGCCAAAGTTGCGTGAAATACGGCCTGTTGGATCACCGATCATTGGGTACTGAATTTTGCCAATGGTGTCGGAGGTGTCGTGCCACGCTTTGTGGGTGAAGTGGGTGTCGGTTGATACAGAGTAGACTTCCACGCCCATTTCTTGCAGCTGTGCGTAATGGTCTGCCATGTCGCCCAACTCGGTGGGGCATACAAAGGTAAAGTCGGCAGGGTAGAAAACAACCACTGACCACTTGCCCAGTAGGTCGGCATCGCTGACGTCAATAAAGTCGCCATTGTGGTAGGCCGTCGCTTTGAAGGGCTGTACTTTGGTATTGATAATAGTTGGAAACATAGTGTTACTCCTGAGGTGTTGGTATAAGTAAATTCGGTTTGCCTTAAGCTCAGGAGCCATACTACGGAAGAGAAGATTTGGTATCTAATCGATCATTATTATGATATTGATAGGTTTTACCAATACTTATTGAGCGCCATGATTAAGATTCGCGACCTGCAATACCTCGACGCCGTCGCCAAGCACGGCCACTTTGGCCGAGCAGCAGAGGCCTGCTTTGTCAGCCAGCCCACACTGAGCGGACAGATTATGAAGCTGGAAGATCAGCTTGGGCTGAGTCTGTTTGAGCGCCATCGCAAGAAGGTCATGCTGACCCCGGCGGGGGAAGCACTACTGGTACGCGCGCGGCAGGTATTGCGTACCGCCGAAGATTTTGAAGAAACAGCCAAAGCTTTGTCTGACCCGCTAAGTGGTGACTTGCATGTGGGCTTAATTCCCACAGTAGCGCCCTACTTGCTGCCGCATATTATGTCGGCGCTGAGCGCCGCCCTGCCCAATATCAATTTCTTTCTGCACGAGAATCAAACCGACGTACTGCTAAAACAATTAGATGAAGGCAAGCTCGACGTGCTGATTCTAAGCTGGCTCGACAATATGGAGAATGTCGAACGCTACTCCCTATTTAACGAACCCTTGGTATTAGCCACCCCCGTCAATCATGCCTTGGCGCAAAAAAATGACCTTAGCCTAAAGGACTTAAACGGGCAGTGGGTACTCACACTAGAAGATGGGCACTGCCTGCGCGACGAAGCCTTGGGCTATTGCTTTACCGCCGGCGCCAAGGAGGATTCGCGATTTCAGGCAACGAGCTTAGAGACCTTGCGCTATATGATCGCCAGCGGCATGGGGATCACCCTAATTCCGGAACTGGCAATCAAAGAAGGGGAACACGGTCTGCGCTACACACACTTTAAGGCGCCCGTCCCGAGCAGGGAGATTTGCTTGCTGGTCAGACCCAACTACTCACGAATGGAATGCGTGCGGGCCGTGGTGTCGTCGATCAGAACGTCGATGGTAGATTTCATAAAATGATCGGGCCACCAAACACAGACTGTTAGGCGACCCGTGGCTTGAGCTTACTCAATAAAGGAAATGCTACCCAGATAATCCAATTTACCTAAGTCGACACCGTTGTGGCGCAAAATCGCATACGCCGTTGTCACGTGGAAATACAAATTGGGAATAACAAAACTGGTCGCAAACGTACTGCCCAGCATTTTCTTGCCATCTAACCACGGCAGACTAATTTCTTTGGATGCGGTCTCCGCAAAATCTGCTGGGGTATAGGTCGCCAAGTACTCCTGCACCGCGGCAATACGAGCATAGAGTTCATCGACGGTTGTCTCGGTATCTTCATGCTTTGGTGCGCTGTCTGCCTTACCGGCTAAACGCGCTGCACCTAGCTTGGCGGTGTCGCAGCAAATTTGGACTTGGCGAATCAAAGGAAACTGATCCGGCGCCAAACGCGAGCTCAATAATACCTCTGGGGCGACCTTTTTGGTTTCTGCAAACTCCTCGGCTTTCTCCAGCATTACCTTCAAATTACCCAGCATCTTGCTCGCTTGCACAACTGTAATGTCATAGAACATGGTAGATCACCTCGCGGAATGGATTGAGCTTTTATGGTTTTTGTTGATGGGTAAGAGTTTGGGGTATAAATGAGTGATTCAATAGCCTAAAGAGTAAAATTTTTATCGCCGGAATGAAACAATACCCGCCAAGCTTATCGACGCAATATTCTTCAATTTATAAACGATCACAACGCACGGGTTGATCCATAAATTTCGTGCATTCACGTTCATTACTGTTGCTCCTAACTCGCAAAATACGCTCTGGCGGCGTTAGCTTTTGGCGCTAATAATAGCGCCGAGGTCATCGTGGGTATAGCCATCAAGGCATACATTGAGTCTACCAGATTAACCACCAAGTTCAGTGAGGCAACAGAGCCTGCAATAATAAGCAGTAGGTAGAACCAGATACAATCGTGTTGATAACGCGCAACGATTAGAAATCCCAAACATTCACCACCGTAATACCAGAACGCAAATACTGTGCTCAGACTGAGAAAGCTGACTAACACCGCAAGAATAGCGGCCTGGCCAAGTGCAGACTTATTTACGGCAGCATATGCGCAAGCGAGTGGCGGCCCTCAAAATAGCTGCTGGCCCGCAACATGACATCGCAGCTTAAAGGGAGCGTGATGCAGCTCGTTTACTGAGGCCGATGAATCGCCGGTATGCAGCACTCAAGCAAATCGCGACTACTTAACATTCTCTGGTAAACATTCACCGACCCACAACGGCCGCCTGAATCCATCCATGAATATCGTCAGCTACCTCTTTCCAACGTGGCTCCAGCATCAGATTATGGGCCGTGTCAGGATAAATCTTCGCCACACTGTTATAAAACTCCGCAGTCGCTTGCACATCAGCGGGCGGAAAGATTGTATCCAGCTCACCACCTATCACCTTGAGCGGCACTTTCACCGCAGCTCGTTTAGGCAAGTCGAGCACCAACATATCGATAAACGCAAGATAAGACTCATTCGTCAGCCTGTGCACATAGCGCTCTACGTCCGCCTCGGAAACTGCGGAGGAATAGAACAGCGACCTCGCCTTCGCCGGCGTGTTGACCAATAAATGCAGATTCCAACTCAGGTTTGCAATCATAAACCGCAGCGGATGATGCTTGAGCAAACTCATCACCACGCCTTTAATTCCACTCGGCGGTACCGAGCCGAGCAGTACGCCCGCAGTTGCCGGGTGCTGTGCTAAATAGTGCTGGGTTACCAATCCTCCCATGGAATGGCCGATGACGATGGGCGGTGTATCTAACGATAGAGCTATACTCGCCACATCGTCCACATAGTCGGCAATACGATAGAGATTCATTTTCGCCACGCCGGGACTACCACCATGCCCCCTCAGGCTTGGCGCAATACACTCATAACCCAGCCCAGTGAAATAATCGAGAAAATACTCATCCCAACACCAGGCACCATGCCAAGCGCCATGTACAAACAATAAAGGGGCCGGGCAAATTTGACTGCGCTCGCCTTTACGAATGACTTCCAGTTTCATGAGTTATCACCTTAGACACTTAAGTGCATAAGCGCTGCCAAGCTTTTACACATCACTCCCAACGCAGACGCGCTGCTTTTTTGCTCGTTAGACTTTGGTTGCCACGCAGTTAAGGTACAACTTCAATGACGGTACGTTAACCCTGGAATTAATAGCGCCTAGTTCGCATGAAAATTTTTAGCGCTGTATCACCGTCATATCAATAATGTTCGGCTCACGCACTAGCGATGATCATTATATTCTTCAAGAATAATCGAAAATCTAATATTTAGTAGCATCGCAGTTCGAAGCTGCATACCAATATCAACTTGATGCCCCCATCACCTCACCACGACGCAACCAACGATAGTCATAAGGTGCGAGCAGTATGCTGTGCTGACTACGAATATCAGCGCCATCAATCAAGATATCCTGCCAGCGTGCTGATTCATCAAGATTTAAATCTGACAGCAAAATTTCCTGTGGCTCAGCAGTGATATTATAAACCGCAACAATGGCGGCACCCGTGCTGTGACTCTCGCGGCGAATACCAAACACCTTGTCACCTAGGTGCAACGGGTATTGCGCAGCATTTGGATGGAATGCAGCCTGCGTTGAGCGCAGGGTGATAAGCGCTTTGAGTACGCCAAAAATTCTGGCGTGGTGGCTATTAGTTGCAAGTTGGGACTCAAGATCATCCGCCACCCATTGATGGCGATTTATTGAGCGGTTATGGCTGGTGTGTAGCACGCGATTTTCGTCATTCTCAGTCGCCAGTAAACTGTGGATATAGAACGCAGGTACACCTTGCACAGCGAGCATCAAGGCATGAGCGCAGATGAAGCGCTGCTCTTGGAAGCCATCTTCGCCGTCATTTTCGTTTTCTGCCTGCATGTGACGACGCATCGCGTCGAAGAGACTTATGTTTATTTCATAGGGGCGATTTTCGCCATTAGCTAGGGCGCGCCAAGATACGCGACCACCGCTCTTTTGCATAAGGGTAACTAATTGATTTATTTCGGCGTCTTCTAACAAACCCTCTGCCGGGCGCAAGCCGATGCCGTCGTGGGAGGCAATAAAGTTAAAATAAGTGGTGCCGTCCTGTGCAGCGGGCATGCCCATCATCCAGGTTTTTAAGGCCTTACAACTACCACTTACCATGGTGTTAATTAATAGGGGCGGCAGCGAGAAGTTATAAACAAGATGCGCCTCGTTGGCATTACCGAAATAGGCGAGATTTTCTCGAAGAGGGATATTAGTCTCGGTGATAATAATCGCCTCGGGCACAGCGTGCTCTATTAAGGTACGCAGCAGGCGCACGGCCTCATGAGTTTGTTCTAAATTTAAACTGGTGGTGCCGGGAATTTTCCATAAAAACGCGACAGCATCGAGACGAAAAATCTTTACCCCCATGTCGAGGTAATAGCGAATAATTTTCACAAACTCTAACAAGACCGTAGGGTTTTGAAAATTAAGATCTACTTGGTCGTGACTAAATGTACACCATACATGGCGCTTGCCGTCTAAGGTTTGCACTTCGTTTAGTAGCGGGCTGGTGCGCGGTCTGACGACCTCGCTCAAGTCAGTCGCGGGATCGACTTCGACAAAATAGTCCATGCCCGGATCGCGACGTTGTTTAAAATTTTCAAACCACAGGCTGCGACTAGAACAGTGATTAATTACTAAATCCGCCATTAAATCGAAGTCCCGAGCAATGGCGGTAATATCCTTCCAGTCACCTAATGAGGGATTTACTTCGACATAGTTAATGACCGAAAAGCCGTCGTCGGAGCTATAGGGATAAAACGGTAAAATATGAACACCGCTGATTAAGCCTCGTAGTTCTCGGCGTAAAAAATCATGCAATGTATGTAGCGGCCACTCACCTTCGCGCAGGATTGAATCGCCGTAGGTTATCACCAAGGTGTCACTTTCATCCCACAGGTTCTTATGTGCCTCTGGCATAAAGCAGCGTTGATCCAGCGCCATCACCGCAATCATGTTTTCCAACAATGACACCCTATCAAGGCTTGGATACAAAACCTCTAAATGGGCGCTAAGTCGTTCACGTAAATGCTGCTGCGGCGCTAAATCTGTCATTCAAGCAAATTCCTCGTTGTCGGCAACCACTGCGGCCATCATGTCATCTAATAGCGTTGGCTCCGCGCTACTAATACGATTCCAGCTTGGAATAAATGGAGTTTCCATCGGGTTTTCTAAAAACATATTGCCCGCTTTTACGATATTTTGAGCAAACAATTCGACTGCCTGCTCTTCGCGATGCAGATCCAAATCTAAACCGTTCATCACTGCGTCATTGCGATAACTGTCCACAAAATCTAAAGCGACACGATAGTAAGTTGCCTTAATTGTCCGAAAGGTTTCACTGTTAAATACTACACCGTTGGTTGCTAGTTTTCTGAACACTGCTTTGGAAATATCGATGGACATTTTTGACAAACCACCACTATCGTCCTCCTCTGACAAAGATTGATGCTTGTGATCGTATACATCGGCAATATCAACCTGACACAAACGGTTAGTTGAATAGTTGCGGTACATCTCTGACAAGACGCCGATTTCTAGCCCCCAGTCACTTGGAATTCGTAGGTCGTTTAACACATCTTTGCGCATCGAAAACTCACCGGATAAGGGGTAGCGATAGCTATCGAGATAATCTAAATAATCTAAGGAACCGAATATTTTTTTCAAAGAACGTATTAACGGTGTTACCAATAAACGACTTACCCTGCCGTTAATCTTTCCGTCGGCGACGCGGGCGTAGTAGCCCTTGCAGAATTCATAGTTAAAGCCAGGATTAGCTACAGGGTAAAACAATTGCGCCAAGAGGCGGCGGTCGTAAGTTAAAATGTCGCAGTCGTGCAAGGCAATCGCTTCAGCACGGCCAGACGCCTGAATATAACCAATACAAAACCACACATTACGACCTTTTCCCGGTTCCGCCGGTGACAAGCCACGACCTTTAAGACGTTCATCAATTGCTTGTAAGCGCGGGCCGTCATTCCACAACACTCGATGACGCTGCGGTAGACGACTAAAAAATTTCAAAGCGTGACGGTACTGCTCTTCGGTCGCTTGATCTAGCCCAATAATAATTTCGTCGATGTATTTTACTTTGGCAATTTCATCAATAATGGCTGGCAGTGCCGTGCCTTCCAACTCCGAAAATAATGACGGTAAAATTAGGGCCATTGGCCGTCGTTGAGAAAATCTAAGTAGTTCTGCCTCTAGGTCTTCGACTGATCTGTCGACCAAGTTATGCAAGGTAGTAATAATGCCGTTCTGATAGAAATCGCCCATATAAATCTCGTTTTATTTTAAACCTATTGTTTTTGAATACCTGCCGTAATCGTTAACTACTTAGCGTCAGTTTAGTAAGTCCAACAAGGTATCGTTCCAGCCTGCGGGGCCACTCCGTTCTGTAAATACAATCGCACCTTTTGGATTGGGAACATCTGGCGGTGCATGGTGATCGGAGCGAATCACTACGCCAATATCTGCTGCCGCCAACATTGCCACGTCATTACCGCTATCTCCCAAGGCGATAACCCGTGGTGCGGGCCCTGAGGGATATAAGCAAGAAACCAGCCACGACATGGCTAGCCCTTTATTGGCGGGGCCCATAATATGATGAAAGCGACCGCCTTTTAGGGCCTGAAGACCAACCACTTTTAAATCGCGTTCGAAGCGCTGCCATTGCTCTTCGCTATCCTGCCAACAGATAGGTTCTGAATAATCGCGCTGCAAGGCTAACTCTGCATCTGCAAGCTCAAGACCGGTGATATCGCGCAATGCAACTGCGTCGAAATCGCTGAAGCCGGAAAATTTGTAGCCTTTCTCCTCTCGCCAACCATGTAACAGATGAATAATGTCATGACGACGTGGAGCAAAGCACTTATGCCTCGCCCCGTCGATTAAGGTCATTTCAACATCTGCCAACAAATGGCATCCCGCCGGCACCACCACCGCCGCGCCGTTTTCAACAATAAAGGGGTAGCGGTTACCAAGCCGTTTAGCCAGAGGCTTTAATTCTGCGCAGGTTTTACTTGTGTTTAATACCCAGATAATCGAACGCGCTTCTAACAGCGCCATAGCAGGAGCCGCCGCTGCGAAGGAGTAACTCTCATGGTCTAGCAGGGTTCCATCAAGGTCTGTGAAAATCACATCTCTTGGAGATTCCGCAGTCATTTAATCTCCCGATAACTCACATTTAAAATTTGTCGCCGCTCATCAAGGCTCATTACACAGTCGGCTAATGCGGGCAAGGTGTTAAGACAGTGGGTAGTAATGCGCTCATAGTGTTGAATGAATCGCAGTATCGCCGCCTCATCCATCAAACCAGTTGCCGCCGAATTATCGCTTTGACGCTGAGCTAATTTCCGCTCTTGTTCACCACGCCACGCCGCAACACAGTTAAAGCTCGGCGCGCGTAGCATGAGCAAATAATCCAATTCTGCAAAAAGGACCTGATATTCATTCTCTAGTGCGCTATTCACATAGTTACGCCACGTACTATCCACATCTTCAAGGCGCTCTAAATCATTAATTGGCGACACTAACTGAGCCGCTGTCTGCGGCGTAGAGCCCACGCACCAACCTTCAAACACGACTAGATCAATTGGCCCGGTTATTTCTGGCCAATTCGACTCTGGAGCGCGATCATCCTGCGCTTTGTTAAAGCGAGGCAAGCGAAGTGTCTCACCAGCGCCTAAGGTTTGAAGTTTAGAAATTGTCGCCATCGCCAAGGGAATGTCATGGGTGCCGGGCACACCACGGGTGCGCAAGAGGGGGTGAGCGGTTTTTGCAAGTTGCTGCCGCTGCGCCAAAGTAAGATAAAAATCGTCGAGGGATAACAAGGCGACATTTAATCCGCCCTGCTCATGCAAATACCAGTAGATGAGTTCGCCAAGGGTCGATTTTCCGCTGCCTTGGGAACCATGAATGCCAAGCACAGGCACCTTCCCCTCATGACCTAAAATTGGGCGAAGAGTTTCGATAAATGGAATAAATACGTCTTGCGCCTGCGCCCGATAGCTATCGGGCAACCTCTCTCTTTCAAGAAATTCGCTCAAGGTTTCCGTCGCGTTGGGCAAAACATCCCTCCGTCCAAGCCTGCTTGTCTTTACCTTAGACTATTTTAAGCGCTAAGTACTACATGCAAATTAAGCAGGTTTCTTGCCATCATTCGATGAATGATCGTACCGAAAGTGTGAATAAAAAGTGACAGGCAAAAAAAAGAGGCCGCTTGGCCTCTCGTTTAAAGCTTTAGCAATCAGTGGTGATGACCACCGGCGCCGTGCACATGGCCGTGGCTAAGCTCTTCTTCGCTTGCGGCACGTACTTCTTCAATGCTGACATCGAAGTTCAATACTTGACCCGCCAATGGGTGATTCGCGTCAACGGTGACGTTTTCATCATCCACTTCTCTAACTACAACAGTCTGCATTTGACCGCCAGCGCCCTGCGCCTGAAACTGCATGCCCACTTCGATTTGATCAACGCCTTGGAACGCAGCGCGCGGTACAGCTTGGATCAGCTCAGGGTTTAATTCACCGTAGCCATCTTCTGGCTGAACAACTACTTTCATTGCATCGCCGATAGTTTTACCGGTCAATTCACGCTCAAGCCCAGGAATGATGCCGCCGTGGCCGTGAAGGTAGGCCAGTGGATCCTGACCTTTTGACGTATCTATTTCGGTACCGCTGTCATCAGTCAGGGTGTAGTGAAACGACACTACGCAATCATTCGCTATAATCATGGGAGCCTCCCGTTAAAATAAGCCGACTAGCATGACAGTTTTGCCCGACGAGGTCACGCGACAGCCCAAATTTATTGGAAATTGGCCGATATTAACGTCGTATTCGACGTTATCGACGCGCTATCCCGAAATTAGCTAGCCCAAAGATTAGCCGCGCCTGTAAACCGCAACACCATGCACACACTTATTCGACGACTTAATCAGGATTGGTAATTGCCTGCCCCACTTCAACAATACGACGACGCAACCATATATGGCCAGGATCGTGCTGCAGCAGGGGACTCCAAGCTAATTTGAGTTCGATGGGAATAATCATAAACGGCGGTTTACGCGTCGCCAAACGGGGATCCTCGTCATACAAACGGGCAACTTGGGTCGGCAAGGTCGCTATTAAGTCAGGATGCTTGGCCAATAATGCAGCCACCTGGTAGTGACGGGTAAACACCCGAATTTGGCGCTCGTGGCCGCATTCTGCCAACGCTTCATCAACCCAGCCAAGGCGCTGGCTATCGCGCTGACTCATACCCCTCCCCACACCCATACCGGTTTTACTTACCCAAATATGTGGCGCAGCCAAGAATGCATCCATATCGAAATTGTCGAGCGCTTTATTCTCGCTGCTCATCAGGCAAGAAAAACTGTCTCGCCACACAGTGGCTTGATGAAAAGACTGCGGCAGGCGATCAAAACGGTTGATGGCCATATCAATTTTGCCCTGCTCTAAATCCTGAAAGGTTACATCACTGGGCGTTAGCACATCTAAAGTTATGTTAGGGGCTTCGTCTCTGAGTTTGAATAGCAATGGCGCCAGCAAGGTGGATTCTGCATAGTCACTGGCCATAATTCGAAACACGCGGGTGCTTTTAGTGACCTCAAAATCGGAAACTGGCAACACGGCCTGCTCAACCGACGACAAAATATTACGCACTTGGGGCTGCAATTCCACCGCGCGCTCAGTGGGGGTCATGCCTTCGCTGGTTCTGACCAATAAGGGGTCGTTGAACAGATCACGCAGTCTTCGCAAACCGTTACTCAAAGCAGGCTGAGTAATCCCCAATTGCTCCGCCGCGCGGGTCACATTCTTTTCCCTAAGCAGCACATCTAAATACACAAGCAGGTTGAGGTCGATACGCGACAGATTCATAGCAAGAATAACTCCGCAAAACTTTATAATTAACCGTAATTATGGTCGTTTTTTATCCACTCTGCCAGTGGCAGAGTTCGGCATAGGGAGAAGCCATACAATGATAGATGGCAACTGACAACATAGCACCCACTATAAAAAAGGCCCGGAAAATCCGGGCCAAGCCTCACTGACAGGAACTGTTACAGCAAACGAAATCTATATAAAACTTAACCCGCTTGCTTTGCTTTGTACTCAATACGGCGACGGTGCAGAACTGGTTCTGTATAGCCGCTTGGTTGCTCGCAACCTTTCAGCACTAATTCCAACGCCGCCTGAAACGCTACGCTGTCATCAAAATTATTGGCCATTGGCATATATCCAGCGTCACTTGCATTCTGGCGATCGACGACTGCTGCCATGCGCTTAAGCGTTTCAAGAACTTGGGCCTCAGTACAAACTCCGTGACGCAACCAGTTGGCAATGTGCTGACTAGAAATACGCAGGGTCGCGCGGTCTTCCATCAACCCCACATCGTTTATATCTGGCACTTTTGAACAGCCCACGCCGTTATCGATCCAGCGCACCACGTAGCCCAGCATACCCTGGGCGTTGTTATCCAGCTCTTGCTGAATCTCTTCTGCGCTCCAATTTGGGTTCTGCGCAACCGGGATGGTCAAAATATCGTCTAACGCAGCGCGCTGACGGCTGGCCAATTGCTCCTGCACCGAAAGTACATTCACTTGGTGATAATGCATTACGTGCAAGGTAGCTGCTGTTGGCGAAGGCACCCAAGCGCAGTTTGCGCCAGCTTGTGGGTGGCCAATTTTGGCGTCCATCATCGCCGCCATTTCATCTGGCATTGCCCACATGCCTTTACCGATTTGCGCGTGGCCACTTAAGCCGCAGGCCAAACCAATATCGACGTTCCAATCTTCATAGGCCTTGATCCACGCCTGCTGCTTCATATCCGCTTTGCGAACAAAGGGCCCCGCTTCCATGCTGGTGTGAATTTCATCACCGGTGCGATCGAGGAAGCCGGTGTTAATAAAGATAACGCGCTCTGGAACAGCGGCAATACAAGCCTTTAAGTTCACCGTTGTGCGGCGCTCTTCATCCATAATGCCGATTTTTAAGGTGTTGCGCGCAAGACCAAAAGCATCTTCAACCCGCGTGAACAACTCAGCGGCGAAAGCGACTTCTTCTGGGCCATGCATTTTTGGCTTAACTATATACACACTGCCGGCGCGCGAATTGCGCAAAGCACCTGTTTGTTTAAGGTCATGCATAGCGGCGAGCACGGTCACCATGGCATCCATGATTCCTTCCGGCACTTCGTTCCCATCGGCATCGATAATTGCGCCGTTTGTCATCAAGTGACCAACATTACGCACCAACAATAAGCTGCGACCGTGCAATACGGTTTCGCCGCCACCGGCCGCAGTGAATACGCGGTCAGCTGCCAAAGTACGAACAAGCTCCTTACCGCCCTTCATAAAGGCTTCTTGAAGATCGCCTTTCATCAGACCCAACCAGTTGCGATACACCTCAACTTTATCGTCGGCATCAACTGCCGCGACTGAATCTTCACAGTCTTGAATAGTGGTCAGTGCCGACTCAAGAACAACATCCTTAACACGTGCGGCGTCATCTTTTCCGATGGGGTGCTGATCATCGATTTGAATGTCGATGTGAAGCCCATTATTGATTAGCAAAATATTGGTCGGCGCTGTCGTGTCGCCAAGATAGCCAACAAACTGCGAAGGATCTTCAAGGCCGGTCACGCTGCCATCGGCCAGGGTCACAGCTAAAACACCATCAACAACGCTATATAAAGTTGCGTCTACATGGCTGCCGCTACTCAGGCTAGTATTTTGATCTAGAAATTGACGCGCATAGGCTATAACTTTTGCGCCACGAACCGGATTGTAGCCCTTGCCCTTATCCGCTCCGTCGGCTTCTGAAATGACATTGGTTCCGTAAAGTGCGTCATACAAGCTGCCCCAACGCGCATTCGCGGCGTTGAGTGCGTAGCGCGCATTCATTACCGGCACAACCAACTGCGGACCAGCTAGTGTGGCAATTTCTTCATCTACGTTTTCTGTAGAAACGTTAAAATCTGCAGGCTCTGGCAGCAGGTAGTTAATATCTTGCAAGAAAGCTTTGTACGTTGCGGCGTCAAATTTACCCGCATTGGCACGGTGCCAATCGTCAATTTGTGCTTGGATTTGCTCACGTTTTTGCAGCAATTCTCTATTTTTCGGCGCCAAATCCTTTAATATGTCCGCAAAAGCTGCCCAAAACGTGTCTGGACTAATACCCGTGCCCGGAGCGACTTCATCATTGACCAAGCGATAAAGTACATCGGCAATTTGAAGTCCGCTGTGCTGTACTCTGGAAATGGCCGAAGACATAAACACTCCTTTATAAAATCAAAAATGTGGCGATAATTAGTTTACTATCCTAGCACCTGAGGATAATTCTGCAAATTTATCCATATTATCACTGCTATTTCTCACAAGAATACCAGGTGCAAATAAAGCGGCTATAATGATGCAGGTTTATCTGCGAGTTGATTCGCATTTTTTACGTCGTTTAACCATATAGCGCCTGAATTACCTTCACGCAAAAACCATTCTCCCCGTGAATATCGGACATAATAACTATAAATTAGAAAAATTTAATCGCCGAGCGTAAACTGGCCACCATTACACCACCCAACCCGCAACAAAATAGGGACTATATATGTCAACTCTAGACGCAGACATCCAGGCAGTTGCCTCACTGAAAGAACAAGCTGGCAGCAGCTGGGACGCCATCAACCCCGAATCTGCAGCGCGCATGCGTGCACAGAACAAATTCAAAACTGGCTTAGACATCGCCAAATACACTGCCGACATCATGCGTGCAGACATGGCGGCGTTTGACAAAGACAAGACCAAGTACACCCAGTCTCTGGGTTGCTGGCACGGCTTTATCGGTCAACAGAAGATGATTTCTATCAAGAAACACTTCAACGGCAAAACTGACCGTCGTTACTTGTACCTTTCTGGTTGGATGGTTGCAGCACTGCGCTCTTCGTTCGGTCCTCTGCCTGACCAGTCAATGCACGAAAAAACAGTTGTTGCTGACCTAGTACGTGAGCTTTACACCTTCTTACGCCAAGCTGATGCACGTGAATTGGGCGGTTTGTTCCGCGCACTAGACGCTGCTCGCGAAGCTGGTGACAAGGCTGAAGAAGCTAAAATCCAAGATCAAATCGACAACCACGTTACTCACGTAGTACCAATTGTTGCTGATATCGACGCTGGTTTCGGTAATGCAGAAGCGACTTACCTAATGGCTAAGCAAATGATCGAAGCTGGCGCTTGCTGCTTGCAGATCGAAAACCAAGTTGCTGACGAAAAGCAGTGTGGTCACCAAGACGGTAAAGTTACTGTACCGCACGCTGACTTCCACACTAAATTGCGCGCACTGCGTTACGCTTTCTTAGAGCTGGGTGTCGACAACGGCGTTATCGTTGCACGTACTGACTCTGAAGGTGCTGGCCTGACTAAAGAAATCGCTGTTGTTAAACAACCTGGCGACCAAGGCGACGTATACAACTCGTTCCTAGACGTTGAAGAAATCGACGTAGCTGACATGGCTGAAGGCGATGTCTGCTTCAACCGTAACGGCAAGCTGGTTCGTCCTAAGCGTTTACCTTCTGGTTTGTACCAGTTCCGCGAAGGCACTGGCCACGAGCGTTGCGTATTTGACTGTATCGAAGCGATCAACGCTGGCGCTGACCTGCTTTGGATTGAAACTGCCGTTCCGACTGTTCACGAAATCAAAGGCATGATGGACGAAGTTCGTAAAGTACACCCAGATGCGAAGTTGGTTTACAACAACTCTCCTTCTTTCAACTGGACTCTTAACTTCCGTCAGCAAACGTTCGACACTTGGACCGCTGAAGGCAAAGACGTATCTGCTTACGATCGTGCGAACCTAATGTCAGCTGAATACGACGAAACTGAATTGGCTGCTGTTGCTGATGCACGTATCAAGACTTTCCAAGCAGATACTGCTCGCGAAGCGAACGTATTCCACCACTTGATCACTCTACCGACTTACCACACTGCAGCATTGTCTACTGACAACCTTGCAAAAGAGTACTTCGGTGAGCAAGGTATGCTGGGTTATGTTGCTGGCGTACAGCGCAAAGAAATCCGTCAAGGTATTGCCTGTGTTAAGCACCAAAACATGTCTGGTTCAGACATGGGTGACGACCACAAAGAATACTATGCCGGCGAACTTGCACTGAAAGCGGGTGGCGCGAAAAACACGTCTAACCAGTTCAACTAAGTTGGATTAGCGTTTGGCACACCTCATCGCCAGACACTCTGGCGATGAAAAAAAGGCGGCCCCTTGCAAAAGGTGTCGCCTTTTTTATTAATAGAATAGGATAACGACCTAAACCTGATTAAGTGATTTCAATTATGACTGATACACCTACGTTTCTTAAAGACGCAAAAGATGTGCTGAGTGACCAAGGATTTGCGGCGAGCAACATCTGGTATCACGGCACCTCATCTGCACTGGTCGACTCAATCAAACAGCAAGGCTTGAAGCGCTCAGGTGACAAAGCGCTGAAAGATGCCGCCAAAAAAACCATGGCAACCATCGGCAATAGCTATACAGAATCGATTGAGCCCGTGTTTTTAACACCAAGCAAAGAAGTCGCATTTTACTGGGCACAGCAAACGGTGCGAAACCGCAGCGTACGCATTGAGGGCGACGAGCAGCCCGCAGTATTTGGTATCACACTCCCAAACGAACTAAATAAGAAGGTGAAACCGGACGTAGGTGCCGCAAGCTTGCTACTTTTGAAAGAAGGCGAAGAATTTATGGCGTTCCTGGCCGGAATTTACCAGGAAAATGGTTACGACATGCCTGGGATTGACCTAATGAAGGCAAACCGCCTAGAGTATTTAAATATATTAGGTATGGCCTATTTTGACGCGGACATTGACGCCGCCTGCATCGAAGTCATTACCGGCTGAGGATCACAGCTAACTTGAGACTGGTGCATTAAAGAATACGGTGACCAGAATATTAGCCTTTATTACAAAGATACTGGACGCCAGCCGTCAGATACAAAACAATGACAAATCTATTAAGCCTATTTTCCAAGGCAAACCAGAACACAGGAGCAAATCATGCCTACTGTATCCACCCCCGATCTCTGCGATGAACATGGCGACAAGGTTCGCGTTATTGAAGGGCAATTTCGACACTATGGCGGCAAGCAAAACTTCAGCGGGCAAATTGCTACCATCAAGTGTTTTGAAGACAATTCCAAAGTCGCCGAACGGGTAAAGGAAGCGGGTAATGGACGAGTGCTGGTCGTCGACGGCGGTGCATCGCCAAGGCGCTCGCTATTGGGCGACAACCTTGCCAGAGCCGCTGCCGAAAAAGGCTGGGCAGGCATCGTTATTTACGGTTATCTTCGAGATGTTGAAGAAATCGCTGATATGCCCATTGGAATTATGGCGCTGGGTAATGTACCTCGCAAAACTGAAAAACTCGGCGACGGCCGCTGTGACATTCAGCTCGAATTTGGCGGCACGACTATTGATGCCGGAGAATACCTCTATGCCGATCTAAGCGGGATTATCGTATCGTCCGAGGCATTATAGGCAGCGTAAATGCGCTACTCTACATCTAAGCTAGGCACGACAAAATAAAACAAAAAGCGGGATACGCACATGAAACTAGGATTACTACTCGGCTATTCAGGCGCAAAACTATCACTGCCCATGGATACCGTTAAGCAAGCGGAAGCACTCGGATTTGACTCAGTATGGACGGCCGAGGCCTATGGCTCAGATGCGGTCACCACCGCCGCATGGATCTTAGCACAGACAAGCAAAATTAAAGTCGGCACGGCGATTATGCAGATGCCTGCACGTACTCCAGCTATGTGTGCAATGACCGCAATGAGTTTAGACCAGCTTTCTAATGGGCGTTTTATTGTCGGACTTGGCGCATCTGGCCCACAGGTGGTGGAAGGATGGCACGGCGTGCCCTACGGTAAACCCGTCACCCGCACCCGCGAATACATACAAATCATGAAAAAGATTTTTGAGCGCGAAGGCCCCGTAGAGTTCGACGGCGGCATGTACCAAATGCCTTACAAAGGCCCCGGTGCGACTGGCCTTGGTAAGCCCCTGAAATCTATTTTACATGGTGACCCGAACATCCCCATCTATACCGCGTCGATTACACCCGCAGGCGTTGCCGCTTCTGCGGAAGTGGCCGATGGCGTTTTCCCTGTGTGGATGAGCCCAGAAAAATACTCAGTGCTAGAACCTAGTATCACTAAAGGACTAGAAAAAAGTGGTCGCAGCAAAGCCGACTTCGACGTTGCTCCGTTTGTCGGCGTGATCATGGACGACAATATCGACGGCTGCCGGCACTTTATTAAAGACTTCCTTGCACTCTATATTGGCGGCATGGGCGCTAAAGGTAAAAACTTCTACACTGACTACGCCACGCGCATGGGCTACGGTGATGCAGCAGAACAAATACAAGATTTGTATTTAGCAGGCAAGAAAGACGACGCTCGCGCCGCCGTTCCAAATGCATTGGTAGACGAAATTGCACTGGTTGGACCAGAAGCGCGGATTCGCGAACGCGCCGCCGACTGGAAGGCAGCGTCAAAACGGGGTGAAATAAATTCAATGCTACTGAACTGCGCGCAACCCGAAGTAATGGAAGTGATGGCCGACTGCTTCTTGTAAATTGCCGGCGCTAGTGTCGGCTCTATTGCGTGAATTATTCCCTCACTACAGACGTGATCAGCGGCGCATGCTAGCCTGATCACGTCTGCTAGCAATCAATTCGACAGCACCCGTAACAACAGGACTAAACACAAACGTGACCACCAATACTCGTCGGCTAGCCATGGCCATTTTAAATGGCTTTGATGCGTTTTTCGCAGAATACAAAAATATCACATTGGGTGCACAAGCACGCTTTGAAGCGGCAGACTGGCATGGCGCCCAAAAAGCTATTCGCGACCGACTAGTCCTCTGGAAACAAAAGCGCTCCATAGTTGCCGAAGCCGCCTACACCATCACTGGTGGCAGTGTAGAAGATCGGGATAATTGGGAAATTGCCAAACAAGAATACGCTGAGCTTATCCAGCATCACGACAATTATGAAATCGCCCAGTCATTTTTCAATTCAATTTACTGCCATGTTTTCGATCACGAAAAAATCCGCGACATACATACCTTCGCACTAACCTCCAACCAAGAGCGCCCACCCACAGCGAGCGATTCAATACTTAAGCGCTATCGTTTTAACGGTGACAACGCCTCTGATATTGTTCGCTCAATGCTAGACGACTGTGAATTTAATATTCCGTGGGAAGATCAGCAACGCGACATCGGTTTTATTATGAACGTGGTCAACCAAGTGTTCATTCCTAAAATTCGCGACAGCGGTAAAGAGATCGTAGTCGAAACATTGGAATCGCTATTTTTCCGTAACAAAGCGGCCTATCTCGTTGGTCGCATTGTAAGCGGCGATTTTAATATGCCCTTTGTGCTACCTATTTTGCATAGCGAAAATAAATCCATTTTCGTCGATACCGTACTGTACGACCCCGATGATATTTCTATTCTGTTTAGCTTTAGCCGAAGCTATTTCATGGTAGATACCTCAATACCATCAGAGTACATCGCCTTCCTACACCGGCTTATGCCCAACAAGGAAATCTTCGAGCTTTATAGCGCCATCGGCATGCCCAAACACGGGAAAACCGAGTTCTATCGTTTTGCCGTTGAAGACACTACCAGCAGTGAAGAACCTTATATTATCGCCCCCGGTATAAAGGGCATGGTTATGCTGGTGTTTACCCGCCCCGACTTTGGCTATGTATACAAGGTGATAAAAGACCGCTTCACGCCGCCAAAGGATATGAGCCAAGAACATGTGCGCCAGTGCTATAGCCTAGTAAAGCGCTGGGATCGCGGCGGCCGCATGGCTGACACCCAAGAATTTAATAATTTAGCCTTTGATCGCCGTCGCTTTTCTGATGAATTGATTGCTGAACTTGAGAAAGAAGCACCCTCGAAAATAAGAGTGAGCGGCAACGCACTGCTGCTCAAACACGTATACATAGAACGCAAAATGATACCGTTAAATTTATATCTTAAAAATTGTGATGAGCAACAATTAGAAAGTGTAATGGGTGAGTATGGCAACGCAATTAAACAGCTTGCAGCGGGTAATATTTTCCCTGGGGACATGTTGCTTAAAAACTTTGGGGTAACACGTCACGGCCGCGTTGTTTTTTACGACTACGACGAAATATGCCCGCTCACAGACTGTAATTTTAGAAGTTTGCCGGAACCAAAAAATGACGAGCAAGCCATGGCCACCCAGCCTTGGTATGAAGTCAATCCGGAAGATGTATTTCCAGAAGAATTTAGATTATTTTTTTCTGGCAATCAGCACGCCAAGAAAGTTTTCGACAGGCTACACAGTGAACTTTACGACCCTGAGTATTGGCGCGGATTACAGGAAACAATTCGCAACGGCTATGTCGCAGACGTATTCCCTTACCGTAAGAAGCAACGCTTTCAGCAGCGCCCCTCTATCTAAGACGTCTTTTAGGTTGATCCCGCTGACACCACGAAAAGTATCAGCGGGATCAATCCATCAGAATATCTCTCATGTTTAACTACAATGGCGACATGATTTGCCCACGACTCATGCCTTGCATATCCTCCAGAAAATCTCTGTGGGCACTCACTGCGCGAGATAGCTGCTCAGCGGGAATACGATCGGGTGTATCCTCCTCGGTGTGATAGTGTGGCGTCGCCATGGTGAGATTAACGCTTGGCACACCGATCTCGCCCATCGCACCCTCTAAATCACTGTTAGCGTTAACAGTGGGTATAGTCGGTAATACCCCGGCCAAAAGGCCATACTTAACAAGATAAGGTAGGAAGGTGCGCGCCAGTGCTGGGTGGGCCGTTGTGAATAACATACGCTCTTCATCACCGGGTCGCTCAACAACCAAGCCGAGCATGTCAATCAGCCCGGTACCGGAAATATGCTCCTCTCCTTTCGCGGCGAGGTGATCTAAATTTACAAATAAATCGAGGCTGGTAACTTCGTCAGGATGAGCGTCCACCCTATGATGAACACCTCCATAGGGAAACCCAACGTCATGCCCCGTTACGCCGACAAAAATCATATCGTGGGGCCGATCCTGTACTGGCAACGACGCGAAGTGTTCTGCTAGTCCAATAAGACCTGCCACGCCAGTCGCGTTATCTAGCGCGCCGGTAAACCACGCATCGTAGTGAGCGCAAACCATAATCGGGCCAGCTTCAGCTCCAGAACCCGGCAAACGGCCGACAACATCGTGGGTAGTGCCATCTACATGTTCAGCATCTAGTCGCCAAGTGATCGAAGCACCATCACGGGCAGCATCGCGCAGCCGAGCAAGGTCCTGCGCACCTAATTGAAAGGCGGGGATTTCATTATCGTCTAAATTATTCTGACCAGAGCTGGTTGGCCGAATAAGGTTATCTGGCGCGTCTGAGGTAACAAACATAGCAACAGCGCCGAGTTCCGCCGCGCGACGATAGGTATCCTTGTAAGTTGCAAACACATTCAGCAGAGCCTTACCTGTCACTACGACGGCCTTGCCCTGTATGTTTCTAGCAAGTAATTCAGGCTCGGTGCCCAATCCAACATCGACCAATTCGGCGGTGCCGCTTCCCCCCTTGGTAGACCACATCGGAAAACTTTTAATTTCCTCGTCATAGGTATCGTGTATCAAGGCCACACGCCAATCATCGAGCTGCCACTTTCTCATGTCGTAGGGCTCAATTTTGGTATTCAGTCCTGCCTCACTTAGCCTCGCCGCCAACCATTCAGCAGCGCGCCGCTCTTCGGGATATCCAGCCCAGCGCGGTTGAAACTCACAGAGCTGACGCACCCAGCTGTGCAGACGCTCAGGATTCATCGGGTCCGACGACAGCACAGACTGTTCGCCACCCACAGAGTTACTACCTGGAGTAGACGTTGAACTTTGACTAGAGGATTTACATCCTCCAAAGGCGACCGGTAAGGCCACAGCGCCCGCCACGAGCGCTGATCGCTGTAAAAAAGCCCGTCGTTTCAACAAAGACATGTCTGACGTGGTATCAGATCGAGCTGACAATTCACCGACCAATCTGGATAAATATTTCATTTTTCAACGCGCTCCGCCACCCAATTTGCGACCGTCTGCGCCGCCAACGAATAACCGAACAACGTGCTCTGCGCATGTGAAGAAGACAGTGTGGTAGCCACCGCCAAAAGAATGGCTGCAGTATTATTTCTATACATCATGTACTTACCCCTAAGACGGTCTATTTCCGACTTTTATTGGTCTAAGTGCCCATGATTCCATAGACGCTGAGCGCTGACTTGTATGAAATGACTGTTATTGGTTTATGTCTTATAAAATATGGCGGGGACGACAGTAAAAATACCTTAATTCACAATATTCACGGGACGTAGTGACGTTCGACAAGTTCCGAATCTACCGCTAGGGTAGGGCTAATACCAAAGACCTCTACGAAGGTTCTGCTTACATGGGCAAGATCAAAAAAGCCTGCGTCCATTGCGACATCAGTAAAACTTCGGCCTTGCGTGTACTGACCGACTGCCTGCCACACAGCTGACCATCTTGCGTATTCGCCAATAGAATGACCAATGCTTTGCTTAAAGAGACTTCGCAACCTCGACGGTGACAAATGAACTTGTTTCGCAATCCAGTCAACATTAAATTCGTTCAACGGTAAAGTGGCCAAGATCTCGCAGCACCTCACAATACGCGGATCGATTGGCGCAACCTCGGTACTCGATCCAACTAAAATCCCCAAGGTTTCATACGCCAAGGCCTTTACGTCTGAGTCAGCTAATTTTCCATCAAAAGCCTGCTGTAGCTTGGGCAACACGGAGCTAAAATCATCCAGGTCCAGTTCGAGCACCGACTCAGCCCCGAGACGACGACGCAGACCGCCATACTCTGGCCGCTCTATGGGAAGATAGAAAAGCGCCATATTACTATCGCGAGCCTCTACACTTGCACGACAACTCTTAGGTGCAACAATTGACGCCCGCGCGGTCAACCGTCGGCCTTCGACCTCTATAAGATAAGGCTCACGAAGCGCAATGCGTAAGGTTGCGGCAATCGATGTTGTCGGCCGATGCAGCACTAAGGATTTAGCCAACAAAAGCAAACCACCGTGCCAATAGTAAAGTTTTACTCCCTCTACTAATGGCTCCCGAGCGTCACTTTTTCTCTTTTCACCAACCACCTTTGCTCACACATTTAATTTTAATTATAGTACATACACTATAGACCCAAATCGTCTTCAAGTATAAGTTTGGCAAGTAAATTCGACGACCAAAGTCATTGGTAATTTAGTGTTATATTGATTTTTGAAAACACAGCAGGAATATACCAAGCTATAGAAAAACAGAAAACAACGTCAAAAAAAATCCCCGCCAATGACGAGGATCTTTAGTCAACACAATGCGCCTTTATGCAATATCAAAGGCACAAATATTATTAAGAGACTTAAAACTCTAAACGCGCATTTAACCCTACTGAATCGGTATCATAATCGCCAACAAAACTACGACTGATATTACCTGCTACCGAAAACTGCGGCACGATATAGACACGTAAACCTGCACCCAATACAGCGCCCGAATCAGAGTCACCGTCCACATCTTGGTACGCCAAACCTGCACTCAAGTTGCCTTCAATATTATTGGTGAGCCACGTACGTGACATGACGCTACCTGTTAACGTATCAATATCGATATTATCCAAAACAGGATTGGTACTTTCCGATTCAGCAAAGCTATAGTCTAAAGCCACAACTAAATCAGTCCGGTCAGACAGTCTTTGCGGTGCGCCGACACCAATACTAACGGTGTCAAACTCTAAGTTCCTGTTGTAATCCAGATTACCAATTGAACCGCGAACAAAAATATTTTTGTCTAGGGCTAATGAGCCGCCGCCGTAAATCTGATCCGCATCATCATTATCAACTTCAACATCGGCAAAACCACCTTCGACATAGGTATAGCTAAAATCTTTTGCTAATAAAGGTCCTGCGGCAATTGCACTAGTGAAACCTGCAGCAAGTAATATCGTTCTTTTGTATAACATGATTTTCGCTCTCCATAATGTAGACGGAGATTTAGACTGCACTTAGGTAAACAGTTCATCTTAATTTATGAGTTTGTGAATTATTACTATTGGCAAAAATAAATGAACTTTTTAATAATTTTTTACTTTAAGCCTCAAGTAAAAATGTGACCGGCCCGTCATTTAGCAAGCTAATTTGCATATCCGCACCAAAACGACCGCAAGCCACGTTGCCGTGCATTCTGCGCATTTCCTTTAGCGCAAACTCATACAGCGCTTCTGCGCGGACAGGTTCCGCCGCAGTTGAAAAGCCCGGCCGGAGCCCTTTGTTCGTATCAGCAGCTAGGGTGAACTGGGACACAAGTAAAACGCCGCCATTTATATCTGCAACAGATTTATTCATTCGGCCTTCATCATCAGCGAAAATTCGATACGCCATCATTCGCGCGCAAAGTTTAGTAACAGCCTCTTCACTGTCCTCTTTTTCTAAACCAAGAAAAACCAGTAAACCCTGCTCTATAGAACCAACACACGCCCCGTCAACCTCTACCTTCGCGGAACGCACTCGCTGTAACAATGCTTTCATTTATTTTCTTCTTTCTTTAAATATTAAAATGTCTTAAAAATCTTACACTTCACAAAATGCGTCTAATAACTCAGCTCACCGTTGCTTAATAAGTCGGCGATATCATTACTCGCCTTCACAAGTGCATCTGAGATACTAGGCTCGAACGCAGAATGACCAGCGTCACGGATAATATGAAGCTCAGAGCTAGGCCACAGTTGGTGCAGTTCAACCGCATTTTCCAGCGGGCAAATCATATCGTATCTGCCATGAACGATAATGCCGGGAATATTTTCTATTACCGCCATATTATTCAGCAATTGGTTTTCTTCCAAAAACGCGTGGTTAACAAAATAATGAGTCTCTATGTGCGACATAGAGACTGCCGTATGCGCATCCATTAAGTGATCTTCTATATCGTGATGTGGACGCAGTGTTGAACAGCGGGCTTCCCACAAAGACCAAGCCTTGGCGGCAGACATTCTAGCCACTTCGTTTTCGCCATGCAGCACACGGTGGTAAGCCTGAATTCTGTTTTCGCCATCGCGCGGCGTAACACAATCACTAAATTCCTGCCAATAATCTGGGAAGACCTTTTTAGCACCATCTTCGCCGTAGAACCAATCCAGCTCTTTTGGACGGCACAAAAAGATACCGCGCAGAATCATCGCTCGCACCCGACTTGCGTGCGCCTGCGTATAGGCGAGACTCAACGTTGATCCCCAGGAACCACCAAACAGCACCCAATCGTCGATCTTGAGATGCTGGCGAATATGCTCCATATCGTCGATTAATGCAGAGGTAGAATTATTCTCCAAACAAGCATGGGGCTCAGAGCGACCACAGCCGCGCTGATCAAATAGAATAATGCGGTAGCGTTCGGGGTCGAAAAAACACCGCGCTCGCGGACTACAACCCGCACCGGGGCCACCATGAACAAACAATACAGGAATGCCATCTGGGTTTCCGGACTCTTCGACATACAATATATGCGGTGACTGAACCGGCAGGTGATGGGTAAGGTAGGGCTTTATATCTGGGAATAGGGTAAGCATATCGATAACCAATCTGAAATTGCGCCTATTCAGTGTAGCGCAGTCGCAAGCTTATCGGTATGTGGTCGAGCAGGAAGAATGATAAGCGGCTGTGGAACACAGCCGCTCGAAGTTGAAAGCTTACTTAGCGCGTTTACGCTCGTTTTCTTTCAACAGTTTTTTACGCAGACGAATACTCTTAGGCGTTACTTCTACCAATTCATCGTCTTCAATGAACTCCAGGGCCTGCTCAAGGGTATGCTTAATATGCGGTGATAAGGTTAAAGCATCATCAGTACCTGAGGCGCGAACGTTGGTTAGCTGCTTCGCTCTGGTTGGGTTAACAACCAAATCATTGCTGCGATTGTGAATTCCGATGATCTGGCCTTCGTAAACTTCTGCAGCATGGCCCAAGAAGAGGCGACCGCGATCCTGCAAGTTAAACAGACCGTAGCTCAGGGTTTTGCCGCCTACCATCGACACCAACACGCCGTTTTGACGGCCTGCCAGTTCGCCACCTTTCACTTCACCGTAGTGATCGAAAACGGTGGTCATGATGCCGCTACCAGACGTCATGGTCAGGAACTGACCACGGAAACCAATCAAGCCGCGCGCCGGTGCAATGAACTCAAGCTTAACGCGACCTTTGCCGTCAGGCTCCATATTGGTCATCTCGGCTTTACGCAAGCCAAGTTCTTCCATAACGGAACCTTGGTGCTGCTCTTCTACATCGATAACAACATGTTCAAACGGTTCTTGAACTACGCCATCAACCACTTTTTGTACCACTTCAGGACGAGACACGCCCATTTCGAAACCTTCACGACGCATGGTTTCAATCAGTACTGAAAGATGTAATTCACCCCGGCCAGATACTTTAAATTTATCGGGGGTTTCGCCTGGTTCAACGCGCAGTGCCACGTTGTGAATCAATTCTTGATCTAGGCGGTCGCGGATATTTCGCGAGGTGACAAATTTACCTTCTTTACCGGCAAACGGGGAATCGTTTACTTGGAAGGTCATGCTGACCGTAGGCTCATCTACGCTCAAGGGTGGCAGCGGCTCTGGATGACTCGGTGCGCATAGCGTGTCTGAGATATTCAGGCCTTCAATACCTGTCACACAGACAATTTCACCCGCCTTACCTTCCGGTACCTCTACTCGTTCAAGGCCGTAATAACCCATGACAGACAGCAGCTTACATTTGCGAGTTTTGCCGTCTGCACCGACCACAACTAGCTGGTCATTGGCCTTCATGGTGCCGCGAGTAATACGGCCAACACCGATTACGCCGACATAGCTATTATAATCGAGTGCCGAAATTTGCATTTGCAGCGGGCCATCGGCGTCGACTTCTGGAGTCGGCACTTTATCAACAATCATCTGGAACAGCGGCGTCATATCTTCGGCCATATCGTCAGCGTCTAAGCCGGCAATGCCGTTCAAGGCCGAGGCAAATATGATCGGGAAATCCAACTGCTCGTCAGTTGCTCCTAGGCGATCGAACAAATCGAACACTTGGTCCACAACCCAATCTGGACGTGCGCCCGGACGGTCGACTTTATTAACCACAACAATAGGGTTCAAACCCTGTTCAAAGGCTTTTTGAGTAACAAAACGAGTTTGCGGCATCGGACCATCAACGGCGTCAACCAGCAGCAACACGCTATCGACCATCGACAGAACGCGTTCTACTTCACCACCGAAGTCAGCGTGACCTGGGGTATCAACGATATTGATACGGTAGCCGTTCCACTCAATTGCCGTGTTTTTAGCAAGAATGGTTATACCGCGTTCTTTCTCCTGGTCGTTGGAGTCCATGATCCGCTCGGAATCTTGGTTGCGGCGGTCAAGGGTTCCCGACTGACTCAACAGTTTATCCACCAGTGTGGTTTTACCGTGGTCAACGTGGGCGATAATGGCGATATTACGCAGCGTATCAATCATGAAATGGCATTCGTCGTTGGATAAAATGGCCGCGCATTATACACCAGCACCGCACCGCAAAGCAGTAACTGATCAATTTATCTTCACCTTGAGCAACTATTACCATAATAATTCAAAAAAGCGCGCCGCTTGGGCGGAAGCACGATAGCCGTTACAATCAAACCCGAATTGACAAAAATTCCGCTACGGATACCGATCACGATGACCGCCAATGTCACCTGGAAGAGCCGCTGGACCTTTATTCTTGCCGCTACCGGCTCCGCCGTCGGACTCGGCAATATCTGGAAATTTCCCTACATTACCGGCGAATACGGCGGCGGTGCATTTGTACTGATCTACCTAGCCTGCATTTTGCTGATCGGTATACCGGTGATGATTGCAGAAATCATGGTTGGCAGAGCCGGTCGCAGCGATCCGGTGGACAGCATGAGCAGTCTAGGACAAGCGGCGGGCAAAACGGCCAACTGGGGCGCAGTGGGTGCCATTGGCATTCTAGCCGGCCTAATGATTATGATGTTCTACAGCGTGGTCGCTGGCTGGGCGCTAGATTATGTCGCCCAAAGCCTAAGTGGCAGTTATCACCAAGCACCGGTGGAGCAGATAGAAAAGAGCTTTTCAGAACTGCTCAGCAGCCCGTATGAACAACTGTTTTGGCACAGCATCTTTTGTCTCATCACCGCCTCGATTGTCGCCGGTGGCGTTACCAATGGCATCGGCAAATCTGTCGATATTTTAATGCCAGTGCTGTTTGGATTCCTTCTATTACTACTTGGGTATAGCTGGTTCAACGGCGATTTTAGCGCCGGCCTGCACTTTATGTTCGACACCGATTTCAGCAAACTTACCAGCGAGGCGGTGCTCGTTGCCATGGGCCACGCCTTCTTTACGCTAAGCTTGGGCATGGGCGCGATCATGGCCTATGGCGCCTATTTCCCCGGAAAAGCGTCGATTGGCAAAACCGTATTAACGATTGCCGCCCTCGACACCGTAATCGCTCTTGTCGCTGGCATGGCAATGTTCCCACTGGTCTTTGCGAATGACCTCACTCCGGGCCAAGGTCCCGGCCTGATGTTTGTCACACTACCCATTGCCTTTTCTAATATGGGCGGCGGGCAGTTCTTCGGTACTATTTTCTTTGCCTTGGTTAGCATTGCCGCACTCAGCTCTTCGATTTCACTAATCGAGCCCGGCGTCGCTTGGTTAGAAAAACGTGATGTTAAACGAGTGTTTTCGACATTTGGGCTCACCGGCATTGCATGGCTAGGCGGGGTCGCCTGTATATTCTACGGAGAAGTGTTTAACGCCTTAGACTATATAACGGCTAATATTATGCTACCCCTAGGCGGACTGATGATTGCGCTATTTGTAGGCCGCGCGCTTTCGAAAAATACTGTCGAGGAAGAAGTAGGCATGGGAACGGGCATGCTATTTAAATGTTGGTGGTTTGTACTGCGCTACCTTGCGCCTATCGGTATTATTCTTATCTTTTTAAACAGCCTTAAACTTATCTAAACAGGATTCTCTCTGTGCGCAATATCACTCTAAACGTGTTTGTTATTTCTGGCCTACTTGGCTTTGGCGGGCTCTACTACTACAGCGGGGAAGTTGAAGACCATTATAAAGACAATGCCAATCGCTATTTGAAGGCGTCACTGGCGAAAATTTCGAGCTGGGATGTACAGGATCTAAAGTCGGAGCTAGGCAGAGAAACACTCGACGAAGTGAGCGATGAGCAACTCCAGCAATTAACAGATAACTATCGCCATCTTGGCGCATTCACCAGCATGGACGAGCCCTTGTTTTCCCGCCTTAGTGGCGCGCTATCTATCCTTAACCACCCGCCGAAACTCAGCTACAGCAGCAACGTTCGCTTTGAACACGGTAGTGCGATTATGACTGCGACACTAACGCTAGAGAATCAGCACTTCAAATACTACAATTTGAACCTAGGCAAACCCGCTAGCGAATAAATCGCTAGCTCAAGGCGCAGGCATGCAATTGGCTGCGCTCATTATGGCCTATCGGTATCGGACGATGTTCGGCGTCAATACAGACCAATGTTATCTCGCCCTCAGCGACTAACTCGCTGCCGTCTTCAGAATAAAGTCTGTGCAGCAGACGAAAACTACTATTGCCAATATGGACGGCCCACGCCTTGGCGCGCAATAGTTTGTCGTGGTGCCACTCCTTTCTGTAATTGAGCCCAATTGCCGCAACAATCAAGCCTGAAAGATTGTTGGCATCGCCGCTATTGCCAAAACCCGAATCGATCAGCCACTGAACGCGCGCCTGCTCTAAATAGCGAAAGTATTGAACATGGTTTATGTGGCCCATGCTGTCTTGGTCTGCCCAGCGCGGAGACACCAAGACATCAAACAAAGGAGATACGTTTATTTCATTCATGACGGACGATACACCTTCACATTATTAAAGCCCTGCTCAACTAAATGCGAAGCATGCAGCCGACTCATTACACCCTTTTCGCAATACAGCAAATACGTGCGAGCAGAATCCAGCTCCGCAAACCGGCGATGCAATTCATAAAAAGGTATCGCCTGCACTTCGCCACTTACAAGCTTTAAAGGCAAACGATCAATTTCATCAGGGTGACGAACATCTAGCACTACCGAGCCAGGCAACGGAATCGGTAGCATTTCAACTTCCGCTACCGTTCTATCCTCGTCGGCTAGCTGATCGATATTAATAAACTCCGCGGCAGCAATCGCCCGCTCAAGTACGGCAAAGTCAAACTTCGCCTCTTGGGCCGCTACGCGCTCAGGCTTCGCCTTGGTCGTAGGTTTAACCGAAATCACCCCACAGTATTCAGGCATATTAGCGGCGAACTCTTCGGTACCTATCTGCGCGGCTATTTTAATAATGTCGAGCTTATCCATGGTAATCAAAGGCCTAAGCACGAGTGTGTCCGTTACCTGATCAATCACCGATAAATTTTGCAGTGTTTGACTAGAAACCTGAGACACAGCTTCGCCAGTAACCAACGCTGGCACCTCCAGCTGAGCTGCCACCTCAGCCCCTGCGCGCAGCATCATGCGCTTAAGAACAACCCCCATTTGAGAGTTCTCGACGTTTTTCAAAATCTCAGCAACAACATCCTCAAACGGTACACTGACAAATTTAACCCGATGTGACGCTCCATATTTAAGCCACAAGTACAGCGCGACTTCCTTTACCCCAACCTCGTGCTCACGCCCACCGAGATTGAAAAAACAGAAGTGAGTGCGAATACCCCGCTTCATAGTCATGTAACTCGACACTGTGGAGTCAAAGCCACCGGAAATAAGCGACATCACGGCATCAACCGTTCCCATAGGGTAGCCGCCTAAACCTTCTATACGACGTTTAACGATATAGACCACCGCATTACGCACTTCGATTCGCACGGTGACATCCGGGTTGCGCAAATCAACACCGGCGGACTCAACATGTTGATTAAGCCCGCCACCCACGTAGCGCTCTACCTCGCCGGAACTAAAATCATGGCTACCAACCCGCTTGCAACGCACGGCAAAAGTACGCCCCTTAAGACTGTCGCCAAGAACCTCTCGGGTTTTTTCATAAATGTCGTGCACATCCACCAAAGGATATTCCAGGACCTCGATAACATGAGCAATGCCTGGTGTTTGACATAGAACAACTGTAAAGCGTTTTAACACACTGGGGTCGGTACTACGGGTCTCTAAAGTGATACGATCCCAATCACGAACAATGACTAAATCCGGATCGAGCGGTAATAACAATTTACGCAGGTTATCCCGAAGCTGCTGGGTAAATTTCTTACGCACAGGCTTACTCTTAACAATGATTTCAGGAAACAGCTTGACGATAAATTTCATTAACGGGTCACTTTTGTAAATGGGCGGCCATTATAGCGGCCCCTAGCATCGGACGCAGCCCAAAGCGCACCCGCACCAAAAAAGAACATAAATATTGATATTGCACCAAAAAAGACCGCGCTTTTTATCTCGACGCACAATCTTCAGCCACAAGAAAAGGAAGAAAGCCACCAAACCTAAAAATCAGGCACAATTAAACGGCATATATATTGCTTTTACGGTTCACAGATTGCTCCGCTATGCGGCACAATACGTTGCGAATATAATTATCATCAACTCGGCCTAGCCGAACTTTTAACAGACTCTCTATTCTGGAGGACGTACATAATGTCAGAGAACACTCTGAAGTTAATCGCCGATAACGACGTGAAATGGGCCGACATGCGGTTCACCGACACAAAAGGCAAAGAGCAGCACGTCACCATTCCGGCAACCGAAGTTGACGCCGGTTTTTTTGAAGACGGTAAAATGTTTGACGGTTCGTCAATCGCTGGCTGGAAAGGCATTAACGAATCAGACATGATTCTCATGCCAGATGACTCAGCATCTGTTTTAGACCCTTTCACCGAAGAATCCACCATTATCATCCGCTGCAACATTGTAGAACCCTCTACAATGCTGGGCTACAACCGCGACCCACGCTCTATCGCTCAGCGCGCTGAAGACTATATGCGCTCAAGCGGCATAGCCGACAACGCCCTATTCGGTCCAGAGCCAGAATTCTTCATTTTCGACGACGTGAAGTGGAAGGTGTCAATGGAAGGCGCTAGCTACGCGATTGCGTCTGACGAAGCGGCGTGGAAATCTGGCGACAACTTCGAAGAAGGCAATACCGGTCACCGCCCAGGCGTTAAAGGTGGTTATTTCCCCGTACCGCCAGTCGACAGCCTACACGACCTGCGTGGCGCTATGTGTAACGCCATGACCGACATGGGTCTGACTATAGAAGTACATCACCACGAAGTGGGCACAGCTGGCCAGTGTGAAATCGGCGTTGGCCCAAACACTTGTGTTAAGAAAGCTGACGAAGTTCAAATTCTAAAGTATTGCGTACACAATGTTGCTCATGCCTACGGCAAAACAGCAACGTTTATGCCTAAGCCAATCGTTGGCGACAACGGCAGCGGCATGCACGTTCACCAGTCTTTGAGCAAAGACGGCGTTAACCTGTTTGCTGGGGATGTATACGGCGGCCTGTCTGAAACAGCGCTGTTCTATATCGGCGGTATCATCAAGCACGCTCGCGCTATCAATGCTTTCACCAACGCCTCTACCAACTCGTATAAACGTTTGGTTCCTGGCTTTGAAGCACCTGTTATGCTGGCTTACTCAGCGCGCAACCGCTCTGCGTCAATCCGCATTCCATTTGTTCCAAACCCGAAAGCACGTCGCGTAGAAGTTCGCTTCCCAGATCCATCTGCCAACCCTTACCTCGCGTTTGCGGTAATGCTGATGGCCGGCTTAGACGGTATCAAAAACAAGATTCACCCTGGCGATGCTGCTGATAAAGACCTTTACGATCTTCCAGCAGAAGAAGCAGCGGCAATCCCAACCGTTGCCTCTAGCCTAGATCAAGCACTGCAAGCATTAGACGCAGACCGCTCGTTCTTAACCGCTGGCGGTGTTTTCGACGACGATACCATCGACGCTTACATCGCACTGAAAGCCCAAGAAGTTGAGCGCCTAGCCATGACAACTCACCCCGTTGAGTTCGACATGTACTACAGCGTGTAATACTTGATAGCGCTTTAAAAGAACCCGCCTCTGGCGGGTTTTTTTATACTTGTAGCAAACCCTTTCTCAAGAGATGATGTAAGGAGGACCACCACACCGGAGCCACCATGCACCGCATACTCTTAGCCAGTTTTTTGTTTGCGATATGCGCCCACGCAGCAAATGGCGAGATCTATCGATATACCGATAAAAACGGACACACCGTTTATTCGGACAAAGCACCGAAAAGTGGAAACCCCATTATTTTACCCACCATCAACACTACGCCAGCAGTGGAAGTCACCGAACCCCAACGCAAAGCCAGCAATACAGACCAAGATAAAAACAGTATTCAAATCACCAGTCCCAGGGATGGCAGCATTATTCCGAATGGCCTAGTAGCAACCACCATTACCATCAGCACTGATCATCCTCTGCGCGACGGCCAACAAGTACGCATTCGAGTAGACGACCGTATCGTTAGTACATCAACATCGACATCGACATCGTTTTCGATCCCACAAATCCAACGTGGCCCACATCAGATTAGCGCCCACATTATCGACCGCGACGGTAAAAGCCTCAGCAAAAGTAGCATCAACGTCACCGTTTACCGCCCATCAAATTAATCTCACCGACATCTGTTTTAAGTATTTATTTGCACCATATATGTGCATACTGCAAATTGAAGTCGATTTTCGCCCCAAAAAGCGACCCCGCGTCGCAGCATAGGCTAGCCCCATATCAGGGCCTTTTAACGTTGCAACCATTGAAAATTGTTGTTCCACCTATAAAATCATTCAGCTTTCGCTTGGCCTAAAAATTGCTTGAAGGCAAAGCATAACAAACCTACTGGCCATGCTATGCCCCCGCACAATATCTACCACCAAATACTCGACAACTTGAAAACAGCGATCCTGTTAGTCGAGCCGAATCTGACCGTCAGCTATATTAATCCGGCGGCAGAGTCACTTTTGGCGGTGTCGGATCAACGCATACACGGCGAGGCAATCACTAAACTTTTTCACGAGCAGGAAGACACTCTAGTTAAGCTTCTCGACGCGATCAATAATTGCGAGGCCTACACCAAGCGAGAGACCGTTTTAACACTTCGCTCAGGCACCGAAATCACCGTTGACTACGCTGTCACTCCGGTCACGGAAAATCGCCGCACGTCACTCATTATCGAGCTGCAGCCCTTAGACAGACTAATCCGCATCAGTCGAGAGGAAGGTTTATTGTCCTCCCAGCAAAACAGCCAAGCACTGATTCGCGGGATCGCCCACGAGGTCAAAAATCCGCTCGGAGGGCTACGCGGCGCAGCTCAGCTCCTAGCGCGTGAACTTAACGACCCCAAGCTGCATGACTACACAAACATCATCATTGAAGAAGCGGATCGTCTGCGCAATTTAGTCGATACCATGCTCGGCCCGCATCGCGCGCCCGAAAAACAAAACACCAATATTCACGAAGTACTAGAGCGTGTGCGCCAGCTTGTTGAGGCGGAAAGCGATGGCGACATTCGCATCATTCGCGATTACGACCCGAGCATTCCAGACATTCTTGGCGACCGAGAACAATTGATACAAGCCTTCCTGAATGTTATTCGCAATGCCCAGCAGGCGCTACGCCAAGATTCATTCGGCGACCGCGACCCCACTATCATTATCCGCACTCGCACGATACGCCAACTCACCATTGGCGCACACCGTCATCGCCTCGTTTGCAGCATAGATATCATCGACAACGGGCCAGGCATACCTGCCGACCTTCGCGCCTCGATATTTTTACCTATGGTTAGCGGGCGCGCCGACGGTACCGGACTTGGACTGTCTATTGCACAGTCAATACTCAATCAACATAACGGACTTATAGAATGTAGTAGCGAACCCGGGAATACCGCGTTCTCGCTGCACATTCCACTGGAGCACGCCTAATGAGCCAAGCCAACTCCGTCTGGATAGCCGACGACGACCGATCGATACGCTGGGTACTAGAAAAAGCCCTCACCCAAGCTGGCATTGTTACCCGCTGTTTTGAAAATGGTGATGAGCTACTCGGGCAACTTGAAGGTGAAGTTCCGGACGCAATCATCAGCGACATCCGTATGCCCGGAATCGATGGTTTAAAATTGCTCTCCAGAATTACCGCCGCACACCCCGGCTTACCAGTCATAATCACTACCGCACACTCGGACTTAGACAGCGCTGTCGCCTCTTATCAAGGTGGTGCATTTGAATATTTACCCAAACCTTTTGACGTTGACGAAGCGGTTGCAACAACCCAGCGCGCCCTTCAACACGCCAATAAAAATCGTAATTTATTGCCCGAGCAGCCGCCGCTAGAAACCACGGAAATCATTGGTGAAGCACCCGCAATGCAAGAGGTGTTTCGCGCTATCGGCCGATTGGCCCAGTCAAATATCACCGTACTAATTAACGGTGAATCAGGCACCGGTAAAGAGCTAGTTGCTCAGGCACTGCATCGCCACAGCCCCCGCGCCACAAAGCCCTTCATTGCCCTAAACATGGCAGCTATCCCTAAAGATCTCATGGAGTCCGAGTTATTTGGCCATGAAAAGGGCGCATTTACTGGCGCCAGCGCGCAGCGTCGCGGCCGCTTCGAACAGGCCAACGGCGGCACGCTATTTTTAGATGAAATCGGTGATATGCCCGCCGACACCCAAACACGATTATTACGCGTACTTGCCGATGGCGAGTTCTACCGCGTTGGTGGCCACACGCCAGTGAAAGTCGACGTTCGTATTATTGCCGCGACCCACCAGAATCTCGAAAAGCTGGTAAAAAACAACACATTCAGGGAAGACCTTTTCCACCGCATCAATGTTATTCGAATTCATCTGCCGCGACTGTCAGAACGCAGAGAAGATATTCCCAAACTCATGCAGCATTTCTTTACTCGTGCTGGCAATGAGCTAAATGTTGAACCTAAAAGACTACGCCCAGAAACAGAGGAATATCTCTGCCAAATGGAATGGCAAGGTAACGTACGGCAATTAGAGAACACCTGTCGCTGGTTGACCGTAATGGCTGCTGGTCGTGAGATACATATAGACGATTTGCCACCCGAATTACTAGAAAGACCACAGGGCGAAGCGGCACCCGCCTCCAACTGGCAAGATAATCTTAAACGCTGGGCAGACCAAGAATTAATACTTGGCCGAGATAAACTACTCGACCGCGCTGTGCCACAGTTTGAACGCATTATGATTGAGTCCGCACTGAAGCATACCCACGGACGCCGTCGCGATGCAGCCAATTTACTCGGCTGGGGGCGCAATACTCTGACCCGTAAAATTAAAGAGCTAGGCATGGGTGGTGATGATGACGATGATTGATGTTAAATAAGACAGACGCTTAATGTCGGACGTCTGACGCAAAACATAAAAGCCCAGCACTCGCGCTGGGCTTTTTTACATCCGACCTCAGATTCACGTCGCCTAGCTCGAACCCAGAAACCCCACCTGCCGCCACGCTTCATAACTTACCAGCGCCACGGTATTCGACAAATTCAAACTGCGGGACGTACCGATCATCGGGACTTTTAAGCAATGCTCAACTCCCAAATCATCGCGAATATTCTGCGGTAGGCCAGCGGTTTCAGAGCCAAATAACAGCACATCATCGGCTTTAAATTCGGCATCTGCGTAGTTGCGGCTACCCTTGGTAGTTAGAGCAAAGATACGCCGACCGGCCATTTCTTGCAGAAAACTTTCATAATTCGCATGCCGGCTCACCCGAGCTAAATCAGCGTAATCCAACCCTGCCCGGCGAAGTTTCTTTTCTTCGAGATCAAAACCCAGCGGTTCAATTAAATGCAGATGACAGCCATTATTCGCAACAAGACGAATAATATTACCGGTATTGGGCGCAATACGCGGCTCATGCAGGGCGATATGAAACATGAGGAAATTGGGCAACGCTAGACTTGATCAGCCCAGCGTCGCAAGCTCACTTAGTGAGTAGTTGGTTCAGCGGCCGCTTTTTGCTCTGCCTGCTGCTGCGCTTGACGATAAAGCGCCTCAAAATTAACCGGCTGCAGGGCAAGGGCAGGGAAACCACCTTTAACGACCAACGCATCAACCGCTTCGCGTAAATACGGGAATAGCATATTTGGACACGCTATACCCAAAAGCTGACGTAATTGTTCGCCCTCAATGCCCTCAGCAAGGAATAATCCGCCTTGGTGAATTTCCACCAAGAATGCGGTCTCATCATCTTCCAATTTGGCAGTGATGGTGACGGTGAGAATAACTTCAAAATTATTCTCAGCGACAGGGTTGCTGCGGGTATTCAAATCGACTTGTATTTTTGGTTTCCACGTCTTCGTGAAAATCAACGGTGCGCTAGGCGATTCAAACGACGCGTCTTTAACGTAAATACGCTGTAACGCAAATTTAGGCTGGGCGGGAGCTTGTGCTTCTTCTGACATTATTTTCTATTTCCTAATTCTGGGTATAAATAAACAATATGGGCGCCATCGTTAATTACAAGGCGAGCAATCCATCTAGTTGAGCACGTCGCTCAAGATCCATTAGCTCATCACAACCACCAACATGGGTTTCACCGACCCAGATTTGCGGCACGGTACGCTGACCGGTGCGAGCCAATAAATCACTGCGAAGATCATTGCGGCCATCGACCGGAATCTCTTCAAATGTCACGCCCTTGCTACTAAGCAACTGCTTAGCGCGGACGCAATAGGGGCAGAATCGCGTGGTGTAAATTGTTACTTTCGCCATCTTCACTTCTCCCCGTTACACTAGTACCAACTGTAAGTCGGCTGATTACTTTTTTACCAATGGCATTTGCATGGCCTGCCACTCAGAAATGCCGCCTTTCAAGCGGTGAACCTGAGTATAGCCTTTGGCGCCGAACTTCTTGCCCGCCGCACTTGCGTGCTGCCCGAGCTTGCACACTAATACAACTGGCTTGTCTTTGTCGGCAATACCGTCAATTTCTTTATCTAGCTTTGCAAACGGCACATTCACTGAATCTAAAATATGACCCTTGCTGTACTCAGCCTTATCGCGAAGGTCGATGACCACCGCGCTCTCCTGATTCAGTAAGCTTACCATCTGCTGAGGCGTGATGGATTTACCAGCACGCTTAGACTCATGAAAGCTCAATAACAGCAAGCAAGAGATCAATGCCGATATAAGTATCCACTGCTCAGCAACAAAGGGGATTAATTTTTCCATGAAAACTCTCTTTATACGTCGCGGTGAACACAATTCGCGAAAAAAGCGAGAGTATACACTGCCACTGTGCAATTCTCACCCTTCACCGCATAGCCTCATTGTGCCGAAAAAGTTACAATAGCGAGCTCATTCCAGCCGATTTAAAGTGGTTCTATTATGGCCGACACGCAAACCAAAAAGCCCGTTGTATTAATCATACTTGACGGCTTTGGCTACCGCGAAGACCCCAAAGACAATGCTATTCTCCAGGCAAATACGCCCAACTGGGACGCCCTGTGGAAAAAGTCACCGCACACACTTATTTCTGGATCGGGTCTCGATGTCGGACTGCCTGACGGTCAAATGGGGAATTCTGAAGTCGGCCACATGAGCCTTGGCGCTGGACGCGTTGTTTATCAAAGCATTACTCGCATCGACAAAGACATTGCTGACGGTGATTTTTTTACCAACCCAACGTACACAGGCGCGGTTGATAAAGCCGTTTCTGCGGGCAAAGCAGTACACATTCTCGGCTTGCTCTCGCCTGGTGGCGTCCACAGCCACGAAAACCACATTCTCGCCATGATAGAACTCGCCGCCAAGCGCGGCGCCGAGCAAATTTATGTGCACGCATTTTTAGATGGTCGCGACACACCACCGCGCAGTGCGCAGCATTCTTTAGAAAAATTAGATCAGAAATTCGCCGAACTCGGGAAGGGACGCATCGCATCGCTCATCGGCCGCTATTACGCCATGGACCGAGACAACCGCTGGGATCGCGTCGAAAAAGCCTACAATCTGCTCACCCAATCTAGCGCAGAATACAGTTATAGCTCCGCCACAGAAGCACTTGCAGCCGCTTACGCGAGAGATGAAAACGACGAATTTGTAAACGCGTCAGTGATCAAGGCCGAAGGTCAACTCGACGGCAATATCAAAGACGGTGACAGTGTCATCTTCATGAACTTCCGCGCCGACCGCGCAAGGGAAATCACCCGCGCCTTTGTAGATCAGGACTTTGATGGCTTTAAACGTGGCGCCATCCCCGCCTTAGCGGAATTTGTCATGACCACCGAGTATGCCGACACTATTAAAGCCGCCGTCGCCTACCCACCAGAAAAAATGCACAACAGCTTAGGTGAAGTGCTAGAGAAATCCGGCAAAACCCAGCTTCGCATTGCCGAAACAGAAAAGTACGCCCACGTGACATTCTTCTTTAGCGGCGGACGCGAAGCCCTTTATAAGGGTGAAGACAGAGAGCTCATCCCCTCTCCTGATGTCGCCACCTACGACTTAAAACCAGAAATGAGCGCACCCGAAGTAACCGATAAATTAGTGGCCGCCATCCGCAGCGGAAAGTACGACGCCATTATTTGCAACTACGCCAACGGCGACATGGTTGGCCACACAGGTATACTTTCCGCCGCAGTCAAAGCCGTTGAAGCCTTGGACGCTTGCATAAAACGCGTCACCGATGCGGTTATTGAAATGAACGGTCATTGCCTAATCACCGCAGACCACGGCAATTGCGAACAAATGGTCGACTACGACGCCGGTCAAGCCCACACCCAACATACAACCGAACTAGTGCCGCTGGTTTACGTGGGCGGCCAACAGGGCGTACTACAAGCCAATGGCGGGAGACTCGCCGACATCGCCCCCACTATGTTGGCACTAATGGCTATCGACCAACCCGCTGAAATGACCGGCGTTAATTTGCTGCGCGAAGCCTAAGGCGATTATTCACGTGCTGCTGCGCGCCGCCATTCTTCGCAAATCACTTTTTGCCTTGTTATTGATAGGCGCTGCAACGCTGGCTGTCGCAGACAATGGCAACACCCAGCGCCAGCTCGATACCCTAAACGAAAAGATAAGCTCGCTAAAAAAATCAATTAGCAAACAGCAAACCGATCGCAGTAATACCGCTAAAGCACTGCGCACTATCGAAAAAGACATCGGCACACTGGCGGCAAAACTTCACCACACCAGCAATAGACGTGACCAACAGCAGCGTAAGCTGGCCGAATTGGAAACGCGTCAGGGGCAGCTCCGTCAGAAGCAACAGAGCCAGAAAAAGCTGATTGCCGAGCATGTTCGCCACGCCTACACTCTCGGCAAAGAAAGCCAATTAAAAATGCTGCTGAATCAGGAGAATCCCGAAAAACTCAGCCGAACACTGACCTACTTTTACTACTTTAACCGCGCCCGCAGCGAAGAACTCATCAAGTACCGGGACACACTATCAGAACTGGATTCGCTCAAACCAGCCATTGAAGCCGAAGCTCAAGCTCTGGCCCAGACGAGCTCAGAGTTGCAACGCCAGCAACAGGCATTGCTGCAACAAAAACAACAGCGCGCCAGGGCGCTAGCCGGAATAGATCGGGAAATAGTCAACACAAACAGCTCGCTCAACATGCTCGACAAGGAACGTAAAAGCCTAGAAAGCGTCTTACAAGCGGTCGAGCGTGAAATTACCAATATCGCCATTCCAGCTAGTTATAAACCATTTAAAGACATGCGCGGAAAAATGCCCTGGCCGGTAAGAGGTAAACCCCTCAATCGTTATGGGGCGTCTCGCCAAGGCAGCGCCGTGACATGGCAGGGCATTCAAATAGCGGCGAAAGAAGGCGATGCGGTTATGTCGATACACAATGGCCGCGTGGTATTTGCCGATTGGCTGCGCGGCGCGGGCTTACTAATTATTGTCGATCACGGCGGCGGTTATCTTAGCCTATATGCACACAACCAAAGCCTGCTGCGCACTGAAGGCGACTGGGTAAAGGGTGGCGAAGCGGTGGCAACTGTAGGAAATAGCGGTGGCCAACGCCAAGCTGGGTTATATTTTGAGATTCGCTACAAAGGCCAACCCACAGATCCACGGCGCTGGTGCCAGTAAGGGCGAAGTAATCGCCGATAAAGCAAGATACAATAAACCTCGATTTAAGTCGTCCAGGAACTGAATACATGCCACACATGCTACGCCACACACTTACTGCTCTTATGGTCGTGCTCCTGGCCGCCCCCATAGGCGCGATCGCCGAAAATGACACCGCCGATACCGCAGACTCCGACGCTGCACCACTGGGCCAACTGCCCTTACAATCATTGCGGAATTTCGCCGACGTTTTTAATCAGATTCGTCTTAGCTATGTAGAAGAAGTAGACGATAAGACCCTGCTTGAAAATGCGATACGCGGGATGCTCAGCGGACTAGACCCACACTCGGATTACCTCGACGCCAGCTCCTTTGAAGATCTGCAAAATCACACTACCGGTGAATTCGGCGGCCTAGGCATCGAAGTCGGCATGGAAAATGGCTTTATAAAAGTTGTTACGCCCATTGATGATACCCCAGCTGCGCGCGCGGGCATCCAAACCGGCGACCTGATTATCCAAATCGACAATAAGCCTATAAAAGGTATGTCGTTGCAGGAGTCGGTAACACTAATGCGCGGCCCCGCCGGCAGCAAAATTGTACTCACCATTTTACGCAGCGGTATTAGCGCGCCCTTTGAGGTAAAACTAAAACGCGATGTGATTACCGTCGCGAGTGTCCGCAGTGAAACCTTGCAACCCGGTTATGGCTATATTCGTATCTCACAATTCCAGAGTCGCACCGGCCAGGACTTAAAAAAGGAATTGGCAAAGCTGAAAGCTGGCCGCGATCCACTCGAAGGTCTGATCTTAGACCTGCGCAATAACCCTGGCGGATTGCTACAGGCATCAGTGCAGGTGGTCGATGAATTTATCGACGATGGCCTAATTGTCTACACTGAAGGCCGCCTGCCTAACGCCTACAGCCGGTTTATGGCCAGCGCAAGAAATCCAGCAGACAGTACACCTATGGTTGTGCTGATTAACGGCGGCTCTGCATCCGCGTCTGAAATCGTGGCTGGCGCTCTGCAAGATCATCGTCGCGCTGTGATCATGGGCACCACTAGCTTTGGTAAAGGCTCGGTACAAACGGTATTGCCGCTATCAGAAGACAGCGCTATTAAATTAACCACCGCGCGTTATTTCACGCCTAGTGGCCGCTCAATTCAGGCACAGGGCATCACCCCTGACATCATAGTAGAACGCGCCCGTATTGAAGCGTTAACCGCCAATGGCCTAGAGATTACCGAAGCGGATCTTGCCGGTCATTTAGGCCGAGGAGACGGAAAGGAAAGCGACAGCTCTAGCCGCAAAGCTGAGAAAGGTGAGCGCAAAGACCTAGCTGCGGACGACAACCAACTCTACGAGGCGCTGAATCTTCTCAAGGGTTTAAATATCATGTCTGCACCCAAAACAGCCTTATTAGACAAAAAAAGCGAAACAGGAACGCAATAAGGCGTAGCCAATACACAAGCATAAAAAAAGCGAGCCAAGGCCCGCTTTTTTTATGCTTTCTTTTACCACATCACAAACGGACTTCTATTCCTCGCGCCGCCATGTAGGCTTTAGCCTCTGGCACCGTGTACTCCCCAAAATGAAAAATACTTGCCGCCAATACCGCATCCGCCAAGCCTTCTTGAATACCTGCCACCATGTGATCCAGATTACCCACGCCACCAGAGGCGATAACCGGAACCGGCACGGCTTCAGATATAGCGCGGGTCAATGCCAAGTCGTAACCTGCCTTGGTGCCGTCTCCATCCATACTGGTCAGTAGCACTTCGCCAGCGCCGTTGGCGACCATTTTAATCGCCCACTCCACCGCATTGATGCCGGTTGGTTTGCGCCCGCCGTGGGTGAAAATTTCCCAGCGCGGCCGACCATCGGCTTCATCGGCAACACGTTTGGCATCTATCGCAATAACAATACACTGGGAGCCAAAACGATCCGCTGCCTCTTTAACAAAGTCTGGCCGGTGAATCGCCGCCGAATTAATACCAACTTTATCCGCGCCAGCATTGAGCATAGTGCGAATATCTTTAATCTCGCGAATACCACCGCCCACCGTGAGTGGAATAAACACCTCGGCGGCAATCTGCTCAACGGTGTGAACCGTAGTTTCACGGCCTTCGTGGGTCGCGGTAATGTCGAGAAAGGTGATTTCGTCAGCGCCCTGTTCGTTGTAGCGCTTGGCCACTTCTACAGGATCACCAGCATCGCGAATCCCTACAAAATTAACGCCTTTTACAACGCGCCCCTTGTCTACATCTAGACAGGGAATAATGCGTTTAGCCAGAGCCATATTGGTTTCTCGTCCTGTCCGCTTTTAGCGATTGTCGTCGCAGTAACGCTGCGCTTCGGCTAAATCGAGTTCGCCTTCGTAAATCGCGCGACCGGTAATGGCACCTAATATGCCCGCCTCAGCAACCGCGTTTAGCGCCCGAATATCATCCATATTGGTCACGCCACCAGAGGCAATAACAGGCAGACCAGAGGCCTTGGCCATGGCCACAGTGGCGTCAACATTAACGCCCTGCATCATGCCGTCGCGGCTAATGTCGGTGTAGACAATGGAGCTAACGCCATCTTGCTCAAAACGCTTGGCTAATTCCGTCGCCAATAATGTCGACACTTCTGCCCACCCGTCGGTGGCAACCAAACCGTCTTTAGCGTCTAAGCCAACAATGACGGAGCCGGGAAATGCCTTACACGCCTCGGCAACAAACTTCGGCTCTTTTACTGCCTTGGTGCCAATAATCACGTAGTTAACACCCGCATCTAAATACTGCTCAATGGTATCTAAAGAGCGAATGCCGCCGCCTATTTGGATCGGCAGATCTGGGTAAGCTTTAGCGATGGCCGTTACCGCTTCACCATTCACCGGCTTGCCCTCAAAAGCGCCATTAAGATCAACCAAATGCAGACGACGACCGCCCGCGGCAACCCAGCGCGCGGCCATTTCCACGGGGTCATTACCGTATACCGTAGAGTCGCCCATTTCGCCTTGACGCAGGCGCACGCATTGGCCGTCTTTTAAATCTATTGCGGGGATAATCAACATAATAAAAACCTAAAAATAAATTCTGACAACGAGATCAATCTGTTACCGGAAAGAAGCTCGCCACGGGGCGATCCCAATTCAAGAAATTACGCAGCAGGCGCAGGCCAGCTTCACCGCTTTTTTCTGGGTGAAACTGCACAGCAAACACGTTTTCACAGGCAAGCGCTGCGTGAACCTGTACGCCATAATCGGCGGTGCCAGCCACAAAGTCAGGCGCATCTACGTAGTAGCTATGCACAAAGTAAAAGCGGCTATGATTGGCGATGCCGGCCCACAGCGGATGCTCAATAGTTTGGGCAACGTTATTCCAGCCCATATGCGGCACCTTAAGGCGTGTACCCGCGCTGTCATGCAAATCGTTACCAAAAAACTTAACCGCACCGGGCAGAATATCTAAACACTCTACACCGCCGTTTTCCTCGCTACTTTCCAGTAGCGCCTGCATGCCAAGACAGATTCCGAGCATTGGCTTTTGCGCTGCCACCTCTTGAATCACTTCATCAAGGCCACGGGCTTTTAGTTCAGCCATGCAGTCGCGAATCGCACCAACACCGGGGAAGATAACGCGATCGGCGCCGAGAATAGTCTCTGGGCAGTCGGTGACAATCACCTTAACGCCGTCACCCACTTTTTCGAGAGCGCTGGCTACCGAATGCAAATTACCCATGCCGTAATCAACGACGGCAACGGAAGAAGAACTCATACCGATAAACCCTAGAGACTGCCCTTGGTAGAAGGCGTAATTCCCGCCATACGCTCGTCGGCCTGCAAAGCCATGCGCAAGGCGCGACCAAATGCTTTAAACACCGTTTCCGCTTGGTGATGGGTGTTTTTACCGCGCAGATTATCAATGTGCAGCGTTACTTTGGCGTGGTTTACAAATCCGTGGAAAAACTCAGAGAACAAGTCCACATCGAATCCGCCAACGCTACCTCGGGTATAAGGCACGTGATATTCCAAGCCAGCGCGGCCAGAGAAATCGATCACCACCCTCGACAAAGCCTCGTCCAGCGGCACGTAAGCGTGACCGTAGCGAGTAATACCTTTCTTATCACCCACGGCTTCAGCAAAAGCTTGGCCCAAGGTAATACCAATATCTTCTACGGTGTGATGCGCATCAATGTGAAGATCACCTTTGGCGTTGACCACCAAATCAATCAGGCCGTGACGTGCGATCTGATCCATCATATGATCTAGGAACGGAACCCCAGTTTCAAAATGAGACGTGCCCGTGCCATCCAGATTCACTGTCACGGTAATTTGGGTTTCTAGGGTGTTACGGCTGATCGTAGCTTTGCGCTCGTTCATCGACGCCTCATCGGTTATTTGCTTACAATAGCGTATTATAAAAAATCCCGACCCGTATTACACCAAGCAGAAACGTACTAAATGCCTGTATATGCAGAAATAATCACACAACCCGATCCTCAGGATGCGGCTGACCTCGAAATACTGTACCCCAACGATAGTGTAAAACTACTGGCGTCCGCCGTGTCAGGTAAGCTAATTATCTACGGTGGCCGCTTTAATGGTCGAATTCTCTCGGCCTTCACGCTCACCCCCATATACGGTGGCGACTACCAAATAGCGCGCTTATCCGTTCGCGAGGTAACACGTCGCAGGGGCGTGGCGAGGCAGCTCATCATTCAAGCGATGAAGCAACTACCCGATGACCTGAAATCTATTTCCGCCGATCTGCGCAAAGCGCCAGAGCTAGTCAATCTATTCTCAGAACTGGGTTTTAACGCCAATAACAGCCTCTGGTGTTGGCAGCGCAATACTTAATGACATCGAGTAATAAGCCTATCTTCAGCCAACAGTTGCTGGCCTGGTTCGACGTTGCCGGTCGCAAAGATCTGCCGTGGCAACAAGACATCACGCCGTATCGGGTGTGGGTGTCTGAAATTATGCTTCAGCAAACCCAAGTCACCACCGTTATCGACTATTACCTGCGCTTTATGGCGCGCTTCCCGACCGTAAAAAGTCTCGCCGATGCGCCAAGTGATGACGTGCTAGCTCTGTGGACAGGCCTGGGTTACTACGCCCGCGCCAGAAACTTACACAAGGCGGCAAAAATGGTCTGCGACGAATTCGGTGGCGAATTCCCCCACGACCACGAACTATTGCAGCAACTTCCCGGCGTTGGCCGCTCCACCGCTGCAGCCATATACTCCATCGCCTGCAGTGGCCGCGCGCCAATACTCGACGGGAATGTAAAGCGAGTGCTCACACGCTACGCCGCCATAAATGGCTGGCCCGGTCAAAAACAAGTCGAAAGCCAATTATGGGATTTAGCAGAAGAACTCACCCCTGAAAAGCGAGTCGCCGACTACACCCAAGCCATCATGGATCTCGGTGCCACCCTCTGCACCCGCAGCAACCCCGACTGCCCTAGCTGCCCAGTACAAAGTAACTGCCAGAGCTTCGCAAACAACACCCAAACCAACTACCCCAGCAAAAAGCCGAAGAAACAAATACCGACTAGACAAGTTCACATGCTGATTATTGAAAATAATCGCGGCGAAATATTACTAGAGCAGCGCCCCGACAGCGGGATATGGGGTGGCCTGTGGAGCTTTCCTGAGGCAGCAAATGCCGACGAACTCGATCACTATATAGACAAAAACCTCAGCGCTGGCAGCACCAAACAACACTGGCCGGTCATGCGCCACACCTTCAGCCATTTCCATCTAGACATCACTCCTGTGCACGTACGGCTGAACACCGAAGCAAACGTCGTCATGGAAGCCAAGCCACAGCTTTGGTATAAGGGACATCCTGAACAACAAGTCGGCCTCGCAGCGCCAGTTAAAAAACTGCTCGACGCCGTATTCAGCTCAGATTTATTAAGAGAAACTCCACTATGACCCGCACCGTATTCTGCAAGAAATTCCAGCAAGAACTCGACGGCCTAGACAAGCCGCCCTACCCAGGCCCCAAAGGCCAAGACATCTTCGAGAACGTCTCCAAAAAAGCCTGGGAAGAATGGCACGCCCACCAAACCATGCTCATCAATGAAAAGCACCTGAGCATGATGGACCCCGCCTCACGGAAATTCCTACAGGCGGAGATGGAAAAGTTTCTATCCGGCGAAGACTATGAAAAAGCTGAAGGCTACGTCCCCCCCAGCGAATAAGTCTTCAATCTCAGGGGCTTGACTCGTTGTTTCGGAACAGGTTTAATACGCGCCTTCTGAGAGGCAGCCAAAGCCCTCATACTAGGCCCAGATAGCTCAGTCGGTAGAGCAGAGGATTGAAAATCCTCGTGTCGGCGGTTCGATTCCGTCTCTGGGCACCATTACAATACTGCTCTTCACTTTCTCCCAAACCGCTTTCATGCTGTCACTTTTTGCACCTGCTGCGCGTTGATCTGCAATTACAACAATCGGCTCGATTTCCAGTAATTCCGCCACTTTCAGACATTGCTCGTCATTTAAGCTTAAGCATGTCCCGATCTTGTGATGGCTTACCGCTGATCGCGTAATTCCTATCAAATTTGCCGCTGAATTGTCGCTCGGCAATTTCTTAAACTCTTTAACTTTTACTATCCATTCGTAACTTTTCATAGCTTTTGCCTACTTAGCGTGTCTGTCACCTGTTGAATCATGATTGACATCGCGAAAATTATCAATGTACAGTCCGCCTCAACGTTGAAGCGCACTATACAGGCTCTGGCATGATAAATAAAAAACGGTTCCTTGATCTCTGGTTTTTCGGCTTCTGCCCTCTCGCGGTCTATTTCGCGCCCGTATCGCCCGTCTCGCCTTATGTCATTACGGTAATCATTACTTTTTGTCTTTTGTGGATGGTTCTTCGCTTAGCTGACTTCGTTGAAAAAACTCCTTCTCCTGTCCTGACGGACAATTCTTCTACTGAATTTATTAAGAGACCGTACTCATGGCGTGTGATAAATGCGGGGACGCAATCGCAATCGATACACCTATTGGCCACTTCTGTGGTGACTGTTTTCATGAGGCTCTTGAATCGTTGCCGCGTGATTTGGGTCAAGCCGTTGTTACGGCGGTTTCGTTATTTGTCCACGTTTCCAAGGAAGTAGAGAAATATACTCTCGGCTTGCCTTATGACGCTGATTCTATTCAATTGGTGGTTTTAACTGATGGATAAAAACCCCGCGTTTTTCAATTCTGCCGGTTACTCTAGTTCGCATATTCGTAATGCGCATCTTCTCTATTCCAATCCTCAAAAGCCGACGAAAATAAATGAAAATTTTATTTTTGCTGATGGCGTTTCATTGGCTGATGTAAAGCGTGATCAGCACTGGTGTAAGGCGCTCAGCGAAGCTGAGCGCAATAGGCTAGTCAAGGCAACCAAATGTCCGACACGACAATTTCAGAAAAATATCCAACACTCTGAGCCGGTTTTTTCAGACTCGTTAGAGTCTGCCCCTCGTCGTGATGTTCACTACGGTGGCTTTAAGCGTTCGCACACTCCAGAGGGCGAAAGGGCTGCTTATGCGGTTTTTCAATTCCGTGAGTGGTCGAATGAATATCGTATTCGTTCGCGTGTTGAAACTACTGTTGGTTCTGTACCTCCAGACAATTACGGGCCGCGCATTACCTCTTTGCTCTCTGACCGTGGTGTCAGAAAAATATGTGATTCTGCGTGTTACGTTGCGAAAAAACACGGTGGGTTTAGGACGTTTTTCACCCTGACGTTTTCTCCTGAGGCTCGGTACGCAATGGCCCTAGGTGAAACTTCAATTCAAAAAGAAGTCTCCCGTTTTATGGATGGTTTGCAAAAAATGTGGTCTAGGGGTTGGAAAGCTCAATTCGTTGTTAATGGGCGTCGTATCGCTTGCGTTAGACAAAACGGCTCTGTTCTTGGTGAGTCGGGTTCAGATCAACAATTGCGTTATCTGTGGGTGGCTGAATGTCCAGATGGTAAAGACGGCACACCTAATCCGCATGTACACGTTTTGATTAATTGGCGTGTTAAATATTCTTTGTTTCCGTCGTGGGCTAAGCGTATTGAATCGCTTTGGGGTCAGGGCATGGCCCATATTGAAAAGCTCCGTGATTCTGATGCTGCTGCCGCGTATATGATGAAAGCCGCCGGTTATCTTTGTAAAGCTCAGGGTAAATCTGATCAAGGTTCTATTCGCGGTAACCGTTACGGTATATCCGCCGGCGCTCGTGCTCCCGACTGGGAAACAATCGAAGAGAGTCAACTTCATATTATGGGCGCTCTAATTGCTGATGTTGCTGATCATCTGACTCATAAATATGGTGATCTTTATAACAAGCGCAAGGCTTTAAAAAATAGTTTAGAAACGGTTGATGCTGTAACAATGCGTGACCTTCGTCGCTACGTTGGAAAGCAACTAGAAAAGACGAGGGATTTAATTAATGAAATTCCTGTTGTTGCAACTCGCTATCAAATTATTTTCAAAAATAAAGATTCATTTTATGAATTTATGAACTGGGCTAGGTCGCCCGGGCATTGGCACGCTGACGTCTGTGATTTCTTACCTGAAAAGCCATCCGGTGAAGCGTATCGGGCGGGTGATCGTCCTGACTCTCAATTTTACGCTGAGTTCAAAAAACAACATTATTGGCGGCGTGCACTACGTAATCAGCCGAAACATTTATCTGATAGGGAATATCAGCAAACCCACAGCTATTTTGATTCCGAAACTGGTAGTCGCGTTGACTACTATTCAATGTACGCCCAACTAGCGGCGGTTAAGAGAGGTGATAACCATGCAACAGAAATTAACTATTTTGGGTACAGCTCGTAGACAAGGCATCGGTAGACAATCCGGTAATCCTTACGACATGGGCACTTTACACACTATGCAACCTGCGCGCGGTCGTGATGCGAATAACATTGCTGCCGGGTATAAATCCGTTGAGATGGGGTGTCCTCCTGAATTGGCTATGTCTCTCGTTTCGGAAAAATTCCCTGTTGAAGTGATGGCGCAAGTCGAGCTTCGTGATGATGGGAAGCTTGAGGTTGTTTCGTTTGAGCGTTCCTCTGCTGTTAATTCGCAAGCGCAAAAGTAGGTTGAATTAATGGCTACGTATACCGCTGTTTGTATCGAAGGAACCTTCGTTCAGTCTTCCACTCTGGGCGGACAACAAATCCGCTGTACTGGCACGTTAGAAAATCGCGAATATGCATCTTCATATGTTCAAGATTTATCAGCGAATGAGGTGCAGGATTTAACAGGCGCGGTATTAGTTTTTTTTACGGTGTGCGCGGTGGTTCGCTTTGTCGTTCGCTTCGTTGCAGAATCTAGCCCCTCTCGGGGTGGTTGATAGTAATGACTGCCTATCACCTTAATTAGTTTTCGCGGTCGTCATTTTAAAGAGGTGGTTTTTATGCCATTAGCAAAAGTAGCCCATTTCGAAGGGCTTAAAAAAATCGGAAAAAATGTCGGTCGTTTGACCGTCGTTGGTGGTGGTATGTTGGCTGCGAATGCTTCACACGCTGCTCTTGATACTACTGATGCAGTTGCTGCGATTACTGACGCTGGTACTGCGATCACTGCTGTTGGCGTTGCTATCTTAGCGCTTGCCGGTCTGACTCTGGCTATCCGCTGGACTAAAGCGCAATTCTTCTAAGGTTGAATTGTTCTTTTGCCGCGTCTTCGGGCGCGGTTTTTCCTTTCCAATTTAAGGGGTTCTGCGTGTGTCGTTATCGTTCCTTACTCTTTGTGTCATTTGCGCTGGGTTCTATATCGCGCTTTCGTAAAATTATATATATTTTTTTAGTTTCATTTTCCGCTAATTCCCTAGCTGGATATAAGGTTTCTCAAGTCGGTTATGAGACTGATTGTTATACGACACAACAACAAGCGTGTTTAGCGATTGATCATCAGACATACTCTGGTAACTGGACTAATCCTAATGGTCCTTGTCGTTTAAAGAATAAGTCTAGTGGCCAGGTTCTATCTTATCCGCTTGTAGCTATTTCCACGTGTACTGTAGTTTGTGACATTGCTACGGCTCAATCTGCTGTGGACGCTGCTAATGCAGAAAGTGGTGGCCCTGAGACTTTTGGCCCTTTTGCAAAACCTGCTAGCGGTACAGGTCTCCACGTCAGCGTTGGGTATCAGACAGAAAACTATTGTTTAAACGGCTGTCAAGCCACGCGGCTTACTACTCAGGATGTTTCGGAAGATGCTTATTCTTACGCTATTAGTCTTTCTGAATCCCTATACGTTCAGAACGCTAGTTGTGGCGGTTCTAGTGGAATCCCCCCCTACCAAAATCAACAATCTATAAATGATTATTATATTCCTCCAACTGCTGTTCGTGATGTTCCGCCAATTCGTGATCCAAATTCGCCGCCGCCGAACTATCCCCCGACCGCTCCTCCGCCACCTGATCAACCGCCACCGCCTCCTATTGACGATGATCCACCGCCACCGCCTCCGCCTCAAGAGTGTTTAGGCGCTGGTTGTGAGCCTCCTCCGGTAGAGCCTCCGACTGGGCCACCGCCAGAAGTGCCTCCATTTCAGGAAATCATTACTGAACCTTGGGCTTGTCAGTTCATTGACTGTCATCCGCCGCCTAAAGCTACTCCGCCTGACACAGCCGTTCCTACGTCTGAAAGTGGAGGTTTGCCTGAGCCTGAGCCTTCCGGCGGTTGTCCCTCTGGTACATCATGGGGATCAAAAAACGGTGTGAATGGTTGTTATGGGCAACCCTCAAACGGTGGTCAGTGTGGGCAGGGTCAATATTGGGGTGAGGTTGATGGTAAAGAAGGCTGTTACGGTGCGACTGTTTGTAAAGATGGTCAGGTTTACGGCTCGATCGGTGACTCTGATCCTAAGTGTTATGACTTAGGGTCTTGCTATGTTAAAGGCGATTGTAATCAAGAGTGTGATCCTGAAACTGAAACTTGTGATTCGTTAAAAGGTCAATTTTCTAAAGATTGCAAAGTAACTCCTGAGTGTGGTGATGCTGATGCTATAGAGTGCGCCATACTTCGGCAGTCGTGGGTTACGTCATGCGATGCCGTTAAAACTGCTGGCGATATCTCCGATTGCAATACGCAATTCAAATGCGAAAACGATCCCGTGCAATGTGCAATTGCCAAAATGCATCGAGATAACATCTGTGCGCTCACTCAAGAAAAAGTGACTTCTGATATGGAAACTGCATTTCAGAATCTTGGGTTTTCAAAAGTAGAAGATTTTACTGATGATGATATTTTTACTGAGCGTGATGGTAACGCCATCGTTGGCGATTTTCTTAATGCTGACTCTCGGTCTGGTTCTTGCCCTCCCGATTTAGTGATACCCATCATGGGTAATCAGATAGCTGTTCCGATGACAATAATTTGTCAGTACGGTGGCTACGTTCGCGTTTTTATTCTGATATCTGCATCTTTTCTCGGTTTAATGATGTTTTATCGTTCGTTTGTTAATAGTTAAAAGCGAGCGCGAGTGGTAGTAGCTGGCTACACCACCGCGCCGCTTAACATTGGAGTTATTAATTATGCCTGCGCCTCTTGTTGGAGCTGTGATTGCTGGTGTTGTCACTACCGCCGCTGCTTATACCGTCCCTTGGCTTATTAAAGTTGCGTTGTTTACTTTGGGCCTTGGTGTTGTGTCGATGGTTGGCCTAGATTTAGCGTTTGATTATGGAATCAATACGGTTTTGCAATATTACAATGGTCTACCCTCTACGATTTTGTTATGGGCTGATTATATAGGGGTTTTTGACGCTCTAAGCATCTTGTTTAGTGCGATGAATGCGTCACTCGCTATTAAGTTTTTGTGCGGTGCGACTTCTGCTGGCCGAAAGGTTAAAAAATTAGACTTCGTTTGTGATTAGGTGATTCATGATTTATTTATTTACTGGCACACCGGGCGCATCCAAAACACTTAATGCGATTAAGTTTGTAAATGAAGATGACACGTTTGCTATTTTTGAAGAGGGTGTGAAAACTGATAAACGGCGACCTGTTTACTATTTCAACATTCGTGACGTTAAACTTCCTTGGTCCGCCTTAACTCTTGAAGAGGCTATGAAGTGGTTTGACTTACCTTTTGGTTCTGTAATTATATTTGATGAGGCTTATGATGTTTTTCCGCAACGTTTACGCGGTGAGGCTCCAGAGCAAGTTAAAAAATTAGCTACTCACCGCCATAATGGTTATGACATTGTTATCATCACGCAAAAAGTCGGAGGGCAGATAGATAGTTTTGTGCGCGGCCTTATTGAGCTTCATTATCATTTTGATCGCCGTTTCGGTACTCAACTAGTCACTAGATATCAATTCCAGAAATGTTGTGAAAATGTCAATGATTATCACGCCAGAAAAGCAGCGCAAGCTAAACAGATTACAATAGATAAAAAATATTTCGGTTTATATCATTCGGCTGAAGTTCATACTGTAAAAGCTAACGTACCGTGGAAAAGGTTTTTACTTATTCCAGTGCTTTTAATTATTGCTGTCTTTCTCGTTTGGTATGGTGTGTCTACTGTTTTCGGTGGTGATCGTCTATCTGATGATACTGTTCAAACTACCTCTTCAAGTTCTAATAATAGTTTTTTCCCGAAAGCGTCTACTGCTGAAAAAATTACGTTTGAACAATATGTAGCTCAATACCAACCGAGAATCGAAGGTTTACCGCATACCGCGCCTGTTTATGATGATGTAACAAAGCCTAAAACTTATCCTAAGCTTGCGTGTATTATCTGGCGTCCCGATACTGAATACGAAACTTGCAAGTGCATTACCCAGCAAGGAACTACCACTAAGGTTCCTATCTCTACTTGTAAAAATTTAGCGAATAATGGTTATTTTGATCCCGCAAAACAAGATCCAGAAGAAATCGAAAGAGCTAATCAACGTGAAGAAATGCAATATAGGGTCGCTATGGAATCTGCCGCTAAAGCTGGGTTAAATCCGGTTGAGGAATTTGAAAAACATATTAATAAATATGTTATCGGCACTCGTCGTCCTTATGATCATTTTTTTAACGGTACGGGTGTTGAGCGTACTGCTCCTTCCTCTGCCGTCAATGCTGGTGGGAGCGTTGCAAATAACAATTATTCCTCAGCTGAGCCGTCTTATTCTCAAGGATTTTAAATGCAGTGTTTATGCTTAAGGTCGGTGTATTTCCGTTTTCCGTCTCTTAATTGTTCGATAGTCCAACTTCCTGTTCGGCGTTTGATTTCTTTTTTTATCCATTCGAGCTGTGCTGTTACCGTTTTGCATTGTTCACTTTGATAGTTGCGTTGCTGTGCTGGACGGGGTTTAGGGTTGTTGAATATCGGCTTTCTTTGGACTTTCTCGGGTTGAGTTATCAGGAGTGGCGGCAGGTCTTTACGTTCTATTGTGTGGACATTTTGTGTGTTAGTTGGTTCGCTATCGCTATAAACGGTTACACCGTTTGCGTCGGTATATTTATAGACTGTACTCGCGGCTACTGGTGTAGAAATTAATACCAGCGCTATCAATCCTTTGACCATATCCTTTTCCCTTTAAGATCTTGGCTGGAAATACTACCTCATTTTTTTGTCGTCGTGTATATCTCGTAAATGCCCGCGTAAAGTAACTGAATGGCTTTATCTTTCGGTTACTTTCCGTGGGTGCTTGCGGCCAGCATTCCCATATTGTTATTTACATATTATTCTTTTGGAATTTTTAAGGTTAGGGTGTGGAAAGTAAAACATGGAATGACGCTGTTGATCGCTGGGTTTTGACTACTAGCCATAAGCGTGATCATTCAAAGGATTTGATTAAGCTTAGGTGGTTAAATAGGTATTTATCCGGTGTACCGCTTACGGATATCAGTTTAGATATTATCTTTACGATAGGTCATGACAAGAAATTAGAAACGTCTCCGTCTACTGCGAACCGATATCTTGCGTTGCTAAGGGCTATTTTAAGAGCTGCAAGGGATTATTGGGGGTGGATTGATCATGCACCGAAGGTAAAGCTATTCAGAGAGCCAGAGCCTCGCGTTAGATGGCTTAAAAGAGCTGAGGCGGCACGATTAATAAAAGAGCTCCCGCCGCATTTATCGAAGATGGCTGCATTTACGCTTTCAACCGGTCTTAGACAGCACAATGTAAGTTACTTACGTTGGTCACAAATAGATCTTGATCGTGAATTAGCTATTATTCCAGCATCAGAATCTAAGAATAATCGACCTATAACAGTTCCGTTAAACTCTGATGCTATGAATATCTTGAATTCGGTCGCCAATGAACATCATGAATATTGTTTTGTTTACAATCGAGCGCCAGTTGATCGCACATCAACTAAGGCATGGGCCGCTGCTAAGAAAAGATCAAATATTGATAATTTTAGATGGCATGACCTTAGGCACACATGGGCGTCTTGGCATGTTCAGAATGGGACATCACTTCAGGAGTTACAGCTTTTAGGGGGATGGAAGACGTTTGAAATGGTGCTTAGGTATGCGCATTTAAGTGGTGATCATTTGGTCCAGGCTGCAAAGAGAATTGAAACAGGAGACCAACTGCCTTTGTTATAACAGCATTAACAAAATTTAATGTTCTCGCTTTGAAAATTGAAAATCCTCGTGTCGGCGGTTCGATTCCGTCTCTGGGCACCATTCGACTACCTAATATTCCTATACTTTTAAAAATCCCAGCATAATTGCGATGTGGCCATGCCGCCGTTTTGGACCAATTCTGGACAAATGCGCGCCGCTCACACGCGAACTATGCTCCACCCCCTCCCACTGCCTTCTCGAAACCTACCAACGGGAGAGACAGGCCTTGAAATGTTTTACGCCTTAAAAACGAGCATAAAAATGCCAGATTTTTGAGTGATCGACAGCTCCGGCTGAGGGAGAAATTTTATCTAAGAAATAATTACAAAATACCCGATGCCGTCATTCACCTCGGAAGTCACAAAAATCCCTATCAGATACTCATAGAGGTGCAGGAGTCACCAATGTCGTCATTTAAAATAGAGCTTATGCTATCTCTATATGCAGGAGCTATCCGACAGAACGAGATTCTCGGATTGATTTTCGCAAGCACAAAGAAGCATATTCTTGACCACGCGAGACGAGTGATTAACCGCGGCATCAGGCACTTCAATTTTGTAGAAGGCCGCTGGCATCCGATTAGCACAGCAACTCGACCTAGCCCCTTTCGTTAGATATGGTAGGAAACTCTATAAAGCTGTTCGATTTGGGTCATTACTCGAATTTTTATTATCGGCACTTATACCGATAAACAAGGATTCATTTCGGCGTCAAAACGAGCGCACCAAACACTCATGTTTTGCAAAGGTTTGCATGTGCGAATATTGCCGCCGAAGTGATAGGGCCAAGGCCCGTCTAGGCCAGTGAATGGAGGCTGGCTCAGCAGAATTAGCGAAAATTTCACTAGCTCCAAGTGAGCACAAAAAATGGAGTTGTCGCCTGCCGAGCCACGCCTATTCTAACCCGCAATTCTTTGTCGCATTTATCAAAGTGACAGTAGTGAAAAATCACTACGCCGCGCGCGTCACCATTTCGTCCATTGCCTCCTCGACCACACGCCAAAGCAGGTACGAAATTGCCATCGTGTAGATAACTAAAGCAATCAGGTCATCATCATGCGGCTGTAACCCATATAACTCTGCCATTCCCATATCGCAATCTTCGTCAACAATTTCTAAGACTTCCAAGAGGAGGTTGAATTTAGCAGCCAATTTTGGGTTTGAATTTAGCGGAAAAGTGCTATTGGAAAGCCTTACCTTTTCGCGCTGGATCTTCGACATCGTCTCCCTCAGCATAGGAGATACTTCTTCGTACTCTTTCTTGTACCTTGTAAGCCACCCATCTTCTGACCAACCCTTTTTCCACACGTCTCTCCATTGCTGCATCCCAATCCTCTTTTGCAGCTGATAAATGACCCACCTAAACGCCCGCGCCTCTGAAATTAGTTCTTGCTGTTTTGGCTTCCCAAAAGTGGCTTCAAAATCGCTGTAAGTTTTATCTGCTATTTGAAGCAACTTGGCATACTCAACATCATCTAGCTGATTTATGCCATCACGAACAATAGAGAAGGCATTGCGCCCCACTCCCCGGTAACCATTCTTTTCCTTACCGTGAGCAACTAGCATCTCCACGCCATTACCCAGTACATGTCTCAATGGGCGCGGATCTACCCCGCCCTTCTCGGGCTCATCTAGGGCACCAATTTCTGACGACCAATCGATCCACAGCCGTCTAGACAGCCGAACAAGCGAGCTCGTGTACTCATTTACAGAAATCAGTTCCTCGGAAAGGAGCGCCACCGCGGCCGAGTGGTGGTCGGCTAAGGCCGCCTTCTCGGCAAGCCTTTTTGCCTCTCGCCCGACACGTAAAGATCCGAAAGCTGCAACAGCAGCAGCGACTGATGCGACCGCAGCCAATGCCGACGGCAAAAACTCGATTATGGAAATGGACTCCATTCCAAGAATATCTCCTACTGGGTAATGTAACTCCTATGTTCCGTATCCGGACATAAGCGGACAAATACAATCTATAAATACTGAAGTACGCCAAGCGCTCCGGATACAGATGAACAAACTTCACATGAATATTTCCGATCATATCCGGTAATATTCTGAGTAACCAAATGAGCTAACCTTTTCTCGGTAAAAAACGCATCACAGTATGGAAGCGCTGACGCAGCGTGTCTAATGTCATGAAGATCGTTATCCTGGTATTTTTGACCTTTGTCCCACCGGATTGCCGCATGTAATCCTGATATTACATCGAATGTTGGGAAGTAGTCCTTTGCCTTATTCAGCCTGAATAAATTGTAAATGGCATTGCGCAGACCTTTTCCTGAATCGGAATCTTTCCTTTCATCCTCAGACAAGGCCTTTCCGTATTCAGCTTCATACATATCTTCCAGGCACTTAGCGACAACATCCCCATACCCCTCTAATGCCCCGGCGAGCTCACTAAGAAACATCTGCTTAAACGAGCTATTCTCATTTTCGTGACTAAACTTACCCTCATTGAGCTTTTCGGACAGTCGAGGCATATTCAGTTCGGAAAGCCCACCATTTTCATTTATTGTTTTGACAATATCAGATAAAGATATGACCCACATTTGGTCGATGAATGCCTTCTGGATTACTTTATTTATTTCTGGGTCAATGTTTTCATTTGAGGGAGTAAGAAAACCCATATTGTATGCCAGCTTTGTCCAAACCATCTCCCGACAGTCATGGACGCTTTTTCCTAAACTAGAATACAGAAAATATTTTATTTCTAATTCCAGCCTTTCCTCAAAATTGATCAGAGAAACACCACAAGAAAGTCGATCAATCAACGTCACAGTTTGGTGCAGCGTCTCCGGGTCGGATTGCTTAATGACTTCGAGGAAAACATCTTGGCTAATGGGAAATATAAGCCGACTTTCTTCTACCAGACTCACAATTTCTTCGTAAAACTCTTTTTCTAAAGCGCTCTTAGAGCGCCCTA
>NZ_JANZNQ010000049.1 GCF_027257955.1 Zhongshania aquatica | reverse complement strand
CGAAAACTGATGACTACATTGACTGAAGATGATCACTTAAAGTAAAAAGACGGCACATGATGTATGAGGTGGATTAAGTGATCACGTTCAAGCGGTACGACTGATCAGGTTCAGCGGAATACGCACTCTGTGTGGAATAAGCGTTTTATCATCATTATATATATGCACTCTATTCTTCTTATAGATCAACCTATCATCAAACGTAATGCATCTATTTTCGGTTTCCAAGTCGAATTTTAACTTCAGGGTTTGATTGAACAAAGCCAGCTTGCTGGAGGGCTCAACGAACTTTAAGAAAGTAAATAATTTCCTAATAATTCTAAGGCTTTTCCCTTGTATTGAATCAATGTATTCCCAATAATACATTTCTTCATCAACGTCTATAGACTTGAGGTATTTTGCGACAATTTCTCTCTGATTTGATGGCAAAATCACTTCTGCTTTGTTTCTTAGGTCATTGTTAGTTACTGATTCATCACCGTGGAGATCTAAAACTCCACCAACTTTAATCATTAGGTCGGCCATACCTTCACGTTCACTGATTATCCTTTTTTTTACATATTCCCTCGCGGATGAGTGAGTGGTTGTGTAATGAAAGTAGAAAGCTGACACGAAATAATCAGTTATATCCATAAATCTTTGACATACAAAGCATGAAAAATATAGATAAAAATTTAACTGATCAGACCTTTTGTGTTCCCATGCATCGTGGTAGTTGAATAATGCAGCATAGTGTTCAATGGCTGGCTTCGATAATTTCAGCACGGAAACCAGCATTTTAACGTCTTCATATATTTCTCTTAGACAATCATATGCTCTTGCTTCCTTGTTAATCTGAGATGGTCTAAAGTCGGTTGCCTGATATCGAATTGCATCAAATACATCTTTGGAATTTGGATCGTTGAGTAATCTTAGAAATATACTCTTTGTATTTTCGGTTAGATGATTTTTAACCAGCTCTTTAATTCTGGATTTTTCTAAATTAGTAACATCCGAGATAACCATATTAATTATACGGTAAGATGGTCGTTCAATGTTTTGGTGAGCAAGCCAATCTAATGCTTGGTCAAGTAACTCTCGCGGATCCAGCTTAGTTCTTACCTCTTGGGCAAGGTATGTCTGTAATTTTTCTTTTTCACTCAAATCAAATGAATTTATTCCAACGGCAGAAAAAATTCTGCTATAGATGTTAGATTTTCTAGCTGCCGATAAAGGTACAAGCTCTCTCGCCAATCCTGGATAGTACTTTTTAACTATATGTTTCAAATCGGGCTCTGATCTTGTTGGATCAAACTGAATTTTTATAGGTTTTAATCTGAAATAGCCAAGTAAGAGCCGATAATAGACTTGGATATCAACTGACTCTCGCTTTTTTATGAAAGAAAGTTCTTTGTCATCTAGCGAAAATTCGTAATCTTGGCTCTCTGCACTGATAGCTGGCGAGGCGTGATACTCGACGATTTCTTCTTCTGTTAATATCTTCATAACAATACAACCTAAAAAATTTTGGGACACACATACCAGAGAGAACTTGAGTCATGATTACTTATCAAGCAGCAATTGTATAAAGCAATCGAGAAAAAGACAGGTAGGGAGGTTATAAGCACGACAAAATATCAAGAAAAACAGGAAGTTAGGGATTTGGTCAATTCTACGAGTGCATGATAATCAGGCAAAGCTCGGCTGACGTCATCACTTCGTTGCCTCCCAATCCGCGGGGCGCGGGCCGATGCCTCCTAATATCGAGTGTAGCAAAGCGTATCTAAACAGATGATCCTAAAGCATGACCATGTTCCACGAATATGTTTCACGGAATAATGTGGTAAGAAGTGGCTAGCACCCCGTAATTGATCCATCGGTTTTGATTTGAACAAATACAACCACAGCAGAAAACGTTCCGTTTCATTTCGAAAACGTGTGAAAGTATGCTCAGACTTATTGCGCCCAATGTAATCTAAGAACTCGCGACCCCATTGCCAATGAGCAGGCCACCATGAATCGCCGGTTTTCAGAAAGCTATCAAGGTCAGGGTAATCTTTGAAACTAAATTCCTTTAACTCAGCATAGGTTGGGTATAGCGGTATGGGCTTCGGAACAGCCATGCAGAACTCCCGAGGTATGGGCGTGTGGTGTCTATCCGTATTCTAGCAAAACCCTCTTCTTAATGTCCAACACTGTTTAGTATACGACATAGAGTGTTACGCAGATAAGCTAATCGGCCTAAGGTGTTTAGATTATCAACACGCATAACGCTGGCAAACACCGCGTAAATGTTAAATAGAATAACAACCATTTAACGACGTTAAAGATCTACCCTGATTGAATATGCTCTACAGATATTCAGTTTGGCATACCTGAAATTATAATGCTCCGTATTTGTTACAAGCGTGAATACGGAAATAACGACGTCGGTACCAACATGGCGTGTTCGTTCTAGCAATCCATAAAGCTATTCTATTTATTCATGTGACTGATATCGCAAGTTCTGCAAACAAACCGACAAACGCGCTATATAGAGTGCCGATAACGATCGACGCTATTTAATTAAAGACCGTAACTTGCTAAATCGTGATACAAAAAGATGGTCTACAAGTAGTATTAGTACGAGCAAGGCAGCGGATAAGGGAAACAACAGGGAAATGATCAGCATAATTCCCGCGACTTTCCTGCTATCAGCATGAGATGCTGTCGGCGGCAACAGGCGATATACCTTTGCGGGACGTCGCTTCCACCAAAGAGCTATGCCTCCCACAATTAAAATAATTACCGCTATTACGAAAACTATATTTAATAGCCAATTCCACCAACCCAAATCGCCCTGGTGGAATGGGATAAAGGCTGCCATCGCCTTGCCCATTGTCGGATAATCCCCAAAGCTAAGATCGGCAAGTACTTTGCCATTAGATTGGTCAATGTGCAGAATCCGCTCGGCGAACGGGTTAGTCAGGTCGCCGGCTATGGTCGTGGCAGAAATGGTCCATACGCCGCTACTGCCCCCAGGTAAATGCACTCGATATTGCGTGAATTCGTTGGTTTCGGCGAACTTAACTATCGAATCCAGTGAGTATCCACCCTTACCGACGGCAGAGGTGGGTAATGGGGTCTGCTCCAGCGCCCAGGGTGTCTGATGTATCCCCACCTCATTCATCGACTGATGCAAATGTTGTGATTTGGGTGCCTCGAAGCGGGTCCCGGGTAGAGAGCTCCAGGCCTGTACCAGTTTTCCACCCCACACATTAGTCCAGGCTAATCCGGAAATCAGAAAGAACAACAGAGGTATGGCAATCAGTTGCCCTATCATACGATGCAGTTGGCGCCATTTTGCGCGAGTGGTCACATCACGAATGCTGCTGGCTGGCTGTTGAGTAACCGTTGGCTTCTCCCCTTTTTTCCCAAACCACGCCAGATACAAACCAGTCAGCACCATCAGTACAGTCAGGCCGGCCGCAATTTCGATAAGACTATCACCAGGGTCTCCAAGAAACAGCGAACTGTGGAATGCTTGCAATTTTGCATACAATGTTTCTGCCGGATCCAGCGCCCCCAGCACTTCCCCGCTGTAAGGGTTGATGTAAACCACAGTGCTCGAGGCGTTGTGACCGGCATGTGCGGATGCCGCGTCAAACGATAAAGAAAAACGCGCTGACTCTTTCGCTATGCTCGGCGGCAAATACATCTTTACGACGGCATCAGGGTAATGCGCACGAACTACCGCTAGCAATGCTGAGGCTGGTAGCGCGTTCCCGGTGGGTGCAACGGTTGTGAGTTCCTGATGCAACAGTGGCTCGATAGGTTTGCTAATCAACATCAGCAGACCGCTCACGGATAACATAAATAAAAACGGAATAACAAACACACCAGCATAAAAATGCCAGCGCCACATCGCCCTGTAGATCGGCTCTCGCTGCTTGGCCATGCTAGAGTCAGGTAAACTGGGTTCCGAGCCGCTCATAATTTAATCCGAAGGAAATGCCAATAAAAGTTAGAGTTGTAGCCTTACGCCGACGTAGATCGCTCGGGGTTCGCCAGGCGAAAGAATGGCAGCATCCGGCGCAGCTACGTCCTTCACGCTAAACAGAGAGACATAATTTTCATCGGTGATATTACGCACCTCCCCCCATACCTCCCAGTCCTCACCGGTCAATCCGGCGCGTAAACCAAGTAGCTTGTAGCTGTCAACGGTATAGGTATTTTGGAAGTCTGCGTAACGCTTACCAATGATGTCAAAAGTCGGGCCAGCGAAGAAACCATTGGTGTTCCGGTAAAGAATCTCGCCTTTCATTGCATAATCAGGTGCCGCTGGCAGATCGTTGTTGCCATACACAGCATCGTCATCGAAGGAAAACTCGTTCACTGTAAGATTCAATAGCGGTTGAATACTGCTACCATCATTCAACACGAAATTGGCACCAAGCAATACCTCTAAGCCTGAGTGAATGGTGTCGTCAACATTGGTCGACAGGCTGGTGCCTGCTGCATTGGGGTCATCCTTCGAAAGAATTTCGTCTTTCAATTGTGCGTAGTAAAGGGCAATGTCCCAGTGCCACTCGCTGGCAGTACCTAACTGTTGACTACCGCGAGTACCAATCTCGAACACACCACCTTGCATGGCATTCAGGGTCTCTTCATTACCACGCTCATCATCTTCCAATTCAAAATTCGTTGGGGCTTCATAGAGCTTGCTAATATTGCTAAACAATTCCACGTTGGCTGTGAGTTGATAAATTAATCCTAGGCGGGGATTAATACTGTCATAGTCAGCTTCAGGGTTACGCACTATATTTGATGACACGGCAATATTGCGGACCTCGCGCCGGGCACTGACAGCTTGAGCGCCATAGACTGCAGTCCAATTGGGCGCAAATTGCCAACGATCAACCAAAAATAATTCTAGGCTATCTGCGCTGTTGTCCACACGGGTCGTCAGATTCTCGCGACGGCCGCCCTCGTGGCTGTAATTACCCCCAGTGACGTCACTGATACCGTAATTAAGTCCGAGCAGCAGATCGTGGCTACCCTGGCGCAGATTGTAGCGTATAGCAGTACCTGTATTGCGCTGTACTGTGTCGATCAACAGACTGAAGAATTGACTGTAAACGATGGGGTGGTACAGGTCCTGCTCCTCGTAAGAGATGCCCACTGACAGGCTACTGGCGTCGTCGATATCCCACTCTGTCTTGTTGGCGACACGCCAGGTTTCAACGTTGAGTAAAAAGTTACCGATCACGTTATCTGGGTTTGCCTGCTCTGGATTGGCTTTCCATTGATCGCGGCTTAGGTTACCCGGTAGTTCCTGATCGTTGTCGATGTACGTGAAATAAAGTCGAGTGCGCACAGAATTGTTGAATTGCCAACCGGCATTCGCGTAGAGACTTTCGCGTTCTTGTTGTTGGTGCTCTCGATATCCGTCCCATCGTCTGGCTTCAATTGTCAGCAGTGCATCAAAGCTATCGCTCACTGTGCCAGCACTCATCCGGCCCTGAAACTGGTCATCGCTCCCACTTGTGAAGTAGATGTCTAGAGGTGCCCTGTCTCGTGCTGTGGGTGTAATTATATCGATCGCACCACCGAGGGTACTAGCGCCGTAGGTCAGTGCGTTAGCACCACGAGCCACGACGGCATTACTTGCATTTAACGGGTCAACGTCACGATTGTGGTTATTGCCATCGGCAGCGGTAACCGGTAGGCCGTCCTGTAGCAGTTTAATACCGTTGCCATCGTAATTGGTTGCATCAAGATTGGAACCGCGACTGGAAAAATAGCTAGAGTCCCCGGTGGAGCCACTAGCGACCCATAGACCAGGCACGTATCGCAGCATATCTGCCATGCTCGATACATTGCGCTGATAAAGATCCGCCGCATCCACCAGTGTTACTCCACCTGGTGTGAGCGCCTGTTCCGCCTCTAGAGCGAGCTTTGTTTGTTGACCATACACAACAATTGTTTCGAGCTTATTCGTTGAGGGCAGATTGCTTAATGGCGTGCTAGCAAGAGTAGCCAGCGGTAAGCCCAAACAAAAAAAGAGGGAGCTCCCCTTGAATGACAGCATCAAAATTTCCTTGGAATCCAAAACTAACAAAGCCATTTAAAACCGGAAATTTTATATCAAACCAAGAACCATCACTATGTGGCATAAGGTCGCAGGCAATGAGATTTTGCGAGGTTACAGAAATCACTCTATACGCTGGAAAATAAGAGGTATTGGCTGATTATAGTGATTTTAGTTTTAAACTTCGCGAACATTTTTAAGTCTGCAGCTGCGCCACGTGTTAAAGATGGCCCTGCCGATATATACGTTAGACCTAGCGATTTGCGGATAGCAGATTCAAATCAAGCGGGGATCGATGTGAAGGCCAGCCGTCTTCAACGCACTGAATCGGGTATACGCGCCGAAGTGAGTCTTTTACACAGCGACATAAGGCTTCGCCTTGAGTTACCAAACTTACACCATGATGTTCAGCACTTTGAGTTAGGCGTTAATTTGCGATTGCGATTTATGCAGTTCAGTATCTTTACTCGTCAATTGCCTGCTATATCGAATGCACACCTAAGCGTGCCTATTCTGATCGGTAAAGAAAGGGAACGTCTTAGGGGGGGGGGATTTCGTTTTTATCTAGAAATGCTGAACGGATCGACCTCCCTTGTACACCAAACTGTTTGTACACCAGACTGTAACAATTAACTCGTCTTGCGATACACAGCATAAGCGAATCAAGCCAAAGCCAAAAAATGCATAACAAACCGATTCTTAAGATTCCCTTAATTTTATTGAGCTAATGTTTCTTCAGCTCCAGTGATGTTATATCTCCGCAAAATTGATGGGATAGTATTACCGCAAATGAAATATACCGCTAAAAATAAGCAGCATCGTTTTACCCTACCCTCGTATCAACTATTGATCATTGTCGCCATATTTTTGACTGCCACCGCAAACCTCACCTTTTTCCACCACGCTCTGGAAATATACCCTTGGGCGACCAACAAAGCCTTTGTGGTTTCTTTGAGTATTGTTGTATTTGCGAGTCTGCTGTTTATTGCGTCGATCTTTAGTTTAGTGTTGCCTGCTCGGATTACAGCCGTTCTTTTCCTGCTCGTTGCTGCATCTAGCTCTTACTTTTCCGACAAGTTCGGTACGGTTATTGACGTCGAAATGTTGCGCAATGTCCTTGAGACAGATGCAGCGGAATCAGCCGACTTAATGACATTTACCTTGGCAGGCCGCTTGGTCTTGCTCGGCTTAATACCTGCGATTCTTGTCTGGCGGTTTACTGCTCCTAGAGCTCATTTTGGTAAGGCGCTGCTCATACATGGTGGAACAGCTGTTGCCGCCTTGGCTATTGCAGGCGCTAGCATCGGTGTTTTTAGTAGCCAATATGCGAGTTTTTTTAGAGAACATAAGCAAGTTCGCTACTATATTAGTCCGGCTTACCCTATTTATTCGGCGATACAATTAACGGGCAGCTTGTTGCCAAAAGGCGCACCAGTCCCGTTTCAAGGTCTACAAGCCGCTGCAAATATCTTAGAAGGCGGCGAAGCCCACGCAGAGCTCGTTGTATTAGTGGTAGGCGAAACTGCGCGAGCAGATCATTTCTCCTTGAATGGCTATACCCGAATCACAAACCCCGAGCTTTCAAAGGTGGATCGCTTAATTAGTTACACCGACATTCAATCTTGTGGGACGTCTACCGCGATTTCTGTTCCCTGTATGTTTTCATACTCAAAACACGATACCTTCGATGTGAAAAGCGCGCGCAACACCGAAAATGGTTTGGATTTATTGCAGTCTATAGGTGTGAACGTGTTGTGGCGCGACAATAACTCAGATTCGAAGGGTGTTGCTGATCGAATTCAGTTTGAAGATTACCGTTCATCAGACCGCAATCCAGAATGTAACCCTGAGTGCCGTGACATAGGTATGCTGAATGGCTTACAAGCCTATGTGGATGAGCATTCTGGCGACATTCTAATCGTGCTGCATCAAATGGGCAGTCATGGCCCAGCTTACTACCAACGTTATCCAGCTGAGTTTGAAAAATTCACCCCCGCTTGTCATTCTGCCGAGTTATCGGAATGTACGCAGGAGGAAATCATCAATGCTTATGACAACACCATTTTGTACACGGACTTTTTCCTGTCAAAGGTTATCGACTTTTTGAAAGCGAATACAGGCCCCTACGAAACCTCCATGTTCTATGTGAGCGATCATGGCGAGTCACTGGGGGAAAACGGCATTTATCTGCATGGTATGCCCTATGCTTTTGCACCCAAGGCGCAGACACATGTACCCGTATTGGCGTGGATTGGCGAAACCTCTGACATCGATTATGAACAGACAATACTTTTAAAAGACAAACCAAATACTCATGACGCGGTGTTCGACACCCTTCTCTCGGTATTTGAAGTCTCCACGGACTTGCTCCCATCAGCTGACTCAAAATTAGTTATGTTAGGGCCCGAGGAGGAAGAGGAAACGGCAAATGCAACCCGTTAAACAAATCTCTATATCATTAATTGCTATTGTCGTTTTAATGCTATGTGTTGAATTTACGAGCTTAGATATTTGGTTTGAGAATTTCTTTTACAACAATCAAACCAGCAAATGGATTTTAGATACGTCGAATCCAATGTTGCATTTTATGCTTTATGACGGCCCCAAAAAGCTATTGGTATTATTTGAGTTGGTATTGCTTATTGGTGCGACTATTTTTCATAAAAATCCAATTATCAAAGCCTATCAGCACGGTATTTTGATCGTATTGATCGCACTACCATTAGGGCCAGCGTTAGTATCCTCCTTGAAAGGCAGTACCAATGTTGCTTGTCCCTACGCGCTAGAGCAATACGGCGGAGACTTACCTTATATTGGCCTGTTTGAGCATTACCCAGAAAACCAGCGCCCTGAAAAACGTCAACGCTGCTTCCCCGCTGGACATGCAAGCGGCGGGTATGCACTACTCGCCCTATACTATTTGCCTAAAACCCGCCGCAGAAAGCGTCAAGCGCTGGCCTTTGCCATTACGGTAGGTTCGCTGATGGGAGGGTATAAAATGATCATTGGCCATCACTTCTTAAGCCATACCCTAGTGTCTCTACTCCTTTGTTGGATTGTTACTAATATAGTTGCGCTATTAGTACTTCCTTGGCCGGAGAAAGCCAAACACAAGGACGCTGAATTACTAAATAACAACACACTGCTAGAGTCAGAGAGTTAGTAAGTTGACAGTGACAACCTAATTGCTTCATCAATATCTAAGGTTTTTAACTAATAAAACCCGCAGCTCACCGCTAGATATACCCCTATCCGTGGTTCTCCTCTGCCGTGGACTGTATTATGATTGGCGCCGGTTCTTACTCTGGCTGACGCTCGCTGTCATCCGTGCCTGAATGATAACTAATAAGGATAGTAAATCTATGGATCAAAGTATGGTGCGCGCCTTCGCGGGCAATTTCTTAGGTAATGCGCCACTGTGGTATAAAAAGACCATCATTGGCTTTCTTATTCTCAATCCCCTGCTGTTTTTTACTGTCGGTCCGTTTATTGCGGGCTGGGCGTTAATAGCTGAGTTTATTTTTGCACTGGCAATGGCCTTGAAATGCTACCCATTACAACCGGGCGGTTTACTTGCAATAGAAGCAATTATTATTGGCATGGCGTCACCCGAAACGGTGTACATGGAAGCCAGAAACAATTTTGAAGTTATTCTGCTACTGGTATTTATGGTAGCTGGCATTTACTTCATGAAAAATTTGCTGCTTTTTGTGTTCACTCGTTTATTACTGAACATTAAATCTAAAGTTGCGCTGTCTCTGGTGTTTTCCGGCATGGCGGCGTTACTAAGTGCCTTTCTTGATGCATTAACAGTTACTGCGGTGCTTATCGCCGTGGGTATCGGTTTTTACTCGGTTTATCACCGCGTGGCATCAGGGGGGCATCATTCCCATAGCGATCACGACCATGGTGACGACAATAAAGTCACCGACAACTCGCGGGCTGATTTAGAGCAATTTCGCTCATTCCTGCGCAGCTTGTTAATGCACGGCGCTGTGGGTACGGCTTTAGGTGGCGTATGTACCCTCGTCGGTGAGCCTCAAAACCTGCTAATTGCGGAGAAAATGGGCTGGAACTTCCTGCACTTTTTACAGGTTATGTCGCCGGTTACCATGCCCGTTCTATTTGCTGGACTTTTGACCTGCGCCTTACTCGAAATAACCGGCAAGTTTGGCTACGGCGCAAAACTACCAGATTCAGTACGCACAGTATTGGTTGAATACTCTGCCGCACAAGACGAGAAGCGCACACCTTCTGATGTTGCTGAATTGGTTGTGCAGGGTTTGGTCGCGGTCTTTTTAGTTGTCGGTCTAGCCCTGCACCTTGCGCCCGTTGGCTTGATCGGTCTTACCGTAATTGTGTTGCAAACCGCCTTTAACGGTATTGTCGACGAGCACCGTATTGGACATGCATTTGAAGAAGCACTGCCCTTTACTGCGCTGTTGGTAGTGTTTTTTGCTATTGTTGGCGTTATCCATGAGCAGCATCTATTTAAGCCTATTATTGACACTGTGTTGGCGATGGAAGGCCAGATGCGAACAGTCATGTTCTTTGTGGCGAACGGCATGCTGAGCGTAATCAGTGACAATGTATTCGTGGCGACGGTTTACATCAATGAAGTTAAAGCCGCGTTTGATGCAGGACACCTAACCCGTGAAGAGCTAGAGCATTTGGCTGTGGCGATTAATACCGGTACCAACATCCCAAGTGTTGGCACACCTAATGGCCAAGCTGCATTCTTGTTCCTACTGACGTCTGCATTGGCTCCGCTGATTCGTCTTTCATACGGTAAAATGGTGATAATGGCACTGCCCTACACAATAGTGATGAGTAGTGTCGCTTTGGTTGCCGTGTGGTTCTTTGATTAAACACGTCTTCTCAGCAAATAAAAAAAGGGCCCTTTCGGGCCCTTTTTACGTTGTGTCACGAGTATTGGGCTAGCTAAACCCCTGTTATATAAAAGACATCGGCAACGTAGAACGTCATCAGCCTGGACACGCATCCTGTGGGCATCTCATCACTGCTCAAAATAGTCTTCGTCGCTCTGAAAAGTAAGCGTTCATTTCAAGACGTAGTTGACTTACTCCACGTCCCGAAGTGGTCTCAGCAAACCCGGCGAGATCTTATATTGCTTCGTGCCGTCTTCGGCTAACACGATGACACTCTTGCGATTGA
>NZ_JANZNQ010000048.1 GCF_027257955.1 Zhongshania aquatica | reverse complement strand
CAAGTTTAAGGCGGAGAATTTCTTTGATATGTCGCATTGCTAATCTCGTGTTTGGCATCGTCATCCCGGCGCAAAAGCGGCAAGGATAACGTGCAGTACAGGATGAATTTCAATGCATGAGGTGGTGTGGAAAATGATGGTGATCAGTCATTGCGGCAACCTGATCACCCGTTGCGATAAGTCCCGTAAAGTGATCACTTTGAATCGCAATGAGTGATCACGTTCGTTCGCAACAGGTGATCACGTTGCGTCGCAGGCGGTGATCAGGTTGGGCCGGAATACGCAACAAGCCAATGACGATAAAAATGAGCTTCATATTGCGGTGAAAGATCTAACAAATCCCAAAGACGATATATGATCAGCACCAATCAGTTGGCATCGGCTTACACATGATTTTTAAATAGAGCGCAATCGTTTACCTAACGGAAGCACCTTTTCTTAAACGCGCAAAACTAAACAAAAATCCTCTGGAGTAGATGTGATGCCAACACACGAAGAGCCGCGCGCAACCGTATTGAAACGTCAACATGAGCTACTCGATGAGTCACGACCAAAAGCGGTCGATTACCAGCACAGCCGTGGCAAGCTCACCGCATGAGAGCGCATAGAATATCTATGTGATACAGATAATTTCGCTGAATTCGGCAGCCAATTCAGTCTAGACAATAAGGTCAGCACAGGTAATCAGGCCGGATCACAACTAGACCTCCCCCTACGACCTATCAAATTTAGCACTTGATTCTTCAGTGCCTAATAACGACGACAATAGCGATGCAACATCCAATGTCTTTATTGCTACCTATGAACAAGAGTTTACAGACCATCAATTAACGGCTGTTTACGGCTACGCAGAGTACGAGTCAGAAGATGCAATATCTTCCCATGCATGCCCCCTCCCGCTAGTTGACGCTGATTTGCAGGACGACTACGCCCAACACAGTATTGATGCGCGCTTGAACTCCACCAACGCCGAAACCGTCGAGTACGTGGTAGGCTTGTTCTATCAAGCTGCTGACGTAAATTTCACAGACTTCGACAGCCTAGACATTGTCGCAACAAGAGCAAAGCCGACAAAATCATTGCTGAAACCACAGCAGGCGGCACCTGTGTAAACCACATTGCTGCTCACGTCCTGGATCAAAACCTACTCTTTGGCGGCGTCAATAATTCCGGCATTGGCAGCTATCATAGGGAATGGGGTATTCGCGCTTTCGCACATGAGCGGGCGATAGCCCGGTCACACTACATGACCACAAAACATTTTTCCGCCTTACACACCGCGTATCCGCAAGATATTAGGGCTAATTTTGAAATACATATAAGACTTGTTATGACTCAAAAAGCAGGGTAGCTATTAATAGAATCACACTTGTATATAGATACATCAAAGGATTACTTGATGCCGCCTAGATATGGTGCGCTAGGATGAAATAAGACCTTTTGACAAAATAGTGTGATCGCTGATTGCCTTTCATCTAAAACTCGCCAACGAGCCTATTGAAATCAAAGACGCATTCAACTAATCAAAAGTACGAGAAAACACACCATGCCATTCATTATTTACAAATCTCGCGACGGTACGACCCAAGAAGTTCAGACGGAAGTCGGCACCAGTATCATGCAAGCTGCGGTTGAGAACGGTATCGACGGTATTTTGGGTGAATGCGGCGAAGGTGAATCGCATATTTACCGTACATTCAAATAGACCGGCGATACGCAGATAACACTGAAAGACTGCAGAAATTAATAGGGTATTTACGAGTTTTATGTATCTAAGAAGGAGGGTGTTTTAACTAACAGCCAGTAGGGACGTGCGCGGGTGATTTTTAAAAATTTAACTCAACGTAAAATCCGCATAACGGCTATTTGGGCTTTACTCCCCGCTCACTGGCCCAGAACACGCCTTTCAATTTCGCTACTCCAGCTTTACGAGCGGCGATTGCTAGCTTCTTGGCCTTCTCTTCCCCATATTGCTGAATTGGGAATGTGACCTTTTCGAAGGTGCCAGGCTTCTCTCCGGGCCAATGCGCCTCCCAGTACCTTAGCTCTTTAATATGGCCATTCTTTAATTTGTAACTCTTTGCGTAAGAGTAAACCCCGGGATAGCCGGAATTGTTATTACTCCGCGTGATCTTACACATTTCTTGGCGTGTCGTTGGTGGGTACTTCTCGACAATCTCATCGCGATAAACCTTCGCTGCAGCAAGTGCCTTGCCCTTGCCACCGAGGGTTTTGTCCGGGAAATTCTTAACATGCATAACGTTCTGACGACGAAGACTGACACGCCAAGCATGGGAATTACAAATATAGTCGTCAATGCGTGTTATGCCATACATGGCTTTGCTTTTTTTGGGCATGTGTTCCATTCGTGCTGTTACTAAGTGCGGGCCCAATTATAAATAAATCTACTACAGATGTATCGCTACTCGCTCGACAACCATCCCAAAGCGGTGCAATTATTTTTGATATTCAGTCATTTAGCCACCTAAACGCACCTTACGCGGTCTCGAAATCCCTGCGGTGTGGTGCCAGACCATCGCCGAAAGGATCGTCGAAAATTGGGTGCATCACTAAAGCCCAACAACAGCGAAATTTCAGCTACCGGCAAATTAGTGGCTTCAAGGTACTCACGCGCAAGGGTGTGTCGCACCTCATCCAGCAACTGCTGAAAACGCCAACCCTCCTGCTTTAGACGCCGCTGTAGCGTGCTTTCGCTCATGTTCAACTTTCGTGCAACGACCTCGGCAACCGGAAACTCTGATCCTGACTGCAATAAACACTGCTGGACTCGTTCATGAACGCTGCCCCCGAACTGGCTGCGGGAAATTAAGCGATCACATTCCCGCCTAAAGATATCACCCGCAATAGGGTTTGCTGTGGTGATGGGGGTAGCCAGACTGGCCTCAGCAAAACTCAATGAACAATCAATGGCATCGAAATTCACATCAGAGCCAAATGTCGAATGCCAAACGCTTACATCCCCTTCCGGCCAATAATCCAAATTCACCTTAACAGTATTCGGTTTGCCATGCGCTAATAGGATATGACCGTTATACACGATCGCGGCAAACACCAGCTCAATGTAAAACCGCGCTAAGACCCGAGGGATATTTTCGCCCTCTGCCCGGATCCACGCGCGACCGTCTGTGATGCCAAAGCTAAGGCGTAAACTGGGTACAAGTGCGCGACTATAGCGAATCAGTAATTTGATTGAATCATGTGATGTCGCGCTGCTCATCAGGGCATAGCCAAAGATCCCCTGGGAAATTATGTTGATACGCCCACCCAGTGTCAGCCCAAGCTGCGGATCACCCACTAACTCGATAGCTCTAGCAAATAAGCTATCAAGCTGATCAGCTGGCAAGCCGCCGGGCAGCTTAATTGACTCCTCAGACAAGCCAGTTTCATGAAATAGCTCAGACGACTGAAAACCACGCTCGCCTAAAAACTCGATCAATAATGCGATGAAATAAGCGTGCATTGACGTACCCGAGTGCTCAAATGATGGTAAATAACCCCTACATTGAAGGTATTTAACCCCATATTTATAACTATAACCAGTAGTATGTTTGTCAAACAAGGTAAGACATCGAATAAGAGGAAGTGCAAATGACGTTCGCGACCGCAGAAGTGTCCGCACACAAAAAGGCCATTAAGCCCCGAGATCGCAGCCACGATATCGCCGATGATCTAAAGGGCGATTGGCTCGACAACGATCCTTTCCTAACCACTTTTTTTAACACCTTGTCGGTTACCTTTCCGGTAGGCGAAAAATTCTTTATCGACAGCGTGCGACATTATCGCAGCGATATCACAGATCCCAAATTGCTGGACGACATTCGCGGCTTTTGCGGCCAAGAGGGTTTTCATCGTCGCGAACATCAGCGCTACAACAATGCATTAAGCCACGCCCGAGGCTATGATCTTGATAAGCTCGAAAACTCAATGACTCGCCGCTTAACATGGGCTCAAAAAAGAATGCCGCCATTGACCAATCTTGCTGTCACCGTCGCTATTGAACATTTCACCGCCGTACTGGCAGAACGCTTACTAAGCGAAGACTCGTTAATCAACAGCGCCAGCCCCGCAATGCGCGAACTATGGCGTTGGCATGCGGCCGAAGAAATGGAGCATAAAGCGGTCGCGTTTGACGTTTTCAAGCAAATGGGGGGCACAGACAAAAGTCGACGACGCGCCATGCGCAGAACGACCTTTTTCCTCACACTCGAGCTGACGAAAGGCGTCTGCTACATGCTTAAAAAAGACGGGAATTTATTCAATCTCAGTATTTGGCGCCAAGGCCTCAAGAAGCTCTTTGGCAAACAGGGCTTTTTTGCACATACATGGCAGCCCTATAAAGAATTCTATGCGGATGATTTTCATCCTTGGCAGCAAGACAGCAGCCACCTATTAACAGAATGGGAGGCCAGTACGACTGGGTGAAGTTTGATTAAATTGAGTAGCAATAAACACAAATAAAAGTAAAGTCGTGAATGGCTATCGGTGAAAACTGCTGGTTTCTCCCGAGCGTTAAATCACGACATTTTTATGATAAATATTTTTAAAAACATAACTGCAGTTAAACCCCAATATCCCCAAGTAAGGCAACAGATTCAGAATGCCCTCCTTCACCGACCAAACCTAAACGCAACTGACTAAAACACGCTCAATGGTATAGAGTGTGCCATTAACGCAACGATAGGAATGATTGCGAACTTCACGCTATAGTAAGTCGGATCGAAGTAAATACGCCGACGCCTAATTTTCCGGGGAAAATAAGATATGAACAACCAGATACCCACTTCAGGTCTGCAGTTACGCTCGCTAGTCACCAACGACGGACATATAAAGCTATTTCTAGAGTCAGTAGCCGTCCCAGAGCCGGGCGAAAATGACGTAGTTGTACGAATTGAAGCAACCCCTATTAACCCATCCGACCTAGCAACTCTCATCATGCCAGCAGATGTAACTACTGGCGAAACCAGCGGCAGCGGCGCCGACATCTGCTATACCGCCAAACTGCGTAAAGGCATTGAAAGCCGAGTAAAACCCAGAATCGGCAAGCCACTAGCCATCGGTAACGAAGGCGCAGGCACGGTGGTAAAAGCGGGCAGCAGCAAAGCGGCACAGGCACTACTCGGAAAAACCGTCGCCGTGCTAGACGGTGCCCTGTATTGCCAATACCGCAAAGTCAATGTAATGCAATGCATGCCAATGAATGAAGGCACCACCGCTAAGGCAGCAGCGTCATGCTTTGTAAATCCGCTCACCGCCCTAGGCTTTGTCGAAACCATGCGTATGGAAGGCTACAAGGCCATTATTCATACCGCAGCGGCGTCTAATCTAGGCCAAATGCTCAACCGAATCTGCCTAGATGACGGCATCGACTTAATTAATATTGTGCGCAAGCCAGAACAGGCAGAGATATTAAAATCCCTAGGCGCAAAATATATATGCAATTCCAGTGACGACAGTTTCATGGCAGATCTGACCGCCGCCATAGAAGAAACCGGCGCCTACATCGCCTTTGACGCAACCGGAGGCGGTGACTTAGGTAGTCGCATCCTTACCTGTATGGAAAGAGCGGCCCTAAAGGACGTTGAATTACCTGGCCCCTACGGATCTAATACCTTTAAGCAGCTGTATATCTATGGCGGCTTAGATATGTCACCTACCATTATTAGCAGAAATTTTGGTTTTAGCTGGGGCATCAACGCGTGGCTACTCACCCCGTTCACACAAAAAATTGGTATGGAAAAAACAATGCTATTACGACAGCGTGTAGCCAACGAATTACACACCACCTTTGCCAGCCACTACAGCGACGAAATTTCTCTGGAAGATGCCTTAGACAAAGACATCGTGGCCGCATATAGCCAGCAGACCACCGGAAGAAAATTCCTAATCAACCCATCAAAGTAGAGCACAACAAGGGGGTTTCGTTTTAGACCGCAAACCATGACTCACGTGATACCAAGAGTGAAATTTAAGATCGACAGATCTATATAACTCTCGGTATCACAAACATAGAATCACTACATTTAACCCCTTTGTTATATCGTACAAGCAGGGGCTGATTCTAATTTTCAAAATCATCATGACGATGCTGAAAAGACATAACCAACACTCATATCCACAGCATTCACGAATATAAACGCGCAAAAAGTCTCAGCCGTAGGTACCCTGTGAAAAAAGAGTTATACCCCGTTAGCGACAGTACCGGGCACCACATCAACACCGAATCGAAGCATCAACTCTACGTAGAGGTCAGCGGCAATCCGGAGGGTATTCCCGTGGTGTTTTTGCACGGTGGCCCCGGATCGAGCTGTAACAACAACCATCGCCGCTACTTCAACCCCGACCACTATTATATTGTCGCCTTTGATCAACGCGGCTGCGGGATGTCTACGCCCAAAGGTGAACTTACCAACAACAGCAGCCAGTATCTAATAAATGACGTAGAGCGGATTCGAGAGTATTTCAATATTAAGCAATGGCTGGTGTTCGGTGGCTCTTGGGGCGCAACCTTGGGGCTACTTTACGCGCAAGCCTTTCCCGAGCGAACCAGCGGCATGATTCTGCGCGGCTGTTTTCTGGCCAGAGAGCAAGACTTATTTTGGTTTGCCCAGCACGGCGCAAGCGACGTGTTTCCAGAAGACTGGCAGGCATTTATTAAAGACATTCCCGTCGATGAACAAAGCGATCTTGTCGCTGCCTTTTACCAACGTCTTCACCACGGTAATAAAGACACCCAACTAAAGTACGCCGGTATTTGGGCGGACTGGTCAAGTAAAGTAGCAACCCATAATTTGCGTTCCGGTGCCGCGAAGCGAACACCCGACGAAGACCTCGTGTTAAAAGTGAAAATTGAAACCCATTACGCGGTCAATCGCTACTTCATTGAAGAAGACCAAATTCTCCGCAATATCGACAAAATACCAAGGGTACCCGTCACGATTATTCATGGTGAACTAGACCAAACTTGCTTGCTACGCACATCGCAACAACTTGCAGCAGCCATTCCAAACAGCGAACTTATTGTACTTGCCGACACCGGCCACTTGATTGAAGAATCGAATATGATCGACGCCCTCGTGGACGCCACCGACCGCTTTGCAGAAACGCTTAGAACGCCACATTAAGCAATACTAAGTAACAGGCAATCCAAGACGTTTGACGAATATCACCCCGCCGTACTCGCTGCTAAGCTTCGCACAAAACTTTCAGCGGAATGTCCACTATGGAAAACATCGTTATCGTCGGCGGCGGTGCCGGAGGCTTGGCGCTAGCCACCCAGCTAGGGAATAAATTCAAGCGCAGCAAAACCACAAAAATCATTTTAATTGATAAAAACCCAAGCCATATTTGGAAACCGCTGCTCCACGAAGTCGCTGCTGGCTCTATCGACTCTACCTTCGACGAACTCAGCTATCGATACCACGGCAAAAACAAGCACTTCAATTTTGTCCTCGGTAGCTTAGAAACCATAGATCGCGAAAAAAAGAAATTAGTCTTAGCCGAACGCGTCGACGAGAATAACGAACTCATCACCCCAAAACAGTATGTAGATTATGACTACGCCGTCATTGCCATAGGCGGTATCAGCAACGACTTTGGCGTTCCAGGTGCAAAAGACTTCTGCTATTTCCTAGAAGACAAAAATCAAGCCGAACGCTTTCACCAACATCTCCTAAATCAGACGGACCGACTTAGCTGCAAATCAATAAAGCTTGACTCAAACACACAAGATCAAAGCACTCCTATACTGCGCATTGGCATAGTTGGCGGCGGCGCCACAGGTGTCGAACTCGCCGCCGAACTGCAACACACAGCACAGGGCTTGTACGGCTACCAACGTGAGAGCGCTGGCAGAGTCGATTACAAAATCACCCTAATCGAAGCGGGGCCACGTATTCTTCCCGCACTATCTGAAAAACTATCCAAAGCGGCGCAGCGCACCCTAGAAAAAATTGGCATAGAAGTGCGCTGCGACACCGGCGTGAAGCGCTGCTCAAAGGACGGCTTTGAGACCGACAATGACACCATAGAGTGCGATATTCGCGTTTGGGCTGCAGGCATCAAAGCGCCACCGCAACTCGCCAAAATCGACGGATTAGAAAGCAATAAGCGCAACCAGCTCTTAGTAGAGCCGACACTGTTATCAAGCAACGACGACCACATATTCGTCATCGGCGACTGCGCCAGCTGCGCACTCCCAGAGGGTGGTTTCGTACCGCCAAGAGCCCAAGCTGCCCATCAGATGGCGTCACTCGTTTACAAAAATCTGCTTCGCAGCAAACGTAGAAAAACGCTTAAAGACTTCCGCTACAAAGACTATGGCTCGCTGGTCTCGCTCAGTAACTTTAATACCGTCGGCGGATTAATGAGTGGCTTTATCGGCAGCGAAATGCGCATTGGCGGCCCCATCGCTAGGCTGGCCTACCTGTCACTCTACCGCATGCATTTACTCGCCATTCACGGATTATATAATTCACTGCTTATTGCCGTGGCTGGCCGAATTCATCGTGCTATTAAGCCAAAATTAAAACTTCACTAACAAGGCATATATGCTGCAGATATCACAATTTTTTAGCAGGATAGGTTTGTAAACGACATGGCTTTATATATTGGATATTTTCAAAACACGCTGTTTCTATTGCGCTACCAAAATGGCTATCAACAGCGATGCCGAGCGTATTCAAACCACTAGAATTCCAATGAAATATAGACACAGCTGTGTCAGTTTACTTCGTCGCCGTTTTCGCGCAAGGCCGCCCACTTCAGCATCGCATCAAGGGCCGGACATAGCGACTGCCCCCAATCAGTCAATCCATATTCCACCTTTGGGGGAACCTGATGATGAACAATTCGGCGGACGACACCGTCTTTCTCCAACTGACGCAGTTGCTGGATCAACATCTTTTGCGAGACAGCGGGGATCGCTCGTTCCAAATCAGAAAACCGTAACAGCTTGCCCCCGAAAAGATGGAACAAGATCACCAGCTTCCAGCGCCCCTCGAGAATCCTAAGTACTTGCTCAACACCGTCAGCCGCTGAGGTGGGAGTCCACGATTTTTCAGACATTTCTTCCATACTTTTTGGTAAGTACCTTACTTTTTTGTGCGTTCTTGTCATTTTTGGAGCTTAGCGTCATCCTTTAAATCAATCAATTGCAAAGGAATAAATCATATGTCTATCAACCTACCCAAACCCATCGCGAGCTATTTCAGTGCCGACTTAGGTGACAGCGAGACGGTGGCCAAATGCTTCACAGAGAATGCCGTTGTGAAGGACGAAGGTAACACCTACATCGGTCAAGCTGCCATCAAACAATGGAAGGCAGATACCTCAAAGAAGTTTACCTATACATGCGAGCCTTTCGCCTGCGAAGAAAGAGACGGCAAAACAATTGTAACTAGCAGACTGACGGGCAATTTCCCGGGCAGCCCCGTTGACCTTAGATACTTCTTTAATATCGAGGGCTCCAGCATCGCGTCGCTAGAGATCATACTATGAGCTTCAACCTAGAACTCGACGGTCGCCGCGTGCTTGTTACCGGCGGCACCAAAGGAGTTGGCGCCGCCGTTGTTGAGGTACTCCATGACGCCGGAGCCAAGGTCATGACTAGCGCGCGCTCGATTCCTGAATTCTCCCCCGAGGGTGTGTATTTCATCCCGGCTGATCTTACAACGGCGACGGGTTGTGCGGCACTTGCCAAAACCACTCTCGAGCACCTTGGCGGGATAGACATCATCGTCAATGTCATGGGGGGCTCCACCGCCCCAGCGGGCGGCTTTGCCGTACTCGATGATGATGAGTGGTCGACGGCGTTGAATCAGAATCTTATGGCAGCAGTTCGCATCGACCGAGCGCTATTGCCGTCCATGATTGAACAAGGTTCTGGCGTAATCATTCACGTCACATCAATCCAACGAGAATTGCCTCTTCCAGAATCGACGACGGCATACGCTGCGGCAAAGGCTGCGCTGTCAACTTACAGCAAGAGTCTGTCAAAAGAAGTAGCATCAAAGGGTATCCGTGTGGTGCGCGTCTCACCGGGCTGGGTTGAGACAGAAGCGTCGGTCGCCTTAGCCGAGCGGCTCGCGCAGCAAGCGGGATCAAACTACGAACAAGGAAAAAAGATCATTATGGAATCACTAGGTGGCATTCCCCTTGGTCGCCCTGCAAAACCAAAAGAAGTCGCGGATCTCATCGCGTTCCTGGTCTCAACTAGGGCCAGCTCCATCACCGGCGCTGAATACGTCATCGACGGTGGCACAGTACCAACGGTCTAAGGCTAGAACGAGTGATCAGTACACACAGCGCACCACTTACATGGGCCCTTCATCTCGACTGTAAGTACTTCGTAACCCCCAGAGGTAACCGCTATAGTGCGCTCCCATTGCGCAGACAGCTTCTTATCGCTGGTTACTGCAGTCCATCCGCCCTTCTTAGCTTTCACTTTTGCGGTGTTCTAGTTGCATGAACCGAACAAGTCGAAAGGCGCTAGCTGGGTGTATTTATTGCGCGCCCTGTCGAACGACAGACCAAGACTGGAGACATGCTTTTATAGAAAGGATGAGAATGAATAAAGACAACAGTATCGACATTAGCTCTGCTAGAACCGGCTCGGAATCGAAGACCCAGTATGCAGCGATGCCCAAAGCAGCAAGTAAACTTATCGCAGCAGATAAGTACTCTTTACTCGCGGCGAAGCCTAGCGCCAATACAGAAATACTAATTCCAATCGCGCCCCACTTTAACCAAGTTGCCGTATGTAGCTCCAACAACAGCGTACCAATTGAAACAGAATTACCCAGCGCTTCTGTGATCTTAAGCAAGGTGAGGTTTTCATTAATGTCGAGCGGAATAATCAATACCGCAAGCACCGCCCCAGCATAAATAAAACGACGGCCCCTGCTAGCCAATTGTATGGCCGTCAATGCTATAAAGCCCGCATAAGCGAATGGAAACACCATATCCCAAACATGGCCGGCATCCATTTTCTCCCTGTTCAAACGACTGGACTCAGTACTCCCAGAAAGGAAGGATAAGTCCTCTTCAGTTTGGGCAAACTCAAAGGCGATTATGGGTGTGCGGAAGCCCTCAGATAAATCAGCACTCAAAGGAAAAACGAATAACATCGCAATGCCTAACATGATCGTCGCTGATCCGAAGATTGCCGCGAGAAATGTTAGGCTTTCTTGGGAGGAAATCTTTAATTCGCTTAGATTAATGAGCTTCAAATTCATAGCTGGAACCTGCCCTTGAGTAACTTTCTAGACGAGCGAAAATATTGCACTAGTAACTAAAACTGACATTATCAAAACAAGAACCGTGCTGATCATAAAAACTCGACGCCTAACTGGAACATCATTTGAACCAGTATGGATATAGGCATGTACAACACGACTCAAAACAAATAAGCAAGCGACCGACAGAGAAAGCACACTTACCGCATTGAGCATGAATAACAGCATACAGAGCACATAAAACAATACCGGCACTTCAAACTGATTTCTGATGCAATTATTAACAGCAATAACCTCAATAGGCCATGCATCATCAAAAAGTCCGCGCCTCGATTCATTCACGCTCCCAGACTTTAGCGCCCTAATTTTTCTGAGAGTCAGCAGAATATATAGAAATAATGTCAGGAATATCTGAACAATGACCGGAAAGAAGATTAAATTACTATTCATAGTTCACCTTGTCTATCCCCTCGCATAAAAATGCCGAACGAACTGAGATCCAGCCTGCAGGGTGTTTTTTAATGTGATTGTTATAGGTCTTACTTATATAGAAAAATTTCACTGGGATTACTTGAACTATATTCAACAAATTCCCATTCAAAACCGGAACTATCAAAAAAATACAGCCGCTTTCTGAATGCTTCTCGAGGTGCGTCAACGCTCTTTTTATACCCTGCATTTAGCAGATTAGATTCAATGGCTTAAATACCATTTACAATAACAGAGATGTGATTTACACCAAAATTCTTATATGCCTTTCTGGGAGGTTTTGGCTCCTAATCTAAGTGGGGCTCCTGAAGAGCGAAATAGCAGTTATCGTTTCCTATATGCACCCAACGATAACTATTTTCCGGCCTTTCGTCTCTTTTGACATCAAAGTCTGGAGCTATGATTCGTATAAACCTTATGGCTTCATCAATATCAGCAACCGTAAGGTTTGAATGCTCTATTCTGGTCACATTTACTCCTTAGACTCTCTAAAGTCTGAATTCAGCAGCGTTTGAGGCAATGACGCTTTGCAACAATTGGTTAGACACGGTAATCCTCCCATTTTTAGCTGATGCTCAAAGTAGAAGTTAAGCAGCCATCAATGGTGGCTTCCCATTGTTGGCTTTATGGGGGCGTTCATGATTGTAAAACCAAAGCCACTCGGTTGCATACTC
>NZ_JANZNQ010000047.1 GCF_027257955.1 Zhongshania aquatica | reverse complement strand
CCACGCGACCACTCTTGTTGAAACCTGACGGCGGCATAGACAAGGCTAGATATGAATGGTTCTTGTATTTGCAGATTCCCAGCCGCCTAAACGGCCAGTTAGTGCTGCCAGAAGTCATACGGTATCGAGCGCTAGACGACGACTTGGTAAAACCACAGACTTGGAAAAGCCAGAAGCAGGCCTTGGTCGATGGTACGAAGCAACCCAAAATTACTGAGGATCCAAAGCAACTGATCCCGCGCATGGCGGATTTGTTGACTACTCGGCTATACGAAGTTAGCGACTATCTGGAAAGCCTGGACAATCGGGATGTCATTCTGCGCCCGAAGGGTGGCAAACACCTTTGGCGCTTACCGACTGCCGGCAAAAAATATCTGGTGAACAATCCGTTCTTCCAGCAAATGAGGGCGATCGGAGTCGCCGATGTCTTGCGCGTGGTGGATCAAGATACCGGATTTATTGACGACTTCGAGCATGTGCTGGGCATGACCTCCAAAAGCCGCCAGTATGAAGTGGACCTGTTGGCGATCCTGATCGCCAATGCCACAAACCAGGGCATCTACGGTATCGCCCAGATCTCCGACCGCACCTATGATCAGCTGAGTACCATCCAAGCGAACTACCTTCGGCTGGAAACATTGAATGCCGCAAATGACCGCATCAACAACGCCACTACGCGACTGAGTATTTTTAATCACTACAATATCCAGGATGACAACCTGCATGCCAGCGCTGATGGCCAAAAGTTCGAAGCTAAGCGCGAGACATTCCGTACCCGGTATTCCTCAAAATACTTCGGTACCAGCAAAGGGGTCTCGGCGATCAGCCTGAATGCCAATCATATGGCAATCAATGCCCGGGTGATCGGCGCTAACGAACACGAATCCCATTACATCTTTGACCTTCTGATGAACAACAGTACTGAGATCATCCCGGATACGCTCTCTACTGACACCCATGGGGTAAACCATGTGAATTTTGCTTTACTCGATCTGTTTGGCTACCGGTTCGCCCCCCGATATGCCCAGGTAGGCAGGGTTATCAACGAGATGTTCGATATCTCCGAGGACGAGAGTCAGCGGGTGAGACTCACATTGCGTAAACCCATTAACACGCAGAGTATTATGGAGTGCTGGGACACCATCCAGCGAATTGCCGTCTCACTGGCTCACCGGAAAACCACCCAAGCCACATTGGTCCGGAAACTCTCAGGCTACAAGCAAAATCACCCTCTACTGAAAGCGCTGACTGAATATAACCGACTATTGAAGGCCCAATATCTGCTGGATTACATCGATGACGCCAGTCTTAGAAACCACGTGCAACGAGCCTTGAATCGGGGAGAAGCTTATCACCAGTTGCGCCGGGCAATCAGCAACGTGAACAGCGACAGGTTCCGGGGAAATAGCGACGAGGAGATACAAATCTGGAACGAAAGCGCCCGGCTGGTAGCAAATGCCATTATCTACTTCAACTCGAAAGTACTCAGCAACCTGCTGGACAGCTTCGAGGAGCAGGGCAGCGAAAAACACATGGAAACCGTAAAGGGCGCATCACCTGTCGCGTGGGAGAATATCAACTTCCGGGGTACGTATACGTTCGCGCCGACGGGAGAGCTGCCTAAACTGGATGATTTAATGGCGCCGATTGAGGGCTATCGGCCGATAAGTAAAAATTGATGCCTCTCTACAGGCTAGCAAACACGGGGGCTTCGGAGGTTTTTGCAGTATTTGGAGGCAAAATCCCTAGGACCCCATATGGATGCGGGGATGTTCCGCGAAGTGGTGGTGTCATGAGTAAAACGAAAATGAAAAACATCATCAGCCTAATGGCAGTCACAACTTTTTTTACGACATCGGCCTCATGGGCCCAAATGGATGGTGGAAAGATGCAAATGCAAGGTGGCAGTGCACCCGATGATGCTCGTGATCCACATGCTTATTCAGATGGCTATACGCTTACCGAAGGCCCATATGCCCAACAAGGCCCAAGGCAACTAAAATTGGCTGACGAACACGCTTTGCTGTCTGTATTAGGCGACCGCCTTGAATACAGCGAGGATAGTGGCAGTACGACCTTCGACCTTTTAGCTCGGTATGGCACTACTTACGATAGTCTCGTTATAAAAGCTGAAGGTGATACTAACGGTGGTCAATTGGAGGAAAGTCAGACAGATCTACTCTGGAGTCACGCTATCAGTGTCTTCTTTGATACTCAGCTGGGTGTGCGGCTGGATCAGTACAAAGAAGGTAGCGATCGCCAGTGGCTCGCTGCGGGCATCCAGGGTTTAGCACCGTACTGGTTTGAACTAGACGCTACCGCTTACCTCGGTGACGATGGACGTACAGCACTGAACCTTCAGGCAGAATACGAATTACTGCTAACACAAAAGCTAATATTGCAGCCTCGTGCGGAGCTTAATCTTTACGGTAAAGATGATCCTAGCAATGGCCTCGGCAGTGGTTTGTCAACTGCATCTATTGGCTTGCGATTGCGCTATGAAATAAATCGCCAGTTCGCGCCCTATGTCGGCGTGGAGTGGTCGGACGCATATGGCGGTACCGCTGATTATCGACAAGCTGCAGGACAGGACATAAACGATACGCAATTAGTAGCAGGCCTGCGGTTCTGGTTTTAATTAAATTATCGATTACTCATATTCCCAACTCAAAGATTAAGGATTATTCCAATGCGCTCAAAATTTATAACATTGTCAATTGCAATCTCTACGCTGGCTTTTACTTTATCAGCCCAGGCTCATGATCCCAAAGAACACATGAACAACGCAGAAAAGCCAGATTGCGCGGCCATGGAAAATATGGATCACAGCAAAATGGATATGAACGACCCTGTTATGCAAGCCATGATGAAACAGTGCATGGGCGACATGGAAGGTATGGAAGGTATGGAAGGTATGGAAGGTATGAGTGGCAGTGAAGCGCCTCAAGGCGATAAACCGGCGCAACACGGAAATGAAAGTAGCACGGAACAGACAGGCCATAATCACTGATATAACTATTTCGAGTCACCCAGCAAGACTTCATTAACTCTTTAGACGATTTGGAAATATTATGGCCGCAAACAAATTTCTACGCTGTGGTAAATGTTTGATGATTACCGCCGTTGTCGCGATGTTGGGCTGTCTAGCATTTCTTTACTCTGGTCTCTACCCGATGGGAGCTGATGTGCCGCACAATGGCCTAACATACTGGGGGCTCGAAACGATGCGAGAGCGCTCGATCGCACGAGCGGCAAGTGCAATTGAGGTTCCTAATGATCTAGCCTCATCAGAGCGACTGCTAAAAGGCGCTGCTGACTACAATGCAATGTGCGCCAGCTGTCACTTGAAACCTGGCAAAAACCAAAGCGACTTTACTCTGGGCCTCTACCCTGCCCCACCCAATCTCGCACAGAAAGGTGATGAGCATGGTCATGATGGCGGCCATGATGACAACACCTATGCTTTGCAACGCCAATTCTGGATTATTAAACACGGTATTAAAGCATCGGGCATGCCATCGTGGGCACCTGGGCATGACGATGAGCGAATATGGAATATGGTGTCATTTTTACAACGATTACCTGAACTAAGTACTAGACAGTACCAAGTTCTCACCGCACGTAGTGACAGTACTAAAGAGCGAGTGCATTGACTCATACCTGCACCATCATTGTCGATTCAAGAAATTACTATCATTATCGCGCGGTGTACAAAGTAACCCACAACCAGCAACAGCAAACCCGATATATAACTTTGCCAAAAGCCAAGATGAAGCCAATCAGCCAGTAAAAACGGCAGGAAGAATAAATATGAAATCGGCACGCCAAAAAGAATACTCTTGGCAAAGGTGATGCTGGCCTGCGGGTCTTTGTGTTCGATGTACGAAAATAACAAAGCCAAAATAGAAACCAGTGGTAGCGCGACAATAAAGCCCGCCAACACCGGTTTCTTATCCGATAGCCACGACGCATAACCAATAACCGCTGCTGCAAGAATCAGCTTAGCGGCGAATATATAGGCTGTCATACGCTCACCTTTAGTTCACACCTTCGAACTTACCGCTGATGTTCGCATCAAATACTTCGCCTTCGGCGGACATCAGGATATAAAGTGCCCGCTCATCGCTAGGGTTAACAACCTTTACGATAAAGTAGCCGGGCCCACTCTGGTAAATTGTTGCTGATTCAGCGTCTACTTTCGACCAACTCTCAGGAACCTTGCCAAAGCCAAGCTGAGGATCGATGCCGGCAAAGCCTTGGGTGATTTCGGTTGCTATCACCAAAGCCTTTTGTTCGGTAATTGGCGCATGGCCATCTCCGTGCGCCAATAGATTAGAGCTTATAAACAAACTTACTAGCAAACATAAAGCTATTCGGAGTTTCATATTTTCACCTTTCTTTAGTGGCTGTGATAAGCGCCATCGCCGTGTTCATGGGGTGCTCCTTCCTGCGGTGAAGGCTGAGGAGTGATTATGCGCCGAGGATAGCGATCGAGAATATTTGCTTTCTCTTCCGCTGCCATATCTTCATGGATATGCGAGTGGTCATCGGTATTGATCGGGAAATTATCGGCAAGCACTGTGTGCTGGTAGCCATGCAATTGATGCAGGAACAGCAAGCCACCTACGATGACTAACAATGTATTGGCCATTACATTAAAGCGTTTGAATGAGGCTGTTTTGCGCCACCCTGCCAGCAACACTAACATTGCGGTAAGCGCTGCGATTTGACCCAATTCGACACCGACGTTGAAAACCAGTATTTTCATAACGATGCTGCCGTCCCCCATGGGCAATTCCTGCAGCCGAGTCGACAGACCAAAACCGTGAATCAAGCCAAAGCCAAACACCATCCACATTAGATTAGGCGACGCTACGCCCAGATAACGCTTGAAGCCGTCGAGATTCTCGAAGCCCTTGTAACAAACGGTGAGTGCAATAACAGCATCAATCAAAAAGTAATTTGCCTGTACTAAGTAAAGCGTGGCAAACACGAGCGTTATCGAGTGACCCAAGGTAAACGCCGTGATGAACTTTACAATATCGGCAAAGCGGCTGAGAAAGAAGATGACCCCAAATAAGAAGAGCAGATGGTCATAGCCGGTAAGCATATGACCCGCACCTAACAATATGTAATCTGGCAGACCAGCCTCAATTGCGCGCTGCTTATCTGCCTCAGACATGCCGTGGGCGAGCACATTTAAACTACTGAACATCAACATCGCTACTGCAGCAATGAGGGCGTAAAAACGACCTGTAAGCATTGCTTTCTTCACATTATGCTCCTTTATCGGCGCGGTGCAGCATACGGTATAAAGACGGCAGCACAAATAAGGTTAGCAGTGTGGACGACAGAATGCCGCCAATCACCACGGTCGCTAGGGGGCGCTGCACCTCGGAACCTATCCCCGTGTTTAAAGCCATTGGTACAAAGCCCAAGGACGCAACCAGCGCAGTGGTAATGACCGGCCGCAACCGAGTCAACGCGCCTTCGATAATCGCAGGCTCTAGACCTAATCCGTCGCGACGTAGTTCCCGAATAAACGACACCATCACCAAGCCGTTCAATATTGCGATACCGGATAAAGCGATAAAACCCACGGCTGCAGAGATGGAAAACGGTATATCTCGAAACACCAGCGCCAAGATTCCACCGGTAAGTGCGAGTGGCACACCGCTGAATATAATCATCGCGTCTTTCAATGAGCTAAGTGCTAACAATAAGAGACCGATAATCATGAGTAGTGTCACAGGTACAACGACGGCCAGTCGCTGCGATGCGGATTGCAAAGTCTGATAGGTACCACCGTATTCCACCCAATAGCCTGCTGGCAGTGTTACTTGCGATTCGATCGTTGCCTTTACGTCGCTAACGAAGCTACCAAGATCGCGGCCACGAACGTTCGCCGTCACCACCACTCGGCGTTTACCATTCTCGCGGTTGACCTGGTTCAGCCCCGTCGTCAGCCCAATATCCACCAACTCTTTCAGCGGCACATAGCCACCACCAGATATTTGAATGGGAAGTGAGCCCAACTGTTCAATATCATTGCGTCGGTCTTCCGGCAGCCGCACAACAATCTCGGCGCGGCGATCACCCTCGTAGAAAAACCCCGCGCCCTGGCCGCCCATTGCCGTGGCAACTTGTTCTTGCAGGGTATTCAGCTCAACACCATATTGGCCTAGGGAAGACTGTTTAGGCTTAAGCGTCAACATGGATAAACCCGTGGTCTGCTCCATCTGGACATCGACAATGTCATCCACTGCGCCGATGACATTTTGAATTTCTCCACCAAGTGTTTCGAGCTGTGATAAATCATCACCGAAGATTTTAATCGCTAGCTCGGCGCGCACGCCCGACAAGAGCTCGTTAAAGCGCATCTGGATCGGCTGAAGAAATTCATAGCGATTGCCCGGCACGGGTTCGACCAAAGCTGCGAGTTCTTCCACAACTTGGTTCTTAGTCTTGCTCGGATCTGGCCACTGATCGCGCGGTTTTAGAATGATGAAGTTGTCTGCCACACTCGGGGGAACCGCATCAGTTGCGACATCGGCGGTGCCGATCTTGGCAAATACGCGCTCTACTTCAGGCATGGTCTGGATAGTGGCTTCCAAGGTTTCCTGTAATGCCACCGCCTGACTTAGCGAGGTGCCCGGAATCCTGAGCGCGTGCATAGCGATATCGCCCTCATCAAGATTTGGCACAAACTCGCTGCCCAAACGACTTGCCAAGCCAGCACATACAACCAGTAATACCAGCGCAGCTACAACCACAGCGCCACGCATAGCGATGGCTTTGCGCAACAGTCGACCGTAAAGATCCTTTGTTGCATCAAATGCGCGATTCTCTTTTTCGACTACCGGCCCCTTAAACAGCATGGCAATTGCCGCTGGGACAAAGGTGATGGACAGTAGCATTGCGGCACTCAGGGCTATGACTACCGTCATGGCCATGGGGTGGAACATTTTGCCTTCTACACCAGTTAAGGAGAAGATCGGCAAATATACCGCCGTAATGATAAACACCCCAAACAGTGCGGGTCGTATCACCTCTTTGGTGGCGCTATACACTACATCTAAGCGCTCATTCAACGACAAGGTCTGCTTGTCGCTGGCAAGGCCTAAACGGCGTAAACAGTTCTCCACAATGATAATGGCGCCGTCTACGAGTAAACCGAAATCCAATGCACCCAAGCTCATCAAGTTAGCACTAACACCGCTACGTACCATGCCGGTAATGGTCATTAACATCGCGACAGGGATAACCGCAGCCGTCAATATGGCTGCGCGCACATTGCCTAACAGTAAGAATAAAATAACGATAACCAACAATGCACCTTCTAGCAGATTGGTCGTTACGGTCTTCAGAGTTTTATCCACTAGACCAGTGCGATCGTATACCGCCGTCGCGGTAATGCCTGCTGGCAAACTCGACTTAATTTCCTCAAGCCGTTCACCGACCGCTTTGGCAACGGTACGGCTGTTTTCGCCAACGAGCATAAATACCGTGCTCATGACGACCTCGCGACCGTTTTGGGTGGCCGCACCCGTACGCAGTTCCTTGCCTTCGCCCACCGTCGCAACATCACCAACACGCAGTGGCTGGCCATCAAGCGTTTTGATTACAATCCTACTAATATCAGCAAGCGTTTCGGCTTGCCCCGGAATACGTAACAGCCACTGCGAGCCTTTTTGCTCAACAAAGCCAGCCCCGCGGTTTTGATTATTGTCGGCAACCGCATCGATCAGCTCTTGCTGCGAGATACCATAGGCGAGCATTTTTTCAGGTTGCAGCCCAATTAACACTTCACGTTTGTAGCCGCCAATGGGGTTAACCTCAACCACACCAGGCACGCGCAATAGCTGGGGGCGAATAATCCAATCATGTGCTGAGCGCAAATCTGTTGGCGTAATTAGCTTGCCATCGGCGTCGGTCGCACCGGGTTCAGCGTCCACGGTGAACATGAAGATTTCACCCAGCCCCGTCGCAATCGGCCCAAGCTCCGGCTCCAGACCCATCGGCAATTTGGCGCGCACGTTGCCAAGTCGCTCGTTCACTAGCTGACGTGCAAAATAAATATCAGTGTCGTCGCCAAAGATTACCGTGACTTGGGAAAGTCCGTATCGAGAAACAGATCGGGTGTACTGCAGCTCGGGCAGGCCTGCCATCGATGTTTCAATGGCGTAGGTAACGCGTTGCTCTACTTCCAGCGGCGTGTAACCCGGCGCCTCGGTGTTAATTATGACCTGAACATTGGTGATATCGGGAACGGCATCAATCGGCAGTCGGTTGAAATTCCATAAACCCAAACCACAAAGCGCAAGAACGGCGGCCATCACCACACCGCGCCGCGCTAGGGAAAATTGTATAATTGCATCAAGCATGGGACGTCCTTTAGTGGTCGTGTGAAGCGCCAGATTTTTCGATATCGGCCTTGATGATGTAGCTGTTTTCGGTAACGTATTCGGTTCCCAGCTTTAGTCCACCTAGGACTTCAATCCAGTCGCCCGCCTCGCGACCGAGCTCCAGCATCCGAACTTCGTATTGGTCGCCTACTTTGGCGTAGACCACGGTGAAATCCCGAAAGCCTTGCAGTGCTTGGCGCTTTACCGCGAGCGGCACTCCATAGCGAGCAACTTCCACATTGCCGCGAACAAAGCTCCCCATTGGCAACGCAAGATTGCTGGCGTCAACACTGACGCGTATATCCGCAGATTGATCAGCATTAAGCAGCGGTGAAATCCACTGCACGTCACCTTCTCCAATTTCTTCCATCGCATCGTTGAGCAATAGCACGCTGTTGTTTAGCGCAATTCGACGACGGTCGTCAGGGTAAGCTTTGAGTAAAACCACGTGGCGGGAGCGATCAACAATACTCACCAGCGTACGGCCAGCAGTCGCTTCGCCGATATTGACCGGCAGGGCCGCAATTTCACCGGCAATATCGGCGCGCAACACATAGGATTTCAGGCTTTCGTTACTCTCGATACTCATCAACGGAGTGCCCGCTTTCACCTGCTGGCCTAAGCTAACGTGAATGGCTTTAATCACACCGTCGAAACGGGCGCTTAACTGCGTTAAAGCATTGGTATCGGCTACCAGTCGACCGTAGAGCGGCAGCCTCTCTACGAGCACTTGTGAACGTGCAGTACCAGTGATGATACCCATGGCGTCAGCCACGTCGGCATTAATCCGAGTTCGTCCTTCAAAATTATCGTACTGCCACTCATAGCGCTTATCGCCGTAGGCCGCATTGAGCGTAACTAGAAAAGAATGTGGCTCGACTATTTCCATATCACCGCGCAAAAAATCTTCTTGCGGCCTGAAATTGATTTGGTCGTCGCCGTCACCGAGGCGCCCCAAAGTAACGCTTACCTTGACCTTCTCTGGAGGCAACGCCTCGCCACCTTGACTCGCCCAGACGCGAAACTCTGGCGGTACGCCGGTCTCGAAGATTGCCAATTCAATCGCGAAGTCATCCTCGCGTAACATACGCCCACGGTGCGGGCCTTTTTCAGGTTCAATTTCCTGCACTTCGGCGCCAACGGCGAGTGCAGCGCTACTTAAACTCATTAATAGCGAGACAAGCATGCTGATGATTAACGATCGTTTTACTGAATTACTCATGGATTTACCTCATCGTTGCCCAACAGTGGCAAACCGGTTAGACGTTCAATTTCGACGCGTGTGAGCTGTGCTTTAAACTGGCTATCCAGTAAATGGCTGCGTGTCGCGAGCAATTCTTGCTGTACCCCGCGCCAATCTTGGTAGCTGTACCGGCCAAGCTGGTAGGCGTTTCGGGCTTCTTTCTGGGCTTGTTCAAGCGTTGGAATAATTTGCTCACGCAGTGCACCAACCACATGCTGCGCGTGCTGAAACTCTTGAAGCAAAACGTATAAGCGCGCTTCCAGCACTAATTGCACTGCGTCAACATCAGCACGATAAGCATCACGCTCCGCAGCTAAAGCGGCTATACGTCCGCTATTACGCTGCTCGCCCCCTAAGGGCACGGTAAAGCCAGCCACTAAGGCGTAGTCGTCGGTATTTTCAAAACGCCGTACGCCGGTTGAAAACTGCCACCTTGACTGTGCTTCCGTTTTCGCTAAGGCTATTTCGGATTGCGCTAGGCGCTCTTGGCTGAGTAGTTTTTGTACGCGGGGATGACTGCTTAAGCGCTGGGCCAGCGCCTCGTAATTCAATTTGTCGGTGGCAATGGCCAGGGAGCCTGACGCGGTATCAAAATCAGCTTGGCGGGCGCGCCATTGCGTCGCCAACATCCGCTTAGCGCCGCGAATTTCATGATCGAGATCTTCTAGCGCGATATCTGCCCGCGCTAGCTCAGCCTCGGCACGAAGTTTGTCAGCAAGCAGCGATTTGCCTGCATCCATGCGTTTCGACAGTTCTTTAACCACTGAATCCGCTTGCGCTCTTGCGGCTTCAGCGAGTTCCTTACGCTGCTGATAAACGACTACGGTGAGAAATTGACGGGCAGTCTCGGCGGCCACATCCAGTTTCTTTATTGCTTGATCATCGCTAATCACCTGCTTTTGCACGTCAGCGCTATGTCCGCGCTGCTGCAGTAAGTCACCCTCTAAAACCCAACTAATACTGAGCGTCGACTGAAGGCTGTCGGCGCCACTGTAGTCACCTGAGCCAAATCCATCTTCAACACTTAAACCAAGCTGAGGGCGACTGCCGACCCGTGCCTGCTGCGCCATTCCATCGGCAGCAGCGCGACGGTAGCTAAAGGCTTGGAGCTCTGGGTGTTTAGCAAAGCTTCGCTGAATGGCCTCGTTTAATGTTAAGTATTTCTCGGCCACAGAGGCCGTCGACATAGCCAGCAATAACGGAATTAGAATAAGCGTTTTATGCCAAAAAAACCGATCTATAATCGGTTTTTTTGGCATTCGAAACGGACTAAAAGCATGCATAAATACGCCTCAATGACTAAAAATTGCTTCAAACGCATGATGATAACTGTCTACGCTCAAAAGGCAGGACGCCAAAAGTACGCACAGAAATACAACAAACAAGGATAAGGGGAAAGCGCGGCCTGGCTCAGACCTCAGCTGATAATGAACACGCGCCTCAATTTCAGACGCATAGAAATGACAAGACAAGGGACTGGGAAATTGCTGTTGATTTCGCGACAAACGACATAGTTTTATCACGGTACTTGCTACTGTAGTACCACCCGATCCGCCTTCAGCCGCATAATCGTCTGCAGCCAGCTCCAGGCATAAAGAAAATTCGCGGCGTAACCGGTGACTAATGGCTGGCAGGTAAAACGCGGCAAGAAAGGAAAAAGACCACTTCCGTAAAGGGTCAAACCGCTGCTGATGGGCGAGTTCATGGCGAGAAACAATGTCATTTTCAGCCGTAGATAATTGTGCCTGCAAGGCAGGACTGATAAAAACTTTAGGCCGGAAAAGACCAGCGGTGAACGCATAAATCACCGTAGAGCCCAAACTACTATTTTTAGTAAAACCATCAAGGCTAAGTAGCGCGCCAAGGGCAGAGCGATGCTTAAGCAATTGGTGAGTATGGCGAACTATCGCTAGGAAAGACGTCGCGGCAATTAGAAGTACCAGCACGCTATGCCAGCTATAAAAGTTGAAAACATTAATATGGTGCCAATGGGTAAGCGCCAAGAACCACGAGGGCATAGCAGCGGCGGAATCAGGCATTAGTACAACGATTGTAACGCTTAGAGCAACAAGCCAAGGAATCAAAACAAATGACCACAACACCCATTGGCGAGCGCCTGCGGATAATTTGACCCGCCACTGCTCAGTAGTTCGAAAAACTATAGCAAGAATTAGTGCGCAATAGAAAAACACCGATGCGACAATAAACACGCTATTTAGGATAAATGCATAGCCGCCGACGAACATCATTATTTCCCTGATTTATCGCTGGCGCGGCGCTGATCAATAAGCGATTCTAATGCCTGCAATTGGGTTTCGGTCATTTCTGCTGATAGTGAACTAAACGCAGCCATTAGCGTGTCCTCATTATCAGTGTAATCGGCAGCGACCTCCCGCACCAACCGAGCCAGAAAAGCATCTTTGGCCATAGCCGCGCGATAAATAAAGGCGTGGCCTGACTTATTGCGGAGCAAGAGTTTCTTCTTGTATAGGCGGTCGAGAGTACTTTGGATCGTGTTCAACGTCCTTACTGTATCATCCGCTAGCTCGCGATGTACCCGCTTGGCGTCTGCTTCATCAGTATCCCAAAAATACTGAAGAACCGACTTTTCCAAATTCCCCAATTGCATGTCACATTCGGCCTAGAGTTATAGAAGACTGCTATAGTGCCTGCGATAAAACCGATCGTCAATCGGTTTTATGTTTGAAAGCTTTGATGTTTTGGTATGCGGTGCCGCATAGTAAAAACCTTCGCTTCGGTAAACGACCGATATCTAGCGAAGGATCAAGGAAATCTATGGAGTGGTAATTCGTCCGTTTTTTACCAGTTCAAGAAGTACGCCATTAGATACTGAGGTGTCTGGCCCTAGAGTCGCATTAGCGGTAAGTCGCTGTGTTTTTGTTTATTAACTGTCTAGTAAACTCTGGGGGAGTCCATGCTTACTTATCACGCGGCATAGGCAAGCTTTTAATAGTGAGTAAATTTACTCTTAAGTTATTTTTGAGTCACCGACAAAGTTTGAAGAATCCCGCACTCTTTGACAGTGCTTTGACTGGCACAGCTATTTCGCAGCGCCATCAATTTGTCTTGAAGGTCTTGTAACTCATTTATTCGAAGTGCAACTTGCTCTATATGGCTATCAACCATTCTGTTCACATCCTCGCATCCCATTCCTGGCTGCTGATTTAGCGCTATAAGTTGCCGAATTTCGGCAAGCGAAAGATCAAGGCTTCGACAATGCTTGATGAACTTTAGCTGGTCTACCGTCGCCGAATCATACAAGCGAAAGTTACCGTCACTGCGCCGCAGCGTGGCCAACAGTTTTTCTTTTTCATAGTGCCGTATGGACTGCACAGAACACCCAGTTAACTTAGCTAGCTCTCCAATTTTCACCAATCTCACCTTAATGCTTGACTCTATAGTTACCATAGAGTTTAGGCTAAGCATGATTTAAAGTAAAAGGAGCGGCGCAATGACACTGACTGGCAACGGCCAACCTGCAGAGAATACCGATGATAAAGGTGCTATAAGCACCCTGCAGCCCGATAAAATCTACGTTAGCCAGTTTGTGGTTTCCAAGATGGACTGTCCTTCTGAGGAACGCATAATTCAGATGGCTCTAGAGGGCATGGAACCGGATGTGGTTCTAGAATTTGACACGCCCAACCGCATGCTGAAGGTATTTCACAGTGGCAACCTTGTCGCCATACAGTCTCGTTTGGATTTGCTTAGCCTCGGCGCGAAAATTAAAGATACTCACAATTTAGACCACGATGAACTGTCGCAAGTGATGGCGTCAGCAAAAGAGGCTAGTTTAAAAGAAGGTACCATCCTAAAATGGTTACTTGCGATTAACGCAACCA
>NZ_JANZNQ010000046.1 GCF_027257955.1 Zhongshania aquatica | reverse complement strand
GCTTGATTCATCATGCCACCATCATTGAACTTGAGGGCGAAAGTTATCGTAAGCAACAATATGTTGAAAAGACTAAATCAGAAGTGAAAAGAGAAACCACCTAACCGGCCATCATAGTTGTCGCCGACCGGCCAAGATAGTTGACGCCAGACAACCCTGCACGTAGCCAACAAAAGCCAGATTGCTGAGCAGGCGCTGGACTATATTAAGCAGCTCTATCTCATCGAGCGGGAACTGGTTGAACTAACCCCTGAACAGCGAAGGCAGCAACGACAAGAGCAATCCAAACCGATTATCGATCAGTTACACCACTGGCTGATCGGAAAGCGGCAGCAGGTACCCGATGGCAGCGCGACGGCCAAAGCGATCCAATACAGCTTGAAACGCTGGGATGCGCTCACGCGTTACTTGGATGACGGCGCCGTGCCCATCGACAATAACTGGGTTGAGAATCAAATTCGGCCCTGGGCACTTGGCCGTTCGAACTGGTTGTTTGCAGGCTCACTGCGCAGCGGCCAGCGCGCGGCGAATATTATGACGCTAATCCAGTCCGCGAAGATAAATGGCCTGAACCCGCAAGCCTACTTGAAAGATGTAATGGAAAGATTGCCGACTCAGCGGGCGTCAAAGATCAGCGAACTACTGCCGCATAATTGGCGGCCGTAGCAATGTGGATTTGCCGGACGCTTACAAGATAACCTGGGTGATGCGTTTCTATTTCACCGCAGGCCTCATCATCGTGCTTCTTTTTCTCTAGCGCAGCAATTTGAGCATCGCTGAGAATAATGCCATCGGTCGCCACGCTGTGCTCTAGGGCCTTTAGGCGCTTCTTAAAGTTCTCTAGATTCTTCCGTAGCCAGATAGACCGGACACCGCTACCAGACACGAAAACACCCATCTTGCGCAGCTCGTTACTCGTTCTGTGCTGACCATGGGAAGGCTGTTCAATGGCGTAAGCAATAACCGCTTGCTCAGTGATGTCATCGACCCGGTTTTTAGTATTTGGGGCTCGACGGCTTTTGCTTATTAGGTTGTCGATACCACCTTCTTCGACTAATTCCTGATACCTGTAGAACGTATCCCTCGACACGCCCATGACTTTGCAGGCCTTCGATACGTTGCCGAGCTCCTCTGCTAAATTCAGTAGCCCTGCCTTGTGTTTAATAATTGGATTGTTAGTATGAAGCATGAGTGTTACCTTTTTGTTTTGATTTAAGATTCGACACCTTTATCAAAACGGGTAACTCTCTCTTTTTCAAGAAGATGTGTCAGATCAGATCTGGACTTCTACAATTGAAATGTGGATTAATTAACAAGGATGACTTTCTTTAGAAAAACTCACTTACGATACTTAATTAATTTTTACCTCTGCCTCCTTATTTGCAAAGTTCAGATCTGAGCTTTGCAAACTAAACTCCTTTTTCTGATCCTGTAACACCTCTATCTGCCCAAAAATATCTGACAGTTTAAGGTCGATAAATTTTAAATGTTAACTAAAAACACCACGATGGATTCTACCTATCAAATCTTCTACGTCTCTAGCACCACATTCGGTCGCCGCATGGGCAAGTGGAGATTCACCACCAAATACTTCTTTCGGCTCTCTGAGCCAGCTCAGAGCAGCGGACTCATTGCCACACATCATATCAATAGCCGCGTCACGCAACTTTGCAAGGCGCGCATTAGAATCAAAACTTTCACTTCTTTGCATGCTATACCCTAAAAATCAACATGTTATAAAACAAAAACACTGCTCAATTATCAGACGCTCAACATATTTTACGCTGTTGGAGATAATCCGCGTATCGACTTATACTTGGTCCATGAAAAAAACTGACTTCGACAACCGAATTCTGTGTGGTTCAAGCCGTTGGCTCCATGGCCATTGACCGATTTCCCGCATCCGCAGAAATCCGTTCTAATATGACAAAAATAATTAATGGCGAGGTCAATGCTGACGACCTTCGCCAAGAATTAGTAAAACGCTACAGCAAGCCCATTGAATAAAATTACTATCAACTTTAGTACCAGCTCGCGGCCCCATGCTATAAAACAGCATTAGAAGTAGAAATAGCCCTAGACACCAAATCGACGCAAAAACCTCGCTATCTCGTCAGCTTTCCAGTAAAAAACAAGCGGGATAGATAATGCCGCTACGACTAATCCAATTGATAAAAACGCATTCAACATTACGACCTCCCCAACTACTCCACATCGGTACTTCTAATAACGTACTATACCTAAATACACTGGCTATCACGCTTAATTCAAAAGTTTACGCAGCCCTTAACTTCTAGCCTACGAATTATATTACGTTCCTCTAATAATGCCGCAATGGATACCAGTACTAAGCAGGCATAATTGTGCTGAATTTTTAGTTTTTTAATTTGACTCCAACACTGACTCTAGATCACATCTACACTATCAGGATATCCGGCACAGCCACCTCGGTAGCGTTAGTCCGAAGGCATTTTCAGCAGCCCTAAATTGGCACACTCAGTGTCTATATTAGCCGAGGGAAGTCCAGACAGACCTCACTCGGTACTTTTCACTTTCAAATCAAACCGACTTTACGAGAATATCGCTAATACAACTTTATCAGTAAATTGAAAAATACCTAGAATTTGGAGCAGCCATTTCATTACGGCCGCCCCAACGTTATTAATCAATCACAAGTTGAACATTTGTTATCTGTTCAGAGATATTCAATGTTGCCCCTTCAATACTCGTATACACCGTATAACCATCACCACTGGGACCAGAATTTGTCCAGTTGTCGCTAATGAATACGGCATCATTGGCGTCACCCTCAATGTTTAGCGTGTCGCGCGCATCGGTCATATCTAAAACATCTTGAATACTTAAACCGTCTGCTGCATCACCAATGCTATTACTGCCATCAATACCAATATCAACAACTTCAATATTGCTAAGATTAGACGCCAGATCATTCGTAGAGACATCTTCGCTAAAGCGCAATTGAATCGTATCGTCACCATCGCCAGCGTCAATAGCGAGTCCACTGAACAACAACGTATCGTTCCCTGCAGAAGGCGTTACCGGCTCTACGGTCGCGGTAAAACTGTCTGTAGCAGCCGCACTGACATCAGCACCGTCAACCGTTTGAGCACTTACATTGACCGTATAGCTACCCGCTTCCTGAACAAATCCAAGATCACCCAACTGTGCTTGCGTTAAATCATTCAAGGTGTAGGTGTCATTTAAATCATCGTAACTTACTTGGGCAGTTAAGAGATTGCCCTCCGCATAGAACGCTGCGTATTCACCTAATCCAGAGAACTGTAGAGTCACCAACTCGTCTATATCTATTAAAGATGGATTAACATCAATGGTAATGACATCACCCTCTACGCCAGTTGAATTTTCAGGGCTAATACTCAAGCCATCTGCGACGGGGTCAACAGTAAGATCAAAACCAACACTTGAAGATTCAACGTCAAGGAGCGCCATCTCTCCTGTCAACGCTGTTAGTGTTAAAGCAATTGTAGCACCGCTAACATTCAGCGGCGGTCGCACACCGATAAAGGCCGGTAATTGGCCCGCACTGACAGGAATAGACCAGCCATCCGTCCCCGCGTTATCGGCCAAAACCGCGGCACCTTCTGTCGCCCCAGTATAAACGAGATAGCCTGCGGGTAAGCCCGTTAAGAGCACCGAGCTAATGGTTTCAGAACCGTCCGTATCAATGAGACCAGTACCAGACACATCCAGCTCAATTAAGGTGTCTTCATCGCCATTAACATCATTTGCAACCAGGTTAAATCCATCATTCACTGGGTATATCGCAGTGATACCTTCACCATAATCAGCCGCTGCCGGAGTTGTACTGCTCGCAATATTCGATGCACCCGTCTCTTGGGTTGGCGCCCAAGCCTCCAACTCAACCGTGCCGGTTTGGTGTTCTGGCGGTTGATATGTCAACGCGACACTAGTCCCATCACCATTACCGGCATCTGTCCCGATATTTGCTACATAGTAGTAGCCATCTAACACGCCTTCGACACCATTAATTTCCTGCAGTGCTAGTGGAGCGCCTTCATAGGACAACGTACCGCCACTCATACCGCTTTCAGTCAGCTGCAGATATAGCTTGCCATCAACAACATTACTAAACGCGCCATCGGCAGCATTATCAATATCTACGGTGAAAACCACTGCTGAATCTTCTGCTGAATTTTCGGTATTGCTAATAGTAATGATGGAAGAATCGGTTACCGGCGTGACAGGTTGATTTACCGTCTCCGTACTATCTTCACGCGCACCGCTCTGTGCGTACGTAGTTAAGGTTGTTTCAAACTCAAAGCCCGCTACCTTATTGTTATCATTCCAATTTTCCGGCAAGTTCACTTGTATGGTCGCGAGCAGTGCCTGCAAATCTGCGTCACTACCGGAGCCAGATACAGTCCAGGTGTCTACGCCATTCGCAGTCGTTAACGTCATACCCGACACATTTGTGCCTGCAGGAAACCCTGTAATAGTAATCGCAAAATCACTACTACCTGTTATCTCTCCATTTAGAGCATCATCCAAACTAAATGCGACGTCTTCCGTCGCATTGAAAACAGGGTCATCCTCCCAAGTGGCGATCACCGCAGGCTGGTCGTTTTGAGCATTAGTATCATCAAAATCAGAGGGTGTTGTGAGTGTAAAACTATCCGATGCCACAAGTTCACTAGCACTAGCATCTTGAGTTACCACATTAAAGGAGAGTGAATCATTCAAATCGCTCAAATTGGCTGCCGTACCGGTGAGGCCAAGCTTAATATCAAAGGTGGCTGCGCTACCGTTGAGACTTGTACCTGTTGCTCCCCCTGTTAATAGCCAACGTCCTGTATTGGGGTCACCTGGAATGTTGCCAATATAGACCGCATCGACAACCGTCACACCGGCCGGTACACCATCAACATATATTTCGCTTATTACCTCACTACCGTCGTAATCGCTGGTATTACCTGCATTGGCATCAAGGTCTTTACTCAATGTAACGTTAACCGTTAGCTCGGTATTCTCAGTTGCATGTACTGCAGTGGTATCAGTAATTGTTGCGGCACCAGCGGGGTCAGAGATTATGCTGTTAATCACTAATGTTGCTGCATCGGTAACCGCAGCAATATTCAGTGCGTGTGTGGTATCTGTGCGTTCAGATACTGCCACTAGTGTCCCATCGGAAGATAGGTCGGTAATTTCGTAGCCCACATCAAAAGCAAAGCTGCCATGTGCGTTCGCCGCGCCTTGCGCATAAATATTATCAATAGCGGCACCCGTAATTTTATACTCAGTACCATCTAGTACGATGCCCGCTTCGCCATCGGTCACTGCTTGCGCCAAGGTCTTACCAGCCATCCCGAAATACAATGTGTAATTAGCGGTATCGGCATCGACCGTATCAATCCATATTGACGACAGATACTCATCAGCATCAACAATGCGGTCATCGCCGTCACCTGGCACCACCAAACTAAAGTCCACTTTACCCAAGGTGTCTTCCTGTAGGGTATCGGTACTCGCCTTAATGGCTTCGTCTATGCTTTGCGTGACTGTAAATTCGAGATCAACAGCCGCACTAGATAGTGAGTTACCGTCATTTTCAGTCGTAATGGCAACAACAGTAGCGGTAACGGTTCCACTGAAGTTAGTTGGCAGCAACACTTTTGCCGTCGCGAGCTGATCTTCGGTAAGCAACCACGTTCTACCCGTGCCGGTACCACCAATAAAGGCACCACCAATGAGACTCAACTGTGGGTCCAATCCGCTGATACTTAGCGTTAATTTTTCCGACCCATCGCTATCGGTCAGTACGGCACCAGTAATCACTTGATTCAGCGAAACGCTACCAAACCCTTCGAAACCCGGATCAGCAGCATCTGCCGCAGCTTCGGTAAACACCGGCTCAGCCGTGGTTAATGTCGCTTGATCCGCCACCCCTTTAATAATGACGTCAATACTCTTAACCTCAGGGCCTGACGTACTGGTCACCGCACCCAATTCATCAACAGACACCGCAGACACACCAATACTAAAGTCAACATTACTGTTTTCAGCTGGGCGGATTGTCATTGGTGCAGTGCGATCAAACTCTTCGATTGTTACACCAAAGGTGCCATTACCAGAACCATCATCAACGAGTATTAATTCTGCACCGTCATAGATCAGTACGGTATCCGCTGGGATTCCCGACAAGGTAACTGTAAAGGTTTCTGACGAGTCGGTGTCTGAACTTGTTGGACGAATAGACAACGAAATATCCGTGTCTTCATCACCTCTGGCCCGTCCTGTTACCGACAACCTTACATCATCCGCTACTGGGTTAACCGTGCCCGTTAAGGTCGCAGCTCCGCCAGTCCACGTTGATTCAAGGCCCGTATCAGGGTCGGTATCAACGGTTTCTGCCGAAACAGTAATTGAGAAGTTGCCCGAGAAATGGTTTGGCGCTTTAAACTGCACCGTACTAATAAATTCTGCGGGTATTTTAATCGCTGTGCCGCTATAGGTTTGGGTCACAACCGTTGTGCCATTGTCGTACTGGAACTGTGCACCGTTAGCATTAACGGCAGCACCACTGCCATCGGTCAAGGTTGGTGTAAACAACGCAAAGGTTTCTTCACTGCCGTCGTTATCCTGGTTATTCCAGCCATCCAACGCATTCTCTTGGCTCATATCGAACCAAATATCTTCCGTAGCGACAACGGTATATCCATGGCTATTGTTCATGGTCAGGTCATTTACCGTATCGCCATCGCTATCAGTCATTAATTGCTCGGCGACCGCGGTGACTGTGACGTCGATATCCAACGAAGTTACTACGCTGTCTGTAGCAGCTACACCGTTAACCGTTGTGCCGTCAGTAGTGGTTACTTCAACGGTTATGGTGTCATCAGCACTGCTATGAGCAGGTGGTTTTACGGTGTAATCACGGAAACTGTCATCATCCACATCCGCTTGTAACACCGTATGATCTGCCGTGCCATTCCCAGTGAACACCACATTATCGTCGGCATCTAAAATCACCCATCCAGTCGCTAACGCTTTAACAACAATGGCGGTAATGCTTTCGCTACCGTCGATATCGGTGAGTGTAATGCTGTCTAAAAACTCAACCGGTGTATCTTCTAATGTTGCCACGTCCGTCTTAGTTACAGCATCCGCTACAGGTGTGACATGCAGATTTAGTGTGACGCTACTTACCTCTATTGCACCCGTCGTAGCGCCAGCGCCAATACCATCACTGTCTTGGTCCTGTGCATTTAGAGTGATACTGATGTTATTAATGTCACCACTAAAGTTTGGCGGTGGTGTGATATTAATATTTGGGAATCCGGTAACAGACGTGCTTAAATTCGGCGCATTAATAGTAACAACCTGAGCAAGCGCAGTTATCGTTGTGCCGTTAATCACAGTACCGACAGGTAAACCAGTAACGTCAATTGACCGCGCTTCGCTACCATCCAGGTCATCAAAGTTTGCCGTGAGTAAGTCCTTAAGATTAAACGACGTATCCTCTTCAATGGTGTGGTGCGCGGCATCAGCATCTGGGTCTGTCACGGCAACGCCATCCACTAACGTTAATGTAATCGGATCAGTTACCGCTTGTACCTGCACATTCACACTAGTGCTTCTATTAGCCGATGCAGCAACACCCACAAGAGGCACCCCTGTAACATCAACTTCATAGCTTCTGACACCACTCGTTACCGTGAAGTTACTATGACTATCGCTAGGCGGTAATAGCTTCAAGGCTTCAAACTGCGCTGTGGTCATAGTTAGTGTTGCCCCGCTAACATCACTATGGTGACTACCGTCACTCAGCTCTATCGTTATATTAGCGCCCGTAGACGTATATAGCACCGCGTCACCGTTCGTACCATCTAGTATCGCCAAGCCATCAGGTAGACCGCTTAATGTGATTAGTCCTAACAACTCAGGGTTATCTCCTGGGTCACCGGCATTCTGATCAGTACTATCGACCACTATCGGAGCATTTAAACCTAATGCGATAGCTTCGTCTTCATTCGTTGTTATTGTGGCACTATCACGTGTCAGAGTTGGACGGTCAGCTACCGGGTTAACGGTAACAGCCACGGTAGTCGTGCTAGGCACACCGCCGCTTTCAGTGGTGGTATAAGTAAACGAGTCTGTACCGCTATAGTGTGAGTTTGGCGTGTAGGTAATGGTGCCATCGGCATTGACCGTAACTACCCCGTATGCCGGCGCACCCAGACCTGCGGCCGGAACCGTGGTATTAGCGTCATCAGCATCTGCCGAGGTATTAAAGGTATGGGCGACATCCTCATTCGTCTCAATAGACTGATTTAATTCTGGTATATCGTCAGCTACCGTAACAGTAAAAGAGTCGGTAGCAGTATCGCCGTCACTGTCGGTTACCGTAAAACTAAATGGTAAATCGATGTCAGCGACCATTTTATGATCCAAGGTGCCACTTAACGTAAAGCTGTACGCAGCCGTGGCCGCTGTTGGATTAGTGATAGTGACCGTAAATATGGTAACGCCATTAGCGGTAGCCGTTAATACATGGTCGCCACTGCTTAATGCGTAACCAAGCGGTTCACCGCCAGAGGTTAGATTCAACAAGCCCAACGCAGTGGTGGTGGCGGCTGTGAACGTGGTATCAACACTATCCGCTGCCGTCGTTACATCTAGAGAACCAGTCTTTGTCAAGCTAAGCGGCGTCGGATCAGCACCTGTCGGCAAGTGCTCTTCGTCCACAGAGGCATTTTCTGGTGTATCAATCGTTGGAACGGTATCGGTCACCGTAATAGTTTGCGTAGCAGCGTCAGCGTTAATGTCGCCATCATTGTCAATCACACGATAACTGAAGTCGTCATTTAACGTTGTGTCATTGCCCGGCTGAACATGGTCCGCGGAAGCAATTGGTGTGTAACTCCAAGTACCGTCTTGCTGCACAGTCAGTTCGCCATACTGTGTGTCTACCGTTAGACCAGCTTCGGGCACAGCAACATTAGCCTCTGCGACTCCCGCACGATTGGTGTAACTGATGTCGTACACGTATCCGCCATCAGCACCTAGCGTATCGTTATTTAGTAAGTTGTCGCCCGTGTTGGCTGAACCAACCGCTACGCCACTTTCAACAACTGTTACATCCGTGTCATCTACCGGTGCTACAGGAATATCATCGGTCACATTGATCGTCAGTGAGCTGCTAACGGTAGAGTCGATATCCGATACGGCATAGCCCACTAGAATAGCGAGATTATTTTCACCTGTCGCCGACACATGGTCTAACGGCTGACCTAACGTCATGGTGATACTTTGCGAAGCGCCAGATACATCACCCGTATTTATTAGCTGCAACACAAACACAGTGTTGCCGCCAGCTGTTGCCGTTAACGTATGCCCGTCATTGGTAAGGGCAAAATTACCGGCCAGTAAATCTACACCGCCACTGCTAAGCCCTTGGCCAACAAGCTGGGTAATGGTTGCGGTATTAAACACAACATCACTAATTTCGTCTTGATCTTTAGTAATGTTAAGCACCGTTGTAACTTCGTTATCCACAACCGCACCGGCACTACCCGAGCCATTTATATTTTCTTCATCAATAGCCAGCGTAACCGTATTATCCAAGGTTGGACTGGTATCGGTAATAACAATCGGTTGATTAGCGGTATTAGAAATACTGCCATCATCATCTATCAAGCGGTAACCAAAGCTACCTGCGTTTGATGAACCCGTAGCGTCGTGCTCATAGCTATCGTCAGGAACAAAGTTCCAACTGCCATCCGTATTCACAGTTAACGCACCAGTCGGCGTAATAACCAGTTGAGTCAAGACTAATGGGAGGAATTCAAAGGTTTGAGAGTCACCCGCCGCATCGGTGTAAGTAAAGTCATGGATGGTAGGCGTGCCATCTGCTGAAGCTGTATCGTTTCCGATTAAGTTGCCGGAAAGTAAGGCGGCTCCCTCAGTTGTAGTAACGGAGGCATCATCCGCCGCAACTGGCGTAGTATCAGTCACATTCAATGGCTGAGCTGCCCAGTTACTAACATCGCCATCGCCATCAATTAGGTTGTAGCGGAACTGGTCACTCTGATCTGCTCCACCAACATGAGTCACCGCCGCGTCGCTGATGTAGCTCCACGTGCCATCAGGATTAACTGTTAGTTTGCCGTACTTGGTATCCAATTCTCCCGTAGTTGCGCTATTAAGCGTTGCCACTGTCACAACATCGAGGTCATTAATGTATTCGATTTGATGGATTTCTGCGCCATCCGCTCCTTGAGTGTCGGCTGTACCACCGGTAATAAGATTTACACCACCACTGGCTGAGCCAACGGATTCCACTCCTTCAGGCACATCGACCGCGGCTTGGGCTACAGCAGTTGGTACGTCATCGGTTACCGTTACGCGGAATGCATCCGTATCACTATCACCATCACTGTCTGTTACACTAAATCCAAAATCTAGATCAATGGTTGCATCAGGGTGATCTAGTGTGCCTTGCAAGGTAAATTGGTAGCTGGCGGTATCAGCAGTTGGATTATTAATAACAACCGTAAATACTTTGTCTGCTTCAGTACGCCCTGCACCGCTATAAGCGATCAGCGTTTGATCATCAGAAAGTACATACTGAACAGCAACACCACCAGACTCCAAACTCTGACCTTCTAGAGCTGTCTTGGTCGCTTCGGTAAACGTCGTATTAATACTATCGGCCGCTTTAGTCACAGCCAATGATCCGCTAACGATTAAGTCACCCGGCACAGGATCAGAACCCGTTGCCAAGTTCGCTTCATCAACGCCTGAGTTTATAGCCGGAGTACCGATCGCTGGACCGGTATCTGTTACTTTAATTTCTTGCGTAGCTGGGCTTGCACTGACGTCACCATCTGCGTCGATGATGTTGTAGCTAAAGTTATCTTGCTCACTTAAACCATCTGTTAAATGATCCACCGATGTTATCGTGGTTGATGCTGCCGCGCTAGTGTAAGACCAAGTGCCATCACTGTTTACGGTGAGACTACCGTATTGAGTGGTTAACGCGCCGGTACTGCCACCATCAGCGATAGCCGCGGTTGTTGTTTCGACGCCACTCGCATTGTTGTAGGTAACCGTATGCACGCGTGCACCGTCAGCACCTTGGGTATCATTGGCGAGGAGATTTTCACCACCACTGCCGGTACCTACGGTAATACCGCCTTCAGCCAACGTGACTTCGGCTTCGCTCGCGCCGACGGTGGGGATGTCATCCCTTACGTTGATCGTTAATGAGCTGCTAACGGTAGAGTCAATATCCGATACGGCATAGCCCACGGTAATAGCTAGGTTATTTGTGCCGCTCGCATTGGCATGATCCAACGGCTGGCTTAGCGTCATTGTGATGCTTTGCGTATCACCAGTGGCATCACCAGTATGATTTAACTGCAGCACAAACACGGTGTTTCCACCGGCTGTTGCTGTAAGGGTATGCCCGTCGTTACTGATAGAATAGTTTGCTGCGACTAAACCTGTACCACCGGAACTAAGCCCTTGGCTAACAAGCTGGGTGATGGTTGCCGCGTTAAATACAACATCACTAATATTGTCTTGGCTTTTGGCAATATTGAGATCAATATCGCTGACTACGTTATCAACAACATCTCCATCACTACCTAAAATATTGATATCTTTTTCATCAATACTTATCACAACAGTGTTATCTAGCGTTGGATCAGTATCGGTAATCACAATGGATTGCGTAGCGGAATTAGAAACGCTGCCATCATCATCCACTAAGCGATAGCTGAAGCTGCCCGTAGCTGATGAAGCGTCATGGTCAAAACTGGCGTTAGGAGTGAAGGTCCAATTACCATCGTTATTTACCGTTAAATCCCCGGTAGGTGTGGCATACGTGACCTCATCTACGCCCAATACAAAAAGATGCGTTTGAGAATCTCCCGCTGCATCGGAGTAGACAAAATCATAGATAGTCGTCGGTGTGGCGTCAGACGAGGCCGTATCGTTGGTAATTACATTGCCATCTAGTGCATCTACTCCTGCCCCTTCTACTGCACTTGCAGCTGCGTCATCAATAGCAACAGGCTCACTGTCTGTCACATTAATCGGTTGATCTGCCCAGCCACTGATATCACCGTCCCCATCTTTCATGGTGTAGCTGAATAAATCAGACAGAGCCGTGCCATTAGTATGGGTAATGCTGGCATTTGGCGTATACGACCATGTGCCATCTGCATTAACAGTTAAACTACCGTATTGAGTGGCAACGGTTTGATTACTACCACCAAGCGTAATGGTCTGTGGCGTTCCAGTGCTGTCGTTATAACGCACTTGATGAACTTCATTACCATCAGCACCACTGCTCAGCAAATTAGATGTCCCTACGCTCCAGTTGCTGCCATCGAAGCCAATTGCAGCAGTGCCTTCGAGCACGTCGACAGGATCTTGATCGCTAGCGACTATGGCATCATCAACGACATTAACGGCAAAGCTACCAACCGCAGCATCACCATCATTATCAGTAGCCTGATAACCAAAGGTTAGCTCATGAGTATCATTAATAATGTGTTTCATCGAACCCTGAAGTTCGAAGGTGTAGTTAGCTTGACCTGAACCATTTATGGCGAGAGTCACGGTAAAGACCGGTTCCGCACCTGCATTGCGAGTTGCTGTTAATGTATTCCCGCTAACGTTAAAGTCGATGTCCGAATTGCCGCTAGCCGTTAGCAATGCCTGTAAAGCAGCTTGGTCTGCAGTGAACGTAAGTGAACCTGCCTCGTCGGCACCAAAATCGACCGCTAAGTTTTCCGACGCACTGGTGTTGGCAGGAATTGGGTTACTACCAGTAGCAAGGTATTGTTCGTCAATCGTTGTTACCGCCGGCGCTGCACCAATGATAGGTGCATCATCAATAACCTTGATCGCTAAGCTCCCTGCTTGAGTATCACCATCACTATCGGTTAATAGTAAAGCAATGACTTCATTAACATCGCCCGTCGAATGATCCGCAGGGCTTGTTAATGTATAGCTGTAATCTAATTCAGCTGTACCTAACCGAGTAGCGGAATTATCGGTGAAACCATTAATCGTTAACTCCCCGTATGTCGTATTAATGACAAGCGGTGTCGTACCTGCATTGGTCAATTGCGCCAACGTTAATACTGTCGCCCCCACAGTTAAACTGCTAATGCCGTCAGGTGCAGATATATCAAAGCTGCCCGCTACGGTCTCACCTGTGCCGCCAGGATTATTACCTGCAGCCAAATCAACTTCTGTCACAGTGCCATCCGTACCAAGCACCGCGCCATTGTCTAAATTATTAAAGCTAAGCGAGTCATCAACTGAGGTGATATCTAACGTCAACGTACCTGTATCAGTCAACGAACCATCACTTACGGTGTAACTCACAACAGGAATGACGCCGTCATAATCTGCAGCTGGAGTGAAGGTATAGCTACCATCGGACTCAATTTCTAATACGCCAATACCGGGCATATCAGCTGTTCCCGGAGTATTTTCCGCAACCGCGTATGTGGTACCGTCAACGATGAACTCCGTTACCGTCAGCACAGCACCATCATCTACATCACTGTCATTACTCAGCACATTGCCCGTCGCAACCGTGTCTTCATCAAAGGTTTGTGCGTCGTTAACGGCTACAGGCGCATCGTTGGTGCCCGTAATCGTTACCGTGATACTCGCGGTTGAGGTTCCACCGTTACCATCAGAGATGGTGTAGTCAATCGTGCTCGTTTCGGTCTCGCCGGCCGCTAAGTAATCGAACTCGC
>NZ_JANZNQ010000045.1 GCF_027257955.1 Zhongshania aquatica | reverse complement strand
GCGAAAACTGATGACTACATTGACTGAAGATGATCACTTAAAGTAAAAAGACGGCACATGATGTATGAGGTGGATTAAGTGATCACGTTCAAGCGGTACGACTGATCAGGTTCAGCGGAATACGCAACACCCCAGTATTGGGCCACAAAATTCGCAAATGGGGACAAAAGCATTGATACGCTTGTTAATTCTGCACTGCTTCTCTTATTTGCAGACAGCCCAATTCCGAACGCTGACTTGGTAGCCATCCAACTACTGAACGAAGCTGCGTCAAAGGGATACTGGCCTGCTAGCAGCTACATGGCCGAGTTTTACATAGCTCGCCTATTTGACCAGGCATCAGATCCTCAGGGTTCGACCCCAATGAGCGCTGACTATTTGGCCAATCTGGGGAAGGCCACAGCTGAGCAGGCAATGGGCCATCTTAATGTCTGTGCTTCGGCCGGCTTTGCGCCCTGTCAGTACAGAATAGGATTTTGGTTATCTGACTCAGCAGCAGACCTGAATAATGGTCTGACGGTACTCAGAGAGGCCATTCGGACCACTTTGGCAGACGCACGATATGAGGGATATGTGGACAGCAGTTTTCACCAGGCTGTCACCAAGATCTACGAAAAAGGTGCTGAAATAGGCCTAAGTGACACGGCAAGAAACCAGTATCTAGACCTGTTAAATCAATATGGTTCTGTGGCTAAGAGATACCCACTGCCTTGGTAGGTGTGCTAAATAAGCAGCACTTATTTCCGATTTACCAATGGCATCACAAATATTCGCGCTAGCGGCCAGAAAGGAAGTATTAGGCCGCCAAGCAGTAGAGGCTTGAATTCTGGCACAGCCTTGAAATTGCTGAAGTCCCTTGAAAAGAGGGCAGCTCCGATGCCAATCATAGCGGCCACCGCTCTCAAAAATGCCGATGACGGTGGAATTAGCAGTGGCAAAACAGTTAGCCAGATCGCATAGCTAAACGCGGCAAGTAGAACCGCGTTGATCACCCAAGTAAGCTCTTGCTCCCAATTTCTTTTCACACCGTCCCTCGCCACTGAAACTATTGTTGAATCAGCTTCTGGATCTCCTGTGCGATGGATTGCGCGTTCTGCATCTGCCGAACCAGGGACGATTTACCTGAGCTGTTGTCGGTTATAAGCATAGCAGGTGTTCCGGTGATTCCGGCAACTACCCCACGTTGGAAGTCGCTGTTAATCTTCTCTTTGTTTGAATCAGAGGCTAGGCAATTTTTAATGACCTGGCTGCTGAGCCCCATTGCCGATCCGAATTCTGGAAGGTTCTCAATGCCTTTCCCGTTACCTGCCGTTCCCGCGATCATGGCATCGAGGAAGGCCCACGCCGTTCGGTTTCCGTAACTTTCCTTCACACATTCGAGTACTTGAGCTTCTATAGCTGCAGCGGGATTATGAATGCTGAGTGGAAAATGGATGATTTTCCAGTTCACGTTGTCATTGGAGGAATCGACCACTCGCTTCACCTCGCCGTGCATTTGCCTGCAATATGGACATTCAATATCCGTGAAAACTGCGATTGAGAAGCGGGCATCTGCGGGGCCATACAAAAGACCGTCTTCGCTGTACTCTGGTGCTGACTTTGCGGCATCGCGCAGCCCAGAAAGCCTATCTTTAGCCCTTTGGCGATATTCATCTTTACGAGCCTGGGTGATAGCAGACCTGATGGTTTCCTCCATGCTGGGCGCCTGCTCAAGAGCTAAGATCCTACCATTCTGGAAGTAGACCTGAGTTCCGAGTAAGCCGAGCGCGACGAGGGTGGCGGTGTGGAGAAATTTGGAGACGTTCATGCCGTGTGCTTCCTTGAATACGAAAGCCAACGATACCGGGGTGCAAGGACAAATACTGCCAATGTTGGGTCATCCGGCCGTCCCCAACTTTTCGCCAATATCAGTACAGGCTAATGCCTTACCTGATCCTCAGCCCACTGGACGGCCAGCAGCTCCAGAGCCTCACACTCATTTGATATTTCGTTGTAACCGGCGAGTATTGGTGCGAAGCCTATGAAGGCTCCACTTTCACCCAGCAACACCCTGTCCCAGTGTCCAGAGCTATCCCTGTAAATCGCGTAGCTAAAGGACCGCTTCTCGCCCGCTGCAATTGCTCTCAACACGATTTCTGCACCATTGGTGACAGTCATGGAGGGCTTCTCATCGGAATACAGGTCAATGATCGACACCACTGATTTCCCACTAATAGTGTGGATAGTATAGGAATACCTTGGGCCTGCTCTCATTTGACCTCCGGCTCATTTGACCTCCGGCTCATTTGACCTCCGGCTCAACTGACCAATCAAAAGCATCCGAACACACAGAGATGTTCCGACCTTGATGGGAATTCAATACGGCGACCAGCTCCAAACGTTTTTTGTATTCCGCATAATCAGAATCAACAATGGACAGCAAAGCGCTGGGTAGATGGTCTTGCCAATTTCCGTATTTCTGAGGTTGATGCGCGACTAGGCGAGCCTCCTTGAAAACCAAACTTTTATCTGCTTTATAAACATTCGACTGCCAATACCCAGCGGCAAGCGTTTCCTGCGTTTTGACATGATACGCAGTTTCGCATTCTGGGGGGCACGGCCAGTAGGCATAATCCATCCAATCGCCAGACTCCATAACCTCGTGGGCACCCAGCCAATCAAAGTACAGCGAGACCTCTTGATAAAGGGCAAGATCAACTCTTGGTAGGTGTTTAACACCAAAACAAGCCTGACTGGTAGGGTCATTGCCACCAATTCTTCGGGATTCAAGAATCGCGAAAGCGAATGGCAGTGTTGTTGTGTGAACCAGGGTGGACATCCCGGCGCGGACTTCCTGGCTCAGCTCTTCCTCGTCTAGGGGGTATGATGGAAACATTGGGGAATATTCCATTATGTATTAGTCCTTAATAATCCTGCGGCTCCGCGAAGTGACGCGAGGACGACTTGTGTATCAGCTGCATCAAAATGTGCCTGAAGCTGACCAATGACCAGCGTGGACACAGCGAAAACCCGTCCCGCAGGGAGCGGAAGGGCGTAAATAAGACCGGCACCAGCAGTGCCTTTGATAAATATCCTCTCCGGCTGGCGCTCAACTTCAATCCCTTTGCCGGGGCGAGAAAACTTGAATTTCGGCAAATACCCCAGCAGTACACAGGCAAACGCGGCCAGCTCGTCTTCACTGAGCTGAATGACCAACTTCCCCTTCCAGTCGAAGCCTTCTCCTGACCTTCTTGCCAGTTCCAGGTTTACGGTAGAGCCAGCGGCAACCCCTTGGACTAGGAGAGGCGTGGATTCGACGGTCAAAGCTGCATTGCGCCCGAAGCACTTAGCTTTTCGGCCATAGATTTCTTTATCAAAGTGGTCGGCTTGCATCATAGTACACCCCCCATCCCGGCAGCAGTTCCTTGCGAAACCCCCCTTTCGGCTCTCTGGGATTTTCCTGAGTTTTATGGGAATCGCGATCCCCCCATTTGATCTTTGGCAGCGTTTTTTGCTGTACGACCACGACACCAGAAACCGGCAACGCCTTGTTCTTTCGCTCCCCATCCACTAAATGACCGTAATTTACCCTCAGCTGATCTGGCAGCGTGAAAAGCGTGGCGGGGCGTGGTTTATAAAAGCGGCTCAAACGAGTTCGAGCCAATTCCGCAGCGGCTGGATTATCCTTTTCCAGTCCGAGCAAACGGCGCTCAAGAGCTTCTTTATCAATAGGCTTGTAGGTGCGATGATTCACTCCCCAAGTCCATCCCACCCGAAAAACATCAGGTTCCAGGATGCGAATTTTTGCATAGACTCGCTTCAGGTCAGCAGCGGCAAACCCGACCTCTTTCATTGCCCGTTTAAGCTCTAGCACCCGCTGATTCGCATTCTCTTTATCGTCCCGCCCAGACGCTTTAATTGTAGCGACCGCAGCTTGCAGGGCTGTTTTCGCACTGTTCAAGTCGGTAATAGCCGCAACACATTCAGGGGAAGCGCAAAGCAGTCCGGAGGGCAGTTTTTGACCCTCGCTTGGAATAGCATCAAAAACATCCTTAATCGAATTGGCAAGAGCGATTCTGGCCTCCCGGCCATGCTGACCAGAGGGGAGAGGGGCAAAACAGGGATAGGGGCCATCACCACGACCATCATCCATGATCGCGTCTATTGCCTTCGATTGGGCTTCAAGCAGACGGTGGTAGACACCGCGTAGCAACATGACATTGACAGGGTCTGCGCGCTTTTCAGTTGACATGTTTCCCCCTAAATTTGCTTAGCGGATTCTGCTTTCACTGTCCGTGAAAGACACCTCTAATTGGAACCGCATTTTAGCATTTCTCCCTATATTTATAGAGTATTAACGCTTTAAAATGCCGATTAATTTAACTTCATCCGTATCGGAAAATGCGCCGAGGAGCCCCCCGACGCATATCCCACCTTCCCCGCACTTTCAGTGCATCGCCTGCGGCACCCAGCCCTTCACTTCGTCCAGCCCTGCAACCATGCCCGCCAAATCACCCTTCTTCGCACTACTGTGCTGCGCGGCAAATTCCTCTCCCTTGAGGTCTTTTGCGATCAGCAGGATGTCGTCCTTCTTGATCCGGTTGAAATAATTCTCTTTGGTGGGTTGCCAGTGATCTGCCAGATTGAACTTCACTTGCTCAGCCAGACTTTGGACAATATCGTTGTTACTGGAGGTTAGCGAAGCGGCGACACAAAAGGCATGAATTGCTTTCTTTTCAGTCCGGCTTAGCATCTGAAAATTGATAAACATATCCAGGTCGGACTCAGCATCCAGCCATGAAAGGTTCAGCTTTTCTTTTGCCTCCAAGATTGCCTTGGCCGCTATTGTTTCTTCAATATCCTTAGTTGCTGACATATCAACGATATTGAGCGATAAGCTGGAGGCGCGAGAGTAATACCCGAAACTCAGTACCGATTTTGCGAGGGTGAATGCGCTCAGGTCAAAACACAAATCCGGCTTGGACATTAAAACACTTCGGATCGACAACAACTCATAATTTGCCAAGTCAGTCCTAAGGGCATTGCTTAGATTGATGCTCTCGTCAGGGTCACCATTCAGCTCGGTCGCAGCGGCTGAACCCGATCCATCTACGTTGGCAGTCTTCGGTAAATCCGCCGTGCGGACATAGCCATATGTAATTTCGGGCGCTCCATTACCTGAGAGGGTGATAGCCGCACCGGAAATAGCTTTTTGTTCATCGGTGAATATGCGGTAGCCATCGAGTTCTTCTTCTAAACTCTCCACGGCCTGCTCAAGCTCTGTTTCCTTCTCCCATAGATCATCACGCTTGTCATCATCTTCCTCGTCGTATGCGGCCTTAGAAACCTTCTCCAATTCATTTTTGGCTGCATCGAGCTTTTGGGTCAGCTCAGCAGGGACATCCCTCAGCTCGCCATCCGTGCGCTGCGCACGAACATCCATCCAGCTTGTCAGGGTTGTTTCAACCCACTTCCAGCCCTCACCTTTGACAACCTCTGCAATGCCGTTCATTTTCTCCGTGGCCAGTCTTTCCATTAGCTCAGCGTCGTCGATGTACTTCACTTCGTCGAACAGATCGCAGCTCACTGACCCGCCTTCCTTTTCATAGGCTTTGATTGATACGAATCGAGACATGGGTGATTTATCGGTCAGGGACGTATTCACCAGCCGAGATTTCACACCATGCGCGTTCATGTAGCGGCCACCCATATCGCGGTAAACTGATTCCTGCTTATCAAGATCGTCGGTCACGGTGAACGCCATAACTACGTCGAGATCGATTTCACCTTTCCGATAGGCTTCAAAAATCATGGGGGACACATCCGCGAGACGTAGAATTTGCTTAACATCCTTTTGCGACCGTCCAAACCGAATAGAAATATCTTTGGCCGTTCGGCCTTGGTCAATCAGCGACTTGAATGAAATGAATAGATCAGCAGGGTGCATATTGGCCTTCATGTTCTCTGCAATACTGTATTCAGTCGCATTGGCAGCATCTTTAACCTGACAGGGCACAAGGTAGTCAGCGGCGAGCACACCGCTATCAAACAGGTGCTTAATTGCGCTCAGGCGACGGCCACCGGCAACGACCTCGTACAAGCCGTCCTCACCATCGACCGGAACCACAACAAGATTCTGTAGTATCCCGTGAGCTGCGATTGAGGCGATCAATTGCTTATCCTCTTCCTTACCGGGTGATACCACGCGCACATTCAGCGGGGAGATTTTCAGGTGACTCAGAGCGATTTTAGTTTCCATTTGTAGCGTCCTTATACTGGGAGAGTTGTGTGTTGGTCATTCCAGAATCACACGTAACACAAAACCAGCAACCCCAAAAACAGGAGAAAATCGCTAATTTCTTAGACTATTTACACCGTCCACTTTCGACATGAAGAAGTATTTCTGCTGTCGATAATGGATAATTTATACCCTACCTGACGAGGCTAGCCCAAACCTCCATAGCGCCTCCAACCCCCGCAGTGATCCTCATCCTGGTCAGCCTATTTTTTCCTTTTCTTTCCTTCATTTTCCTCCTGTTTCCTCGGCCCGCACACGGGCTAGGGCAACCAGTTGGAAGGGGAGAAACCGGCTTATGGGCGAAGCTGAACTTTCCGTGCGGGAACCACAATTCAAGCTAAAAGCACGGCGTCAGAACAGAGCGACATTTGTGCCGCCATCCTCGTCAGGTAGGGTATAAATTATCGCTGAGCGCTTCTCGAAAATACTAGAACGCTAACAGCATCTGCGTAGTGACATCCGGTACCGCCCTGATCGATTTTGATATGCAGCACACTACGCGACTGTTGGCAGGCCATGCTCAGCCCGCAATGCGCGGTATTCACGCACAAAAATCCCCCGCTGTAGCCGGAATTCCAACGCCAGAGCTAGCCTATCCGCCCTGGAGCCGACAAACTCCCCATTTGCGAGCTTGATATGGGGCAGATCGAACATCTCCAAAATTGATCTCCAAGAGACCATGTACGACTCAGCTGGCACTGGATCAGTAAATCCTCGTACATACTGTCCTTCTAAAGCTGCGGCAACCGCTGGAGGCAGGTACATCTGTTCACTGATTAAAAATCGCGTAACGTCATCCACAAGGTTAATCACTTCTAGAGCACGGACATCGGTTGCGATTGCATCGAAAAATATCGGAATTGTCATCCAGTGTGATCTCATCATTTATTGATGAGCCAATTTTAATTTACCACAAGCGCTGAAACTGGCCGTTGAAGCGCGTGTTTTGGTCACTTCAAAGCGTATTTTCGGTTTTTTGAGTTACACTGACTGCATTTAACCGACCGTCCCAGACAACAAGGAAGGGCTAATGGCTGGACATAGCGACGCATACGAACTCGGCCGCAATGACTATCTGCGTCACCCTGATTCCTACCACAACCCATTTCCGAAAAGCTCACAAGATTGGAACGATTACGAGAGAGGGTGGACACAAGGGCTGAAAAGATATCCCCAACAAAAGACAAGCGAACCGATTCCGAGAAGGAAAAAGGTAGTCGAACGACCTCCATCGAAACCAGAACTTTCGCCAGAACAAATGGCAATCAGAGATGCATACAAAAGGCTCAAATAGCTGAAGGAAGACACTGTGCAACAGATAATTTTCAATATTTCTTGCTCTCCTATATACGCTTTCCTAGCTGAGGACTGATATGTGCGGAACCTATGCGTTTAGAAAAGCTCCACGAGAGGTCAGGGCGTTGCTACGGGAACACTGGCGACCTATTGATATACCAGACGACGCATGGCGCCCAAGCTATAAGATAAAGCCGACTCAGACGGCACCCGTTTTAGTCGGGCATAGCACTCCAGCGATCGCAAAGCAACGATGGGGACTCTTGCCTCACTGGATGCAAGAGCGGGGCAAAGCGCAGATAAACGCCAAAGCCGAAACAGTTGCTGAAAAGCCCATGTTTCGCGATGCCATGCGCAAATCTCGTTGCATTGTACTTGCTGACGGTTTCTATGAGCCAACAGGTCAAACGCAACCGCGACCTTGGTATTTCTTCCAAGATGAAGGGGAATCACTAATGGGGTTTGCGGGTATATACACCTTTAGCGAGCTGAACACTGTGGATAGCGCCAGTTTCGCTATACTCACAACCAGACCGAGCAAGGATGTCGCTCTTGTGCATGACCGAATGCCCGTTATTTTACCAATGGACGATTGGGAAACCTGGCTGAACCAGGATCTGTCACCACCAGCACTGGAGCAGTTTTACCAACCTGAAGTCTCCCCAAGACTAGAATCTTGGCCGGTGCCAGACGACGCAAAAAAGGCCAGCGAGCCCGATGGTCCAAACTGCATCGAAGTATTCAATAGAACTGGAATTTGACCCTACCTCAGCTCTACTGATCCATACAATTCCATGACAGCACCGGGATCGGTTGCTAGCACAACCCCAATGCACAATACCGCTATCCAAAATATCAACTTAGTCATATTCCACTATCTCCGACTTTGATCTAGGTCTACCACATTGCTCCTGACGCCTGCGGGCTTCGACTTATCGGGCATGGTGTATTTCACTAGAAGGAAGCCAGCACTAGAAAGCGCTCCGAGTCCACTAGACAGAAATAATGCGTCTTTGAAAGAAGCGCCTGCGCTTAACGCGAACAATAGAATCGTTATCGCAAAAAATGCTGTCACAATTAGCGCGATCACAAAGTAGCTTTGCCTGTTTAACCAGTTAGTCATCTTCCGTTATTCCCCACTTAGACCGTAAAGCTCCAAGACACCACCGGGATCGGAAATCAGCACGTTTCCGATGCACAACACAGCTAACCAAACTAACGTTTTAGGCAAATTCCCAACTGATGAAAGAGAAACGACGCTTAAATCAGTAGATTGGCAAGTTGGTGCAAGTGGAATTTTGACCCCGGTGGCAAGACTTTGCCCCGTTCATGTTGGCGGCGTAACCATATCAAACTCGACGCTTCACAATCTAGATGAAGTACGGCGCCTTGATCTTGCGATCGGGGATACCGTCGTTGTATCAAGGGCAGCCGACGTTATACCAAAAGTCACTTCAGTTACTTCCCGGCCAGTTGATCGTCAAGCCATATTCGTTCCTACGGAATGCCCATCCTGCGGTAGCACCATCGTGCAAGATAGCGGCCACATAGCTTATCGTTGCACGGGCGGAACACGATGCCCAACACAAGCTGTAGCTCTCATTAAGCGTTTTGCAAGACGTGATCTAATGGATATTGACGGGCTTGGGGAAAGACTTGTAGAGCAGCTATACGAGGCAAATATAATACGGAAGCCCAGCGATCTCTACTACCTGTGTTTCAGCGCCGTTGCTGAACTCCCTAGGATGGGAGAAAAGTCCGCTCTTAAGCTGAAAAAAGGTATTGAAGCAAGCCGTGAGACCACACTGGACAAAGATTTGGCGTATCGATACACCCATAACTTGGCCGCTTTGGCCAGCTTATGGTAGAAACCCGCGACGGCCAATTTATGGTAAACCAGTTTTTGATTGGTGCAAGGAATGGCCGCTACTGTGACGTTCCGTCCATAATATGGGTGAATTCGTGGCCATGTTATGGGTAAAACCCCGCTGGGAACTGAAAGCCATACCGCAAATAACGCTCCTTTTGGCCAACTTATGATTCAATTCCCTTGCCAATTAATGGGTGAATCAACAGGCGGCACAAAACATCCGTGAGGTTGGTCGCAGTGCCTGTCGGGAGTTGGTAAAGCATTTTAACAACGATCTGCAAGCTATTCTTTCGGCATCACAGGAACAGTTGCTCGACGTTGAATTGTTCGGTCCCATTATGGCTGAGCTGGCATTTAACGCCTTCCGCGAACCATCCCTTCAACAGGAAATCGCTCGCTTGCGTTATGCCGGTGTAGTGTGGCCACAGGAGGGCGCAAAAGCGGCTGCTGAGGACGGTTCATTAGATGGGCAAGTTTGGGTATTGACAGGCACCTTCTCTTCTATGACACGATCTGAGGCAGAAACTAAGCTTGCTGCTAAAGGGTGCCGTGTCAGCTCAAGCGTCAGTAAGAATGTGACAAACTTATGTGCCGGGGCGAAAGCGGGGGCAAAGCTAGCAAAAGCGGAGAAACTAGGCATACAGGTAGTAGATGAAGACTACCTGCTGTCCATAATCGGCGAGTAGTTGCAGGCTGGCCGGGACACCCCGGCCATTCCCGCTGCCCACGTGAAGATTAGGGGAGTGAACCTTGCCCCAATTTGAATTGATACCTGCGTGAAAGTTGTCACCATTCAGGAAAAATGGCACCTTGCAGGAATTTGGCCGTCTATAACAGACTCAAATCACATAACCAAGGAAAGGAACATGACCCTCAAGACCTTAATCACTGCCTTAACCCTCAGCGTATCTGCCATCATCGCCGGCTGCGCTTCTGGTCAGCATATCGTCACATCCGACGGCACTTGCCTGACCTGTGTGAACAACATCATCACCGGTAAACCCATGAACTACGAAGCCGAGGATCATCCCGGCAGCACAGTCAGTGCCAGCCAATCCAACTCTAGTCACGCCGCCTTTCGCAAAGAAGCGGCCGCCCTAGTGAGTAAAGGCTTTCCTTATGAGAAGAACCCCAGTGCAGGGGGACTCACAGATGCCTCGTTCGAGAAGGGCATCTATACGGGGCAATCCAGCCGAAAGACCTTTGAAACTAGCCTGGCGCTAAAGCAGGCATTCGGCATTTTGTCTGGACAAGACATGAAAGCCCGAGGCATGTCTGATATGGAAATCTCCACCGCCATGCAAGACAAGCCATTCCGACAAGATGGAGATGTTTATTATATGGGTGGGACATTCAATGGGGCTGCAGGGCCAATCACCTCTGTCATCGTAATTTACCCCCATTTTGAGAACAGCAGGATGTCCCACGTTGGTATGAAAATACTGGGGTACGACAAAAAGTATGGTGATACTAGGGCGGCCGCCAATGCAATGCACACCCTTGTTTTGCAGGCGTTGAACTATAACGATGTAAATTGGAACAGTCTTATTCGATAATTTTCATTTCACCCAGTTGCTGGATTGTAAATGTGGGGTAATTTGGAATGGAGACAACATTTAAAGGACTATTCCCATGAAATACCTCACATTAGCCATGACCATTTTTCTATTCTCCATTGCCTCTGGTTGCGCTGCAAATCAGCACACCTACACCAAAGATGGCATGTGCCTCTCCTGCGTGAACAACCCAATCACAGGGGCACCCTTAAACTACGATCCTGAAGTCGATTCTCAGTACAACCGTGGCCAAGTGGTAGCCTCTACGCAAGAGCCTACTCACTCCGCTGGAAGCGTTTCGTTCCAGGTGGGCTATGATGTCGAACATACCTACTACGTCGTTCAACGGGAATTTAGCTTTCCTGTTCCACGGAACGAGTCTCGGTTTAATCAGGCACATCGTGACCCCATCGATCCTGAAATTAAACGGCAACGTCATCGCGTCTTTGATCAACCCGGCTCATTTCGTTATGCGCAGGCATTTAGGCAACATGGTGACCTACACCTTGTCATAGGCGTAAAGATAGCGAAGATTGACCATCGAACAAGCAAAGTCACTGTTAGCTACCTATCCGATGATCCTTCGCAGGAAGTCTGGGATTTAGCTCGATCACTCCGAGAAAGAGTGAGAAGTGCGCTTGAGTATTATCGTTGCGATAACAACATCAACCGAGACTACGATAATGGCTATCGGTACTCAGGGCCTTGTTAAAGCTTAACATCAGGAGGCAAAGATGACAGATTTCTTGTTCTTTGGTGCAGCCGTGTCCAGAATCGACGACGACTTCGACACCTATCTTGAAAGGGCGCACCGCGAAAAGCATCATCCACTTTGCCTTTGTAAATCCCCACCAATCCCAATGTATGTTTCGCGAGTCAACAACGCATACATACTCAAGCGAATGCCCAATAGAGGAGGGGAGCACCATCCAGATTGCGATTCCTATGAGATCCCCGTTTCGCTTTCTGGCCGAGGACTAATGCAAAACCGAGCGATCGTTGAAGACCATGATTCCGGCCTTACTTCGCTACGACTGGGGTTCCCCTTATCAAAATCATCGTCCAGTCGCGACCCGATAACCCCTTCTTCTGGTGAGCAGAAATCAGTTAGCGCAGATCCTGCGAAGCTAACCATGAGGGCTTTGCTCGAATACGTTTACGAGGAGGCGGGTTTCACCCGTTGGTCTCCAAAAATGAAGGGCAAGCGCAATTGGCACGTCATTCGCCACCACCTTCTCCAGGCCGTTCAGAACAAGGTTTCACGGCGCAATCCCCTAGCAGAAAGCTTGTTGATACCGGAGTTCTTTTCGGTCGATAAGAAAGACGACATTGCCTCTCGCCGGCGTAGATTTTTCGCAGGCATAAAGCCCGCGAAAGGAAAAACACCTTTCGCACTATTAATTGGTGAAGTCAAAGCAGTTGAAACATCTCGATTCGGTGGAAAGCTGGTCATAAAGCACATGCCGGACTCGCCCATCTATATGTCAGAAGATGTATTCCGTCGGGTGGGGAAAGCCTTCGCTCCTGAAATTGCCCTTTTTAGCGAAGACGACTCTATTCACCTATTGGCCATGATGACCTTTTACTTATCGGCGTCTGGCAACCCCCAAGTTGAGACAATCACTTTAATGACTGTAGATGAAAACTGGCTACCTTTTGAAACTCTGGAAGAACGCGAGCTTATTGAACGGCTTGTCTCTGGTGGACGCCATTTCATGAAGGCCATGCGCTACAACCTGGCAAGCTCTGACGTAATGGCTACGGCAATCGTTACCGACACCCAACCCGATCCCACGGCTTATTTCATTATCCCAATGGGCGCAACTGAATCCTTCTATGATGAGCTTGATGAGCTAATTAAAGGCTCCAGTGTTCCAGCACATATATGGAATGCCAATGAAGATGATGCAATGACACTGCCGTCAATCGAGACTTCAGCCAGATCTGCATCAAGTGATTCTCAGCTCCCGCCATACTCAGAAAATAGGCATGATTACGCCAGCAATCTTGGTTATATCGCAGATCAAGAAGAAGACCAATTCAACCTCTACGCTGACGAAGAGAATAAATAAATTCTTTCAGCAAATACACTTGCTGGTTCTTAATCCCGTGGTATTTCTATAAGGAACACAATGAATCTAGGGAATGATGACAATGATATTTCAATTTGAAAATGGGCTAGAAATTCAGAAAACTCGCATTAGCACTGAAGTTAGTCGCTCGGGCTTTTATGTTGATCACACTGATGCGCATTTACCCACCAAATCTCGACATGCGACAGTGGGATTTCACAAACTAGGCCTACCAGAGATCCTTGTAAGGGGCGTACCATTCGATTGCGCACAACAAGCCCTTTCTGGCCTATTTCTGGCCGCACAAATTGGGTTGGCTGAATTAACAATAGGAAATCACCTTGATGAACTTTTCGATAGGGAAATCTACTTCACCAGCATCCCTCACGAATTAAAGAAATCCGAATTTCTCGCGTCACGCCTCTACCATGAACACTGGAATTTTGATGCGTTGGAAATGCGCTTTGGACAAATCTATGTATCTTCAGGACACAGTATTAATAATGTGGGGGGGAAAATCAGTGCCTAATGGGAACGATTGCGCCTTTCAGCAATTCGATATAGACCCCAAAGGGTTAAGAGAGAAAATCCTTCAGGTTTGCAAGGCGGCGAAGGGAGAGAGCATTGGTCAGTTCACCAGCATTCTTCTTGGGAGTAATTTTTGGCTTCCCCTACGCCATATCCTGAGATCCGGTAGGTAGACGCGCTGTATTAGCCGCGAAAGTTTCGATCATTCAACCGCCTTAATACCAGCCCTTCGTCTTACTGCTTCTATAGATCTTTCCTTTGCGGCATCATCCTCGAATGTAACCGTCCGGCGAACTCACCTTACATCAAGGCTGCCAATTGTGCGGCAGTAGCTCACCAATGTTTGAGGCGCGATGTGTCGGCAGTTTCTCCATCACGTCTTTCAGGTAAGCCTGCGGGTCTAG
>NZ_JANZNQ010000044.1 GCF_027257955.1 Zhongshania aquatica | reverse complement strand
TACTCCAACTCTTGTAATGTTCATATAGGGCTTCTCCTCATCTTCTGAATGGCAAATTGACACTTACCATTCTGGCGCATTGACGCTGCATTGCTAGGGTGAGGAGGAGTCCATCCCATTGCTTACATTGAGCCGTCGTAAGCTATGCGATTTGAAAGCTCATACATGGGGCGATCACAACGGCGGTGAACGACCAGAGGTAGGCCCACCCAAGTCTTATCTCCCGCGGGCCCAACCATGCGTCCCATGGGCGTAGCGTCATCTGCCAATGTTTGCGCAGATTGCCTGTTTGGCAGCCAGTGGGAATCGACGCAGTAGTGAGTGCGCATGTGTTCTAGCACCGCGTCAGAAACGGCAGTTATAGGCTTGATCTGGAGTGGGTCACCGACCAGCAGGGCGCGGCGAGCGCGCCAGAGTGCGCCGACCGCAGCTTGAGGTGAAGCTTGGCCAGCCTCATCAACGAGCAGCCAACCAATATCACTACGTCCCAGTGAGCCAAATGAATGTGCAAACGAGGCAAAGGTACTGCTTAATACTGGTACAACCATGAATAGCGAAGCCCAAGCTGAACGAATGGCATCATTCGAAAGACCGTGGTATCGGGTGCCAGTTAACATTCCGTTCACCAGTTGTAAATTATATTTTATTCGCTTAGCTTCCAGCTGAAAGAACATTTGATGAAGCTTGAGAGCTTGGATAAAGACCCGCGCGCGTGCTTGACGCCAGCCCTCGATACGCCAAGGTTCTGCCAGCTCAACGTCCTCGCCAAGTCCAATGCTACCGCCTCGCAGCCACTCCAATAGATGGTCGGCTCGGTAGGCGCTTGCTAAATCTATTGTTTCCCCTGTCTGCACTGTAGCTTTATCCCGCAATTGCTGACGCCGGCATTTCGAATCAGCAGACTGCCGGGCTAAAACTGTGTGATAATCATCCAGTTTTTTGATTTGGCGAGTTATCCTATCAAATTCGTATTTTGCTAAATCTCTTTGATCATTCCGCAGTGTGAGTACTCTTGCCCAGTCACGTTGCGCTTTCCAAAAGCTAAATAAATTAGTCCAAAATCCCGGTCGATGAAATCGATGTTGCCTAAGGGCATCTAAGCAATGTTTGAGTGTCATATTGGCTGCATGGATTTCGTCTTCCGCGAGTGCCAGATTCTTTACTGCATTCCCGAGAGCCTCGTCGAGATCGCTAATGGCTTTTGACTCTTCTGTAATCTGCTTTCTCGTTTGCTGGAGAAGCTTGATTAAGTCACGTATTTTGCTGGCATCTGCGCAGGCATTTTGCGCCTCGGTCTTAGCTTTTTTATAGTCACTAATGGCTTGTTGCCACAACGATTTACGCAGTTCAGTTGAGCGGTTTGCGTTCACCTCGGCGTATGCATCCAGCAACCCGATAAAGCCCTTTGGTTCCTCACCCGAGACTGACTCCTCGTTGCGTTGGTCTTCTCGGTGCTCAAAAGCACTTCCTGAATTGGTAGCGGTACATTGCGAATTATTCTCACTGATATTGTCACACTCACTGGATTCGATATCGGCTTCTTCAGATTGAGCGCCTTCGCTCCTGTCGCCAACGAACGGGCGTTGACCGTAGAAATAGCGTTCGACGAAGCGAGTTCGCCGGGCTTTGCTACCCAAGGCCCCAGAGATCAATCCCCAGGCGGGCTCCCCGCTAGTTAGCCCGCCTAGCTCAGCAAAATATTCTGCTTCGGGCAGCCAACTTTCGTCGACTTTGTCGCGCTGAGGTAGTTCGAGTGTGATATTTTCCACCGCACCGTTGTTGGCAGAGGCGACGACAATCTCGAAGCCATATAGGGCGGGGTTAAATTTAAAGCAGGTTTGTGTTTTTCCGTTGTCATTCGCGACCTCGCGTCCGTTACGGTCAAACCCATCAGAAGCGCGATCTAGTCTGGCAAGCTCATCTGCACGGCTGCTTACAACGGAGGCAATTAAATCTCGCAAAAGAGTCGTTTTACCCGTGCCTGGAGGGCCATTGATGCCCAATAGCCCCTCGGCGTTCCCAAGCGAATCTACGACAGAATTAACCGCGAATTGTTGTGAATGCACAAGTCCAAGATGTCGCTCCGAAGGCCAGCAGCTCAATGGGTATGCGTCGGGTATCAATCGATCGATTAATTGCATTGATGCGCTACTTTCGTCAACATGAATCCGACGTAGCGCATCATGCCGAGACAGGTACTGTTCTAGTGGTTTACTTGTTTCACCATCTCTAACACCGTCGGCGATTCGGGCAAGATCTTCGATCAAGAAGCTATTTAACGGATCATTTTCGGGTTCGGGTTTACTGGACTTAAGCGGCTGGGAACGAAAACGAAACACAGATTCGGACGGGGTGCCAAAGAAATTCTCCAAACCTAAGTATTGGCGAATCCAGTAAGTGAGCTCACGCAATGACTCGCCGGTAACTTCTCCGCCAAGTAGTTCATTGACGTGTTCGCCAATGTCTTTCTGGTCATTCTCGAAACCGTGAGACCAGTCCGTTCCCGCCAGTACGCGCCCTAAAAACCATGCTTCGCTGGAAAGTACAAAACTATCTTCAACGAACTGGCCAGCAGTTGTAAATTTTGTTGAAAACAGAGCTGATACTCGATTCTGTGGCTCGCGATACCCCTCGTCAGCGCCGAAAATTTCCTTGAGCTTTTGCGCGACCAGCCGGCTATCGTAAAGGTGAGCAAAGAGAGTGTGACTCCATATATATTGCCGTGGTATCTGCTGTTTAGCTATACGACTTTCTGATGACCACGGTAATACTGGCTGTTTGATGGGCGTATCGTGAATGAACGCCTCGTAAGATCCATCTCTTTTTTTCTTTTTTGGGGCCGTCTGAGGTTGGAGCAACTCAATTGCATGCCAAAACCGGATGATCCTTTCTTGCTCCATCGAAATTCCCTTTTCTTTAAATAATAAATACTTGGCGCAATTCAGGACGTAGTTTAACCGTTGGACGTATATAAGCGAACTAGTTGCAGCTCAATATGCACATTTAGTGACTACGTAGCGTGGTAACAAAATTTAGTAAAAAACTGAGATATTCGTTATCTTGCGAACTCTGATGTGCTGACAAGTACGCAGGGCCAATTCACTAGCAACGACATGATCAACAATACCTCCTTTGGTAATGTAGATTTTATTCTCTATAGCGCTGCCATAAACCCAATCCCTCTCGACGTCATATCGCCATTGCTAGCTATCAGTCGCAACAAATCCTCTGCTGACACATCTATATGGTCTCCTGGTTTTGCTGCCATGATGACCGCAGACAATATCCGCCCAGCGTTATTTCGCAACAATCTGGGATTGATGTTAGTGAGTAGTTCGCGGTCTCTATTTGTCGTGACGCTGACAGTAAGGCAGTCAATACCGTAGTCATCTTTCAACGCGTTATTTAGGATTTCCGAATAAAGCCTCTGTAGTGATTCTGGCGTGGGATAACCGACTTCAATTACTTTAACTCGGGATAGTATTGCAGGTGGAATTGAATCTGTCGTGTTCGCTGAGCCAATGTAGCTGACTTCGGATAGGTCTATTTCCTGCTCAAGATATAAGTCATAAAAGCGCCGGGCACTGTCTTTCTCTAGCATCTGCAGCAGTGCAGGCTCGATACCAGCTACGTTGTCCGCTTTCTTAAACATTGCTTTTTCAAACTCATCAAGAATAATGATCGGGTTGATGTGTTTGCTTTTAGCGGCAGCCTTGGCAAGCAATCCAGCTTCTGGATCACGCCAGCCTCTCTCCATGCCGGTCAATGCAAATCCAGCTCCTAGCGTCGACATTGGGATGTTGTGCATACTCAGGCCTAAAGCTTCAGCGAGCGCAAAGAGGCTGTGTGTTTTACCCACACCAGGCGGCCCTTTGAGTATCATTGGCGGTAAAGTGAATCGATTCGCCGTAAATCGTTCTGCCATTTTCATCGTGTTGAGTACCTCGTCCAAGAATTCTCCCATGTGAGGTGTTTCATCTTTTAAAGTCTCAACCCGATGTATTGCATCGCTGTTTGGTAGCCAGCGTTTAATCGGCCGTGAGAGTTGGCTTAACAAATCAGATAATTCCGGTCCGAAATTGTTAGAAATACTGTTGGTTTTCTCGATCTCAGCTTCACTCATCGCGTGTAGGAATCTGATGGGAGCTTGTTTGGGACGTGTTGTATTGTCGTATTCAAGACGTGGTCGTTTTTCATCCGATGGCATAGGTAGGAAAGTAGGGATCCGGTCGTCAATTAGTGCGAGCGTAATGCTATCGCCTGCACCAGGGCGCGGGTTATTCGACGATACGAGGTCGATAAGTTGTACACGGTCTTGATCAATGTTAGTTGGCAATTGATTATAGAAGTCTAAGATAGTTTTGAGCAGTCGATTCGCCTCTTCGGCGTCTCTTAAAAAGATCCACTTAGAACCGTCGATTGTATCGACGTTAAAAATCAAGTAGGGGGCATCCACGGTATAATGCGTTAGTGTTAACTCTAAGGTGCGGGCTAATTTTTGAGCACCGCCAATCGATACGACCAGAATGCCACGAGCAATGAGTTGTTCAATTTGATGAATCATAGTTGTTCTCATATCCAAAACGACTACCTGTTTATTGATCTGAATTTTTTGTTTGGCATACTGGTTGCGACATATCTAAGCCTCTCGCAATCCATGGCAGGACAGAGTGTTGATAAAACCGATTCACAAGAATAGGGAGCAACCAAGCGGGGTTTTTCTGGAAGCGAATATCCTTATTCACTAGCCGCGTTAGACAGTATTGATAGGCTAGGTTACGGTCCCAACGGTTAAGGTTATCTAGCATCCAAAGCTGATCAGGCGTGCTTATGCAGAGGGTTTTCTGGCGACTAATTTCCTGTTCGACCAAAAACGCCATACCAAGTGCCAGTGTCTGACACTCACTGCGTGACAGATAGCCATACAGATTATTCAAACAGCGCTTATCAACCTGAAAATTAGGCGTCCGCATTCTGCTTAAATGTGACTTGATGTGATTGCGTAGTAGTTGAAGTAGATTCTCTTTTGATACGATGGCCTTGCCGTCTACGCGACCAATAAAATTCAACAGTGCTTCCCAGTTGTCTTCTTCATCGCCTTGCCCAAAGAGTGCGATCAGGGCTTTACCGTTTAGGCTCACTCCTTGCTCCTCGATAAAGGAATCGATAACGTCGGTGAGTAAATTCAGATTTATCATTGTTGTTTTGGTGTTAGTGATCATCGATTAATCCTCAATTCATTGATTGCTGATATCAAACTGCCTAGTAGCGCTGCGCTACGGGTAGAAATCGTTAAATAGTGATGAAACAAGATCATGTGCCAGTGGCAAGGTAAGTTCAGACGGGTGGTATACGTATTGTGCTGCCTGTTCATCGATCCACTGCGCAAGGCGATGACTGGCATCTCCTTCTCCGGGTAGCGACATTAAGCAATGATGTTCAAGAGTCGTTAGTGGTAATCCTCCTGCAAGAATCTCTAGAAGTGCATGCGCCATTTTCATGCCTTCCGTGTGCGTTAGTTTCACAAGCGGCATAAATGGCTGAGGTGAAGGAAATGGGCAGGGCTGCCTGTCCCATATCTGCTCAACTTGGTCCTGAAGGTGTTGGCTTAGTCGGTTGGCGGCTTCCTCAATGGTATCAGTGACGCTTTTCTCTCGATGGACGTCACACTTACTTTCATCGATGAAAAGTTCCTTGCCCGTCATCTCTTCATGGGCTCTGCGCCATGAGCTGATCGCTTCAATGTTGTTTCCTTCCCAGCCCTCCCCAAGACGCATGACCAAACCGTCAGGAAATGGTGACTGAAAATGTTGCGCTAACATAAAAGCAAGCGCTTCGACTTTAGGGTTGATCGGGCTATACATAGTGCTTACCTCTCTGATTCGTTTAGCAAATGATTGTCGTCTTCTGATAAGCGCGCGGTAGGAAATTGGGCGCCGAGCAAACGCTCAAAGGCAGAGCCATCTTGACGAGTTAAATTTGGTACATAACGCGAATAGACCTTGAATAGCATCTCGGTGGAGGTATGCCCCATTTGCCGAGCAATCCATTCTGGTGATTTACCAGCAGCCAGCCATAAGGTCGCGGCAGTGTGACGGGTTTGATAAGGACGGCGTTTGTTTAGTCCGAGGTATCGCAGCAATGGGTACCAGACCCTTCGAGTGATGTTGTTGTGGGAAAGTGGTGTGCCGAGTCGATTGCAAAAGACGTAGGCGTATTCGCCAGTGGCGTTACGTTGCGCGAGAAGGGCATCATAGACTGGTTGCGACATATGGATTTCGCGCTGGGAGCCGTCGTTCTTGGTGTATTCCATTTTTCCCATGACCCAGGTTTCTCGAATGAGAATCTCCCTGCGTTCAAAGTCCACGTACTTCCACATTAGCCCGTCAATTTCGCCGGTACGCATGCCAGTAAAGAAACGTGTGGTGTAGTAGTTCTTAAAATCTTCTCGAACCGTGGTGATAATGCGATGCACGTCGTCGAGCGAAAACGGTTCGATGTGAGATTTCTGTATTTTGAGGGCCTTAATGCCGCGGAAAGGTGACGGGTATTCGTAGCGTTCGGCGCCTTCACTTAACACCTGCCGTAAGGGCATCATAATTTTATTAATTCGGGCGGGAGATAACCCCGTACTGCCATTTTTACGCGGAGTTTTGGTGAGGTTGGCGCGAAAGGCGAGCAGTTGCGCCTTGGTGATTTGATCAAGCGGCATGTCACCAAAAGCCGGACAAAGGTACTTGCGCAAAGTTAAGGCCACATTATCTTTGTGGCTGTCGCGCCAGCTGACTTCTGCTTCAGAAAACCAGGTCGCAGAAAATTCTGCAAAAGTTGGTGTATCCGAATTTAGCTGGCTAATACGTAGCGAGTGATTCTGAAACTCCGCAACCCGATTTGATTTGGGAAAGTAACGCGCGTAGTCGAATGTGTCGAGGGTAATCTCGGCTTCAATGCGTTCAAGAATTTGCTTTGCGCGTTTTTGGTTTGACGGTGTGTCAGTGAGCTTTGTTTGTTCACGACAACGAACATTCTTGTAGCGGAAATCGATATAGATACGGTTTGACCTAACACCTATAGATGCCATCTGATTTTACCTCCTCTACTGAAGACCAGCGATGAGGGAGTCGAGATGAGCTGGCGATGCCATATCTTTTTCGATGCGCTCCCATATATATAGAATTTTTCGGCCGCCGAACGGGCGAATGTAGTGAATGCCTTCAAGGAGGACTGAATCTTTAAGGCGAGTCCGAATAGTTCGTGCGTCGTATTTAATTTTTCCAGACAATTCTTCTGTTGTTAGGTATGTGTTGCTCATATCTAAGCCTCTTAAATCCATCTTATGATGCGTTTATGCATCGTTGGATGTTAGAATACATCAATTTCGATTCGGTGCAAGCAATTTTTGATAGTTTTACGTATCATGTGATTAAAATATTGAGTGAGCGATGCTTTGATGCTGCGGTTCAAGATTAAAGAAATGATTGCGAAGAAGGAGTTTGACGAAAACCGGCGAATTACAATCGCCGAGGTTGCGGAGGCTGCGGGTATACACCGAATGACCCTTTCGAAGATGATCAATCAGCGGGGCTACAATAGCGGAACAGAGAATCTAGATAGATTGTGTGATTTTTTTTCATGCCGAGTTGAAGAGTTGGTTGAACATGTTCCAACTAGATCCGAAGCTGAGGATGAAAAAAAACTTTGATTTACTAAAATATTAAATAAAATTGAGCGGACACCACGTAGTATTTTAAACATACGTTTCTAAGGCTGTTATTTATTAGTTTCATAGACTGGGCCTAAAATGAAAGGATGCTTTAAAAGTCGTGTCAGATCAGGGAGTATCCACTTAGTCTCATGTGCGAATGGCTCTAGCGTCACAAAAGCCGTCATACGTTTGAATTCTGCGCTAGACTGGTATCGACCCAAAGCGGACATTTTAGGCTATGTAAGATAGGTAGTGATGACAAAAGAAAATGAAATTCGCACGGAGAAAGTTTCACCCTCTCAATTTATGAGAACTCTCCGGCCTGAATGTTATTCAGATACAGAAGATCGGATAGCTTATCTTTTGGACTCTCACACCTTGGAATATCATTTAGATTCAATTACCTCCCGTAATCAAACACATGACTTTGAAATATTTTGCCGAAAACTCTGCGAAAGGACGGTTTGTCCAAACTTGCGCGCGCATACAGGACCGGATGGAGGGGGCGATAGCAAGGCTGATACTGAAACATATCCTGTAGCTGAAGAAGTTGCGGCTTTGTTTTATGTTGGCGAGCTAAAGTCAGCACAGGAGCGATGGGCTTTTGCTTTTAGTGCCGAAAAGAAATGGTCAGTCAAGGTTCGCAGTGATGTAAAAGGCATTGTTGAAACGGAGCGTGATTATAAAAGGATAATTTTTGTCACGAGCAGGTTTGCACGGGATAAGGATCGTGCCCGTATTGAGGATGAGCTTTCAGAACAATACGGTATCCCGGTTACAATTCACGACCGATCATGGATTGTAAAAGAGATCATAGAAAATGACCGTAAAGATATTGCCTATAATTACCTGAAAGTCGGCGAAGCCAAAGATGATCCGCTTAGATTGGGACCAACGGACTATTCCCGTACGCAGCAACTGGCAGAAATTGAACAGTCCTTTGATGACCCTGATGCTTTCGCAGGCATGGAGCAACAGCGGGTTACAGAAGCCCTCTTGGCGGCAAAGCTCTCTCGGAATATGGAACGTCCACGCCACGAAACGGATGGCAGGTTCCTCAGGGCTATCCGGCTGGCAGAGGCAGACGGCACTTACCGGCAAAAGTTGGAAGCTAAATACGAACATATTTGGACGACATTCTGGTGGTTTGATGATTTTCAGTTTTTAAAGGATTCATATGAAACCTTTGAAACACTGGCGCTTAAATCCGATCACGCCTTGAATCTAGAGTTTTTAAGCAATCTGCTTCAACTCTTCGTAAACTCCGTTATCCACGATCATATGTCCCGCGATGAATGCAGGTTAGAGGAACGCACGGCTAGGCTCAAGGAAGCATTGGAAAAGATAGCAGCAGATAAAGATCGTCCCAATAATGCGCTTGAAGCGCAAACCTCCCTCCTTATTATCAGGATGAATCAAGCTGTGCTTGATAACAAGCGCGAGGAACTGGTCGGCGTTTGGAACGATTTTTCCATCGCCTTGGAAAAAGCAAGCGGGCTTGGCGAGTATAAAGCTGACCGGTTGGTGCAAATGATTGAGATTGCCGGGAATGTGGCCGGAAATGAACCCGCTTACAATGATCTGGTAGAAAAAACAGCAGAATTTGTTTCCAAACGTAAAAGCGAAGCCGAGGGAGCTTTGATACTCCTTAAACGCGCACAGAAGCTGGATTTTGATAACAACTTTGAAATGATCCGCCTACTTGGAAAAGCTGCTATAGGGCTGACAAAAAAGGAATATGCAGATCATCTTATCGAAGCTCTCGAACTGCTGATGATTGCCTATCGGAGTGCAGGACTGCTTTGGGCGGCACGGGCAAGTTGCGTCTTCCTTGCCGCATCCCTTGTTATGGAAGGCGAAGAAGACAGTGAACTGCCGATCAGTTTCGTTCCTACAATGAAAATTTGGGCTTGGATAGCATTGGAGTTAAGTCATATTCCTGATTTTCTATTTGCTATCCATTTGCTGAATGGCGCTCTGGCTACCTTACCATTGGCGGATGATTCGAAAGAAAAGGTCGGCGAAGATATTCGAAAACTGGATTTGGCTCTGGGCAGCCTATTCCTTAATCTGGATGAGACAAGTCTTTACAAGCTGGAACACTTGCCGGATATAATTGAGGCGCTAGGGTTGTTTATGGCGCGGTCTGCTCTTCTTTATACGCTCGGTCACGCCGATGTTTTACGGGCTGACGGCAGCTTACCCACGGATGAATCCGATGAAGATGTAAACCGCATTTTTTCGATGCTCGCAAGCCAGCCTGTTGCTCAAAACCTGAGCGCTTCTCTTGTCCTAAACATCGAAGAACCGCATATTTTAAACACAACCATTTTGGGTATGACCGTTGAAATCCATATTGAGGGCAACGCTCAATCCGTCCTTATTGCGGAAGCTGTTTTGGGCTCTTTGGAAACATTCTTTGCCACAGCAATTGAACAGCGCATTGTTCCTCATACGGAAAAACTACGGCTTAATGTGGTGGAAAGCGCTGAAGCATCCGAGCCATCTTTTGAGATGAGTGCCATGGATATGACTGGGACTATCACTTGGCCCGTTAATCTCCCTCCTAGCAGCTTTGAAAATCAAAGTGAGATTCATAAATTCTGGGCGGAAGTATCAGGCCATGTCCTCGTTACATGCTGCATCATTGAAGATGCAGAGAAATTTCTGAAAAAGCTTTATACCGATGAGGCGGTACAGCACAGAATGACAATGGTGGCGCTCGCCTCTACCAGTTACCACAGGGTAGCGGCGCGCAGCATTTCCCGAATAGCAGACTGGCAAGATGCTATACAAAAATCTTACGAGTTATGCAGCGAACGCCCGTCGCTAAACCTTGTCCCACTTCCAGAACAAGATGCTAATAAAACAGCATCTCAAAGCGACAGACCACCTATGCCGCAAGATCACCGGGCATATAACGTCAAATCTGTCATTGATATTCATGCGTGGGATCAGGCACAGTGGAGAGGAACAGCTTATGCTCAGGCTGGCCCACATCAACCGCCTTACATGGCGTTTCTTTTTGAAAATGAGGAAGGCGGTAGGAAAATTTTTGAGCGGTGGCAAGAGCGGTTCGGTGCGCAGGATGAAAATGAAGAAATTTACTTATCCATTATCAAACAGCTTCCTGAGCAAGGCGAACATCACTACTGCATCCAGATAACCTCCAAATTACCGGAAAAAGGTAGCTTAAAAACCGACCAAGTAATGACAATGGCCAGTCGGTCTTTAACTATGACGCCCGACAACGGTACTAATTTAGAAAGATTTCTAAAATCCTACCGTCACTTTGGGGCATTCTATATGTTGCCAGCCCTACTAGATGATTCAGGAACCCCCGAATTGGTCTTTGATCTCGCCATCTTAAAACACGATATTACTGTTAAATTTGCTGACGATGTTGGCGAACATGACCTTGAGTCCATGGCGCTTCGAATACGCGGCCTCTCTTAAGAGTTTCATTAGAGAACTCTTAAGAGAGGCATGGTGGCGCGCAATGGGTTAATTATTATATTTTTCCAGAAATTCAATAAATGAGAAATGCAAAACCTGAAATAACTTTAGCTTCATTGATGAACACCGATGTTTCGGAGTTATCCGAGCATGATGCAATGCAGTTGGCGGCCAATATTGTTGATATTTCCGGTGACGAGAATTCTCTACAAGGTTTGGATTATGCCGAGAGTCTTTTAGATAGGCTTATTGCGAGCGGAGTTTCAGATTATCATGCCTGTCGTGCGCATTATTTTCTCGCAAACATTTGGTCGGCGAGATACCAGCTTTCAGGAGATAACGAAGAATGGGGTTGGAAAAGTGAGGTTTTTGACCAGGAATTGCTAGAGCTGCGTAAGGCGGTGGGGCACGACGGATTTCTTGAGTTGCCGCCATTAGAACAGGCACAAATATACACCAACTTGGGTAACGCACTAAACCATATTGGGCGCTTTATTGAGGCAATTGAATATTGGGATAGGGCAATATCCGCAGTCCCTAAATTTGCAATGGCTTATGGTAATCGCGGTCTTGGTCTCGGCCACTATGCCGGGGCGCATTATGATCCTGGGCATGAAGCTGTTCTTATGATGGCAGCCTTTGGCTCTTTTGGTGAAGCGTGTGCCGAAGATGCAATTTTTGATAGCTTCTATCAGGTCAATATCGTTGAAGAATTTTCAAGAAAGATGGGGGCAATTTGGGCTCAATATGATATTCCCTCCATATCAGAAAATACGGATTTTGAAAATCATCCTATGGGAAGAGGAAAGAAAGAGCGCGAATACCGGCAATGGTGTCTCGGAAATCGCCTATTTTTAAACTCTCTTAACGATATTGCCCCTTCACCCATTGCAGCACAAGATATACTCACCCTTCCGTCGTTAACAACACACATTGATGACGGGCCGGAACCACCCGTAGCTATCCATTACTTTAATTTAATTAAGCAGGAATATTGCTCGGCACGTTACGCGTTGTATGAGGGAATATGCTACGAGGGTGTCCATTTTTCAGATAGAAAGGTTCTACTCTACAATACGCTGGACTATCCCGCACATGGTCTTTCTATCGAGCGTATCAAAATGGCGTTTCGCGGGGCTTATGCCGTTTTCGACAAGCTTGCATTTTTGCTGAATGTTTATCTGAATATGGAGCATCCGGAACGGCATGTGAACTTCCGGAATGTTTGGTTAACCCAAAAAAGAGACCTCCATCCTGCTCTTAACGATCTAAAAAACTGGCCGTTGCGCGGTCTATTCTGGTTGTCAAAAGACATTTTTGATAGTTCTTTTCGAGAGTCGACAGAGCCGGATTCTAAGAATTTATATGAATTGAGAAATCATCTCGAGCACAAATTCGTATCTGTTCATGATGGCTTTTTTAGAGGTCTGTCTCCCAACCACATGAAAACTCCAAAGATGGGAATATTCGATATTTCTGTTGATGATCTGATAAGTAAAACACTTCGCCAATTAAAGCTCGCCAGATCAGCAATTATCTATCTTTCACTTGCTATAAACGTTGAGGAAAAGCGTCGATCCGAAAGTCGCGATCCAGACAAAATTAGCGCACAAATGTTCCTTGATGGGTGGGATGATGAGTGGAAGCGGAAAGGTTGATGTTGTTATGGATTACGTATTTACATTTGATGACCATTTTTATAGCCCGGAAATAAATGTGGAGAGGTATATCCGGTCAAAATGTATCGGTCTTAGTCAGGAGGTTAATTCAAAAAAGGTTGTATATTTCGATACGAAATTCTGGCTAGTCGTGCGGGATGTTGTTCTAGGGCGCTCTAAGAGCGCTTTAGAAAAAGAGTTTTACGAAGAAATTGTGAGTCTGGTAGAAGAAAGTCGGCTTATATTTCCCATTAGCCAAGATGTTTTCCTCGAAGTCATTAAGCAATCCGACCCAGAGACACTAGGCCAAACTGTGACGTTGATTGATCGACTTTCTTGTGGCGTTTCTTTGATCAATTTTGAGGAAAGACTGGAATTAGAAATAAAATATTTTCTGTATTCTAGTGTAGGAAAAAGCGTCTATGACTGCCGGGAGAAGGTTTGGACAAGGCTGGCATACAATATGGGTTTTGTTACTCCCTCAAATAAATTCCTTGACCCAGAGACAGATAAAGTAATCCAGAAAGCATTTATCGACCAAATGTGGAATATATCTTTATCTGACATGATCACAACAATAAGTGAAAATGGTGGTCTTTCCAGGCTGGATATGCCTCGACTGTCCGAAAAGCTCAACGAAGGTAAGTTTAATCACGCGCATGAGAATAATTCATTTAAGCAGATGTTTCTTAGTGAGCTTGCCGGATCATTAGATGGGTATGGCAATGTTGTCGCTAAATGTATGGAAGATATGTATGTGGCTGAAACTGGAAAAACCTTGTCTGAGGAAGAAAGGAAAAATTCTGATTCAGGAAAGGGTCTACACAATGCCATTTACAATTTGTTCAGGCTGAACAAGGCAAAGAGTTACTTTCCAACGTTTGATATAATTTCAGGGCTGCATGCGGCAATCAGGTGGGACAAAAACCAAAAGTATCAGAATAACGATCTTCACGATATTAGACACGCTGCATCAGCGCTTCCATACTGTGATGCGTTTTTTACCGAAAAGAGGTTGGCTCATCTGATTACACAGAAAGCCACTAGTTATGATAAAAAATATTCATGCGTGGTAGCATCGTCTGTATCAGAGGCACTTGACGCGATTAAAGTTTTAAAGGCCAAAGTCAACTCCGATCCAGATGGTTCTAAGTAACGAATTTCGACATCACGCTTACTTAATGTCCCGCTAATGGCCGGAAGGGCGAGATACGCCCCCCCTAATCTACACCTCAGTTTGTTCCGCAAGCTCCAAGGCATCGTCAACTTCAATTCCCAAATACCGGACGGTGCTTTCTAGCTTTGTATGACCGAGCAAAAGCTGAATGGCGCGGAGATTTTTGGTGCGTTTGTATATCAGTGTTGCTTTTGTTCGCCGCAGTGAATGCGTCCCGTAATCCAAGGGATTGAGGCCGATTTCGGCAATCCAGCTTTTGACGATGCGCGCATATTGGCGGGTCGAGATGTGCCCCTTGCTGTTGGTTTTCCCTTTGAATAAATAATCGCTGCCAGAAAGGTTGGCTTGCTCTATCCAGTTGGTGAGAGCCGTTCTGGTTTTCTGCGTTATTTCAAATTGTACGGGGTGCGTATTCCGGCCCAACCTGATCACCGCCTGCGACGCAACGTGATCACCTGTTGCGAACGAACGTGATCACTCATTGCGATTTAAAATGATCACTTTAGCGGACTTATCGCAACGGGTGATCAGAT
>NZ_JANZNQ010000043.1 GCF_027257955.1 Zhongshania aquatica | reverse complement strand
ATGACGTAGAGCGTGGTCAAGTATTGGCTAAGCCTGGTTCAATCACACCACACACTCGCTTTGAAGCAGAAGTGTACGTGTTGTCAAAAGAAGAGGGTGGTCGTCACACGCCATTCTTTAAAGGCTATCGTCCACAGTTCTACTTCCGTACCACAGACGTAACAGGCGCTTGTGAGCTGCCTGAAGGTACTGAAATGGTAATGCCTGGTGACAACGTGAAAATGGACGTGACATTGATTGCGCCCATCGCGATGGAAGAAGGTCTGCGTTTTGCAATTCGTGAAGGTGGCCGTACAGTGGGCGCCGGTGTTGTTGCTAAAATCGTAGAATAAGCCCTTGCGTTAACGCGCGATTTGGCTTGCGAAAGGGAGGCTTCGGCCTCCCTTTCTTAGTTGTAAAATGTCGTTTCGGCATTTGTTCGTGGTTGTGGTTTGTATAGTGAAATATCCAAGATATTTAGTTGACAAGCTCTTGGGATATCATTAACATTCCGCTTCCTTTTTTCGGGTTACTTAACGCGGATTCGTCGCGCTGGGCTCGGATTTATTTGGGATGGGAGTTTGGTCAGGTGCAAAATCAACGGATTCGAATTCGTTTAAAGGCTTTTGATCACCGTCTCATCGATGCGTCTACGCAAGAGATTGTAGATACTGCAAAGCGTACTGGTGCGCAGGTAAGAGGTCCAATTCCTCTTCCTACTCGCAAAGAGCGTTTTACAGTGCTGGTCTCTCCGCATGTAAACAAGGATGCGCGTGATCAATATGAGATCCGCACCCATAAACGCATGCTGGACATCGTAGAGCCTACAGAAAAAACTGTAGATGCATTGATGAAGTTAGATTTGGCGGCTGGTGTAGAAGTTCAAATTAGCCTCGGCTAATTAAAACATGTAAATACTGAATTATTTTCAGACCCGCTCGGGGGCTGGCCCTGGGTTGTGTAACGCGCTTTACCGCGCGGCCATAGAGGGTGTTAGCCCCGTACACTGAGAGGTTGGAGCAATGACTATTGGTTTGGTCGGTCGTAAAAGCGGCATGACGCGCGTTTTTACAGAAGACGGTATATCTATTCCGGTAACGGTGATTGAGGTCGATCCTAATCGCGTTACTCGTGTCAAGGCAGATGATGTCGATGGCTATCGTGCAATCCAGGTTACTACTGGTGCTCGGAAGGCGTCACGTATCTCTAAAGCAGAAGCAGGTCACTTTGCTAAAACTGGTGTTGAGGCTGGTCGTGGTCTGTGGGAATTTCGTCTGGAGCAAGGTGAGGAAAGCCCTGAAGTTGGTGCTGAATTAACCGTTGCAACATTCGAAGCTGGTCAAAAAGTTGACGTGACTGGTCAGTCTAAAGGTAAGGGCTTTCAGGGCGGTATAAAGCGCTGGAATTTCCATATGCAAGACGCGACTCACGGTAACTCATTGTCTCACCGTGTGCTTGGTTCTATCGGTCAGTGTCAAACGCCAGGTCGCGTTTGGAAGGGCAAAAAGATGGCAGGTCACATGGGTGCTGAGCAAGTAACAGTTCAGACTCTTGAAGTCGTTCGAGTGGACGCTGAGCGTAACCTGATTTTAATCAAGGGTGCTGTTCCAGGTGCTCCAGGTGGTGACGTGTTTGTGCGTCCTGCCGTGAAAGCTAAAAAATCCTAGGGGGCGATGCAGTGGAATTAAGTATTGCGAAACCCGGTAGCGGGGCTGCGGCGGGAACTGTTCAGGTATCTGACGTTACGTTTGCTCGTGAGTTTAACGAAGATCTAGTGCATCAAGTAGTTGTGGCCTATATGGCAGGTGCGCGTCAGGGTACTCGTGCTCAAAAAACACGCTCTGATGTCAGTGGTGGTGGTAAGAAGCCATGGCGTCAAAAGGGCACTGGTCGTGCTCGTGCGGGTACCATCCGTTCGCCAATCTGGCGTGGGGGCGGTGTTACGTTCGCGGCGAGACCACAAGATCATAGTCAAAAAGTAAACCGCAAGATGTACCGTGCTGCTATTTGCACGATTCTCTCCGAGTTGGCTCGTCAAGAGCGCTTGGTTGTGGTTGAAGAGTTTACTTTGAGTGAGCCTAAAACCAAGTTGCTAGTTAAGTCGCTAGGTGAGTATGGTCTGAAGGGTGCTCTAGTAGTGACCGAAGAAGTAAATGGTAATTTGTATTTGGCGGCACGCAACCTACACGATGTCGACGTTCGCGATGTAAGCGGCGTAGACCCAGTTAGCCTGATTGGCTACGAGAAAGTGGTTGTGACTGTAGCTGCATTGAAAAAGTTTGAGGAGCTGTTGGGATGAATACAGAGCGCATCTATAAGGTACTGCTCGGCCCGCACGTTTCTGAAAAAAGTGCAGCCAGTGCTGAGCTGAGTAACCAAGTAGTATTTAAAGTACTACCTAGTGCCAGCAAGCTTGAAATCAAAAAGGCGGTTGAAAAGCTTTTTAAAGTTGATGTGTTGGGTGTTCGCACTGTTAACGTTAAGGGCAAAGTAAAGCGTAACCGTTTTGGTTTGAGCAAAAAATCAAACTGGAAAAAGGCGTATGTAAGCCTTGCGCAGGGTCAAGATATCGACTTTGCGGTCGCTGAATAAGTCTGGAGTTTAGTCAAATGGCAATTGTTAAAAGTAAACCGACTTCTCCCGGCCGTCGCTTTGTCGTCAGGGTTGTAAATCCTGATTTGCACAAGGGTGCACCGCACAAGCCTCTGCTTGAGAGTCAATCGCGCAATGGTGGTCGTAATAACAACGGCCGTATCACTACTCGTCACGTTGGTGGTGGTCATAAGCAGCATTACCGTTTAATTGATTTTAAGCGTAATAAAGATGGTATTCCTGCTCGCGTAGAGCGTCTGGAATATGATCCGAACCGCACTGCATTTATCGCTTTGGTGAAGTATGCAGACGGTGAGCGTCTCTATGTAATTGCACCTAAGGGTGTATCGGCAGGTGACCAAATTGTTTCCGGTGAGTCATCACCTATTAAGCCGGGCAATACACTGCCTATTCGCAATATTCCAGTGGGTAGTACTATTCACTGTGTTGAGATGAAGCCAGGCAAAGGTGCGCAGTTGGCGCGTAGTGCGGGAACTTCGGCTCAGCTAGTTGCACGTGATGGCCAGTACGCAACGATTCGTTTGCGTAGCGGTGAGACGCGCAAAGTATTGTCAGAGTGCAGAGCAACATTGGGTGAAGTATCCAACAGCGAGCACAGCTTGCGTAAGTTGGGTAAAGCGGGTGCATCACGCTGGCGTGGTGTTCGTCCTACCGTTCGCGGTGTGGCGATGAACCCGGTAGATCACCCACATGGTGGTGGTGAAGGTCGTACTTCTGGTGGTCGTCATCCCGTATCTCCTTGGGGTATGCCGACTAAAGGGTATAAGACCCGTAAAAATAAGCGTACAGACAAACTAATTGTTCGTCGTCGCGACAAATAAGTCGCTTAGATGTCAATTGGCGTAAAGAGGATAAGCTTGTGCCACGTTCATTAAAGAAAGGTCCGTTTGTCGATCTTCATTTGTTGAAGAAGGTTGAAGTAGCGGTAGAAAAAAACGATCGTCGCCCCATTAAAACGTGGTCGCGCCGCTCTATGATTCTGCCTGAAATGGTAGCTCTGACAATCGCTGTTCATAACGGTCGTCAACATGTTCCAGTAATTGTTACTGAGGATATGGTTGGGCACAAATTGGGTGAATTTGCCGCGACTAGGACCTATAAGGGTCACGTGGCCGATAAAAAGGCCAAGCGTTAAGCTTGGGCCGAGAGAGGCTTTTAAGATGGAAGTAGCGGCACGTTTAAAAGGCGCAAGAATTTCTGCCCAGAAAGCACGTTTGGTTGCTGACCAAATTCGCGGGAAGGGTGTAGAGGAATCGCTAGATCTGTTGACGTTCAGCTCTAAGAAAGCGGCGAGCATTATTAAGAAAGTGCTTAACTCCGCGATCGCCAATGCTGAGCACAACGAAGGCGCTGATGTTGATGAGTTAAAGGTTTCTACGATTTTCGTAGATGAAGGTTCTACTATGAAGCGCCTTCGTCCACGTGCAAAAGGTCGTGCAGATCGCATTCTCAAAAGATCTTGTCATATCACGATTAAAGTTGCTGACAGCGAAGGCTAGGTAGGAGAGACCACATGGGTCAGAAAGTACACCCGACCGGCATCCGGCTGGGAATCGTTAAAGATCATAATTCCATTTGGTACGCGAGTGGTAAAAACTACGCAGCGCACCTTGTAATGGATCTAGAAGTTCGTGAGCTGCTTGAAAAGAAGCTTGCGCATGCATCGGTAAGCCGAATTGTTATTGAGCGTCCGGCACAAACCGCGCGCATTACGATTCACACCGCGCGTCCTGGTATCGTTATCGGTAAAAAGGGCGAAGATGTCGACAAGCTGCGTAAAGAGCTGTCAGCTAAAATGGGTGTGCCGGTTCATATCAACATCGAAGAAATCCGCAAGCCGGATCTCGAAGCGAAGTTGGTAGCCATGAACGTCGCTCAGCAGTTAGAGCGCCGCGTTATGTTCCGTCGTGCAATGAAGCGTGTTGTTCAAAACGCGATTCGTCAGGGCGCGGAAGGTATAAAAGTACAGGTAAGTGGTCGTGTCGGCGGAGCTGAGATTGCTCGTACCGAATGGTATCGCGAAGGGCGTGTGCCGTTGCACACACTGCGCGCTGATATCGATTATGCGACGCACGAAGCAGCTACGACTTACGGCATCATTGGTGTCAAGGTCTGGATCTTCAAGGGTGAAATCTTGGGAACTAGAAAAGAAGCGGTCGAAGCTAAGGCTAAGAAAGGTTCAGAGTAAGGGTTACGCAAATGTTACAGCCGAAGCGCACAAAGTTTCGCAAGCAACACAAAGGTCGCAACCGTGGTCTGGCAGAGCGCGGTAGCCGGGTCAGCTTTGGTGAGTTTGGCCTGAAGGCAGTTGGTCGCGGACGTATTACAGCTCGTCAGATTGAAGCGGCACGTCGTGCAATGACGCGTCACATCAAGCGGGGCGGAAAAATTTGGATTCGTGTCTTCCCAGACAAGCCAATTACTCAAAAGCCACTTGAAGTTCGTCAGGGTAAAGGTAAGGGTAATGTTGAATACTGGGTTGCTCAGATTCAGCCGGGTAAAGTCTTGTATGAAGTAGAAGGCGTTACTGAAGAATTGGCGCGTGAAGCATTCGCCTTAGCGGCGGCAAAGATTCCTGTGCCGACTGCGTTTGTTAGACGAGTGGTGATGTGATGAATGCTTTAGAACTACGCGAAAAATCAGTTGAAGATCTGAATGCCCAACTGTTGCAGTTACTTGAGTCACAATTCAAGTTGCGTATGCAAAAGAGTACCGGCCAGTTAGCGCAGACGCATTTGCTGAAGAAAACCCGTCAGGAAATTGCACGCGTTAAAACTGTGCTCCAGGAAAAGGCAGGTAATTAAGATGTCAGAAGTAGCTAAAAGTGCTCGTACCGCTAGCGGTAAGGTCGTCAGCGACAAGATGGATAAAACCATTACAGTTCTGATCGAGCGTCGGGTTAAGCACCCGATGTACGGTAAGTACATTACGCGTTCATCGAAAGTACACGCTCATGATGAAAATAATGAGTGCAAAATTGGTGATGTAGTGACAGTTTGCGAAACACGTCCAGTATCTAAGTTGAAAACTTGGGCATTGGTCAGTGTTGATGTAACGGCTACCCAGGTTTAATTTCACCGGCGGCCCTTGTGCAATCGCTTGATGCACTGTTGACTGGTTTGGAGTAAGAAATGATTCAAACAGAAAGCTATTTGGAAGTTGCAGATAATAGTGGCGCACGTCGCGTTATGTGCATCAAGGTGCTTGGCGGCTCTCATCGTCGCTATGCACGAGTCGGCGATCTGATCAAAGTCACTGTCAAAGAGGCTATTCCTCGCGGCAAAGTGAAAAAAGGTCAGGTAATGACAGCTGTTGTAGTTCGTACTAAGAAAGGTGTTCGTCGCGGTGACGGTTCGCTGATCAAGTTTGACGATAACGCTGCAGTGTTGCTAAACAATAACCACGCGCCAATTGGCACCCGTATTTTTGGGCCAGTAACGCGTGAATTGCGTGGCGAGAAGTTCATGAAGATTATCTCTTTGGCACCGGAAGTACTGTAGTTACTGGGTGTAAAGGGAAGGCTGAGGTCAGGTTATGCGTAAAATTAAGCGTGAAGACGAGATTATCGTCTTAACCGGAAAAGACAAAGGTAAGCGTGGTGTTGTCCAGAAAGTAATGGATAACAATAAGCTGCTAGTGTCCGGCATTAATATGATTAAGAAACACCAGCGTCCAAACCCGCAGTTGGGTGTGGCTGGTGGCATCGTCGAGAAAGAGGCGCCGATCCAGGTTTCTAATGTGGCGATTTATAATCCAGCCAGTAAAAAGGCGGATCGCGTGGGCTTTAAAGTGGCCGAAGATGGCAGTAAGACCCGTATCTTTAAATCCAGCGGCGAAGCGGTTGACGCGTAGGGGTTAGTGGAAAATGGCACGATTAGGTGAGCTATACCAAAACGAGTTGCGGGCTAAGCTGATAGAAGAGTTGGCGTTAGCTAACCCGATGGAAGTTCCGCGCATCACTAAGATCACCCTGAACATGGGTGTGGGTGAAGCAGCTGGCGATAAAAAGGTTCTGGAAGCTGCGCTTTCTGATTTGCAAAAAATTGCAGGTCAAAAGCCGGTAGTAACGAAAGCACGCAAATCAATTGCAGGCTTTAAGATTCGTGACGGTTGGCCGATTGGCTGCAAGGTGACCCTGCGTGGCGCCCATATGTACGAATTTTTGGATCGTTTAGTGTCTATTGCAATTCCGCGGGTTCGAGATTTCCGTGGTATAAGCCCGAAGTCTTTTGACGGTCGTGGTAATTTTGCAATGGGCGTAACTGAGCAAATTATTTTTCCAGAAATTGATTACGATAAAGTTGATACACTGCGCGGTCTGGATATCACCATAACCACTACCGCTCGTAATGACGATGAAGGTCGTGCGCTGTTAAAAGCGTTTAACTTTCCGTTCAAAGGTTAAGGGGTAGGGGATTATGGCAAAGCAGTCTATGAAGGCGCGTGAATTAAAACGTACCCAAACTGTTGAAAAATTCGCTGCAAAGCGTGCTGAGCTGAAAGCTATTATTATCAGTGTTTCGGCAAGCGACGAAGAGAAATGGGATGCGCAGGTTAAACTGCAAAAGATGCCACGTGACGCGAGTCCATCTCGCCAGCGTCGTCGCTGCCAGATTACTGGCCGTCCGCACGGTGTTTACCGCAAGTTTGGTCTTTGCCGTAACCAGCTCCGTCAAGCCGCTATGCGCGGTGATGTCCCCGGCTTAGTTAAGGCTAGCTGGTAATACTGAGAATTTTGCTGTCGCTGGCATTCGCCGCGGCGTTTAACGGGAGCAAAACATGAGCATGCAAGACCCTTTAGCGGATATGCTAACACGCATCCGCAACGCTCAGATGGCAGGTAAAACTGCTGTTAAAATGCCTTCATCAAAATTGAAAGTATCTGTTGCTAAGGTACTTGAGGATGAAGGTTATGTCGCCAGTTCACGGGTTGAAGAGCAAGGTGGCAAGGCAGAGCTGACGGTAGAATTAAAATACCATCAGGGCAAGCCAGTTATCGCAGAAATCAGTCGCGTTAGTCGCCCTGGTCTCCGCGCTTACGCAGGTAAAGATGAATTGCCATCAGTACGTGCAGGGCTGGGTATCGCTATAGTGTCAACCAGTCATGGTGTAATGACTGATCGCGCAGCACGAGCTGCCGGTGTTGGCGGCGAAGTGCTTTGCACTGTTTTCTAACGCGACAGTTTAAAGAGTTCTTAAGATGTCAAGAGTAGCGAAAAGTCCAGTGACTATCCCTTCAGGGGTTGAAGTCAAGCTCGACGCCAGCAATATCTCTATTAAGGGTAAGAAAGGCACGTTGGTTATGCCTTTGCATAAATCCGTAGAGATTAAGCAGGAAGACGGGTCATTAATATTTTCAGCGCGTGAAGGCGCGAAAGACGGTTGGGCAATGGCGGGTACTACTCGTTCACTGACTAACAATATGGTTGTCGGTGTCAGCGAAGGTTTTCAGCGTAAGTTGATTCTTCAAGGCGTTGGTTACCGTGCTAAAGCAAATGGTAATTCAGTGAATTTGGTGTTGGGTTTTTCGCATCCGATTGACTATAGCTTGCCAGAAGGCGTTACTGTCGATACCCCAACGCAGACTGAGATCGTGTTGAGCGGTTCTGACAAGCAGATATTGGGTAAGGTAGCGGCCGAAATCCGCGCGTTCCGTCCACCAGAGCCTTATAAAGGTAAGGGTGTTCGTTACGCGGAAGAAAACGTCCGTCGTAAAGAAGCGAAGAAAAAGTAAAGGCAAGGTTATGAGCGATAAGAAAGTTTCAAGATTACGTCGTGCCCGCCGTGCTCGCTTTAAGATGCGTGAGCTACGCGCCGTACGTTTGAGCATTCACCGCACACCACGCCACATGTATGCGCAGCTTATCGCAGCATCAGGTGACGTAGTGTTGGCGAGTGCATCTACACTAGATAAAGATTTGCGTGCTGGTGCGACCGGTAATGTCGCTGCAGCCGCTAGTGTGGGCAAGTTGATCGCTGACCGTGCGAAAGCCGCAGGCGTGACAAAGGTCGCTTTTGACCGCAGTGGATTTAAATTCCACGGCCGTGTCAAAGCGCTGGCAGATGCTGCCCGTGAAGGTGGTTTGGAATTCTAAGGTTTTAGGCGATGGCGTATAACGATCAGAAAGACAAAGCAAACACAGAAGGCCTGCAAGAGAAGCTTGTTCAGGTAAACCGTGTTGCCAAAGTGGTCAAAGGTGGCCGCATTTTCAGCTTCACTGCTCTTACAGTAGTGGGTGATGGTAGCGGTAAGGTTGGCTTCGGTCGCGGTAAAGCGCGCGAAGTTCCAGTCGCGATTCAAAAAGCGATGGAAGCAGCTCGCCGTAACATGGTTCAAGTAGACATAAAGGGTGATACCATCCAGTACGCTGTGAAAGGGCGTCATGGTGCATCTAAGGTTTACATGCAGCCCGCGTCTGAAGGTACTGGTGTTATAGCCGGTGGTGCGATGCGCTCGGTGCTAGAAATTGCAGGTATTCATAACGTACTGGCTAAGTGCTACGGTTCAACTAACCCGGTAAACGTGGTTCGTGCAACTATCAAAGCACTGCAAAGTGTTTCATCTCCAGAAGAAGTCGCAACTAAGCGCGGCAAAACTGTAGAAGAAATCTTGAGCTAAGACACAGGCAGGAATTGCTATGAACAAGATTAAAGTCACACTAGTTCGTTCTGTTGCAGGACGACTGAAGTCGCACAAGGCCTGTGTTGCTGGTCTTGGCTTGCGTCGTATTCGCCATACTGTTGAAGTAGAAGATACTCCATCAGTGCGCGGTATGATCAATAAGGTCAACTATTTAGTACGTGTTGAGGGATAAGTGATGAGCGATATGCGTTTAAACACGCTGAGCCCGGCACCCGGTCGAGTTAAAGAAGGCAAACGGGTAGGTCGTGGTATCGGTAGTGGCTTGGGTAAAACCGCAGGTCGTGGTCACAAAGGTCTGAAGTCTCGTTCAGGTGGCAGCGTGCGTCCAGGTTTTGAAGGCGGTCAGATGCCTTTGCAAAAACGGTTGCCAAAATATGGCTTCACGTCGCGTTTGTCTCGCGTTACTGCGCAAATCCGCACTGCGGAATTGATGTCAGTTGCTGATGACGTGATCGATCTTGATGCGTTAAAGCGTGCTGATTTAGTAAACAGCAACATTGAGCGTGCAAAGATCTTTTTGTCTGGTGATCTGAACAAAGCTGTTACTGTTAAAGGTTTGGCAGTAACCAAAGGCGCTCGCGAAGCAATCGAAAAAGCGGGCGGCAAAGTCGAGGAATAAGGCGAACTCAATGGCGAAGCCCAGTCCACTGTCAGCTGGTAATCAATCCGGAATGGGCGAGCTTATGGCTCGCCTCCGTTTTTTACTGCTAGCGATAATTGTTTATCGTATCGGTACTCACATACCGGTGCCAGGTATTAACCCGGATCAGCTCGCCGCGTTGTTCAATCAAAATCAAGGCACCGTCCTTGGTTTGTTTAATATGTTCTCGGGCGGTGCCTTAGAGCGGATGAGTATTCTTGCTCTTGGCATCATGCCTTACATTTCTGCATCGATCATTATGCAGCTAATGTCGGCAGTGAGTCCGCAGCTGGAAGCGCTTAAGAAAGAAGGTGAAGCTGGGCGTCGTCAAATTAGCCAGTACACACGTTACCTAGCTGTTGTGCTCGCATTGCTGCAGGGAACGGGAATGACGGTAGGCTTGGCCAATCAGGGTCTAGCTTACAGTGCAGATTTTAGTTTTTACTTTGTTTCGGTTGTGTCATTGGTAACCGGCGCCATTTTTATGATGTGGCTTGGTGAACAGCTTACCGAACGCGGTGTTGGTAATGGCATCTCGATGCTGATATTTGCTGGGATTGTTGCAGGTCTGCCATCGGCGGTCGGTCAATCTTTAGAGCAAGCCCGTCAGGGCGAACTGAACATATTGGTTCTATTGGCAGTGTTAGTGTTGGCGATCGCTGTTGTGTATTTGGTGGTGTTTATTGAGCGAGGGCAGCGGCGTATTACGGTTAACTACGCTAAGCAGCAACGCGGAAATAAAATGTACCAAGCGCAATCTAGCCATTTACCGATGAAAGTGAATATGGCAGGTGTTATCCCGGCTATTTTCGCTAGCTCTATTTTGCTTTTCCCCGCGTCTATCGCGCAGTGGGTTGGTCAAAGTGGTGAAGGTATGGAGTGGTTGCAGGACGTCGCTTTGGCGATCGGGCCTGGTCAGCCATTGAACATTTTGTTGTTCACTGCCTTGATTGTATTTTTCTGTTTCTTCTACACGGCGTTGATGTTTAACCCGGACGAAGTAGCGGACAACCTGAAGCGTTCAGGTGCGTTTTTACCAGGGATTCGTCCCGGTAAGCAGACTGCGAACTATATAGACGGCGTGTTGACCCGTTTGACCATGTTTGGCTCTTTGTATATTGCTGGCGTGTGTTTGTTACCGCAGTTTTTGGTCGTAATGTGGAATGTGCCGTTTTACCTCGGTGGTACCTCATTGTTGATCGTAGTAGTGGTAGTGATGGATTTCATGGCGCAGGTTCAGTCTCACCTGATGTCTCATCAATATGACTCAGTCTTGAAAAAGGCGAACTTGAAAAATTACGGCGGTGGTGTGCGCTAACGCTCACTAACCTGATGGCTTGTTTGGAGTATCACAATGAAAGTACGTGCATCGGTAAAGACTATTTGCCGCAACTGTAAAATTGTTCGTCGTAAAGGTGTGGTTCGGGTTATTTGTAGCGTTGAACCACGTCACAAGCAGCGGCAGGGCTAAGCAATTCGGTATCGGGGTTGATTTACAACTTCGGTGCGGGTAGACTACTGCGCCTTTCGTGCGGCGGTTAACCGTTTTCCGGTCATTGCTAGGCGTTAAAAGAATTGGGCTTAATTGGAGTAACCTGAATGGCTCGTATTGCAGGTGTCAACATACCAGATAACAAGCATGCTGTTATTTCGTTGACCTATATATATGGCATTGGCCGTACAAGTGCTAAGGCACTGTGCGCTAAAACAACTATTGCTGAAGACGCGAAAATCAGTTCTTTGTCAGAAGAGCAGCTTGACGCACTTCGTGGCGAAATCGCAAAAATGTCTGTAGAAGGCGACTTACGTCGTGTTGTTTCTATGAATATTAAGCGTTTACTAGATTTGGGCTGCTACCGCGGTCTGCGTCATCGTAAAGGTCTGCCGCTTCGCGGTCAGCGTACTAAGACTAATGCGCGTACGCGTAAAGGTCCACGTAAGCCGATTCGTAAGTAATTTAAAGGCAGTAATCCTTTAGTGTAGCTACACCACTTGTGTAGTGTTGATATTAGAGATGGATATAGAACATGGCCAAACCAGGCAAACAAGCTCCACGGAAAAAGGTCAAAAAGACCGTCGTGGACGGTGTTGCGCATATACATGCGTCGTTTAATAACACCATTATCACTATTACAGATCGTCAGGGTAACGCGTTGAGCTGGGCTACTGCCGGCGGAAGCGGTTTCCGTGGCTCTCGTAAAAGTACCCCTTTCGCTGCACAGGTTGCTGCAGAGCGTGCCGGTAACGCTGCGAAAGATTACGGTTTGAAAAATCTCGATGTTGAAGTTAAAGGCCCAGGTCCTGGACGCGAGTCCGCTGTGCGCGCCTTAAATAACTGTGGCTACAAGATTACAAACATCACTGACGTGACGCCTATTCCGCACAATGGTTGCCGTCCTCCTAAGAAACGTCGCGTTTAATTAACAGTTGAGGAATACAGAAAATGGCTAGATATTTAGGCCCAAGCTGTAAATTATCCAGACGGGAAGGTACCGACCTGTTCCTGAAGAGTGGTGTTCGTCCGCTGGATTCAAAGTGTAAAGCAGAAACTGCACCAGGTATGCACGGTGCGCGTCGTGGTCGTCTGTCAGACTACGGTGTACAGCTGCGTGAAAAGCAAAAAGTTCGTCGTATGTACGGCGTGCTAGAAAAGCAATTCCGTTCTTACTATGCAAAAGCTGCTCGCCGTAAGGGTGCAACAGGTGAAAACTTGCTTCAGCTTTTGGAAAGCCGTTTAGATAATGTTGTTTATCGTATAGGTTTTGGTTCAACTCGTGCAGAAGCGCGTCAGTTGGTATCTCACAAGTCAGTATTGGTAAATGGCAAGACAGTTAACGTACCGTCTTATCAGGTACAAGCTGGTGATGTTGTTAGTGTTCGTGAGAAAGCAAAAGCTCAGTTGCGTATTCAATCTGCAATTGCGCTCGCAGCGCAGCGCGGCGATGTTTCTTGGATCGATATAAACGCCACCAAAATGGAAGGTGTTTTCAAGAACGTTCCAGATCGTAGCGACTTGTCTTCTGAGATCAACGAACAGCTGATCGTTGAGCTTTACTCGAAGTAAGTTAACCTCCGGACAAATCACTACAGGTGACCTATGCAAAGTGCTGTCAATGAATTTCTAACTCCGCGTGTTATACAAGTTGAAGAACTTGGGCAAACGCGTGCGAAAGTGACCCTTGAGCCGCTCGAGCGTGGATTCGGTCATACCTTGGGTAATGCTTTGCGCCGTATTTTGCTTTCGTCTATGCCGGGTTGCGCGGTAACCGAAGTTGAGATCGACGGTGTTCTACATGAATACAGCGCAATGGAAGGCGTGCAGGAAGACGTAATCGAAATTCTGCTCAACCTAAAAGAAGTCGCTGTGATCATGCACGGTAAAGATCAGGCAACCTTGGTGCTGAACAAGAAAGGCCCGGGCGTTGTGACTGCTGGTGATATCCAGACTGATCATGAAATCGAAATCGTTAATACTGATCACGTTATAGCGAATTTGAACGATGACGGCGAAATTAATATGCGCCTTACCATCGCTCGTGGCCGTGGTTATGTGCCTGCTGATTCTCGTGACAACGCTGATGAAGAAACTCGCTCTATTGGTCGTTTGCAGCTAGATGCTAGCTACAGCCCAATCAGCCGTGTTAGCTATGTAGTGGAAAGTGCGCGTGTTGAACAGCGTACTGACCTTGACAAGCTGGTGCTGGATCTTGAAACCAATGGCACTATCGACCCAGAAGAAGCAATTCGTCGTGCGGCGACAATTCTGCAGCAACAGCTTGCAGTATTCGTTGACCTAGAAAGCGAAGGCGAAAATGAGCCTTCACGCGAAGAGAACGAAGTAGATCCAATTCTGCTACGTCCAGTTGATGATCTTGAGTTAACTGTACGTTCTGCTAACTGCTTGAAAGCAGAAAATATCTACTACATCGGTGACTTGGTGCAACGTACGGAAGTTGAACTTCTGAAAACGCCAAACCTTGGTAAAAAGTCGCTGACAGAGATTAAAGACGTATTGGCATCGCGTGGGTTGTCTTTGGGTTTGCGCCTAGATAACTGGCCGCCAGCAAGTCTTAGAAACGACGACCGAGTTCTCGCGTAATTACGCGAGTAACTTTCGAATATTTTTTGCTGAGATAGCAACGTTTATTAAAGGAAAAAGCCATGCGTCATCGTCATAGTGGCCGTCAATTAAACCGTAATAGCTCTCATCGTAAAGCGATGTTCCGCAACATGACGGCGTCTTTGGTTGAGCACGAACTGATTAAAACAACACTGCCTAAAGCAAAGGAGCTGCGTGGTTACGCAGAGCCATTGATTACGCTTTCTAAGGTCGACAGTGTAGCTAACCGCCGTCTTGCGTTTGCGCGTCTGCGCAGCGATTCTGCAGTCGGTAAATTGTTCACAGATCTTGGCCCGCGTTATGAAGGCCGTCCAGGTGGTTATATCCGCATTATGAAATGCGGCTTACGCTCTGGTGATAAAGCGCCTATGGCGTATGTGGAATTGGTTGATCGTCCAGTATCAGAAGAAGCTGACGACGAGTAAGCAATTAAGAAAGATTAAAAAGCCGGCTTTTGCCGGCTTTTTTGTGTCTGCGTATTTCTTCTCGATGTTTTGTAAGCAATGGGATGGACTCCTCCTCACCCTAGCAATGCGGCGTCAATGCGCCAGAATGGTAAGTGTCAATTTGCCATTCAGAAGATGAGGAGAAGCCCTATATGAACATTACAAGAGTTGGAGTAG
>NZ_JANZNQ010000042.1 GCF_027257955.1 Zhongshania aquatica | reverse complement strand
CCAATGGCTTGAAGATGCGGAGAATGGTTTGACCGATGAGTTTCGAGTTTTACTGGCCGAACTCTCCAACGATTTGAGGCACCTTGATCACCGCATAGCCGATCTTGATACTCGGATTGAGCAGTCATGTCTGGCGTCAACTATCTTGGCTGGCGACCAAGATAGTTGACGCCAGACACTTGCTGACACATACGAACGGTTTGCAGCGTTATTTTGTTGCCGTCGAAGACTTTTACTTCAGGAACTTTAGGTAATCCGTCTGCAGCACAGTCGATAAATACCGCATTCGTTGGAACAGCATGCGTACCCTTAGACAATTGCATACTTGTAGCTGTTACTGCTTCAAGATATCCCATTCGAACAATATTTTTTACGCGACGAAGCTGTTCAAGCTCAAGCTGGGTTTTCGTTCAAGGTGAAGTTCAACATGTCGGCCAGCTTCTGTGGATCGGCTGCTCTGTAGCTAAGTTGGCCCTGCACGCGCAGATGTTGGTAGTCGGCTGTTTGCAAGTTAAAGATGAAGGGGACGTATATCCATAAAAGCCATAATGTGACCGTATTGATGTATCACCTGATATTTCCAGCCAAATATCGTCGGGTTGTGTTTGACGAAAAAGTAGATGCCGAACTAAAGGTAGTGTGTTTGGAAATAGAAGAACGTTACCAGGTTAAGTTTTTGGAAATAGGGACAGATAAAGATCATGTACATTTTTTGGTTCAGTCAGTCCCGACCTATAGTGTAACCAAGCTTGTTACCATGATAAAAAGCCTGACAGCTAGGGAAATATTCCGTCGCTGCCCACATGTCAAGAAGCAGTTATGGGGTGGTGTGTTTTGGTCTGATGGGTATTTTGCGAGCACGGTAGGCAGGTATGGAGATGAATCAATGATTGGTAACTATGTGAAAAATCAAGGTCAAGGTAAGGAATATAGAAAGTTACACAGTGATTATCAGTTGGCACTTTTCTGACTGGCGGCACCGACTAATACCCCGTCCGCTTGCGGCGGGGTAGTTTATTTCAGGTTTTTACTTTTGCAAGAGCGACTAAGTAGTGCCAACTATCCTGCCAGAGGGGGCATGGCTGAATGAGGTGGGGGCTGGTTTGGTCAGCTGGAACGTCGTGCTTTATACCGTGCATTTTCACAAGTGTGGGCGAACTCAAAACGGCGATTCGTCGCTTTATCAAGACTCATAGTGAGAAGTTGGCAAAGCCGTTTCGCTGGCACAAGAGCGCAGAATAGATTATGACTTCCGTGGCGCGAGCAAAACTGAGTGTCATTGATAATAAATAAACGGATTACCCAGGCAGATCACTAGTACGTTAATGACGCTGCCGTACGATTTAATTAAACAGAAGATGCAATACAAAATCCAGCCTTTGCAATCTTAGGATAAAGAGTGCGCTCACTGGATAGCGATTCCCGGGACGTCCCTTCAATATGACATCATAAAAAAGAGGGTAGCCCATGCACAATAATCTGATAGCAAAAGTAGGCGGTCTAATCGAAGCCGATGAAGAAAAAGGCCTGTATCGTGGTCGTCGCGACATGTTCACTGATCCTGAGTTGTTCGAGATGGAGATGAAGTACATCTTCGAAGGCAACTGGATTTATCTGGCGCATGAAAGCCAGGTTGCAAATCCAAACGACTATTTTACTGGTTATATCGGGCGTCAGCCCATCGTCATTACCCGCAATAAAGATGGCGAGCTGAACTGCTTTATCAATACCTGCACCCACCGTGGCGCTATCCTTTGTCGCAAAAAGAAGGATAACAAGGCGGTTTTAACCTGCCTTTTCCACGGCTGGAGCTTCAATAACTCCGGAAAGTTGATCAAGGTCAAGGATCCCGACAATGCTGGCTATCCGGATTCCTTTAACTGCGAAGGCTCTCATGACCTAAAAAAGGTGCGCCTAGAAAGCTACAAAGGCTTCCTTTTTGGCTCGCTGAATGATTCTGTCAAACCGCTGTCCGAACACTTGGGCGAAGCAACCAAAATCATCGACATGATTGTCGATCAGTCGCCGGAAGGTCTGGAAGTGTTGCGTGGCTCATCGACTTACGTCTATGACGGCAACTGGAAAATGCAAGCCGAGAATGGTGCCGATGGGTACCACGCATCTGCTACTCATTGGAACTACATTGCCACTGTGGCTCGTCGTAAGGCCGGCATGTCCGCTGATAATGTTAAGGCGATGGACCTATCCACGTTTAACAAGCAAACCGGTGGATTCTATGCCTTCGAACATGGCCACATTCTGCTGTGGATGGACTGGCCTAATCCGGAGGATCGCCCACTGTACGATCGCCGAAACGAGCTTGTCGAAAAGTTTGGCGCTGATCGTGCCAACTGGATGATAGGCAAGTTGCGTAACCTTTGCCTGTACCCGAACGTATTCCTGATGGATCAGATGAGCTCCCAGATTCGTCACTTCCGTCCAATCTCCGTGGACAAGACCGAGGTCACCATTTACTGCATTGCGCCCAAGGGGGAAAGTGCCGAAGCGCGTACCCACCGAATCCGTCAGTACGAAGACTTCTTTAACGCTTCCGGCATGGCGACTCCGGACGACTTGGAAGAGTTTCGCGCATGCCAGGAAGGTTTTAAGGCCATGAAGCAGCCTTGGAGTGACCTAAGTCGTGGTGCTAAGCACTGGATCGATGGACAGGACGAAGAGGCGAAGAGTATCGATTTGCACCCTGTGATGAGTGGTAAGAAGTCTGAAGATGAGGGTCTGTTCATTGTTCAGCACCATTACTGGCAACAAATGATTGCGGAAGCGGCGCGCAAGGAAAAGGGAGAGTAACCATGACAATCAGTTACGACGAGATCCGTGATTTTCTGCATTCTGAGCAGCGTGCGCTGGACGACAAGGATTATAGCCATTGGCTTGAGCACTATGATAAGAGCTCTGAATTCTGGGTACCATGTTGGGATGTGGACGGCAAGCTAACGGAGGATCCGCAGTCGGAGATGTCGTTGCTCTATTATGATAATCGGGATGGAATTGAGGATCGTGTTTTCCGCATCCAGACAGAGCGTTCCAGCGCCAGTTCGCTGCCGGAGCCGCGTACCCAGCACATGCTGAGCAATCTAGAGGTGCTCGCTGCATCGTCCAATGATGCAGAAGCAGAAGTGCGCTACAGCTGGATGACCCTCAGCGTACGTTATAACAACGTAGATACCTATTTCGGTACCGCGTTTGTCACGCTGATTCGTGGTGAAGACGGCAAGCTGAAGATCAAGCGCAAGAAGGCGGTGCTGAAGAACGACTACATCCACCATGTTGTGGATATCTATCACCTTTGAATTCGTTCCGATATATTGGCCTCGTGGCTATTCCTGTCAGTCAGGGTCCAGCAACCACGGGGCTTTCAGCCGATATTTCCGGATCTTAAAACTACCCGTTTTAATAACAAGTGCCTCTCGGTGTGTCGTCGGCACCCTTGAAGGGGCTGAGGTAGCAAACAGTGTATAAAGTAGCGCTCAATTTTGAAGATGATGTAACTCGATTTGTTACCACATTACCGATGGAGACGGTGGCCGACGCCGCTTATCGTTCCGGAATCAACGTTCCGCTCGACTGCCGTGACGGTGCTTGTGGTACCTGTAAGTGCCACTGCGAATCGGGCAGCTATGAGATGGATGGTTATGTCGAGGATGCGCTGTCCGATCAGGAAGCCAAACAGCGGTATGTTCTGACCTGTCGCATGATTCCGGAGTCAGATTGTGTCGTAACCGTACCGGCCTCGTCAGAAGTTTGTGTGCGCAGCCAGCAGGCCGACGTGCATGCCACGCTGACTGAGATTAACCGTCTGTCTGACTCCACCCTGTCCTTTACCGTTTCCGGTGATCAGGTGCGGGCCATGCATTTTCTGCCGGGGCAGTATGTCAATGTACAGGTGCCGGGAACTGACCACTGGCGTGCCTACTCCTTCAGCTCCATGCTTAATCAGGCGGACGAATCGGTGTCTTTCCTGATCCGAGTGGTGCCCGAAGGCTTGATGACCACCTATATGACTGAAAAGGCCAAGGCGGGTGAGAGCATAACCCTGCGAGGCCCATTTGGCAGCTTTTACCTGCGTGAAGTGAAGCGCCCGGTACTGATGCTGGCTGGAGGGACGGGGCTAGCACCCTTCCTGGCGATGTTGGAAAAAATTCAGCAGGACGGTAGCGCCTATCCGATCCACCTAATCTTCGGCGTTACGCACGACGTTGATCTTGTCGAGCTGGACAAGCTTAAAGCTTTCGCCGAGGCCATCGACAACTTCACATTTGGTGTCTGCGTGGCCTCAGACGAGAGCAGTTGGCCGCAGAAGGGTTACGTCACAGATCATATTGAACCTGGCCATTTGAATGATGGCGATGTCGATATCTATCTGTGTGGTCCGCCGCCGATGGTCGAAGCTGTTAGCAGCTTTATGCAGGAAAGGGGTAGTCAACCGGCCAGCCTCCACTATGAGAAGTTTACGACCAGCAGCAAGTGAGGAAAACTAAATGAGAGTTGAGCGTTTTGAAAACCGCGTCGCTGTTGTGACTGGAGCTGCCCAGGGTATCGGTCGTACCGTTGCTCTGCAGATGGCTGCCGAAAAAGCTAGCCTGCTGCTGGTGGATCGCTCCGAGATCGTCAGAGAGGTGGCAGAGGAGGCGCTGGCCGCCGGTGCGGCAAACGTCCATACCAGCATCGTCGATCTGGAACAGTACGCAGGTGCCTTCAAGGCAGTCGATTCGGCGGTAAGTCATTTTGGCCGTATCGACATTCTGGTCAATAACGTCGGCGGTACGATCTGGGTCCAGCCCTATGAAGTCTACGAGGAAGAGCAGATCGAAGCCGAGATTCGTCGCTCCTTGTTTCCGACCCTTTGGTGTTCCCATGCAGTTCTGGCGCAGATGCAAAAACAGCAAAGTGGAGTGATCGTAAACGTGTCATCCCTCGCGACCCGAGGCACTAACCGTGTGCCCTATGCTGCGGCCAAGGGGGGCGTAAACGCTATGACCGTGTGCATGGCGTTTGAAAATGCCAAATATGGCATCCGTGTCAATGCAGTAGCACCGGGTGGCACTGATGTTGGCGAGCGACGGATTCCGCGTAATAGTGAAACCATGAGTCAATTCGAGAAGGAGTGGTATCAGGCCATCGTTGATGAGGCTACCGAATTGAGCTTCATGAAGCGCTACAGCGTTCCGGAAGAGCAGGCCAATGCCATACTTTTTCTGGCTTCAGACGAGGCCTCGTATGTAACAGGTACGGTACTACCGGTGGGTGGCGGTTATCAGGGGTGACCCTTTTTATATTCCAGACAGGAGCCACGCAAGGCTTTTCGTCGGTGAGTTGGGCGGTGCATGTTCGTCTTAAAAGCGTCCGACCATTCTCCAGGCCGAGGTTCGCCGGCGTGTATGGCTGCCATTTGCGTGGGACGATGAATCTTCAATATTGAATTTTTGAGGGGTGGGACTCTACAACCGTGAGCTATTCGAAGCACTGGACCGCCACTAGTACGACTTCAGTTATTTGCCGGCCCTTACCCAAGCGGAGGATGGTGGTGCTATTACGGCCCTGATGCAGGGCCTAAAGTTCTCGGCAGCAGGCTGACGGCGCGGTAGATACGCGGCGCTCGGTTCTATTCAAGAAGATATAGCCGGAGGTAAACCATGGGCATGGGTTTCCACGTGTTCAACCGCACAACGGGAGGTCACTTTACCTGCCACGAGGGCCAGAGTGTGCTAAAGGCCATGGAGCAGAGGGGCCTGAAGTGTGTCCCAGTGGGTTGTCGGGGTGGTGGTTGCGGATTTTGTAAGATCCAGGTTCTGGAAGGGCATTTCGAGTGCGGCAAGATGAGCAAGCGGCACGCCCCGCCTGAAGCCGTTGAAAAAGGGGAAGTTCTGGCCTGCCGGATCTACCCTCTGACGGATCTGATCATTGAGTGTCCGCCGCAACCGGCGGTGGACTTTGCGAGCTAGTAAACAACAAAAACGTTGAGGTAACAGTCATGAAAAAAGGGGTCATACGTCCCGGCCACGTCCAGATCCGTGTACTCGATATGGATGCGGCTGTTAAACACTATGCGGACCTGATGGGTCTGATCGAAACCGATCGCGACGACCAGGGTCGGGTGTATCTGAAGGCCTGGTCTGAAGTGGACAAGTTCTCCGTGGTCCTGCGCGAAGCGGACGAGCCGGGTTGTGACTTTATGGGTTTCAAGGTGCTTGACGAAGAGGTCCTGGTCCAGCTGGAAAAAGACCTGGTGGATTACGGCGTTGAAGTAGAGCAGGTACGGGCAGAGGAGTTGAAGGATTGCGGTCGTCGTGTTCGCTTCACGGTGCCTTCCGGTCACGCCTTCGAGCTGTATGCCGATAAGCTCTATACGGGTAAATGGGGTCTTTCCAGTGTTAATCCGGAGGCCTGGCCGCGTGGTCTGCGGGGCATGAAAGCCGTGCGCTTTGACCACTGTCTGTTTTACGGTCCTGAGCTGGCGGCGACTTACGATGTTTTTGTCAATGTCCTAGGCTTCGATCTGGTCGAGCAAGTATTGGATCCGGAAGGCACACGGGTGGCGCAGTTCCTGACCGTCTCCATGAAAGAGCACGACGTGGCGTTTATCCATCACGAGGAGAAGGGCAAGTTCCACCACGCCTCTTTCCACCTGGAAACCTGGGACGACGTCCTGAGGGCGGCGGACCTGATCACCATGACCGATACGTCCATCGATATCGGGCCGACCCGTCATGGTCTGACCCACGGCAAGACCATCTATTTCTTCGACCCGTCCGGCAACCGCAACGAAGTGTTCTGTGGCGGTGATTACTTCTACCCGGATCACAAGCCGGTCACCTGGAAGACGGAAGAGCTCGGCAAAGCGATTTTCTACCACGACCGGGTACTGAACGAACGTTTCATGACGGTTCTGACGTGATCTCGAACGGATGAAACAGGATTTAGCAGCCATGAAAGACATCAAGCAGTACATCAACGGGCAGTACGTTGGCTCTGGCAACGGCAAGCTGTTCGATAACGTCAATCCGGCCAACGGCCAGGTGATCAGCAAGGTTCACGAAGCTGGCCGGGACGAGGTGGACGCCGCAGTGAGGGCGGCGAAAGCGGCCCTGCGTGGTCCCTGGGGCAAAATGACGCTGGAGGAACGCACCAGCATCCTGCACAAGGTGGCCGATGGTATCAACGCCCGTTTCGACGAGTTCTTGGAAGCGGAATGCCTCGATACCGGCAAGCCGAAATCCCTGGCGAGTCATATCGACATCCCCCGGGGCGCCGCCAACTTCAAGGTGTTCGCGGACATGATCAAGAACGTGCCCACGGAGTCCTTTGAAATGCCGACGCCCGATGGCACCGGTGCGCTGAACTATGCGGTACGGCGCCCCAAAGGGGTGATTGGCGTGATCAGCCCCTGGAACCTGCCGTTGCTGCTGATGACCTGGAAAGTAGGGCCCGCCCTGGCGTGTGGCAATACCGTGGTGGTCAAGCCTTCGGAGGAAACCCCGACGACCACGGCGCTGTTGGGCGAAGTCATGAAAGAGGCCGGCGTGCCCGACGGCGTTTACAACGTCGTGCATGGCTTTGGTGCTAATTCCGCAGGCGCCTTTCTGACCGAACATCCGTTGGTAGACGGCTTCACCTTCACCGGCGAAACCGGTACCGGCGAGGTCATCATGAAAGCCGCCGCCAAGGGCATCCGGGACATCTCCCTGGAACTGGGAGGCAAGAATGCCGGCCTGGTCTTCGCCGACTGTGACATGGACAAGGCTGTCGAGGGCACCATGCGCTCGGCTTTTGCCAACTGTGGGCAGGTTTGCCTGGGTACCGAGCGGGTGTATGTCGAGCGCTCCATCTTCGACGAGTTCGTCGGGCGGCTGAAAGAAGCCGCGGAGGGCCTGAAAATCGGTCCGCCGGATGACGCCGACGCCAATATGGGGCCGCTGGTCAGCCTCAAGCATCGCGAGAAAGTCCTTTCCTACTATCAGAAAGCCGTGGATGACGGCGCCACGGTGGTTACTGGTGGTGGTGTGCCGGATATGCCCGAAGAACTGGCTGGTGGCGCCTGGGTTCAGCCCACCATCTGGACCGGGCTGTCGGAAGATTCCGCGGTGATTACCGATGAAATCTTCGGCCCCTGTGTCCACTTGTGCCCATTCGACACCGAAGAGGAAGCCATCGAGCTGGCCAATAGCCTTCCTTACGGACTCGCCTCGGCCATCTGGAGTGAAAACATCACTCGCGCCCACCGCGTAGCAGGCCAGGTTGAGGCAGGCATTATCTGGGTCAACAGCTGGTTCCTGCGAGATTTGCGCACACCCTTCGGGGGTAGCAAGCAGTCCGGTATTGGCCGTGAGGGCGGTGTGCACTCCCTGGAGTTCTACACCGAAATGAAAAACATCTGCGTGAAACTGTGAGCCGATTATGACTGCACCTGAAAACAGCCCGGAAATCGGGCGTGAGATAACCGCTGCCGGCTACCGCACCAACGTGCATGACCATGGTGCCGCCAATGGCAACAGTGATGTTCCGGTCATGATGATTCACGGCTCCGGCCCCGGCGTCACCGCCTGGGCCAACTGGCGCCTGGTGATTCCGGAGCTGGCGAAGAATCGCCGTGTGGTGGCGCCGGACATGCTCGGCTTCGGGTATACCCAACGTCCGGAAGACAACACCTACAACCGGGAACGCTGGGTGGCCCATGCCATCGGCGTGATGGATGCGCTGGATCTGCAACAGGTGGATCTGGTCGGCAACTCCTTCGGTGGCGGCCTGGCCCTGGCCCTGGCGATCGAGTACCCGGAGCGGATTCGTCGTCTGGTGCTGATGGGGTCGGTGGGCGTCAGCTTTCCGATCACCGAAGGGCTGGATGAAGCCTGGGGCTACGAGCCTTCCCTTGAAAACATGCGCCGCCTGATGGATGTGTTCGCGTTCAATAAAAACCTGCTCACCGATGAGCTGGCGGAGATGCGCTATCAGGCCAGTATCCGTCCCGGTTTCCAGGAATCCTTTGCCGCCATGTTCCCGGCACCGCGTCAGCGTTGGGTCGACAACCTGGCCAGCGAGGAGAAGGACATCCGGGCGCTGCCCCACGAAACCCTGATTCTCCATGGCCGCGAAGATGAGGTGATACCGCTGGACGCCTCACTGCAACTGGCGGAACTGATCGATAGAGCCCAATTGCATGTGTTCGGCCGTTGTGGCCACTGGACCCAGATCGAACATGCCAGTCGGTTCGCCCGGCTGGTGAACGATTTCCTGACCGAAGCCGATCAATCGGCTACAGGAGCACAATAATGGAACAGCCACGTATTCAGGCCCTGGGGGATGAACTCTACCAGGCCATGCTCAGCCGGGAAGCAGTCGCCCCGTTGACCGGCCGTGGTGAAGACATCACCATTAACGACGCCTATCACATTTCCCTGCGCATGCTGGAACGCCGCCTGGCGGATGGCGCCTCGATCATCGGCAAGAAGATCGGTGTTACCAGCAAGGCGGTGCAGAACATGCTTAATGTACACCAGCCGGATTTTGGGTACCTGACCGATGACATGGTGTTCAACAGCGGCGAAGTCGTGCCCATCAGCGATCGTCTGATTGCCCCCCGAGCGGAGGGTGAAATCGCCTTCATTCTGAAGAAGGATCTGATCGGCCCGGGCATCACCAACGCCGATGTGCTGGCCGCCACCGAATGCGTCATGCCGTGCTTCGAGATCGTCGACTCCCGCATCCAGGACTGGAAGATCGCCATCCAGGACACGGTGGCTGATAACGCTTCCTGTGGCCTGTTTGTGCTGGGCGACCAGGCCGTGTCTCCCCGCAAAGTGGATCTGGTGACCTGCGGCATGGTGGTGGAGAAGAACGGCAGCGTGCTGAGTGCTGGCGCCGGCGCTGCTGCTTTGGGCTCCCCGGTGAACTGCGTGACCTGGCTGGCCAACACCCTGGGCGAGTTCGGCATCACCCTGAAGGCCGGCGAAGTCATTCTGTCCGGCTCCCTGGTACCGCTGGAGCCGGTCAAGGCCGGTGATTACATGCGCGTGGATATTGGCGGCATCGGCAGTGCCTCCGTGCGCTTCGCCTGACCCGGATTAGAGAGGACAAGATTATGAGCAAGAAAATCAAAGCCGCGATCATCGGCTCGGGCAATATTGGCACCGACCTGATGATCAAGATCCTGCGCAACGGCCAGCACCTCGAGATGGGTGTGATGGTCGGCATTGACCCGGAGTCCGACGGCCTGGCCCGTGCCAAACGCATGGGCGTGGCCGTCACCGCCGAAGGCGTCGAAGGCCTGGTGAAAATGCCGGAATTCGCCGACATCGGTATCGTGCTTGATGCCACCTCGGCCGGTGCACACGTTCACAATGACAAGCTGCTTCGGCAACACAAACCCGACATCCGCGTGGTGGACCTGACCCCGGCGGCCATCGGCCCCTACTGCGTGCCGGTGGTCAACCTGGAGGAACACCTGGGGGAGGGCAATGTCAACATGGTCACCTGCGGTGGCCAGGCCACCATTCCCATGGTGGCGGCGGTCTCCCGTGTCGCCAAGGCCCACTACGCCGAGATCGTGGCCTCGATTTCGTCAAAGTCTGCCGGCCCTGGAACCCGCGCCAACATTGACGAATTCACGGAGACCACCTCCAGGGCCATCGAGGTGGTGGGCGGTGCCCAGAAGGGCAAGGCCATCATCATCCTCAATCCGGCGGAGCCGCCGCTGTTGATGCGTGACACGGTTTACGTACTGTCTGAGGCTGCCGACAAAGCCGAAGTGGAAGCCTCCGTTGAGGAAATGGTCAAAGCGGTGAATACCTACGTGCCGGGCTACCGTCTGAAGCAGAAAGTACAGTTCGACGATATTCCCGACGACCAGCCCATGAACGTCCCGGGCCTGGGCCGCTTCAGCGGCCTGAAGACCTCCATCTTCCTGGAAGTGGAGGGCGCCGCCCATTACCTGCCGGCCTACGCCGGCAACCTGGACATCATGACCTCTGCCGCGCTGGGTACCGCCGAGCGCATCGCCGAATCGCTGGTCAACTGAGGAGACTGAACCATGACTTATAACCCCGGCAAGAAGCTCTACATCTCCGACGTGACCCTGCGCGACGGCAGCCACGCCATCCGCCACCAGTATTCCATCAAGAACGTGCAGGACATCGCACGGGCCCTGGACAAGGCCAAGGTGGACTCCATCGAAGTGGCCCACGGCGACGGCCTGCAGGGCTCCAGTTTCAACTACGGCTTCGGCGCCCACACCGACCTGGAGTGGATCGAAGCCGTCTCTGAGGTGATTGAACACGCCAAGATCGCCACCCTGCTGTTGCCGGGTATCGGTACCGTCCATGACCTGGACAACGCCTACAACGCCGGTGCCCGCATTGTACGAGTGGCCACCCACTGCACCGAAGCGGACGTCTCCAAGCAGCACATCGAGCACGCCCGCAAACTGGGCATGGACACCGTGGGCTTCCTGATGATGAGCCACATGCAGACCCCGCAAGGGTTGGCGGAACAGGCCAAGCTGATGGAAGACTACGGTGCTACCTGCCTCTATGTCGTCGACTCCGGCGGCGCCATGAACATGAACGACATCCGCGACCGCTTCCGGGCACTGAAAGACGTGCTCAAGCCGGAAACCCAAACCGGCATGCATGCTCACCATAACCTGGCATTGGGTGTGGCCAACTCCATCGTCGCTGTTGAAGAAGGCTGTGACCGTATCGATGCCTCCCTGGCCGGCATGGGTGCCGGCGCCGGCAACGCCCCACTGGAAGTGTGCGTGGCCGCCTTTGACAAGCTGGGCTGGGAGCACGGCACTGACGTGTACGCCTTGATGGATGCCGCTGACGATATCGTTCGGCCTCTGCAGGATCGCCCGGTTCGAGTGGACCGCGAAACCCTGGCCCTGGGCTATGCCGGAGTCTATTCCAGCTTCCTGCGCCATTCCGAAGTGGCGGCACAGAAGTATGGCCTCAAGACCGTGGACATTCTGGTGGAGCTGGGCAAACGCCGCATGGTGGGGGGGCAGGAAGACATGATCGTGGATGTGGCGCTGGATCTGCTGGCCGCGCAAAAGGAGCAAAACGCATGAGCAAGACATTGAGCCGCGAGCAGATGTTGGCCCTGGCCGAACATGTGGAAAACGCCGAACTGCAGGCCCACGACATCACCAAGGTCACCAACGATTACCCGGGCATGACCTTCGAGGACGCCTACGACGTGCAGTGGGAAATCCGCCGCCGCAAGGAGGAGCGGGGCAACAAGATCGTGGGCATGAAAATGGGCCTGACGTCCTGGGCCAAGATGGCCCAGATGGGGGTGGAGACACCGATCTACGGCTTCCTGGCAGATTATTTCAGTGTGCCGGATGGTGGCGTGGTCGACACCAAGGAGCTGATCCATCCGAAGATCGAGGCCGAAATCGCTTTTGTTACCAAGGCGCCGCTGCATGGCCCGGGTTGTCATATTGGCCAAGTGCTGGCGGCGACGGACTTCGTGATCCCCGCCGTCGAAATCATCGACTCCCGATATGAGAGCTTCAAGTTTGACCTGGTGAGCGTCGTTGCAGACAACGCTTCGTCAACCCGGTTCATTACCGGCGGCCAGATGGCGGATGTCGCGGATGTTGATCTTAAGACTCTGGGCGTCGTAGTCGAAAAGAATGGTGAGGTTGTTGACGTAGGGGCCGGTGCCGCAGTATTGGGAAATCCGGCTTCGAGTGTAGCCATGCTGGCGAACCTGCTGGCGGAGCGGGGCGAGCACATCCCTGCGGGCACCTTCATCATGACCGGCGGCATTACTGCTGCCATTACTGTGGAGCCCGGTGACAATATCACCGTGCGTTACCAGGGTCTGGGAACCGTGTCCGCTCGTTTTGAATGAGGAAGCTTTATGCCTGTTGCGCAGATCAATATTCTCGAAGGTCGGTCAGATGAGCAGAAAGAAATGCTGATCAGAGAGGTAACCGACGCAATTTCACGCTCACTGGGAGCGCCGGTGGAAAGCGTACGGATCATCATCACAGAGATGCCCAAGCAACACTTCGGTATTGGTGGGCAGTCGACCAGGAAACTGGGGCGCTAGCGCCTCGGTTACCTGGCCAGTTATTTCCATAGCGACTCAACGGGAGGCTTCTTGGCAAAATTGCCGATGTTATACCTGTCCTGTGACAAAGACGCGCTTTCCGGACCCATAGGTGAGCCTCACCTTCGTCGCCTGATAAGCCCGGATATGTCTGTCGGTAGTGTCGCTTTCATAACCTCGATAGCAGGGGCGAAACAGCCTGAGATTTTCCATCAATGTGGCAAAAGTAGTCTCGCCGAGCACTTGCAGTCGCTTATGGCTGGGCGGGAATTTGACGTTGCTGGCAGTCGTGACCCCGGACTGGAAGTGCTGGCAGAGACTATGATCGCTCTTGCGCCGGAAGAAGTTATCGAACTCAGGCTGAATACCGGGATGACGAGTGACAGCTATCGGCAGATTGGCCGATGTCTGGAGGTCTTTCGGGATCAGGGTGTGTTGCTGATCTGCCTGGACCAGAAGGAAACCGGGGAAGGCGATATGACCCATCACCAGCCTCACGATGCCTATTTCCGGAATCTCATGCAACAGTGGGAGTACGAGCAAGTCTGGCTCCAGGCCATGTCCCGGTCCAGTCTTCGGGGGCGGCGGAATACGTCCGCCCGGGATGCCCCGGTGGCTGATCCAACCTGTGTGCTCAATACGGCCTTCAGCCTGGGCGGTCTCAAGGCCCCCCAGCGGGTATTCGGTATTGCACTGAATGAAGACAGCCAGTCACTCGCCGGCTATGGCTGGATGCAATAAACTACGGACAACCCAAAAGGATTCCGTAAATGCTCAGAATACTGATAGTCGGTGCCGGCGGCATCGGCGGTTATTATGCCGCGCGGCTGCTGGATGGGGGACATGATGTAGTACTCACCGCCCGGGGCGCGAACCTCGCGGCCCTGCAGGAGCAGGGGCTGACCGTTCAGTACGGCGATGAAGTGTGGTCTTTCCCGGTGCAGGCCATGGGTCATGCGGGTGTGGTTGCCCGGTACCGGCCGGATGATTTCGACGTGGTGGTGGTTACCCTCAAATCAACCGCCACCGAAACGATGCTGAAAGAACTGGGGCCCTGGCTCTATCATGGCAAGGTGCCGGTATTGTCGCTTCAGAACGGTGTCGATAACGAACCGGAGATGGCCTCACTGTTGGGCGAACACAGGGTGCTGGGTGGTCTGGCCGTGAGGATTGGTGGCCACATCTTGCAGCCGGGGGTCGTTGAAGCCGAAGGCCCGGCGCAGATTGTCATGGGCGAATGGCCCGTTGCGGCGGAACCGGATCGGCGTCGTTCCTTGCTGGAGCAACTGCAGGCCGCGTTTGAAGCCGCCCGAATTCCCACAACCGTTTCCGACAACATCCGCTACGAACTCTGGCGCAAGCTGGTCATCAACAACGGTGTTAACCCGCTCTCAGCCCTGACGGGGCTGGATACCCGCAGCCTGACCCATCATCCGGAGTTCCGGAAGATCGTCCACGGCATGATGGCGGAAACGGTTGAAGCGTCGAGGGCCGACGGGGTGAACCTGGGACCCGGTGATCTGGCCGAGATGTTCGAGCTGATCAGCAGTTTCAATGCCATCAAGAGCTCCATGCTGGTGGATCGGGAAAAAGGCCGGCCGCTGGAACTCGACAGCATTGCCGGCGCGGTCCTGCGCCGTTGTGGGCAGTTGGGTGTTGAGGCGCCGTACACTGCCACCGTCAACGCCCTTTTACTGCATTCACAGAAGGCCCCGACCGACTAATCAAATCGGTCCCAGTAAGGCGGGTCGCCGAAAAAACCGTCAATAAAGCTGCGAACCTTGCTCGCCAGCAGTTGCCGGTGTGCATACACCGCGTAGAGCTCCATGGGTTCGGGTTCATACTCCGGCAATAACATCTTCAATTTGCCTTCCTTGATGGCAGCGCCGGCGATGAATGTGGGCTGCAGGGCAATCCCGGCCCCGGCAACGGCAACGGCGGATTCCACCAGTACGTCGCCGTTGTTGCTCACCATCTCGCCGCGAGTGCCGCGACCACAGCCGTGCAGCCATTTCTGTGCTGGTGGACCGGCATCCATATCCATGTAGCTGTAACGCAGGTAGTGATGGTTCGCAAGGTCTTCCGGGCGCCGGGGCGTGCCATGTCGCTCAAGGTAGGCGGGCGACGCGCACAGAACCAGCCGGACAGGGGCGAGGCGTTTGGCGATGAGTGAGGAGCTTTTGAGGTGACCGATCCGCAGCGCGATATCAAATCCCTCCTCCACGATGTCGACCTTCTGCGTATTTTTGTAACTATGAACACTGAATTTTGCGAAGCGTGAACACCTGCACCCTTCTTTTTTGCAGGCACCGCTATTTAACGCGAAGTGTTCACAGTGGGTCAACGCCATGATGAATTTTGCGCATGGATTCGCCCTTGAGTTGCAACTTTGTCGCGTTATGGAGCAGACGGTCGAGAATGGCGTCGGCGAGCGTCGGTTCGCCGATGGCCTCGTGCCAATGAGTGGATGGGAGCTGGCTGGTGATGAGTGTTGCGCCGCGCCCGTGGCGATCCTCGATCACTTCGAGCAAGTCATTGCGCTGTTGCTGGGTCAGTATGTCCAAGCCCCAATCATCAATGATGAGCAGCTCGGTTTTTGCCAGTTGGGCTAGGAGTTTGCCGAAGCTACCGTCGCCATGCGCCACCGTAAGCATTTCAAATAACCGACTGGCGCGGAAGTAACGGACTGAGAATCCGTGTTCGCAGGCGGTTTGACCCAGCGCACAGGCTAAGAAGGTTTTCCCCGTGCCGGTGGCGCCCTCAATCAAGAGATTACGATGATGGCGTATCCAGTCCAGCTGTAGCAGTTGCGCTAATGTGTCTTTGTGCAAGCCGCGACGGGCGCGGTAATCAATGTCGGCGGGGTGGGCATTAAGCCTCAATTTAGCCTGTCTCAGTAAGCGGACAATTTTACGGTTGTCTCGGCAAGTAGACTCACTATTGACCAGTAAGCTGAGGCGCTCGAAGAAGCCCAGCTCCTCGTAGGTGGTGGGTTGATCCAGTT
>NZ_JANZNQ010000041.1 GCF_027257955.1 Zhongshania aquatica | reverse complement strand
GGAACGGCAGATCAACTGCACGCTCTGGCTGTGGAATGTAAGTATCCAACGCCTCAACCAACTTAGCTACTGCAGTAGTACCTAGCTCGTTGTCGTCTTGACCGTTCAACGCCATCAATGCAGAACCGGCAATGATTGGGGTGTCGTCGCCTGGGAATTCGTACATGTCGAGCAGCTCGCGCAGCTCCATTTCTACCAATTCAAGCATTTCGTTATATTCTTCGCTGCCCACACCGCCGCAATCTTCAGCAAGCAAGTCAGCTTTGTTCAGAAATACCACAATGTAAGGTACGCCAACCTGACGTGACAGCAGGATGTGCTCGCGGGTCTGCGGCATTGGGCCGTCAGTCGCGCCACATACCAGAATCGCGCCGTCCATCTGCGCAGCACCAGTAATCATGTTCTTAACGTAGTCAGCGTGACCTGGGCAGTCTACGTGAGCATAGTGACGAACCGATGAATCATATTCAACGTGTGATGTCGCAATAGTAATACCGCGCTCACGCTCTTCTGGTGCGTTATCGATACCATCAAACGCCACTGCCTTACCACCATAGACTTCCGCACATACGCGCGTCAGGGCTGCTGTCAGCGTGGTTTTACCATGGTCAACGTGACCGATGGTGCCCACGTTCAAGTGGGGCTTATTACGTTCAAACTTTTCCTTAGCCACGGTTTATTCCTCGCATAAAGGTTATTTAAATTTAAGCTCTGTTCTTAGCCATGATTTCTTCGGCAACATTACGTGGCGCCTCGAAATATTTTTCGAACTCCATCGTAAACGTTGCGCGACCCTGGGTTGCACTGCGCAGATCGGTTGCATAACCGAACATCTCTGCCAGCGGTACTTCTGCATCAATTACCTTGCCCGACACACACTCATCCATACCGAGAATTATGCCGCGACGACGGTTCAAATCGCCGACCACATCACCCATATTTTCTTCAGGGGTAACAATTTCGACTTTCATAATTGGCTCAAGCAACACCGCACCGCCGAATTGCGCGAGCTTTTTGGTCGCCATAGACGCCGCGATTTTGAACGCCATCTCATTAGAGTCAACGTCGTGATATGAACCGTCGTACGCCGTTGCCTTTAAGCCAAGCAGCGGATAACCGGCAAGCACACCATTTTGCATTTGCTCGGCAATACCTTTCTCGATTGCCGGAACATATTCCTTAGGAACCACACCACCAACAATTTCGCTTACAAACTCCAAACCTTCGGCGTTTGCGTCTTCGCCCGGCTCAAAGCGGATCCAAACGTGACCAAACTGCCCACGACCACCGGATTGCCGAACAAACTTACCTTCAATTTCACAGGTATTACGAATCGCCTCACGATAAGCAACTTGCGGCTTACCAATATTGGCCTCTACGTTAAATTCGCGACGCATGCGGTCGACGAGAATATCGAGATGAAGCTCACCCATCCCAGAGATAATGCACTGGCCCGTCTCTTCATCCGTCTTAACGCGAAAAGACGGATCCTCTTGAGCCAGTTTGCCCAAAGCAATACCCATTTTTTCCTGATCGGCCTTTGTTCTTGGCTCAACCGCAACTGAGATTACAGGCTCAGGGAATTCCATGCGCTCTAAAATAATGACGTTATTGGGATCGCATAGCGTATCGCCCGTCGTCACATCTTTAAGACCGATTGCGGCAGCAATATCGCCAGCAAGCACCTCTTTAATTTCTTGACGATCGTTAGCATGCATCTGCACCATGCGACCAACACGCTCTTTCTTACCCTTAACGGAGTTGACCACCGCTGTGCCACTCTCCAACTTCCCGGAATACACACGAAAGAAGGTTAATGTTCCTACGAAGGGGTCGGTCGCAATCTTAAATGCCAAGGCTGCGAATGGTGCCTCGTCATTTGCTTCACGCGTGGCAACCGTACCGTCTTTATCATCAAGCGTGCCTTCTATCGCCTTAACTTCAGTAGGCGACGGCATGTATTCAATAACAGCGTCAAGCACCGCCTGAACACCCTTATTCTTAAACGCAGACCCGCCGAACACTGGAATGATTTCATTCGCCAGTGTGCGCTTACGGATTCCCGCTTTAATTTCTTCCTCGCTCAGCGCTTCGCCCTCGAGGTATTTTTCCATCAACTCATCACTGGACTCGGCTGCCGCCTCGACCATGAACTCGCGCATTTTCTCGCAAGCTTCGAGCATATCAGCTGGAATCTCTTCGTATTCGAAGGTCATTCCCTGATCCGCTTCATTCCAGATAATGGCTTTCATTTTGAGAAGATCAACGACACCGCGAAATTCTTCTTCGCTGCCTATCGTCATCTGCATGGGAACCGCATTCGCACCCAAACGAGTACGTAACTGCGCGATTACACGCTCAAAATTAGCTCCAGCCCGATCCATCTTATTGACGAATACCATGCGCGGAACTTCATACTTATTTGCCTGACGCCAAACGGTCTCGGTCTGCGGCTGCACACCGGAAGAACCGCACAGCACAACAACCGCACCATCGAGTACCCGCAGAGAACGCTCAACTTCAATAGTGAAGTCAACGTGCCCCGGGGTGTCGATGATATTAATGCGGTGTTGCTCGAACTGTTGCTGCATACCAGCCCAGAAACAGGTAGTGGCCGCAGAAGTGATGGTGATACCACGCTCCTGCTCCTGCGCCATCCAATCCATTGTCGCCGCACCATCATGCACTTCACCTATCTTGTGAGATAGACCTGTGTAAAACAGTACACGCTCGGTAGTCGTTGTTTTGCCCGCATCTACGTGGGCACAAATACCGATGTTGCGATATCTGGAAATGGGTGTTTTACGCGCCACAATACTCCCCTGAACCTAGTAAATAGCGCCGCTTAGAAGCGGTAATGAGAGAACGCTTTGTTAGCTTCAGCCATACGATGCACGTCTTCACGCTTCTTAACCGCAGAGCCTTTGCCCTGAGACGCATCGATGATTTCACCAGCCAAACGCTGACGCATTGATTTCTCGCCACGGCCGCGAGAATAGTCAACCAACCAACGCATAGCTAGCGCAGTACGGCGACTTGGACGAACCTCAACAGGCACTTGGTAAGTAGCACCACCAACACGGCGAGATTTAACCTCGACCATTGGGGCAATATTTTCTAGGGCGGTATCGAAGGCCTCTAGAGGGTCAGTATTTAACCGCTCTTTAACCAGATCCAAAGCGCCATATACGATGGTCTCTGCGACTGATTTTTTACCACTTACCATAACGTGGTTCATAAACTTGGCCAATGTCAGGTTACCGAATTTTGGATCCGGTAGGATTTCCCGCTTGGCGGCGACGCGTCTTCTTGGCATAACTCTATCTTCCTTTGTCTTCAGGTAAATCCAAACACCGGGTCGCCTTACAGCGATGAGACGATGGCTTGGCCTTACTTAAGGTCTATTAATTAAAACGTTAAAATCGAATTACGACTTAGGACGCTTAGTACCGTATTTAGAACGGGCTTGCTTACGGTTGTTCACACCAGACGTATCGAGGCTACCGCGAACAGTGTGATAACGCACACCCGGTAAATCCTTAACACGACCGCCGCGAATAAGCACAACACTATGCTCTTGCAGGTTGTGACCTTCACCGCCGATATATGATGAAACTTCAAAGCCGTTAGTCAGACGTACACGACACACTTTACGCAATGCCGAGTTCGGCTTCTTCGGTGTAGTGGTGTAAACACGAGTACATACGCCGCGACGCTGTGGACAAGCCTGCAATGCAGGAACGTCACTTTTAGCCGCTTTACGCTTTCTCGGCTGACGAACCAACTGGTTGATCGTTGCCATTAATTAACTCCAGAAACTAAAGTCAGCACACCAATGTGCTAACCAACTTACTACCGATACCGCCGATAGCTTATAAAAAAAGTGGAGCGCGAATTCTAAAGACGCGCCCCACTCCCGTCAAGTAGTCAAATTTACTCAGCTGTTATCGCTAAGTGCCTCTGACAATGCCGCTTCGACATCTTGCGCCGACACGGTTTTCATTGCTTCGTCTTTCTTGATCTTACGATCACGGTGATAAGCCAAGCCAGTACCCGCGGGTATCAGACGACCAACCACAACGTTTTCCTTCAAGCCGCGCAAGTGATCACGCTTACCAGTAACCGCCGCTTCGGTAAGAACACGAGTGGTTTCCTGGAACGATGCCGCTGAAATAAAGGACTCAGTCGCCAACGATGCTTTAGTAATACCCAACAATTCACGCTCGTAACTGGCAGAAATTCGGTCTGCAGCGTGCAGAACTTCATTTTCTTCCACAACGCGAACGTACTCTGCCTGCTCACCTTTGATGAATGACGAGTCACCAGAAGTAAGAATATTTACCTTACGGAGCATCTGACGAACGATAACTTCGATGTGCTTATCGTTGATCTTAACGCCCTGTAAACGGTAAACGTCCTGAATTTCATTGACGATATACTTGGCCAACTCTTCCACACCTTTTAGACGCAGAATATCGTGCGGACTAAGTGGGCCCTCAGAAACAATCTCACCCTTCTCGACTTGCTCACCTTCAAACACAGTCAGCAAACGCCATTTCGGGATCAATACCTCGTAGTAATCTGATCCGTCTGCAATCGGCTTGCCGTCAGCTGGAGTGATGATCAAACGACGCTTGCCCTTGGTTTCTTTACCAAAGCTCACGGTGCCCGATATTTCAGCAAGAATCGCAGGCTCTTTCGGCTTACGCGCTTCGAACAAGTCAGCAACACGCGGCAGACCACCGGTGATGTCACGAGTTTTCGAGCTCTCTTGCGGAATACGTGCAATAACGTCACCGACTTTAACCTCTGCACCGTTCTCAAGAGACACGATTGCATTTTCAGTCAGGAAGTAATGCGCAGGTACGTTAGTACCGGCCAAGCACAATTCGTCACCCTTGGCGTCAACCAACGTTACCGCTGGACGCATATCTTTACCGGCTGCTGGACGCTCACCTTGGTCCATAACAGAAATACTGCTAAGACCAGTTAGCTCGTCTGTTTGACGCTTAACCGTAATCCCCTCTTCCATTCCCGACATCTTAACGATACCGGCAACTTCCGTAACGATGGGGTGAGTGTGCGGATCCCATGTTGCTACGATATCGCCTGCTGCCACTTCTGCGCGGTCAGCAACCTTAATCAATGCACCATAAGGTAGTTTATAACGCTCACGCTCACGGCCGCTCTTATCAGTAATCGCCAATTCACCAGAACGACTTACCGCAACTAAGAAGCCATCTTCCCGTTCAACCCACTTCAGATTGTGCAGACGCGCCTTACCATCTTGTTTAACTTGGATGTTGTCGACTGCCGTTGCCCGAGATGCCGCACCACCGATGTGGAAGGTACGCATGGTAAGCTGAGTACCTGGCTCACCGATGGACTGTGCAGCGATAACACCGACGGCCTCACCACGGTTAACCAAGTGACCACGAGCCAGATCACGGCCATAACATGCTGAACACACACCATGACGAGTCTCACAGGTAATTGGCGAGCGAACTTCAATCTCGTCAATACCCATCTCTTCTAATTCAATAACGCGCTTCTCGTCGAGCATCACGCCCGCTTCAACAGCGATGTCGTCAGTACCCGGACGGAATACATCACGAACCACCAAGCGACCCAGTACGCGATCACCCAGAGTCTCGATGATGTCACCACCTTCGATAACCGGTGTCATGGTCAAACCTTGGCTCGCACCGCAATCATCTTCGGTAATTACCAAATCCTGAGCAACGTCAACCAAACGACGAGTCAAGTAACCCGAGTTTGCGGTCTTCAGTGCGGTATCGGCCAAACCTTTCCGCGCACCATGAGTCGAGATGAAGTACTGAAGTACGCTCAAACCTTCACGGAAGTTTGCGGTAATTGGAGTTTCGATGATCGAGCCGTCTGGCTTAGCCATCAAACCACGCATACCCGCCAACTGGCGAATCTGTGCCGGCGAACCCCGAGCACCTGAGTCAGCATAGATATAAACCGAGTTGAAAGAGTCTTGCATCTCCTCCTCACCCTTGCGGTTAATCACTGACTCCTTCGACAGACCTTCCATCATCGCCTTGGAAACCATGTCATTTGCACGGGACCAAATATCGATAACTTTGTTGTATTTCTCACCCTGGGTTACCAGACCAGAAGCGTACTGCTTCTCGATCTCGACAACTTCTGCGTCTGCAGCAGACACAATACGCGCCTTGGCAGCAGGAATTTCAAAGTCGTTAACGCCGATAGATGAACCTGAACGAGTAGAGTACTCGAAACCGGTGTACATCAATTGGTCGCCCAAAATAACGGTCGCTTTCAAACCAACTCGACGGTAGCACTCGTTCAACAAACGAGAAATCGCCTTCTTGGTCATGTTTTGGTTGACCATGTCGTAGGGAAGACCCTCAGGCACGATCCGCCACAGCAATACACGGCCAACAGTGGTGTCGATCAGGGTACGCGTTTCTGTTCGCTCGCCATTTTCACCAAAGTTAACTTCAACCAAACGGCATTTAATACGCGCCTGAAGATGAGCACGACCGCCAACATAGGCACGATGCACCTCTTCTGGGTTTGCGAACGCAGTACCTTCGCCCATACCGTTAACACGCTCACGTGTCATCCAGTACAAACCCAATACAACGTCTTGCGAAGGAACAATAATCGGCTCGCCGTTTGCTGGCGACAGAATATTATTCGTCGACATCATCAGCGCGCGCGCTTCTAACTGGGCTTCAATTGTTAGCGGTACATGCACAGCCATTTGGTCACCGTCAAAGTCAGCGTTGTATGCCGCACAAACCAGCGGGTGAAGCTGGATCGCTTTACCTTCGATAAGTACAGGCTCAAATGCTTGAATACCCAAACGGTGAAGAGTTGGTGCACGGTTCAGCATTACGGGATGTTCGCGAATAACTTCAGCGAGGATATCCCATACTTCTGGCGGCTCACGCTCAACCATTTTCTTAGCGGCTTTGATCGTTGTGGCCAAACCACGGGCTTCTAATTTACCGAAGATAAATGGCTTGAATAGTTCAAGTGCCATTTTCTTTGGCAGACCGCACTGATGCAGACGCAGAGTAGGACCAACCACGATAACCGAACGACCAGAATAGTCGACACGCTTACCAAGCAAGTTCTGACGGAAACGACCTTGCTTACCCTTGATCATATCAGCAAGTGATTTCAGCGGACGCTTGTTAGATCCCGTAATCGCACGACCGCGACGACCGTTATCCAGTAAGGCATCAACAGATTCTTGAAGCATACGCTTCTCATTGCGAACAATGATGTCAGGCGCATTAAGATCAAGCAGGCGCTTCAGACGGTTATTACGGTTAATAACGCGACGATACAGGTCATTTAGATCTGAGGTCGCAAAACGACCGCCATCCAAAGGAACCAGTGGGCGCAAATCTGGCGGCAATACTGGCAACACCTTCATGACCATCCACTCAGGCTTATTGCCTGAGTCAGCCAAGGCTTCAATCAGTTTTAATCGCTTAGATAGCTTTTTAATTTTAGTTTCTGAGTTCGTCGCTGGAATTTCTTCACGCAAACGATCAATCTCAGCAGGCAGATCCAATTCCATCAGCAAGTGCATGATGGCTTCGGCGCCCATTTTTGCCACAAAGTCGTCGCCAAATTCTTCCATTGCTTCGAAGAATTGCTCGTCACTTAGCAGCTGCCCTTTTTCAAGGGTAGTCATACCTGGATCGGTAACAACATAAGATTCAAAATACAGAATCCGCTCGATATCACGCAGGGTCATATCCAGTAACAAACCGATGCGACTTGGTAGAGATTTCAAGAACCAAATATGTGCAACTGGGCTAGCCAGCTCAATGTGACCCATGCGCTCACGACGCACTTTCGCCAGCGCAACTTCAACGCCGCACTTCTCACAAATAACACCACGATGCTTAAGACGCTTGTACTTTCCGCACAAGCACTCGTAGTCTTTTACCGGTCCAAAAATTTTGGCGCAGAACAAACCATCACGCTCAGGCTTGAACGTACGGTAGTTAATGGTTTCCGGCTTTTTCACTTCGCCGAATGACCACGAACGAATAAGCTCCGGTGACGCCAGACCGATACGAATAGAGTCAAACTCGTCGTTCGGTTGTCCCTGTTTCAATAGATTTAGTAAATCTTTCAAGGCCGTTCCTCCGCAAGGGTATTCTTCAGGCGCCCACTAAGCCGGGCGCCCCTTGCCATAGTCGTTGTCGATGTTTATTCCGTGTCTAACTCGATATTAATACCGAGGGAACGGATCTCTTTGACCAGCACGTTGAAGGACTCGGGCATGCCCGGCTCCATACGCTGATCGCCATCAACAATGTTTTTATACATTTTGGTACGACCATTCACATCATCCGACTTAACAGTCAGCATTTCCTGCAAGGTGTAAGCAGCGCCGTATGCTTCTAGCGCCCACACTTCCATCTCCCCGAAACGTTGACCACCGAACTGCGCTTTACCGCCGAGTGGTTGCTGGGTAACCAAGCTGTACGAACCTGTTGAACGTGCATGCATTTTATCGTCGACCAAATGGTTCAACTTCAGCATGTACATATAGCCAACGGTTACTGGACGATCAAATTCCAAACCGGTACGACCGTCGCAAAGTTTTAACTGACCACTTTCTGGAAGACCAGCAAGCCTCAGCAGACTTTTGATTTCGCCTTCATCAGCGCCATCAAATACTTGCGTTGCCATCGGTACACCACCGCGCAAATTCTTCGCCAGATCCATAATCGCTTCATCACTGAAACTATCTAGATCTTCCTGACGACCAGCACCGTCGTTATAGATTTCACCCAAGAATGCGCGGACTTCTGCGATCTTACGCTGTTCGCGAATCATGTCGTTTATCTTGCTGCCCAAGCCTTTTGCCGCTAAGCCTAAGTGGGTTTCAAGAACCTGACCAACGTTCATCCGCGACGGAACACCAAGTGGGTTCAATACAATATCAACCGGCTCGCCGTTCTCGTCAAAAGGCATATCTTCAACCGGCATAATGACCGAGATAACCCCTTTGTTACCATGACGACCAGCCATCTTGTCACCAGGCTGAATGCGACGTTTAATAGCTAGATAAACTTTAACGATCTTCAGAACACCCGGCGCCAAATCATCGCCAGTAGTCAGTTTGCGGCGCTTATCTTCAAAACGCTCTTCCAGCGTTTTGCGATGCTCACCCAACTGCTTATCTGCATCTTCTAGCGCAGCGTTCAATGGCTCATCGGCCATACGCAATTTAAACCAGTCATCCTTTTTCAGCTCTTTAAGCGCTGCTGCAGATAACTCGTCGCCCTTTTTCATACCTGGGCCGCTGAGGATTTTCTGACCGTCAAGTGCATCCGACAGACGCACAAATGTCGCTTCTTCAACAATACGGTACTCTTCGTTCAAATCCTTACGGAATTGATCGAGCTGCATTTTTTCAATTTCTAGTGCGCGTTTATCTTTCTCTAGGCCATCACGTGTAAAGACCTGAACATCGATAACAGTACCCTTGGTGCTAGTCGGAACGCGCAATGATGTATCTTTTACGTCCGACGCTTTCTCACCAAAAATAGCTCGCAGCAGCTTTTCTTCTGGTGTTAATTGGGTCTCGCCTTTTGGCGTAACTTTACCAACCAGAATATCACCGGGGCCAACTTCTGCACCGATGTAAACAATGCCTGACTCATCCAGATTGGCTAGCGCGCCCTCACCAACATTGGGTATATCAGAAGAAATTTCCTCAGGCCCAAGCTTGGTATCACGAGCAATACACGTCAGCTCTTGAATATGAATGGTAGTAAAACGATCTTCTTTTACAACGCGCTCAGACACTAATATCGAGTCTTCGAAGTTGTAACCATTCCACGGCATGAACGCGATTCGCATGTTCTGGCCTAGCGCCAGCTCACCCATATCAACAGACGGGCCGTCGGCTAAAATATCACCACGAACCACATCATGACCTTCGCTCACAATCGGGCGCTGGTTAATACAGGTGTTCTGGTTGGAGCGGGTGTATTTAGTCAGATTGTAAATATCTACAGGCGGCTGACCGGGCTGAACTTCATCATTGTTAACACGAACAACAATACGCGATGAATCAACGCTATCAATCACACCACCGCGACGCGCAACAACACACACACCTGAGTCAGACGCCACGTAGCGCTCAAAACCGGTACCAACCAATGGCTTATCAGCCTTCAGTGTCGGCACTGCTTGGCGCTGCATGTTCGAACCCATCAGTGCGCGGTTAGCATCATCGTGCTCTAGGAACGGGATCAATGACGCTGCAACCGAAACAACCTGCTTGGGCGAAACGTCCATGTAGGTTACTTTTTCGGGCGGCATTACGGTGAATTCATTCATATGGCGAACGGCAACCATTTCGTCGGTCAATTCACCTTTATCATTCATCGCGGCAGAAGCCTGAGCGATAACTTCCTCAGCTTCATTGATAGCCGACAAGTACTCAATATCGTCGCTTACTTTACCGTCTTTAACTTTGCGGTAAGGGCTTTCAAGGAAACCGTACTCGTTGGTACGCGCGTACGTTGCCAGCGAGTTGATCAGACCGATGTTCGGTCCTTCAGGCGTTTCGATTGGACATACACGACCATAGTGAGTTGGATGTACGTCACGCACCTCGAAACCGGCACGCTCACGAGTCAAACCACCAGGCCCAAGCGCAGAGACACGACGCTTGTGAGTGATTTCCGACAGCGGGTTGTTCTGATCCATGAACTGAGACAGCTGAGAAGAACCGAAGAATTCTTTCACCGCGGCAGCCACTGGCTTAGCGTTGATCAGATCCTGCGGCATCAAGCCTTCGCTTTCAGCCATTGAAAGACGCTCTTTAACAGCGCGCTCTACACGTACCAAACCAACACGGAATTGGTTTTCTGCCATTTCACCGACAGAACGTATACGACGGTTCCCGAGGTGATCGATATCGTCGACGATGCCTTTACCGTTACGAATGCCAACCAGCATTTTCATAACTGCAACGATGTCGCTCTGATCCAGCGTACCGGCGCCGAGAATTTCTTCACGACCAATACGACGGTTGAACTTCATCCGACCAACAGTAGACAGGTCGTAGCGCTCCGCAGAGAAGAACAGATTTTGGAATAGATTTTCCGCCGACTCTTTAGTCGGTGGCTCGCCTGGGCGCATCATACGATAGATTTCAACCAAAGCTTCTAGCTGGCTGTTAGTTGGATCAGCACGCAGCGTATCGCTAACGTATGGACCACAATCCAGCTCGTTGGTGTACAGTGTGTCAATCTCAGCTACACCAGTTTCTTCCAGCTTGGTCAGTATTTCCGCAGTAATTTCGGTATTACATGGGAACAGAACTTCGCCAGTCGATTTATCTACAATATCCTTAGCCAAAGCACGGCCAATAAGATACTCAACAGGAACCTCAAGCTGAGTCAGATTCGCTTTCTCTATTTGGCGAATATGACGAGCTGTGATTCGGCGGCCAGTTTCAACGATAACTTCGCCGTTCTTAGCGCAGATATCAAAGGTCGCTACTTCACCACGCAAACGCTCGGGGATCAGCTCAATAGTAAAGCCGCCTTTTTTGGCAACCTTAAACGTGTTGACGTCGTAGAACAGATCCAGAATTTCTTCTGCAGCCATGCCCAGGGCGCGCAACAGAATCGTAGCTGGTAACTTACGGCGACGGTCAATACGAACGAAAACCTGATCTTTTGGATCAAATTCAAAATCAAGCCATGAACCACGGTAAGGAATGATACGCGCGGAATAAAGAAGCTTGCCTGACGAGTGCGTTTTACCGCGATCGTGGTCAAAGAATACACCAGGTGAACGGTGTAACTGAGACACGATAACCCGCTCTGTACCGTTAATTACGAAGGTACCGTTTTCAGTCATGAGCGGAATTTCGCCCATATAGACTTCTTGCTCTTTTATATCTTTGATGCTTTTGTTGGCAGATTCGCGATCATAAATAATCAAGCGAACTTTCACCCGCAGCGGCACAGAGTATGTTACGCCACGCAACTGACATTCATTAACGTCAAACGCTGGTATGCCAAGTACGTAATCGACGTACTCAAGAGCGGCATTACCTGAATAGCTAACTATAGGGAAGATCGATTTAAAAGCGGCGTGCAAGCCATGCTCGCCCCGCTCAGCAGCAGAAACTCCTTGCTGCGTAAACTTTTTGTAGGAATCCAGCTGAATCGCAAGGAGATAAGGCACGTCCATAACGTGCGGCATCTTGCCAAAATCCTTGCGGATACGTTTTTTCTCAGTGTACGAGTAAGCCATCAGTACTCCCCAGCATCATCTCTTGACTCCGTCGCGACCGGCGGCGGTGTCGTTAGTGCAACAGTTTATCTGTCGCTGGTCAGCTCCTTAAACAGAACTGACTGTAATTTCTCAAACAACAAAAGGCCGGCGGGGATTAACCCACCAGCCTTGCTTGAGATTGACCCGCAAGCAGGCCAACAAGCAACTTACTTAAGCTCGACGCTAGCGCCAGCTTCTTCAAGCGCTGCTTTAGCGGCGTCTGCATCAGCCTTAGAAGCACCTTCTTTAACAGTAGATGGTGCGCCATCAACCATTTCTTTCGCTTCTTTCAAGCCCAAGCCAGTGATCGTACGTACCGCTTTGATCACGTTAACTTTCTTGTCGCCAGCAGCAGTCAGAACAACGTCAAACTCAGTTTGTTCTTCAGCAGCAGCGCCAGCATCGGCAGCCGCAGCAGGAGCTGCAGCAACTGCAGCAGCTGCAGTAACGCCAAACTTCTCTTCCATCGCTTCGATTAGACCAACTACGTCCATTACGCTCATTTCAGCGATTGCATTCAAAATATCGTCTTGTGACAGAGCCATGTGAAACACTCCCTACTGTGTCAATTACTAAAAAATTAAACGCCGCTTACGCAGCTTCTTTCTGCTCGCGAACGGCAGCTAATGTACGAACCAATTTTCCTGGGACTTCGTTCATTGTACGTACCAGTTTGGTCGCCGGTGCTAACATCACGCTCATCAACATAGACAGCGCTTGGTCGCGGGTCGGCAACTTAGCCAGTACATCCAACTGATCTACACCCATCAATTGGCCACTTACCGCAAGTGCTTTTACTTCAAATTTAGCATTCGCTTTCGCGAAATCTTTGAAGATACGAGCCGCCGCACCTGGATCTTCCATCGAAAACGCTAACAGAGAAGGACCTTTAAAGGCCGACTCAGCGCACTCGAATTCAGTTCCTTTTAGCGCACGTTTCGCCAAAGTATTACGTACTACTCGTACGTTCACTTGGGATTCACGCGCCAATTTGCGTAGCTCCGTCATTTGGCCAACTGTACACCCGCGGGCGTCAGCAATAACCAATGACAATGCACTAGCGGCAGTCTCGTTAACGTCAGCTACTATCGCTTTTTTGTCGTCGAGTCTTAATGCCACTTGGATAACTCCTGGATTTGTCAGTTAATTACCGTAGACTAAAAACACAAAGTTCTAAGTCGTTTTCTGGTGAACAAATCCAATCCACCATCTGCGTAGGCCGGTGCCGGTAACGTTGACAAGTCAACACACCTATTAAGGGTTCAGATCAAAAAAATCTAATCCCACCTACGGTCTTTGATGGTCTCTGTCTTTTGACACAGTAGGTCAGCTGTCAAAGACCACAAAGCCTAAAAATGCCCTCCGAAAAGAGCATTCTATTCTGGGCGCAAGCGCCCAAAAATTATTTTAACGCCAAGCTCGCCTGGTCAATAACTAGACCGGGCCCCATCGTTGAAGAAAGAGTAATTTTCTTCATGTATACGCCTTTAGCTGAAGATGGCTTTGCTTTACGCAAATCACCGAGCAGGGCTTCTAGATTTTCTTTTAATACACCCGCTTCGAAAGAGATTGTTCCGATAGCGCCGTGAATGATGCCGTTTTTATCAGTACGGTAACGCACCTGACCAGCCTTAGCGTTCTTAACTGCGGTTTCAACATCTGCAGTTACGGTGCCAGTTTTCGGGTTTGGCATAAGGCCACGTGGACCAAGTACCTGGCCCAACTGACCAACAACGCGCATTGCATCAGGAGACGCAACTACCACGTCAAAGTCCATCATGCCGCCTTTAACTTGCTCAGCAAGATCGTCCATACCGACAAAGTCTGCACCGGCAGCTTTTGCTTTTTCAGCATTCTCACCCTGAGTGAACACAGCAACGCGTACTGTTTTACCAGTACCGTTTGGCAACGTAGTTGCGCCACGTACAGCTTGATCAGATTTACGCGCATCAACACCAAGGTTGATTGCTACATCGATAGCTTCAGGGAATTTAACAACAGAAACGTCTTTTAATAACGCAACCGCTTCTTCAAAACTATACTGCTTGCCAGCAACCACTTTTTCACGGATTGCCTTTTGGCGCTTAGTTAGCTTAGCCATTACACACCCTCCACTTCGATACCAGCAGCGCGAGCACTACCAGCAATTGTACGCACTGCCGCTTCCATATCAGAAGCAGTAAGATCGGCCATCTTAATAGTGGCAATCTCTTCAAGTTGAGCGCGGGTTACCTTGCCAACTTTCTTAGTGTTAGGCGTACCAGAACCGCTTTTCACACCAGCAGCCTTTTTCAGCAAAAATGATGCTGGTGGCGTTTTAGTAGTGAATGTGAAGCTACGATCTGAGTAAACAGTGATAACGACTGGAATCGGCATACCACTTTCAAGACTCTGGGTCTGAGCGTTGAATGCTTTACAGAATTCCATGATGTTCACACCGTGCTGACCCAATGCTGGACCAACTGGTGGACTTGGGTTTGCTGCACCAGCAGCAACTTGCAGCTTGATATAAGCCTGTACTTTCTTAGCCATATTACCTCTCCATTTGGGTGATAACGCTCCGCTAATAACGAAGCTCCCCTCGACAGCTTACGCTGACCTAAAACAGCGAACTTAAGTCTTCTCTACTTGACCAAAGTCCAACTCAACAGGCGTAGAACGCCCGAAAATCAGTACTGCAACATGCAAACGGTTCTTTTCGTAGTTAACTTCTTCCACGACACCGTTAAAATCGTTAAACGGCCCATCGATAACACGAACCATTTCGCCAGGCTCAAACAAGGTCTTGGGCTTGGGCTTATCGCCACTCTCAACCCGCTGTAATATTGCCTGCGCTTCTTTTTCAGTAATCGGTGCTGGCTTGTCTGCCTTACCACCGATAAAGCCCATTACACGCGGTGTTTCTTTGACCAAATGCCACGTATCGTCGCCGAGCTCCATCTGAATTAACACGTAACCAGGAAAGAACTTGCGCTCACTTTTACGCTTTTGTCCGCCGCGCATTTCTACGACTTCTTCTGTAGGCACCAGAACATCACCAAAACGCTCGGCAAAGCCTGAAAGCTCAATTCGCTCTTTTAACGCCAGAGCAACTTTCTTTTCATACCCAGAATAGGCGTGTACAACATACCAACGCTTTGTCATGCCTTACCTCTAGCCGATAACCATGGATGCCAGCCAACCCAGCAGAGTATCTAAACCCCACAGAATTAATGCCGCCACAACAACAAACGCCACTACTATTAGCGTGGTTTGCGTGCTTTCCTGACGCGTCGGCCAGACTACTTTCCTGATTTCCGTACGCGCACCTTTCAAAAGCTCGAAAAAGGCCGCACCCTTTTCAGTGCGATAAGCAATAAAAGTCGCTACAGACGCCAGTACCAACAAGGCAATGACGCGATAAAGCAAGGACTCGCCAGAAAAATACGTATTGCCACCAACTCCAACAGCAACCAGCAAAGCAACTACGCCCCACTTCAGGCCATCGAGGCGACTAGCGTTTTCCGCCTTAGCACTCATTGTTCAGTCATATCCTTTTTTGCTAAGCGCAAAACACCACTACGCATTACGCGAAGCGGTGCTAACGTAAATGGCAGGCCAGGAGGGACTCGAACCCCCAACAGCCGGTTTTGGAGACCGGTGCTCTACCAATTGAACTACTGGCCTACAAGTACCGGGACAAGCCCGGTCTTACACCCAATCTAGCCGGGCTTATTCTACGATTTTAGCAACAACACCGGCGCCCACTGTACGGCCACCTTCACGAATTGCAAAACGCAGACCTTCCTCCATCGCGATGGGCGCAATCAATGTCACGTCCATTTTCACGTTGTCACCAGGCATTACCATTTCAGTACCTTCAGGCAGCTCACAAGCGCCTGTTACGTCTGTGGTACGGAAGTAGAACTGGGGACGGTAGCCTTTAAAGAATGGCGTGTGACGACCACCCTCTTCTTTTGACAACACGTACACTTCTGCTTCAAAGCGAGTGTGTGGTGTGATTGAACCAGGCTTAGCCAATACTTGACCACGCTCTACGTCAT
>NZ_JANZNQ010000040.1 GCF_027257955.1 Zhongshania aquatica | reverse complement strand
CCAATGGCTTGAAGATGCGGAGAATGGTTTGACCGATGAGTTTCGAGTTTTACTGGCCGAACTCTCCAACGATTTGAGGCACCTTGATCACCGCATAGCCGATCTTGATACTCGGATTGAGCAGTCAGTTAAAACCGATCCGGCGGCACGTCGCCTATTGGATGTGCGTGGTGTTGGCCCACTTACCGCTAGCGCTCTTGCCGGTGCGCTCGGAGACGGCCAGACGTTCAGGAAGGGCCGCGACTTTGCGGCCTCGCTCGGCCTTACTCCACGTCAACATAGTACCGGTGGCAAGGAGAGATTGCTGGGTATCAGTAAACGAGGGGACAGCTACCTGAGGAAACTGTTGGTTCACGGCGCCAGGGCCGTCATTCGGCATGCGAAGGATCGAGATGACGGGCTGAGCCAATGGCTAAATGCGTTAAAAGCGCGTAAGCATGTAAATGTTGTAACCGTCGCACTGGCAAACAAGACGGCGCGAATCGCGTGGGCAATTGTTCACGACGAAGCGAGCTATGAACCGATGTTAGCGGCATCCAGATAATCTGAATATTAGAAGATTAAATAGAGGGATAATTCACCACGATTGCAAAGCATAATGTTTGATGGCGAACAGGTTGAACCGATGTCGGAAAAACCCAAGTTTGAGCGTAGAGCTGACAGCTCGTGTAAGCGATTGGGAGCCGGCGTGCGAATAGCCCATCAGGGTCCGATGCCTAAGTGGCGGCATCATTAACGAGACCGGATACACGTAGGCAGTCGTACCTTGACGCAATCGAACACAATGCTTGCAAATGAGGAGGAGTCCATACACGCTCAATAAACCCCACTCTATTTATCCTTTGCAATCTCGGCTAAGGCATCTATAGTTTCCATAGGCTCAGGACGAGCCCATGGCATGGAAGGCATTCTCAGGATGAGAACTTGCAAGGGATGGTGGGGCATTGCCAAGAAGGCGGCTGCCTTCCTGCTACTTTATTTGTTTTTTTCAGTCTTTTGCCCAAGGCAGCAGCGCTTGCAATTCTTCATCGTTCGTGACGCTCGGCAGGGTTGCAAACACGTTGCGCAAATAGTGGTAAGGCTCAAGTCCATTGGCCTTTGCCGTTTCAATCAGACTGTACAGTGATGCACTAGCGTGGGCACCTCTTGGCGTGGCGCTAAATAACCAGATTCTTTCGGCCAATGACGAACGGCCTTATCGCATTTTCCGCTAGGTTGTTGTCGATGTTCACATCACCGTCGTCGGTATAGCGAATCAGCTTTTCCCAGTTTTTATCTAGGTAACCTAGCGCGGTTCCCAGCGCGCCTTTCGGTAACGTGCTGTGCAGGGTCTTGTCCAGCCATTCTCGCAGCGCTTTGAGCAGGGGCACGCTGAGCTCTTGTCTCAGTGTGTACCGATCTTCACGGCTGATGTGCTTTGCCTGCTTTTCCACAGCATAAAGCCTCGCAATGAAGTTAATGGCGACATCGGCTTTGCTGATGCGCTTTGCTTTTTTATCCTTGGATGTGGCGGCTTTTTGCGCCTCCACAAATTTGCGGCGGGCATGAGCCCAGCAGCCAAGGTGGGTGATCACTTCTTGGCGACCGGTCGCGTGATAGCCCGCATAGTCATCGGTTTGCAGATACCCGCTAAAGCCGTCCAGTAGGCCTGCGGCAATACTACCGGCTCGGCTATCCGCATAGTCAAACAACACAATGGAACGGTCAGGCCCGCCACTGCGCCTGATCCACATATACGATTGGCTACTGGGCGGCTTATCCGGTTCTTTTAGTACCTGGAGCGGGGTTTCATCACACTGGATGATCTTGCCTCGCCGTATTTCTCTATCCAGCTCGGCAATAAGCGGTGAGATCAGGTCGCCACAACGCATCATCCAATTTGCCAGTGTGTTACGCGGGATATCAACGTCCATGCGCCTAAAGATGCTTTCTTGGCGATGCAGCGGTAGTGCATCTTGGTATTTGGCGGTAGCAATGTAGGCAAGTAAACCCGCACTGGCATTGCTCTTGGGAATCGGCTGGCTCGGGAGCGGTGCTATCCGTACGGTCGACTCACACGCTTTACAGGCGTACTTTTGACGGGCGTGCTGTAAGACTTGAACGGTCGCGGGAATGATGTCGAGCTGCTCGCTAATATCTTCACCGATGCGGGTTAACGCACAACCGCAGTCGCAGATTTTGTCGCTATCAGCTAGGTCGTGCTCAATGCGAACGCGCGGCAAATCCTCAGGCAACGGTTTGCGACCACGGGACTTGCGGCGTTCGTGTTGGATGGTGTCGGTTTCTTCGACAGAGATGTCATCTGCATCAGTGGTGTCAGTCGCTTCGACCTCGTTGAACAGCTCTGCCTGATCATCCGATTTCTCACTGCTGGCACCAAAGCGTTTGTGCTTAAGTAAACGCACCTGTTCTTCCAATAAGGAGATGCGTTTATCTTTTTCATTGAGGCTGCGATCCTTCTCAAGCAGCAAGGCTTTAAGGCTAGGAACGTCATCAGAAGAAGGGATTTGAGGGTGGATCGTCATGCTGCGTATTATACCAAAACACCTCAGCTGACCGAATCAAAATACAGCGTTTCATGCGGTTTATTTCGCCAAATATCCAAACCGTCAAGCAAGCAATTTAGTTCGCGGCCATCGCGCTGCTCGTAATCAAAGTCAGACTGCCGTGGCCATTTGAAGCGCTGCTTTTCCAGGCGCTTATACCACACCACAAAACCGTTGCGTTCCCAATACAACAGCTTGATTTTATCTCGGCCGCGATTGCAAAAAACAAACAGCACCTCGGTCATGGGTGACAAGGCCAGCTCGTTTTCCACCAGTGCGGCTAGGCCATTAATGGATTTGCGCATATCCACGGGCGCCATGTACAAATAGACCTCAACAGACTCACTTGGACGTAGCATTACAATGACTCTCGCAACGAGCGCAACACCGCCGGCAACACTGAGGATAAATCACTAGCCGACACGTCCATACGAATGCCCAGAGGTAAACTCAATACCACGCGAGAGGAGGTTGATACACCACCAATCTTCAGTAATTTGGTCGACGGCTCGGCAGACGGATGCAAGCGCTTGCGCCAATACACAAAGTTGTGGAGTTTGATGTCTTGCTGTTTACAATATTGTGTTTGGGAAAGGCCGCTGCCCCTCCATGCATCTATGTGGGCTAGCCAGTATTGAGTTTTATCGATTGGGCTCATGGGAATCTCCGCAGTTAAAAACGGCAGAGTAGCTTCTAGGCGGCAACGATATTAGATGGGGTTTATTGACCGCTTACAAGTATTTGGGGTTGAGGTCGTGTTGTTTGCAAAATTCTGTTTGTGTCAGTAAGCGTCCGGGCAACTCACCTTCCTATCCAATTTTAGGATAGTAGTCTTGGTGTCCACCTAATACTAAGTGGACACCAGTTATGGATACTCAAGGATTACTTCCCGCGCCAGCCAAACCACCGCGCCGCCAACATTCACTCCAGTTTAAGGAGCAAGTTGTGGCGGCGAGTTATGCGTCAGATACTTCTGTGGCACGCGTGGCCCAGCAATTTAAAATTAATGCCAATCTTGTGCATAAATGGCGGCGCCAGTTTGAAGCGAAGGCGGCTGGCCGTGATGACTTTATTAAAGTTGCGCCGCGGATTCCCACTAGGACATTGAGCACCTCAAGTCCTGATGCCACGCTAAAAATCGAACTAAGCAGCCCCCTTGGGCCTGTCACGATCCACTGGCCAATGTCCGGTCTTGCCGATTTAGCTTCATGGCTGAAGTCCCAATCATGATTCGTATCGACGAGATTTGGTTGGCGCGTGAACCGCTGGATATGCGCGCTGGCCCAGATACTACCTTGGCGCGCGTGGTGCAAAGCTTCGGCGAAGCACGCCCCCATTGCGCCTACCTTTTTGCCAACAAGCGCGCCAATCGGATGAAGGTATTGGTGCACGATGGCTTTGGTTTGTGGCTCGCGGCCCGCCGCTTACATAAGGGTAAATTCAGTTGGTGCGCGCTGCGTGAAGGACAAGCCATTGTGTTGGATGAAGAGCAGTTGCAGGCGTTGATCGTTGGTTTGCCGTGGCGGCAAGCGGGTGGCGCAGCCACCATCTCGGTGCTGTAATCACGGCTAAATCTGCGCCTTAATTGCGCGGTGGCGAGCACAGTTGCCGCGCCTCGTCCATTTACAAAATCGTCATCGAACGCGGCGCCAAGTTCTGGCAAAGTAACGTGATGAATCAGCCAGCCGACCTTCAAAACTTATCTCCCGATCAGCTTCGCACGCTAGTCATACAGCTGCAGGAGACGGTGACCACACAAGCCCAGGGGTTGGCTGAGCGCGATGCGTCCATCCACCAATTACAAACCAATAAAGACAAACTGACCCACGAGTTGGCGCTATTGCGCCGCCACCGCTTTGGTAAACGCAGCGAGGGCTTGGATAAACAGCAGCTCGCTTTATTAGACGCGCTGGTCGATGAAGACATCGCCGCGATTGAGGCTGAACTGGAAAAAGCCTCGGTTGCGTCACCGCAGCGCGAACGCAAAAAGCCCAAACGCCAGGCACTCCCCCAAGACTTGCCCCGCACCGAGATTCACCATGAGCCCGAGAACACAAACTGCGCTTGCGGCTGTGCACTCACTCGGATTGGTGAAGACGTCAGCGAGAAACTCGACTATCAGCCCGGTACCTTTAGTGTTGAACGTCATATCAGAGGCAAATGGTGCTGCCGCGACTGCGACAGTTTGGTACAAGCTCCTGTCGCCGCGCATATCATTGATAAAGGCATTCCCACCACCGGCTTATTAGCGCAAGTGCTGATTAGCAAATATGCTGATCATCTGCCGCTCTACCGCCAAGAACAACAGTTTGCCCGCAGTGGCGTTGCAATCCCACGCTCAACACTTGCAGATTGGGTGGGTCGTTGTGGCGTAGAGCTACAGCCTTTAGTGGATGCTTTGCGGGAACAGCTACTGGAGCAATCGGTATTACATGCTGATGAAACACCGGTTGCGATGTTGGCGCCGGGTAAGCAGCGTACTCATAAAGCCTATGTCTGGGCCTATGCGGCAACGCGCTACTCCCCGATACAAGGCGTGGTCTACGACTTCAGACCCAGCCGCTCAGGCAAAGAATCGAGAGACTTCCTCGCAGATTGGCGGGGGAAATTAGTTTGCGATGATTACAGCGGCTACAAAGCGGGCTTCACCAATGGGATTATCGAAATTGGTTGCTGGGCCCACGCTCGTCGTAAATTCCACGACCTGCACGTGGCCAACAAAAGCCAGATTGCTGAGCAGGCGCTGGACTATATTAAGGAGCTCTACCTCATTGAGCGGGAGCTCGTCGAGCACAGCCCTGAACAGCGAAGGCAGCGGCGACACGAACAAGCCAAACCGATTCTCGATCAGTTACACCATTGGCTGATCGGAAAGCGGCAGCAAGTACCCGACGGCAGCGCCACGGCCAAAGCGATTCAATACAGTTTGAAACGCTGGGATGCGCTCACGCGCTACCTTGATGATGGCGCCGTGCCCATCGACAATAACTGGGTTGAGAATCAAATTAGGCCCTGGGTGCTTGGCCGCTCGAATTGGCTGTTTGCGGGTTCACTGCGCAGCGGCCAGCGCGCGGCTAACGTAATGACCTTAATCCAGTCCGCGAAGATTAATGGCCTCAACCCGCAGGCCTACTTGAAGGATGTAATGGAAAGATTGCCGACGCAGCGGGCGTCAAAGATCAGCGAATTACTGCCGCATAATTGGCGGCCGTAGGCAATGTGGGTTTGCCGGACGCTTACTTGTGTCAGATTGGCTTGCTCGAGCGCGTTGAAATATTCTTGCCAAGGGTGTTTGCGGTATTTAGCCATAATAGCCTCCTAGAGTTGAGGCTACACATTAGCGGGAAGCGAAGTGAAGTTTAAGAATGTAGTTGGATTGGCGCTTACATTACTGGCTTTCAATGATAGGCAGTTACACAGTTTTATCTACAGTCCCCGATTTTTAAATCCGTCCTGATTGTCTATATATCGTCAATAAGTTTGTAAATTGTGCCTTCGTGACAAGCATTCTGAATGCGTGCGATTTCCCTCAATCAGAAGAGTTTGTAAATGTTCAAGCTCTCTGCTTGCAGGCGCTATAAGGCGGACTTTCGTCCAGAGCGTGTTGCAGAGGGGGTTTCACCAAATTCTTCTAAGTAGCATTTGCTAAAATTTCCGAAGTGGTAGAATCCGCAACGCATTGCTATTTCGGAAATTTTAATTCCAATATTTTCACGTCGGGAAAAAACAAGAAATTCTCGCGCTCTTCTCAAGCGAAGTCTTCTTAAGTAGAGTGTTGGGGTTGTGCACTCATACTGCTCAAACCCTTTTTGAAGTGAGCGAGCGCTGATACAAACGTGGTTAGCAATATCTTGAACGGTAATTTTTTTTGAGTAGTTTTCTTCCATAAATTCTTTGGCTTTAACGATTACCTTTGGAAGGACTCTGTACCTTATTTTTTCAATATCCTCAGCATGGCTATGGTTTCCAGATAGCAAGGATAGCGCTAGAACTCTTTCGATATTTTTAAACATTTCGGAGTTGTTCGGTAGGTCGCTTAAATATGGGTTATTTATAATAAAATTATTTAACATAATAGAAAATTTATCAAAATTACCTTGTTCTCTGTTGGGGCAGTTGAATGCGACGGCAAGCTTCGATTCTACCCCATAAGATTCCAAAAGAGTGCGATCGATTAGGCTTTTGTCTAATTTAAATATTATGTTTTCACAATTATTTGACCATTGCATGTCAATATTTTTATCTGTGTCTAATATTACGGGGCTTCCGACCGTCGCGGTTTTTTCTATGTTATTTTGGCGGATGTTAAAATGACCGCTAACTGGTAGCATTATCAAATAGAAATTTCGGAACGGTTCAGATTGTATGTGAATGTTTGCGTTGTAGGTGAGTCGGCTTATGGATGTTTCAGAAACTGGGTAGTGTTCCATGCTTGCGGAAAGCTGGTCGGACGCGCGGCACAAGTTAAGTTTGTGTGGCTGATATACTGACCCTACCAATGAGCAAGCTTCATCAGGGTCGATGCTGTTTTTAAAAACAGTATTCATTATTAGATTAAAGTTTCTATTCATAAAAATAAGTAGTCATTGTGGTCAATAAGCAGCGAGGTTAATAAATTGCTATAAAGATCGTCGTTCATTGAGCCGAAGGTTATTAAATTCATTTGTGCATTTTTTTTGCCTGTCCGATATACATGTAGCCCATTATCTTTGGGAATCCATTCATGTAGCATGTTTCTAATTCAATTACGTCAAAGCCGGATGAAGATATCAATTCTTGAATGGGCCGGTTAAGATGGCAGCCACCAGCAATCTTTTGCCATGTAGGTGTTACCCGCTGCTGCCATTTTGCAATATCAGGTTCCGGAGATCTGCCGTGCTCGCAAAATAATAATATTCCATCTTCTTTTAGAACTCTATGCATTTGCCGTAGAGCTTTAGTGCTATTAGAGATACTGCAGAGAGTAAAGCAAAGCAGAATAGTGTCAACACTATTGTTTTCTAAGGGGATTTCTTCCCCAGGAAGGTCTAACCACTTTACGTTGACTGGGGACTTGTTAATATTATGTTGTGCTTTACGTCGCATTCCATTTGAGGGCTCGAGTCCCCAGACAAAATCGACATTAGTAGCGTTGTATAGCTGTAAATTAATACCGCTGCCGATTCCAACTTCGAGTACTACCCCTCGAGCTAATGGAACCACTCGCTCTCGCAAACTCATTACTGAATTTTGACTACAGAGTTTGTCTAAAATGTGTGGTAAAACTTTGTCGTCATAAAAGCTCATGGTTAATCCTATTATGTACTTTTTTATTAACTAGAGGCCCGATATAAATTGTAGTACCCAATAAATATATGGCTTAACCAAAACTTTCATCGGGCTGGGCGCTCATTATCGCCGCTATCTTTGGCGTACTTAGCTCGCTCTAGGATATACTGCCGGACGCTTTCTATGTCTTCGTCACTTAGCTCATCCTTGTAAGACACCATGCCTCTTGATTCTAAGATTCCATCTCTAACAACGGAAAGCCATGCGTTTGGTGCTCTGTTAAATCCAGAAAATCTGAGGTCCGGAATTACACCGCCACCAACAGCTCCGGCGCCATGGCAATTAATACAGTACCGGTCATAAATCTCAAACCCCTTCGTAATCGCGGCTGGGTCACCTAGCAGTGTAGAGGCTTGTATTTCTAGGGTGGCTCGTTTGTCGTCGGGTAAATTGGTGTGGCCTCCGATTTTGAAAACCAATAGACGGCTTTTATTAACTGGGTAGCCTTGCGCGGCATCCTGAGTTAAAACACCGGTCATAAGTGGCATAATACCCCCCCATCCGGCATTCACTGCGATATATTGTTGGCCATTTACTTTGAACGTCACCGGAGGCGCGACAACACCGGTCTGGGCATTAAAGCGCCATAATAGATGACCATTTTTTGAGTTGTAAGCGTTTACATAACCCGTAGCAGATCCTTGAAATACTAAACCTCCTTTCGTAGCTAAAACGCCACCATTCCAAACACCAGGATACTCTATTTGCCAAAGGTCTTCGCCGGTAAGTACGTTACGGGCAAGTAGCGAGCCAGATGTAGCGTCTTTTACAGCAGCTATAACCTTTGGGTTGTCTGGTAAATTAGCCGCTTTCGTATCTACACCGAGATTTACCGCCAGTTTAGAAGGAGTTTGCTCGTCTTCCGCCAAGTAAGGGAAAGAAGTATTTTGGGCTGGGATATAAAGTGTATTTGAATTGGGGTCGAAAGCCATTGGGTGCCAATTATGACCTCCCATCCAGGACGGTTTAACCAGAGCGGGCTTCCCCGTTTTCCAATATTGAGCGTCTGGGTTTATAACTGGGCGCCCCGTGGATTTATCAATATGTGACGCCCAATTAACGTCAACAAATTTCTCTGCTGAAATTAATTTACCATTGGTTCGATCTAAGACATATAGGAATCCGTTTTTAGGCGCTTGAATTGCGACTTTTCGATCTAAACCGTCAATATTAATATTAGCGAGTACAATAGGCTGGGTCGCTGTAAAGTCCCACGCTTCTCCCGGAGTGGTTTGATAGTGCCATTTATATTTTCCGGTATCAGCATCGACAGAAACTATAGAGGATAGAAATAAATTGTCACCTCCGCCGGGCGACCGGATATTCGGGTTCCACGGTGAGCCATTGCCAACGCCAAAAAGTAGACTATTTGTATCGGGGTCATAGACAATTGTATCCCAAACAGTCCCCCCTTTTTCTAATGAGCTATTACCTTTTGACCAGGTTTCATCCATTAAAGATTGTGGTTCTGTGCCAGTTTCATGATTATTTGTGCCAGGGACAGTGTAAAACCGCCACACCAAATCCCCTGAGTTTATGTCGTAGGCTGTGATGTATCCTCGCACCCCATACTCTGCGCCCCCATTGCCTATGAATACTTTGCCTTTTGCAACCCTTGGAGCTCCAGTGATAGTGTAGTTCAATGAGCTATCTACAGTATTCACAATCCAGCGCATGCCACCGGTTTTCGCATCAAGCGCTATAAGTCTGCCATCTAATGTCGCTAAATAAACTCCTCCATCGTGGTATGCCAAGCCTCTTGTTACCGCGTCGCAACATCCTTTGACGCCTGTGGACTTAGGAACTTTGGGATCATATTCCCAAAGTACTTCGCCTGTTTCAGCTAGGAATGCATGAACATGATTCCACGCAGACGTAGTATAAATAACTCCATCGATCACAATTGGTGTGGCTTCTTGCCCTCGATTTTCCGGTAAATCGTGGAACCATGCGAGCCCAAGCTTAGAAACATTATCGGTATTAATATCGGAGAGTACCGAATAGCGCTGTTCGTAAACGTCGTTTCCGTGCATTGGCCAATCTACAGATTCGATCTCTGTGCTTGTGCCAGCAGGTTTCCCGCCAGTGAGATCATCTCTGCCTGCGCTAGTGCAGCCACAAACCAATGTAATTCCTATAGCCACAATTGCATGATTTAATTTATTATTAATATTCATTGTGAATTATTTTTCACTCCATTTTTTCAAAATCGGACTTCGGGGCGCTACACTCAAAACAAGTCCACGATTCGGGGATATCTTTCCACTTTGTGCCTGCTATTATTCCGTCGTCGGGAATACCGATCTCTTCGTCATATATAAAGCCGCATACAATGCATTCGTATTTTTCAAACATCAAAATAATTCCTAATCTTCAAATTTCTGGAAATCTTGTTTGTCACGCACTGCGCACGACGGGCAAGCCCAGTCAGCGGGAATGTCGATCCACTTAGTGCCTGCGGGAAACCCTTCAAATTCATCTCCAGATTCTTCGCTGTAAATGTAACCGCAGCCTGGGCAAACATATTTATTCATTACTATCTCCCTTAGTATATTTTCTTATTAAGGCATCGCGCTTCTTTGGGTCTAGATTTGCTTTCAATATATCGCCGTTGTATTGTTCTAAAACTCGATGATCCATCACTTTGCGCCATAAGAATGGTAGGTAGGCCATTGTGAAACAGCCCGCATACCCGGTTGGTAGCTGTGGGGCATCATCACTTCGAAGGACTTGATATCGACGAGTAGGACGTGAGTGGTGATCTGAGTGTCGCTGTAGATGAAATGTCATAATATTAGATACAATATGATCTGCATTCCACGAGTGCTCTGGGCGAGTACGCTCAAATCTTCCGTCTTCCTGTTTTTGTCGCAGTAAGCCGTAATGCTCAATATAGTTTGAGGTAGAAAGGAACTGCCATCCCCACAATGTTGATATTAGGATGAATGGAAGTATTACCGGTCCCCATGTATAAAGTGCGCCGCCATACAGAAGAAATGTAATGAAAAACGATTGAAGAATTTGATTTTCAATACTAAATACTGACTTACCTTTTCTTTTTAGTCTTACATTCTCATCATGAAATGCTCGTACAAATGCACCGGGAATCTCTCTAAGAATGAATTTATATAATGACTCACCCAGCCTAGCTGAAGCCGGATCGTCAGGAGTGGCGACATCTTTGTGGTGACCTCTATTATGCTCTGCAGAAAAATGGCCGTATGCTGGAACAGCTAATACCAATTTGGCCAAATTCTTTTCTTGTTGATTATTCTTGTGACCTAGCTCATGTCCAACTACCAATGCAAGTCCATTTGTCAAAGCCACGCCAATAGTGACACCTAAGTAGGCTGTAGTGCTGTTAGCAACAGTAGCTATCCACCAAGCAGAATATATCCAGGTTACATAAAAAAGTGGTACTGAAAGAAATACAAGCCATTTATAAAAAACATCGTTCTCAATCTCTTCTGATCGGCTGTCTCGATAATTTGCATCATCTCTACCAAACACGAAATCCCCTAGTGGGATAAAGATGTACCAAAGAATGGGGGTAAGCCATGGGAATAATGGGTTACCCGTAGCTTCGTATATTTTTATACCGATGATCGGTGATACTGCTACCAACAGTGGAAGCCACCATAGGTATCGCTTAGTGTCCTTAGTCTTTATTTTTTCAACGTGGTTATAAGTATTATATTGAGCCATTACAAATTCCGCCTACTAACTAATTTATTTTAGTAGGCGTATCGTAGTATGAATGGGAAATGCATATATATCGCGTTTGCGAATTTCCTATCCATATAACGAATAAATGTTGTTGTGGACGAAGCAATGAAACTGCGGTTTACAGCCTCAAAGAAATGCGGGATGTTATGCCTTGCCACTTAATTGGCTTGAGATTTGTATTCCGCAATAGTCGGAAGATTCTGCAGTCTGTTCTTTACGTTATAGGCTAGGTATTTGGCGCCAGAAGATAAGGTAGAGCATCGTTGCAAGCATGCATGCTTGTTGGGCGTGACAATAAAGTAATCATTTTATCGAGTAACTGCTTGCTTAATTTAATCGAAGTGCTTCGTTTTAATAAAGAGGCTAAGAAGTAGGCCTAGCTCAAAAAGCATGATCATCGGGATGGCAAGTAATGCCTGAGACATTATATCAGGGGGCGTTAACAGCATGCCTATAGCAAAGCAGCCAACGATAATGTATGGCCTCTTTTGGCTTAATGATTTCCTAGTTGCCATGCCGCTCATTATGATTAGCACAGTTGCGATAGGAATTTCAAAAGTAAGGCCAAAAGCCAAAAATAATTTAAGTATTGTACTCAGATATAGTGAAATATCTGGAGTATAGGTAACGCCTGCAGGTGTTGCGCCGCTGAAAAAACTGAATACCAATGGGAATACCACGTAAAAAGAAAATGCTATACCTAAGTAAAAAAGGACTACGCTTAAAAATAGCAGCGGTATACCTATATTTTTTTTACTCTGATATAGGCTGGGCGAGATAAATGCCCATAACTGAAATAATAAAACGGGCATAGAAAGAGCGAATGCTGCGTAAAGCGCAAGCTTTAAAGGTGCCATAAACGTAGAGGTCACTTCGGTGGCAATCATGTGACCGCCTTCTGGTAAGTACTTTAACAGTGGCCCGGCTACAAGGCTGTATATGTCCTGTGAAAAAGGAATCATGCATAGGGTGGCTATTAGCATGGCGCCGAGAACGCGTAGAAGTCGATCGCGAAGTTCGGTGAGATTCGAACTTAATGCCGCCACGTTATTATCTTCCGCCTCAGAAATCATGAGTTGTGCGCATCGATTGCAAGTGATTGTTTGTCATGACTGTGAGTACTTAAGGTATCTTCCCCGCCATCATTTGTTTCAATGGGTGTATTTCTCTGCTCTTCGCTAGTATTTGCGTCATTTATAGTTGATGTAATGTTTTTCTTTAGTGCTGCAAGGTCTTCGTCTATTCTGGAAATAGCATCACTTTTCAGCTTTATTTTTTCTTCTGAAGCGTTAATTTCATCTTCAATCTCGAAACGTAGTTTGTTGAATCCTCGTTTCATTCGCCCGACGTATAGTGAAACGGTTCGAATTGCACCGGGTAGGCGCTCAGGGCCTAGGACAAGCAAACCGACGACCCCTATGACGACTAATTCGAGAAAGCTCATGTCGAACATGGCTAAACTCGATTCTCAACTGAGTTGGTCAGTGTTTGCTCAGATGGGATTTCATCGCTTTTTAACGTCGAAGTAGAGGCTAGTTCATCGCATTCTGATTTCTCTAGATCTAGATCTTTCATGCCATTTTTAAATCCACGCAATGCGCTGCCGAGATCACTACCTAGACTACCTAGTTTTTTTGTTCCAAATAGTAGAACGATAATTGCCAGAATGATAAGTAACTGCCAGATGCTAATGCCGCCGATACCCATAAATAATTCCTCTTGAAGATTATTTATATGCTTTAGATGGAATATAAAATATCTTCGTTTTAGTTAATTAAGTTCTTTATTGCTGATACTACCTTCGAGAGAGCTAGGCTTCCCTAAAGGTAGTATCAATAAAAGGCTAACTTATAGTCCCCCTGGAAGTGCACTTAAACCAGGTAGCTCAGCAATAGGTAGTATATCGAAATAGGGTGATATCACGCCTATGAACTGAGTTCCCATAGGTATTACAGGGCCTACAAGCAAATTGGCTCCTGGCAGGTCGACTAGTACAGGTAATAGTGTAGTCGTTAGCTGGCTCACTGCTACCGAACCTGTGTTATTTATTGTATCGTTTAGAAGCGGAAGTTGGCCTATTGGGGAGCTATTAAGCGTTGAGCTCAATGTTCCTGTTAAGTTGGCAATTAGTGAGACTTGGGCGTTAGCAGTAGTTGCCAAGCCAACAAAAAATGCGCCTATTAAGGCATTTTTGACTTGTTTCATTATTGTATGACTCCTTTAATTGGTGGAATATTCTACCGAGGATCTCGGCGAGAATTCTGAAGTGTGGTTCTATTCTGCGTGCATATACCGTCTGTTATCGAAGTGAACTTTGAGTGGTCTACTATCGAAAGTGGTGTCTTATTTTCATTTTAGTCGATCATGACACACTTTTTACGAGTCGTCATCATTTTCTGTGTAATAATTATTGAAGTGATAAATAAGTCACAAACTGAATACTTAGGACATTATTGCCAAGCTATCTAGGAGCCGTAGTGTGAAATTGAATTTATGCTAAGGCATTGAATGGTTCCCAATTAGAGGTAGAGGGATCGTAAATTATGGTGAGAAATTAAATCTGCAAACGTTAGTGTAGAGTCTAATGTACATATAGTTCGTTACAATCTTTCGGTATTGAATTTAATTGATTTCACTGGAATACATCAATTTGCTCGCTCTTGGGATATGCAGTACATTTGGCTAATTTTTTTCTGATCTCTACCTGAAGAATGTTTCTGTTCAGGGAGGCGGATTACGAATTGCCACTCGTAAGCTCTTCGCAAGGTGTTGCCAAGTTAACTTACGGCTTCTGCTAATGCAGGGACGGCTATATGCAAGCGCTACCCATTCCCCGCAATATTATTCTTCAATTTGAGTCACCGGAATATAGAAGAATTATTGGCGTAGCGAGGGATCCATGTCAGTCGTGAGGCTATTCGGCTCGGGTGCGTAAAATTCGGCGCCATTTTCACACGTCGTTTGCGACGGAATCGCAGGCGCGTTGGCGATACGTTTTACGTTGACGAATTTTTTTCGATCAATGGGAGGTGGCATTACCTTCGGGTAGCTGTGGGTCACGACGGCGAAGTTATCGATGTTTACCTTCCGGTAAAAAGGGGATGATAGCTAAACGATTTTTCCGCCGATTATTAACGTGCCATGGTGAGGAGTCGAGGAAGATTGATACATATATAAATTGCAGAGCTGCGGTGTTGCTCATCGGGAATTGATACCGAACACCGTGCACAGCACGAAAGTATATGACAATAGCCGCGCCGAGTAATTGTATGGGTCGACTAGGATGAGGGAGCAGCGAAGCATGCAAAAATTTAAATCCGTTCGGCAGCCTAAAATTTTCGACGGTTAAGATAAGTTCAGTCATGTTTTGCTGTAGTTGAGCTTGTAAACTGAAATTGAATGAACCCGTGGTGCATTTAGGAAATGACCACTTTCAGGTTGTTTAATTTATTCCCTTCACGCTGGTTGAACCATTGAATTAATGTGAGGGACGCTATCTTTGTCACAATTCTGCGCGAAATACCCTTGAACGATTTCGCATAATTCCGCCGTATCATGAACTGGTCACAAAGTTGTGAAAACAAGGTTTCGATTCGCTTTCTGGCTTTACGATATTTAGGCGGAAAGTCTCTAAACTCTTTCTGGTTCTTTCGCATCGGTGTTTGCAAATCGATACAACATGATGAAAATAAATCTGCTTGCCAAACGCTACTCAAATAACCTTTATCGCCAATCAAAATACAATTGCTTAACTGGCCTTCAACATCGTTTAGGTAATGGATGTCATGAACCGAAGCCTTTGATATATCGTACACTTTTAACACACCACTCGGTGAGCAAACCGCGTGTAATTTATAGCCAAAGTAGCGCATATTTTGTGCCGCACAAAAATCAAAATCTGCGAGCTAGATTCAAATTCTTGGCAAATTTTACTGCGATTAGATCGACTCATTTTACACACTTCCAATGCCCCCGGTGTCAGGATAGTTGTCGTGCCTTCTGATTCAAGAAGCGATAGACCGGGGGTGGTAAGAGTTGCACAGTGAAACGTTATTCTGCAGAGCGCAAGGCCTCGGTGCTGAGGAAGTTACTGCCGCCATTGAATCTGTCGGTGGCCGAGGTGTCCCGCCAGGAAGGTATTTCGGAAGTGCCCCTGTACAATTAGCGCAATCAAGCCAGAGAAAGGGGTCAAGCCGTGCCGGGCAGTGGGAAGTCGCCAGAGCAATGGTCAGCACAAGCCAAGGTCGCCGTGGTCGCGGAAACCCTGGTGTTGTCGGAAGTGGAATTGAGTGCCTACTGTCGGGAGAAAGGTCTGTACCCGGAGCAGGTAAAAGCTTGGCGGCAGGCCTGTCTCGACGGTTAGCAGTTAGACGCCGAGCGTCGGCAGTCTGTGAAGGATCAAGGCCGGCGGGATCGGAAGCAGATCCGAACGCTGGAGAAGGAATTACAGCGCAAGGAGAAGGCGTTGGCGGAAGCCGCAGCGCTATTGGTGCTGAGAAAAAAGCTGGATGCGTTCTGGGAGGAGGAAGGCGACGAGGACAGCTGACGTCGGCCCCAGAGCGCAAGCAACTGGTTGAGTGGATTGGTGAGGCTGTTGAGGCGGGTTCGCGCCGTTGGCGGGCTTGTGAGGAAGCGGGATTGTCACTGCGCACGCTACAGCGTTGGGTGGACGGTGACACGGTGAAGGCCGACGCGCGTCCGACGGCGGTAAGGCCTGCGCCGTTGAACAAGCTCAGTCAGGTGGAGTGTGAACAGGTGCTGGCGGTCTGCAATGCCCCGGAGTATGCCCATCTACCCCCGAGCCAGATCGTACCGCGACTGGCGGATCAGGGGACGTACCTGGCTTCGGAGTCGACGCTTTACCGTATTCTGAAAGCGCGGGACCAGGGGCATCATCGCGGTCGGGCACACGCGCCCCGAACGGTACCGCTGCCGACCAGCCATACGGCGACGGCGCCGAACCAGCTGTGGTCTTGGGACAGTGTGCCGTAGAGGCGCCAGTAAACGCCAGCATGGATGCAGGCAAACACTGAGCCATAAGCTCAGCAGGAGATGGTGGTAGGTCCACCGGAGTCGGCTGTCGGAAGCGGGCTCCAAACC
>NZ_JANZNQ010000003.1 GCF_027257955.1 Zhongshania aquatica | reverse complement strand
GCTAGACCCGCAGGCTTACCTGAAAGACGTGATGGAGAAACTGCCGACACATCGCGCCTCAAACATTGGTGAGCTACTGCCGCACAATTGGCAGCCTTGATGTAAGGTGAGTTCGCCGGACGGTTACACACGACCGGTTTTAAGTCGGGTAACTTTAACGCACTTAATATTAACTCTGCTCCCGAAGCCATCGAGCCAGAAGAAGCTACGTCTCACGAGATTGGTCTGAAAGCTGACTGGTTTGACGGGGATTTGCGTACCAATTTCGCGTTATTTACTACCACAGTTAAGAACGGGCATTCACAGATATTGTCTTTGGCGAGCGGTGGTGTAACTCGTCTTGAGAACGCGTCCGAGTATACAATCGAGGGCGGTGAAGCTGAGATTACCTACACGGGCTTAATTGATGGTTTACGCATGACTTTTGCGGGTACCTATTTGGATGGCGAGTATGCAGAATTTGAATGTACTGGCTTTGATCCTGAAACAGGCTTGCAGCGTACCTTCGACTGTTCGGGCAAGGATACGGTAAGAACGCCAGATTTCAGCGGTACAATCGATATTGCTTACTCTTTTACTTTGTCACGTTTCGAAGCTGAAATCGGCGTTGGTGCTTATTACAACTCGGGATTTTGGTTCAATCCGAATAACAACGTAGAGGAAGAGGAGTACACCAAAACTAACGCTCGCGCTAGTTTGTTTGACCCGGATACCAATCTTAAAATTTACGCTTGGGGCAAGAACTTAAATAACCAAGTCAGCCACTTACAAAAATTCCGTCAGGACTTTGGTGTTGGGGAGTCGTATGCAGCTCCACGTATGTACGGCTTTGGTGTTGAGTATAATTACTGATTGTAATTGGAGCTTAGTTGGTGTGTTAGATTTGTGAGTCGATTCACGGCTCACAATGAAATATCGATACATTGGTGTCGTAAATCAATTTTGGAGAATAATATGAAATTAGTTAAGAACACTTTAGCTGCTGCTAGTTTTGCATTGCTTGGCGCAAGCCCAAGTTACGCACAGGTTCCCGACCTTTCAGCGCTGACTAGTCTTGGTGGCGGTTTGGGCGGTTTATCCGCTCCGTCATTTGGCTCCTTGCTTGTCATTGGTGATTTTACATCTTTGCTTGGCGGGGCTGGCGGCTTACCTTCTCTTGATTCTTTGCCAATTCCAACAGACCTTGCTGGTATGGGCGGTCTGCCTGGTCTTCCATCACTCGACGCATTGCCAGGTTTGCCTGGAATGGGTGGCGGTGCTGGTGGCTTCGATAGCATTCCAGGGCTCGGCGGTGGCTTAGCATTTATTATTGATGGTGATTTTCTTCCGCGCTTGTTGCCAGATCAGGCGCAGCTAATGCAACTCGCTGGCGGTCAGGCAATTGTTACAAATGTTGTTCTAGGTGCGATCGGTGAGCCTGAAGCAGTATTTTCTACACTTAATGAATTGGGTGTGAATGCTGGTGTTGGCGCGGCGCCTATACTGGCAGTGCTTTTGGAGAACCCAGCTGGTGTGTTCGACTTCCTCCTTGCTGGTGGAACAATACTGACACCCGCGCTTGATGGCACTAATGGTAATTCGGCGTTCCCAGGTGTTCCATTCTTAACGCAACCATTCGTAATGTAATGTAAGGTTTCTAGTTGTGGCGGTAAGCGAAGCTTATCGCCTTTTTTATTTAAAAAGTATTTTTTAAGCTTATAAGTATCGCGTCCATTATTCTCATGCCATATCGGTAAGATTATTATATTTTCCTTCATACGTTTGTAAGTTTTATAGACATCTAGATTTTCCTTTACCGAAGATATTTTAATCGTTAATCGTTAATCGTTAATCGGAAGGGTGTTGGTGGAATCATTGGGGCTACGAAGTTAAATGAATGTCTATGTTTCTGTTGTTTGCACGTAATTGACAATTACTTAACAATGCGAGAATATATTTATTGATCAGTAAATCAATATAGTCAGGCATTTATAATCATAAGATCTAAACAGGGGTAGTGATCATGCATCTTGGATACTTGGAAGTGGGGCGCGAGTTATCTGCGCAGCAAGACAAAGAAAACAAAGAATCCGGTCGCCGCTCTTTTCTTAAAAAGGCGGGCGCGGCGATTATGGTGGGTGGCGTTGCACCTTCCGTTGCTTTTGGTATGTCCTCAGCAGCTGAGGCCGAGCAGGCGAAGAAAGGCTTTAAAGGGACTGGCCGTATGGGTATGTCTACGGGTGAAGATTGGATCGACACGTTTTTTAACGAAGGTGCTGCGGGCATTATTCATTATTACGCGGACGATTTCGTTTTTGAAGATGTCACACTGTTCCAAACAATTACTGATAAAGAAGAGCTTTATAATGCGTTTCTGCCTTTCAATAAAGAGTCTAATGTAGGCAAACATTATTTTGACGTTATTCGCTATGACGGTGGTTTAGCAGGTGATAGAACTGCTCAGCTGCGCTTAGAAATGCCTCCACAATATCAAGCAGCGGAATGGGATATGTGGACAAAAGATACCCTTGAGGGTGCAGACCATTCCTATGATGAGTGGGGGGTTATGCAGTGGATCTGGAAGTCTGAACACTATGTCGATTTTTTAGGGCTGCCAGCAACGGGAAAAACAACTCACACACGTGGCATGACTTTTCATTGCTATAAAGATAGAAAAGTTGTTCGCGAGTACACATATTGGAATTTTCGAGACGTGGCCATTCAGCTCGGTGTGCTTCCAGAGCCGAATAAATTCTGGCTGAAAAAGTAACCACCTAGATGCTCAATGAGCAATTTGCCCGGCTTTTGCCGGGCTTTTTTTTGGGTGTGACTTTGGTTTTACGTTACGCCCACACCTAAAGTATTGGCCTATTTTCTGGGTATATTTAGCGTCAGTTTATCGCTCTACTTTTGTTTGTAAGTCTTGTGTCTGAGGCGGTCATCGTTATTATTTTTGTCTTATATTGATCTTTAGGTCAATATGTGTTGATATAGCATCATGAGGCAATGCCTATGAAGGCAGCCGCATTGCAACTTTGACAACTGACCCTGCTTTTAAAATTAATATCTAAGGGTCGCATGAGAGGACAAAGCAATGAACATTAAGCCCGAAGCGCGCAAAATTGAGTGCGATTTTTCTCAAGCTAGAGTCGATTGGATTCCAAAAGATCCTGAATTAGCGCAGTTTTGGAACGCGGTAAGCATCGGTCTTCCGTTGTTGGAAGGCTACTTGATTCGTGCATTGGCCAAAGCCAAAAAATTGCTGCCTGAAGGTAGAGAAGACCTGTATGCAGATTGTGAATTGTTCTGTAAGCAGGAAGCCAATCATTCAAAGACCCATATGGCGTTTAACGATATGGTGAGAGGATTGGGTCATTATCCAGAAATGGATAAACATACCGATAAACTTCGCGCTGAATATGACGAATTTGATAAGAAGTACGGCCTGCGCTATGCCATGCTTTATGCGGAAGGTTTTGAAACCGCTGGGCCGATATTCGCGAGCTATTTTCTTGTGCAGGCTAATAAGCGTGTAAAAGATAATGATGTAGACTTAATAACGCTCTCACTCTGGCGCTGGCATTTGTCTGAGGAGTTTGAGCACCGCTGCTGTGCCTTCAATGTTGTTGAAGCGCTGTACGGCACATACTGGGGTAGAGTTCGCGGCATATTCAAGGCGACGTTTCATTTAGTTGGTTTCGCTTTTCCATTAAGTGAATACATGCAAAATGAAGACAAAAAAGCAGGTCGTATGGAGCGTGGTCCAAAGGCGTTTTTCCGTAAGGTCAGTTCTTACTCTAGTATGTTTTTCTTTATTGCTCCAAGAATTTTACGAGCGTGTACGCCATGGTATAACCCGAAAAATTTGAAGGCGCCGCCAGGCTGCGAAGAGGTTTTAACGATCGCCTCTGAAACCTTAGATCTTAATAAAATGGCTGATCGGGCAAGAGAAACTGTTCCAGCTTGATCGAACTGCGGTAGTTATAGTAGATGTCGTCGCTTGGTTAGGCATAGCCAAGTAGCGATTTTTTAGGAGTAATAATAATGAATTTAGTACCTCCAGAGGTTATGGCCGGTGAGCTAGATCTCATGTGGCAAAGTGTTTTTACGTGGGCGAGCTGGGGCATAGTTGTAATTATGCTTTTGATTGCACTTCGTATGGGTGTGAAACAGAAAACCCCTTTCTATGTTTTTGCAGTATTAGCCGCAGGTGTTGGCGCCTACATCGAGCCACTCTATGATGTTGCCTTTGATCTTTGGTTTTATGATGTGTCCAATGGCGTTGCAGGTGCTATGTGGTCTCACTTTACCGCTTTCGGTATTGTGCAACCTAACTGGACGCATAGCGGTTATATGATTCTTTACTCTTCTGCTTGTCTCTATGCTGGCCGTGCGCTTTATGAAGGAAGGATTTCGACGCCGACACTGTTCCTGATTTGGTTGGCGGAAATTACTGTTTCTTGTATTTTTGAGATGGTGGGAACCGGTACCGGTGTGTATACCTATTACGGCCCCTATGTGATGCGTATTTGGAACTATCCATTGGTTATTGGTGTTTTAGAAGGCACGCAAGTTATCTTATTTACTGTCCTCGCCGTGCAATTTTGGCGTCGCGTAAATAGTCCAATAGGTTTGCTTGGTTTATTCGTCATATTTCCCATAACCATGATGGGTGCAAACGGCGGTCTTGGTGCGCCGATAATCATTGCTTTGCATCTTTCGGATGCGGAGTTTAGCCAAGGGTTGATTTGGGCATCGACCTTCCTAACATATGGTCTGTGTATTTTGGCTGTGTACGGTGCATCGAAGTTTATTCCGGAGGCAACGCGCAAGGTTGAAGCCCGCGACCCTTCCTATGCGTCTAAAGCGATTCCTGCTTAGCACGTTGGACCTTGCCCTTCGGGGCAAGGTCTTTGCTCTTCCTCTGTAATGTTTTTATCCTTTCCGATCAGCGTTAACTTATCGCCTTGATTTTAGGTTACCCCGTTTAATGCCATAATAATTCTATTATCTACGTCAGCTCTTGTTGGTACAGAAAGCGGCTTGGTAGAGGTTTACTAATATTAAGGGGTAGTAACAGCGCTTATGGATTCTCCTGCCGATGAGAAATGGATGCGTCACGCGCTAACCCTAGCGCAACAGGCTGACGGCATAAACGAGGTGCCTGTTGGTGCAGTGATAGTCCGTGATGGCGTGGTGATTGGTGAGGGGTTTAATCAACCTATTAGCGAAACAGACCCGACGGCGCATGCTGAGATCGTTGCGCTTCGACAAGCTGCACAAGCAGTGAAAAACTATCGTCTCCCAGACGCCACTTTGTATGTCACAGTTGAACCCTGCGCGATGTGCGCAGGCGCAATTATTCACAGCCGCATTGCGCGAGTCATTTTTGGTGCGCTGGAACCTAAAGCTGGCGCGGTTTGCAGTCATTTACACCTGTTTGAGCAGCCTCAAATGAATCACAAGGTTGAATGGCAGGGCGGTGTGATGGCGCAGGAAGCTGCGAATATTGTGCAGGTTTTTTTTACACGTCGGCGTGCAGAGAAAAAACGCGACAAACGCGGCTAAGGATGACATTGATGTCTATCTGGGCAGCGTTTTTAGAGCGCATCAAAACCTCGATTTAATTCATCTGGCAAATAATCCGATACGATGCGCGGTGGTGGAACGCGGTAGCGGTTGAGTTCATCCCAGGTGAGTAGTGAATAATAATCTCGAATATTGCGCACATAGAGGGCGGCTTCGTCGCCTCGCGCGTAGCCATATTTGGACGGTTTGTACCACTTTTGTTGTCTTAGCAGGGGCAGGCTCTCTCTGACATCATTCCACAAGTTCGGGTTGCCACCACGCTGTTGTGTAATGACGCGGGCATCTTCTAAGTGGCCAAGGCCGATATTGTATGCGGCTAGGGCGAACCAACTCCGGTCGGGGGCTTCTATTCCCGAAGGGAGTCTGCCATAGAGTTTTTTATAATAGCGAACGCCGCCACGCAGGCTTTCGAGCGGGTCGAGTCTGTCGCTTACTTTAAGCTCTGATGCGGTAGAACGAGTCAGCATCATCATTCCTCGCACGCCGGTGGGCGAGCGCGCTGTGGCGTCCCAATGTGACTCCTGATAGCTAATCGCTGCCAGCAGGCGCCAGTCTATATCGTATTCAATAGCGACCTGCTCAATGATGCCCTTAACCTCGGGCAGACGATCTTCTTTCATTTGTAGAAAAGTGTGTGTGCTAATAAAGGTTTGGCGCTCATTAAACGTGAAATTACGTTCAACTAGGCGCGCTAATTTTCCGTTGTCGTTTATCACTTTAAAAAAGGCTGTCATTTCTTTTATCAGGCTGGCATTCGCTGGTGTTGCTGACATAGCCCAAGCGAGCTTGCGCGGTTTGCCTGCGCTAAAGGCGATGCGGAAGCTGGGATAGAATGCGCGATTGGCGTAGTACTCGGTGGAGTTAACCATAGTGACATCGATCTCACCCTCGGCAAGTTGCTCAAGTAAATCGATAGTTTCCAGGTCCCGACTCTCGGCCCAGTGGAGGTCGGGCCGATCTTCTTGCATTGCTTTAAGCTGTTCGGCGTGAGCCGTGTTGCCGATTATGCGAATTTGTTTGCCGATTAAATCCTCAACTGAGCTCATCGGTGCATTCACGTCACGGTTGTAGATGAAAAATTGTTTCACGCTGAGATAGCTGGGACCAAACAATAGGGTTTCTTGGCGGCTAGGGGTGATACTCAATCCAGCCGCAGCGATATCTGCACGATCTTCAGCTAAACCGGTGAACACTTCGTCGAGGCCGACGACTGGAATCATTTCCAATTTAACGTTCAGGTGATTCGCGAAGGCGAGGGCGAGTTGGTATTCAAAACCAGCCGGCGCGCCTTGAGTTTCATAATATGTTGTTGCGCCATTGCGGGTTAGAACCCGTAAAACACCGGTATCGCGTATTTCTTGGAGCTTGTCGCTATTGTCATCGCAGCCGCTTAATACGCCAGCGATCAGCAATAGCAAGGTCGCACAAAGCCAAATTGCTGGGTATCGTCTGGTTTTAAGGCTCGCGGGCAATGGTGAAACTCCAATAAATAAGAGCTCAATTGTATCGGTATGAAGCTGATCACACCATAAAGACTATTTTGGATAAAAATTCCCGCGTAAATCCTTTACAATGGCCGGCTTCAATCCATTCGATCGAGGTTGTCGCCCCGAATGCTAATTATTCCTGGTGCTCCGGCGCTTTCAGATTTCCGTTTAGAAAAACTAAAGGCGGCGTTATCTGCCGCAATTCCGGCTCTTCGCGGGGTGAGTGCGCAATATATTCACTTGGTCGATACCGCTGCTGGCCTAGATACAGAGCGCAGTGACGTATTGGGCCAATTATTGCAATACGGCCCTCGCGCCGAGTTTGTTGCCAGTGAGGGCGTCAGTTTTTTTGTTGTCCCTCGGCCGGGAACGATCTCACCCTGGTCTAGTAAAGCCAGCGATATTGCGCACAACTGCGGTTTAGATATGATTTCGCGTATCGAGCGCGGCGTGCAGTATTGCTTTGATATTGACGGCGAACTGGCTGATGAGCAGCAGAAGACGCTGTTGGCGGCGATACACGACAGGATGGTCGAGTCGGTATTGAGTGCTCCCAGCGAGGCTGAAGTGCTGTTCAGCCGCCAGTCGCCGAAGCCAATGCAAGCTGTCGATGTGCTAGGCGGTGGTCGCCAAGCTTTGGTCAATGCAAACAGCGAACTCGGCTTGGCCTTGGCCGACGACGAGATTGATTACCTTCTGGAAAGTTTTATTCAGTTAGCCCGTAATCCTAGTGATGTCGAATTGATGATGTTCGCACAGGCGAACTCGGAACATTGCCGCCATAAGATTTTTAACGCCAGTTGGACTATCGACGGCGAAGCGCAATCTCATTCGCTATTCGGCATGATTAAAAACACCCACGAACTGGGTGGCGAAGATGTGTTGAGTGCATATTCCGATAACGCGGCGGTAGTAAAGGGGCATCGCGCTGGGCGCTTTTACCCAGAGCCGGGCACCGCTGAGTACCAGTACCATCAAGAAGATATTCATCTATTAATGAAGGTTGAAACCCACAACCATCCCACCGCTATTTCACCGTTTTCTGGCGCCGGTACTGGTTCTGGAGGTGAAATTCGTGATGAAGGTGCGGTAGGTCGTGGCTCTAAACCCAAGGTCGGCCTAAGTGGTTTTAGTGTATCGAATTTACGGGTTCCCGGATTTGAACAGCCTTGGGAGGCCGATTATGGCAAGCCCGGCCGTATTGTGTCTGCCCTAGATATTATGTTGGACGGCCCCATTGGTGGCGCCGCCTTTAATAATGAATTTGGTCGTCCCAATTTATGTGGTTATTTTCGCAGCTTTGAAGAAAACGCCATGGGCGCGGCGGGGGAAGAGCGCCGCGGTTATCACAAGCCCATTATGATCGCCGGCGGTTACGGTAATATAAAAGAAGAACACGTTATTAAGACTGAATTTCCCGCCGGTCATAAATTGGTCGCTTTGGGCGGACCGGCGATGTTGATCGGTTTGGGTGGCGGTGCGGCGTCATCAATGAGCAGCGGCGCGTCTACTGAAGATTTAGATTTTGCCTCTGTGCAGCGTCAAAACCCAGAAATTGAGCGCCGATGCCAAGAGGTGATCGATCGCTGTTGGGCAATGGCTGATCAAAACCCCATCGCTTTTATCCACGACGTCGGCGCTGGCGGTTTGTCGAACGCCTTCCCAGAGTTGGTTAAAGACGGCGGTTGTGGCGGTGATTTTGATTTACGCAAGGTGCCGAATGACGAGCCGGGCATGTCGCCCTTAGAAATTTGGTGTAATGAATCCCAAGAGCGCTATGTTATTGCGATTGCGCCTGAGAATCTTGCGGTTTTCGAAGCGATTTGTGGCCGCGAGCGAGCGCCCTACGCGGTGGTTGGTGAGTCGGTTGCGGACAAGCGTCTACGTGTTGGCGACACTCATTTCGACAATAATCCAGTTGATCTACCGATGTCGGTGTTGTTTGGCAAACCGCCAAAAATGCACCGGGAAATTACGCGTCAGTATCCTCAGCTTCCCGAGTTTGACCCTTCGTCAATCAATATTGATGAGGCGCTGGATCGTCTATTGGCATTGCCAACTATTGCGGCGAAGAATTTCCTAATTACTATTGGTGACCGTTCGATTACTGGCCAAGTGCATCGTGATCAGATGGTCGGCCCCTGGCAAATTCCGGTGGCTGACTGTGCAGTTACTACAGTGAGTTACGATTCTTATGCAGGTGAGGCGATGGCAATGGGTGAGCGCACGCCGCTAGCGCTTATTGACGGGCCTGCTTCTGGTCGTATGGCTGTCGCAGAAGCGTTAACGAATATTGCCGCCACACGTATCGAAAAAATATCTGATATTAAGTTGTCAGCTAACTGGATGTGCGCTGCGGGTTATGCCGGTGAAGACGAAAAACTGTTCGACACTGTAAAAGCCGTTGGTATGGAGTTTTGTCCAGCGTTGGGCATTACCATTCCGGTTGGTAAAGACTCAATGTCGATGCGCACGACTTGGCAGGATGGCGACGATAGCAAAGCCATCACTGCGCCGATGTCACTTATTATTACGGCATTCAGCCCCGTTACGGATGTTCGTAAAACCGTAACGCCGCAGCTTCGTACTGACCTCGACGATAATGCGCTGTTGTTAGTGGATCTCGGCGCAGGAAAACAGCGCTTGGGCGGTTCGTGCTTGGCGCAGGTTTATCAGCAGGTCGGTAATACTGCACCAGATATTGATAGCCCGTCTTTGTTGGCTGGTTTCTTTGCTAGCGTTCAGCAGCTCCTTGAAGACAGTAAGATTATTGCTTATCACGACCGCTCGGATGGTGGCTTGGCAATTACATTAGTCGAAATGGCCTTTGCAGGACATTGCGGGCTAGATGTCGAGTTAAGCGCAGCTGGCAAGGTTCACGGTGCCTTGTTTGCAGAAGAAGCGGGTGCGGTATTGCAGGTTCGCTGTAGTGATGTCGAGTCGGTGCTCGAAGTCTTCGCTGCAAATGGCTTAGCTGCTTGCGTTCATGAAATAGGCCGAGCGGTAGCTGGTAGCAATATCAACATCAGTTACGGTGGCGTTCAGGTGCTGCGGCACGATAGATTGGCTCTGCAGCGCAAGTGGCAGCAGTTGAGTTATCAGATGCAGTCTCTGCGCGATAATCCTGAATGTGCGCGACAGGAATTTGAGTTGATCACAGAAGCCGACCCCGGCTTGAGTCAGTCGCTGAGTTTTGATGCGCAGGAAAATATTGCTGCGCCCTATATTAATTCAGGTGTCCGGCCAAGAATGGCCATATTGCGAGAGCAGGGCGTTAACGGGCAGCTAGAGATGGCGGCGGCGTTTGATCGCGCTGGGTTTACTGCGGTAGACGTGCATATGAGCGATATTTTGAGCGGCCGTGTCAGCTTGCAAGATTTTAGAGGTCTGGCCGCCTGCGGTGGTTTCTCTTACGGCGATGTGTTGGGTGCCGGTGAAGGGTGGGCAAAAACCATTCTCTTCAATGGCCGTGCTCGCGATGAGTTTGCGGGTTTCTTTCAGCGCAGCGACACGTTTTCGCTTGGTGTGTGTAACGGCTGTCAGATGATGTCTAATCTGCATTCTTTGATTCCTGGCGCTGAACATTGGCCTCGTTTTGTGCGTAACCGCTCAGAACAGTTCGAAGCTCGCTTTTCTTTGGTTGAAATTCCAGAATCACCCTCCATATTACTAGCGGGTATGACAGGTTCGCATTTGCCGGTTGCGGTTGCACATGGCGAAGGTCGCGCTGAATTCGCCGATGTGTCGCAGTTGCAGAGTTTGCAGCAGAGTGGAAAGGTCGCGCTGCAGTTTATTGATAGCCAGCTTGACGTCACCGAGCGGTATCCTGCTAACCCCAACGGGTCGCCATGTGGTATTGCAGGAGCAAGTAGTGCAGATGGGCGGGTTACGATTATGATGCCCCACCCTGAGCGGGTCTTCCGCACGGTGCAGAATTCCTGGATAGCGGATAACTCCGTCGAAGACAGCGGTTGGATGCGCTTATTCCGTAATGCTCGGGTTTGGGTGGCTTAAAAGAAGGTGAAGTATATGAGCGCCGGCGTTTGCCGGCGCTTTTACAAGAGCGGGTCAGGGGTGCTCCGCTTGCTATTAGCGCTTTTTATTGGCGTCCGTTTTTAAATAGACACCGTCGTGACAGGCGGTTTTGGTGGAAATACAATGCTAAATAAATATCCGCTCTGGAAAAACCTGCTGATCATAGCAGTACTGGGGATTGGTTTTCTGTATGCAGTACCTAACCTTTATCGGCCTGATCCTGCTTTGCAGATTTCAGGGGAAAGTAGCGGTGTAATTATTGATCAGGCGATTATGACCCGCTTGTCTGCCGCTCTCGATGCCGGTGGTGTTGAACACTTTGGTGAAAAAGCTAATGAGACCGGTAAGTCCGGATTAATTCGCTTATACGAAACCGATGTGCAACTTCGCGCGCAGCGCATAGTGCAGCGTACTTTAGGTGATGGTTATATCGTCGCCTTAAATTTGGCGTCTAATACTCCTGAATGGCTGAGTAATTTAGGTGCTCAGGCAATGAAACTGGGTTTAGATTTAAGCGGCGGTGTGCATTTCTTGCTGGAGGTTGATACTGACTCGGCGATTGCAACACGTCTTGAACATTACAATTCGGGTATTAAAAAGAAGCTTCGCGAAGAGCGTATCCGCGGTTTTGTGACGCTAGACAACAGTATCATTTCTGGGAAATTTTCCTCAGCAGAGCTGCGTGATACTGCCTTGGGTTTAATTCGTAAAGAATTTACTGAGTTGACCGGTGAGAAGGTTGAATCGCCAGCGGGTGATAACTCATTCTATTTGCGAGCAGTTATCGGCGAAGCTAAGCGTAAAGAAATCGAAGATTACGCGGTGAGCCAAAACCTGACTACCTTGCGTAATCGGGTTAATGAGTTGGGTGTGTCTGAGCCACTAGTGCAGCGTCAGGGCCGCAACCGTATTGTGGTTGAGTTGCCGGGTATTCAAGACACCGCCGAAGCGAAGCGGATTTTGGGTAAAACCGCGAATTTGGATTTTCGTTTAGAAGCTAAGTACGACGCTCCGATTAACGACCGTGAGCAATTCGAATTTCGCAACCCAGGTCGTGGCGAACCCAGTGCTTGGTTAGAGCGCGATGTGGTTATTACCGGTGAGCGAGTCGCCAACGCGCAGGCGAGCTTTGATCAGAACGGTATGCCGCAGGTAAATATTACGTTGGACAGTCAGGGCGGCACATTGATGCACCGCATGACACGGCACAATATCAACCGTCGTCTTGGTGTGCTGTTTATCGAGCGTAAGAGTCGTACCCACTATGAGCGCGATGCCAATGGTGTTGAGCACGCCATAAAAGTACCTTACGACGAGAAGAAAATTATTAGCTTAGCGACAATTAAGGACGCTCTCGGTGTGCAGTTCCGTATTACGGGCTTGGATGCACCGGGTGAAGCTGCTGAATTATCGCTACTCCTGCGGGCCGGTGCGCTGGCGGCACCCATCGACTTTGTCGAAGAGCGCACCGTCGGGCCATCGCTTGGCGCCGAAAATATCAGTAAAGGTCTAAACGCCGTCAAAATCGGTTTGGGGCTTGTCGCCCTGTTTATGATTATTTACTACCGCGTATTTGGTGTCATCGCGGTGATTGCTCTTGGTGCCAACGTGGTATTGCTGACGGCATGTATGTCGTTATTGGGCGCCACGCTAACGCTTCCAGGTATTGCGGGTATCGTTCTTACCGTGGGCATGGCGGTGGATGCCAACGTACTTATTTTCTCGCGAATACGGGAGGAATTACGCAACGGCTTATCTGTGCAGCACGCCATCGAGGCGGGGTATGGGCGAGCCTTTGTCACCATCATGGATTCGAACATTACTACGCTACTGGTTGCGGTGATTTTGTATGCGGTGGGTACCGGACCGGTTCGTGGCTTCGCGGTTACTTTGTCGCTAGGTATTTTAACGTCGATGTTCACTGCAATTATGGGCACCCGCGCTATTGTTAATTTCGTTTACGGCGGTCGTCGTATCACTAAGCTGGCGATCTAGGAGAAACGTATGTCTGATACAAAAAAAGTGATTAATTTTATGGGTGGCCGTCGCATTGCGATGGCGATCTCGATCATGGTGATGATTGCATCGGTTGGTGTTTTGGCGGTGAAAGGGTTGAACTTTGGTCTCGACTTCACCGGTGGTACATTAATTGAAGTAATTTACGAAGAGTCTGTGCCGCTTCAGCAAGTGCGTGATGAACTCAGTGCATCCGGTTTTGAGAGTGCCATCGTGGTTAACTTTGGTTCGGATACCGATGTACTGGTAAGAATTCCCCAGAGTATGAGCCCGACCTTAGGTGATGAGGTGCTTTCGGTTCTACAATCGGGGACTGACGGCGATATTGAGCTACGTCGTATTGAGTTCGTTGGCCCTCAGGTTGGGGAAGAGCTGCGTGAGCAGGGCGGACTAGCGGTTTTATTGGCGTTAGTCGTGGTGCTGATTTACGTTGCAATGCGTTTTCAGGTCAAATTCTCTATCGGCGCGGTGGCGGCGTTGGGGCATGATGTTCTCATTACACTGGGTGTTTTTGCTTTGGTGGGCTGGGACTTCGATTTGACCGTGCTAGCGGCGATCCTTGCGGTTATTGGTTATTCATTGAATGACTCAATCGTCGTCGCTGACCGGATTCGTGAGAATCTTCGCAAACTACGTAAGCACGACGCTGGTGAGATTATTAATATTTCGCTGACTGAAACTCTAGATCGTACCTTGGTAACCTCTGGAACGACCTTGCTGGTATTGTTGGCCTTGGCCTTTGTCGGCGGCGAAATGATTCACAGCTTTGCCTTGGCCTTGCTCATTGGTATTGGCGTGGGTACCTACTCATCGATCTATATTGTTGCCAGCTTGCTGATGACAATGAATATTAGCCAGGATGATCTGATAGTGGTAGAGAAAGAGGGCGCACAAATAGACGATTTGCCCTGATATTTGGGCAATTTGTGTAGACATAAAAAAACCGCGGCAGGCCGCGGTTTTTTTTATGTCTGAACTTTGTGCCCGAGACTTATGTCGGCAACTGCGGTCTAGCGGATATTTTCTAGATGCGGACGAATTGCTTGCAAAATGCCTTTTAGGCACTTGGGGTTTGCTGCCACAATATTGCCGGTTTCGTAGTAAGTGCCGCCACCATTGAAGTCACTGACTAAGCCGCCCGCTTCACGAACAAGCAATATACCTGCCGCAATGTCCCATTTGTTTAGGCCAATCTCCCAAAAGCCGTCAAGGCGTCCGGCTGCAACGTAGGCTAGATCCAACGAGGCCGCGCCAGCGCGGCGAATACCGGCAGTCTCTCCGGCAACGGCTTCTAAGCTGCGCATATATGCTGGGATGTGCTCTTCGCTACGCGCTTTAAACGGGATACCCGTACCAATCAACGCGCCTTCCAAGCTGCCATTCATGGTGACACGCACCCGTCGACCATTCACCTGTGCACCGCGACCACGGCTTGCGGTAAATTCTTCGCGGCGAATGGGGTCCAGAATCACTGCGTGCTCAATTTGTCCCTGATGTAAACAGGCGATAGAAATTGCGAAATGTGGAATGCCACGTACAAAATTGGTGGTGCCGTCAATGGGGTCAATTACCCACTGATAGGGGCTGTCAGCATTGCCTGTTTGGCCTGATTCTTCACCTAAAAAGCCATGATCTGGGTAGGCTTTTTTCAGATGATAGATAATCTCCTGTTCGGCCTTACGATCAATTTCAGTGACGAAATCGTTTTCGCCCTTGGTTTCAATTTGAACTCGGTCGATTTGTTCAGAGGCGCGCGCGATAAGGTCACCGGCTTTACGGGCGGCGCGCAATGCGATATTCAGCATGGGTTGCATAGTACTAAGGCCTTGATGTGCAAGCAATTGGACGCGCATTATATCAGAGACTTGGCGGCCTACAGAGGCCTAATTTCATTGTTTCGTTATGGCCTTCCTGTTAGACTGACGTCCCATCTCGTGGGGGCGAATAAGCTATGCTTTTTCTGGCCCTTATATCTCTTCGTACTATCTAAAAAGGCATTACATGGCGCGTTTTATATTCGTCACCGGCGGTGTTGTTTCGTCCTTGGGTAAGGGCATTGCGTCAGCATCTTTAGGGGCCATTCTTGAGGCGCGTGGTCTCAAAGTTACGATGCTCAAGCTGGATCCCTATATAAATGTGGATCCCGGCACTATGAGCCCATTTCAGCACGGTGAGGTGTTTGTTACCGAAGACGGTGCAGAAACTGACCTAGATTTGGGACATTACGAGCGTTTTGTCCGTGCCAAAATGGCCAAAGGCAATAATTTTACCGCGGGTCGTGTGTATGAAACCGTGCTGCGTAAAGAGCGTCGCGGCGATTATCTCGGTGGCACAGTCCAAGTTATTCCACATATTACCGATGAAATTAAACGCCGCGTGTTGGCGGGTGCTGGTGATGCGGACATCGCCATTGTTGAAATCGGCGGTACGGTGGGTGACATTGAAGGTCTGCCATTCTTTGAGGCGGCCCGTCAGCTTAAGGTTGAGTTAGGCGCTAAGCGTGCAATGTTAATGCACCTTACTTTGGTGCCTTATATTGCGACTGCTGGCGAAACCAAAACCAAGCCAACCCAGCATTCCGTTAAAGAGCTTCGTTCTATTGGCTTGCAACCTGATATTTTACTGTGCCGCTCAGATCACGAAATTGATCAAAGTAGCCGTCACAAAATTGCGTTGTTCACCAACGTGGAATCCCGCGCCGTTATTCCATTGCGTGATGTAGATTCGATTTATCGCATTCCGTCGCTGCTCGCAGCGGAAGGATTGGATGAGTTGGTTGTAGAGCGCTTTGGACTTGATTGCCCGCCAGCGGACCTGACCGAGTGGGATAGGGTTATCGAGGGCGATCTTCATCAAGATCAAACCGTAACTATCGCTATGGTTGGTAAATATATGGAATTACTGGACGCTTATAAGTCTTTAAATGAAGCCTTAAAGCATGCCGGTATTCACAGTCGCACCAAGGTGCAAGTTCGCTATATTGATTCTGAAGTAATTGAAAAAGACGGCGTTGATATTTTAAACGGCGTTGACGGTATTCTCGTTCCCGGTGGCTTTGGTAGTCGTGGCGTGGAAGGGAAAATTCGCACCGTTCAATTTGCTCGCGAGAATAAAATTCCCTATTTAGGAATTTGTTTGGGCATGCAGGTTGCCGTTATCGAATTCGCCCGCAATGTATTAGGTTTGGGCGACGCTAACAGCAGCGAATTTAATGACAATGGTAAAAATCCGGTAGTGGGTTTGATTACTGAATGGGTAACACCGGACGGTGACGTTGAACAACGTGCCCACGACGATGATTTAGGTGGCACCATGCGTTTAGGTGCTCAGCTTTGTCACTTGGTCGAGGGTTCTGCGGTTGCTGGCGTGTATGGCAGTGAGACGATTACCGAGCGCCATCGCCATCGTTACGAAGTGAATAATACCTATGTCGAACGTTTACAAGCGGCTGGTTTAAAAGTCGGCGGTTGGTCTGCAGATAAGAGTCTAGTTGAAGTGGTCGAGATTGAAGATCATCCGTGGTTTATCGCCTGTCAGTTCCATCCGGAATTTACCTCGACGCCCCGAGACGGACATCCTTTGTTTACTGGGTTTGTTAACGCGGCTATCGCGCATAGCGAGTAAACCTTGCTTAGCAAGCGAGTGAAAGGAGTAGGTCAATGAAAGATAAAGTGGTCAATGTTGCCGGTATCGATGTGGCAAACGACAAGCCCTTTGTATTGTTTGGCGGCATGAATGTGCTTGAATCCCGCGATCTTGCTATGCAGGTTGCGGAGCACTATGTCGAAGTGTGTGCAAAGATGGGCATCCCCTATGTTTTTAAAGCATCCTTCGACAAAGCTAACCGTTCATCAGTGCATTCGTATCGCGGTCCGGGTATGGAAGAAGGGCTGAAAATTTTTCAGGAAATTAAACAAACCTTCAACGTACCAGTTATTACTGACGTTCACGAAGTTCATCAAGCTGGCCCTGTATCTGAAGTCTGCGATGTCATTCAGCTGCCCGCTTTTTTGGCGCGTCAAACCGATTTAGTGGCCGCTATGGCGGCGACAGACGCGGTTATTAATATTAAAAAACCGCAGTTTCTCAGCCCCGGTCAGATGAAAAACATCGTTGAGAAATTTGCTGAGTGTGGCAATGAAAAAATCATGCTGTGCGAACGCGGTAGTAATTTTGGTTACGATAATTTAGTCGTCGATATGCTGGGCTTTCGGGTGATGCGCGAAGCCAGTGGCGGCGCGCCAATTATATTTGATGTTACCCACGCCCTGCAGTGTAGAGATCCCATGGGCGCCGCTTCTGGTGGTCGTCGCAATCAGGTGGTTGAGTTGGGTCGTGCAGGTGTGGCGCTTGGTATTGCGGGACTTTTCCTTGAAGCGCATCCCGATCCGGATCGCGCTAAATGCGACGGACCCAGCGCATTGCCCTTGTCGGCATTAGCGCCATTTTTAGAACATATGAAAGCCGTGGATGAGACAGTGAAGTCTCTGCCGGTGTTAGATATTAAATAAATTATTTTTTGACTTAAAACGGAGAAAGTGAGCATGGCAGAGATTGTCGATATTAAGGCGTTCGAGGTATTGGATTCGCGGGGAAACCCCACGGTTGAGGCGGATGTGGTGTTGGCATCTGGTGCAATCGGCAGTGCCTGCGCTCCGTCCGGCGCATCGACAGGTTCGCGTGAAGCCTTAGAATTACGTGACGGTGATAAGTCGCGTTATTTGGGTAAAGGCGTGTTGAAAGCGGTTGCCAATATAAATACGACTATCCGTGATTTGTTGATGGGAATGGATGCTGAAGATCAGCGTGCCATTGACAATGCGATGATCGAAGCTGACGGCACTGAGAGCAAATCGGTGCTTGGTGCTAATGCTATTTTGGCGGTATCGCTTGCAGCCGCTAAAGCAGTTGCGATTGAGAAGGGTATTCCTCTTTATCAGCGTATTGCACAAATTAATGGTACTGAAGGTCAGTACACCATGCCGGTCCCGATGATGAACATCATTAATGGTGGTGAGCACGCTGACAACAATGTCGATATCCAAGAATTCATGATTCAGCCTGTTGGCGCGGAGACTTTCGCAGAAGCGCTTCGTCAAGGCGCTGAAATTTTTCACTCGTTGAAAAAAGTATTAGTTGCTCGTGGTTTGAATACTGCAGTTGGTGATGAAGGCGGTTTTGCACCCAACTTACCGTCGAATGAAGCGGCGCTCGAAGCCATAGCCGAAGCCGTTGCTAATGCCGGATATGAACTTGGTAAAGATATTACCTTGGCATTAGATTGCGCGTCATCTGAGTTTTATAAAGATGGAAAATACAATTTGAGTGGCGAAGGCAAAGTATTTGATGCTGAAGGATTCGCCGCATACTTGGATGAGCTGAGCCAGAAGTACCCCATAATCTCTATCGAAGATGGCATGGACGAAAGCGATTGGGACGGCTGGGCAACCTTGACCCGTCGTATAGGCGACCGGGTGCAATTGGTTGGCGACGATTTGTTTGTTACCAACACAAAAATTCTTAAACGTGGTATCGATAACAATATTGCCAACTCAATCCTGATTAAATTCAATCAGATTGGTTCGCTGACAGAAACATTGGACGCGATTAAAATGGCGAAGGATGCCGGCTATACAGCAGTTATTTCACATCGTTCCGGTGAAACTGAAGATACTACAATTGCAGATTTAGCCGTGGCAACATCCGCCGGTCAGATTAAAACTGGATCTTTGTGCCGCTCTGATCGCGTTGCTAAGTATAACCGTCTGCTGCGTATTGAAGCAGAGCTTGGGGCAGCCTATCGCGGTCGGGATGAATTCCGAGCGTAATATAAAAGGGCGGCTGCGGCCGCCTTCTTTGTTTTAGGTGTTTTTAAATGGTTTCTAGGATTTAGTTCTGGAATTAGTATGAACAACAATATCACCACACTGGGTGTGCAATGACCCGTCGGCGCCTGCTTCTAATATTGCTTGTTATTTTGGGCATGTTGCAATTACGGCTGTGGACTGGAACCGGAAGCTGGGAACAGATTGCCAGCCTGCGTCGTGATATTGCCGTTCAGAAAGATCACAACAATGATTTGCAGCTGCGCAATGAACGTTTATATGGTGAGGTTCGCAGTTTAAAACATGATTTAGACAGTATCGAAGAGCGCGCCCGAAATGATATGGGGCTAATAAAATCCGGTGAGACTTTTTATCTTATCGTCGATGAATAGAAATATTGGGAAGCAGAATAATAGCTTGAATCATAACAGGCAGAATCAACGTGGCAGATAATCCACGCATATGGGCGGTCATGCCTGCGGCAGGAACCGGCTCGCGTTTCGGTGGACGCTTAGCAAAGCAGTACCTTACTCTCCTAGATAAATCGGTAATTGAGCATAGTGTACTGGCCTTGTTGGCCTGCACTGATATTAAGGCAATTGCCGTTGCCCTGCATGAAGATGACAAGATTTTTTCTACTTTAGCCTGTGCAAGTGATCCCCGTGTTTTAGCTGTATTGGGCGGGCGTGAGCGCTCTGACTCGGTTGAGCGCGCGCTTGCGGCTTTGAGTGACGCTGCTGAATCGGATTGGGTCTTAGTTCACGATGCCGCGCGTCCCTGCGTTTCTACGAACGATATTCAACGTCTGATAACGCTGGGTTGTGCACATACGACGGGGGCAATTCTAGCCGCGCCGATGGTTGATACGGTTAAGCGTGGCAATGAAGTGGGCGAAATTTCCGCAACTGTAGATCGCAATACGTTGTGGCGAGCATTTACGCCGCAGTTGTTTCGTTTTGGAGAGTTGCGCGATGCGCTTATGCACTGCCGCGAGCGTCAATTAGCGGTGACTGACGAAGCCTCTGCGATGGAGCATTGTGGCCATCGTCCCTTACTTGTCGAAGGCAGTCATCGCAATATCAAAATAACCTACCCAGATGATCTTGCGATTGCAGCGGTGTTTCTTAGTGGAGATCAACAGTGAGTGCGATCCGTATCGGCCATGGTTACGACGTACATCGCCTTGATAAGGGCGAGGGTATTACGTTGTGTGGTGTACGTATTCCTTGTCAGTGGCGTTTGATTGCGCACTCAGATGGCGACGTTGCGCTACATGCGCTTTGCGATGCCATGCTTGGCGCTTTGGCATTGGGCGACATCGGCAAACATTTCCCAGACACTGATCCGCAGTATGCAGGGGCAGATAGCAAAATACTTTTACAACATTGTTATAAGTTAATACTGGCTCAGGGTTTTCGTTTAGGTAATGCAGATTTAACCATTGCTGCGCAGCAACCCAAATTGGCGCCGTTTATTCTTGCGATGCGTGAATCCATAGCCAACGCCATTGGTGTTTCTGAATCGCAAATAAGCGTGAAGGCCACCACGACAGAAAAGCTGGGTTTTGTAGGGCGCAGTGAGGGAATAGCGGTCGACGCTGTTGTACTATTGGAGCGAGCCGATGTTAACTGATTGGCCAAGGGCACAAGGCGCACCGTTGGCATCCGGTGTATTAAAAGCGCAGCCAGAGGATTTTGTTGTTGAAGAAGTTTTTGATGTCGAATTTAGCGACGATGGTGAATTTGATTGGTTGTGGATCGAAAAGATCGGTGACAACACTGAATATCTAGCGCGAAAATTAGCACGCATCGCTGGTGTTCAACCCCGAGCGGTGACCTACTCGGGGCAGAAAGACCGACATGCGGTCACGCGGCAATGGTTTTGTGTGCATCTTCCCGGTAAAAATAAGCCTGAATGGCGTGTGCCAGAAAATGAAACTTGGCGGATCCTGCGTCAGGGGCGGCACCGTCAGAAGCTGCGTTTGGGAAGCCATCGCTATAATCGCTTTATTCTGCGATTGTCTGATTTAAAGGGAGATGTCGCGGACGTGGAAACTCGCCTGCCAATCATTGCCACGGGCATTCCCAATTATTTTGGAGAACAACGCTTCGGCCATGATGGCGGTAATATAGATGCGTGTCGCCAATGGTTTGCGGGCGAAATAAATCCCGCTCGCTTTGAGCGAAGCATGTATTTGTCGGCGGCCCGTTCGCTTATTTTTAATACTGTTTTGGCTGAACGTGTCACTGCAGGCACTTGGGCTAGCGGTTTGGTGGGCGATGTGTTTTCGCTACGTGATAGTGGCAGTGTGTTTTTGGCGGATATCGACACTGAGATTACCGCCCGTTTGCGTGATGGTGATATTCACCCCAGTGGTCCACTATTTGGAAAGGTTGGCAAGCTGGCCGCCGCTGGTGATACGGCGTTGTTAGAAGAGCGGGTATATTCTGACTTTTCTGATATGTGCACAGGATTAATGAAGAACAATTTGGCTATGGAGCGACGCGCACTCCGTGTTATTCCACAGGATGTAAAGTGGCAATTTGCCGATGATGGGGCCTTATCTCTGGCATTTTCCTTGCCTAGGGGCTGTTTCGCTACCGCGCTTGTGCGAGAATTGATCAACTACTAGGGGCTTTCTTGGCCCCGATGTTTACTGAGAAGACACGGTGACAATTTTAAATTTGCAAGGTATTGGGATGACATCCCAGCGAACCAGAGATCGATTGATCGAGCGTTTGACGGAACAGGGCATCACCGACAAAGCCGTGCTTAATGTGATCAGGGGAACGCCTCGTCATATTTTCCTCGACGAAGCTTTGTCACACCGTGCGTACGAAGATAGCTCGCTGCCAATTGGCTTCCAGCAAACTCTGTCGCAGCCTTATATTGTTGCTCGTATGACCGAGTTGTTATTAGCCAATGGTCCGCGAAGTCGCGTGCTAGAAGTGGGAACCGGGTCTGGTTATCAAACGGCGATTCTAGCTCAGATGGTTGAGCGTGTGTTCAGTGTTGAACGCATTCGCCCGTTGCAAGAAAAAGCACGCCAACGGCTTCGTCAACTGGGTCTACATAATGTGCATTTGCGCCATGCAGATGGTGGCATGGGCTGGAAAGATCGCGGCCCTTTTGATGCTATTCTCTCTGCCGCCGCACCGGAGGTGGTGCCCCCAGAATTGTTAGAACAACTCGCGGTTGGCGGACGTCTTGTGATTCCCGTTGGTCCGGTGGGTAAGCAACAGTCTTTGTATGTTTTTGATAAGACCGAAGAAGGCATTGAAGAACAGCTGATCGAGCCGGTGTTATTTGTGCCCATGGTCGCCGGCGTTGTAGTTGCATAAACAATTTTAAAACCCCGTCGGGTGTTAAGGAATATTGATGAAAGGATTTTCGCTAGGGGTGTTTGTTCGCGGGATGGCTATGGGCGCGGCAGATGTTGTTCCTGGTGTCTCCGGTGGCACGGTGGCATTTATTACCGGCATATACGACGAACTCATCGAAAGTCTTAAGTCCTGTAACTTGCAGGCGCTTCAAGTACTGTTTAAGTCTGGCCCAATGGCTTTTTTGCAGCTGATTAATGGCTATTTCCTGTTAAGTTTAATGCTGGGAATCGTTGTTAGCGTCGTGTCATTGGCGCGTTTAATTTCTTATGGCTTGCACGAACACCCGTTGCCCTTGGCAGCCTTGTTTTTTGGTTTGATATTGGCGTCTGCTATTATCGTTTATCAACAAATTCCTCAGGGCATCAAACACGTCGGCTGGCTTATATTGGGTCTTGGTTTTGCAGTATTGATTGGCGAGTTGCGTCCCGCCGAGATTACCGCTACGCCGTTAACACTATTTTTATCTGGAGCATTAGCAATATGCGCCATGATTTTGCCGGGTATATCCGGTAGTTTTATTCTGCTGTTACTCGGCATGTACGAGCCTGTGATTAATGCGGTGAAACAGCTTGAGCTAATTTCCTTACTGAGTTTTGTAGCTGGTTGCGCCGTGGGATTAATGTTGTTTGTGCGTTTACTTTCTTGGTTGATGCATCATCATAGGCCGCAATTATTGGCGACCTTAACAGGTATTTTAATCGGGTCTTTGACGATTATTTGGCCTTGGAAGTTGGGCGCCGACGGGCAATTGTTAGCTGAGTCTTTAGCGCCGGGTTGGCAAAATGTAATGCCATGGGATTATGCGAATTTAGCTGATCCGCAGCTCATGGTGTCGCTAATGATTGCTATTGCGGGCGTGTTTTTAGTGCTGTTAATAGAGCGATTAGCAAAAACCAACTGAGTTTTTAAGAATATTTTTTTCTAATATGCGGCACTGAAAGTTCATATAGTAATCAGAATAGCGAGAGACTTCAGATTATTAGCGTAGTATGAAGCCAACGGAATTGGGTAGAGTGTTACTTCTTTAGCAAAAAAGGTTTATTTTTGTGCTTATTGGGACGCTGACATGATGACGGTGCTGAAGATGTTTTTCAGCATATTAGTTTTTGTTTTGAGCCTTGCGGCCTGTACTTCCAATGGCAGTTATGCGCCTGTTTCTGATCGTTATAATCCTTCTGAACGTCCCCCCCCTTATTACGTTGTCAGTGCTGGCGATACGTTATTTTCTATTGCATGGCGTTATGGCTTCAATGTTAAAGGGTTAGCGACTGCTAACAATTTGGCTGCGCCCTATACCATATACCCTGGCCAAGCACTGATGTTGCAAGAAAGTACGCGTGCTATCGTTTCCGGAGCTAAACCTGCAACAAAATCTAAAAAAACGCCTTCTAAGTCTACTTCGAGTATGCCCAATAGGGCATCGAATAAGCCTGCCGTAGCAGTACAGGCGCCGGTAACGAAATCGCCCATAAAATCGTCTTCGCTAGTATTAGATTCAGGGGCGGGATGGATTTGGCCGGTAAAAGGCCCTTTGGTTCGTTCGTTTGTTGCGACAGGGCAAGCGCATAAAGGTATTGATATTAAAGGTAAAATGGGCGAGCCTGTAAGGGCATCAAGGGCTGGCGTGGTAGTGTATTCAGGAAGCGGTTTAGTGGGTTATGGCAATCTACTTATTCTTAAACACTCTGAACGCTATTTAAGTGCCTACGGGCATAATCGACGTTTGTTAGTCAAAGAAGGAGATAGTGTGAAGGCGGGTGCCGTTATCGCAGAGTTAGGCGACAGCGGAACAGATTCGCCAAAGGTACATTTTGAAGTTCGTGTAGACGGAAAACCGGTTGATCCTTTAAAGCTGCTTCCTAGGCGCTGAACGCCGTTTTGATAAGGAAACTGTTTTAAGTTTCACCCAAGTCGAGCAATAATATCAAAATAAGGATTCGACGATGCGGGTATTTGAAGAAAGTAACAACTATCGTTCTGGTTTAATTGAAATTTTAAATGATAGTGATGACGACCAAGAAAACGATTCATTCAACGCGGAAGCCAAGCAAAAATCAGCACCTAAACCGAGTAAAACGCGATCTCACCGGCAGAGCACGGACCTTGACGCGACTCAGATGTATCTTAGCGAAATTGGATTTTCTCCCCTGTTAACCGCCGAAGAAGAGGTGCACTTTGCACGTCTCGCCAGAAAAGGTGATGAGGCCGGTCGAAAACGCATGATTGAAAGTAATCTGCGCTTAGTTGTAAAAATTTCACGACGTTATTTAAACCGAGGATTAAGCCTATTAGATTTAGTCGAAGAGGGTAATCTCGGCTTAATTCGTGCGGTAGAAAAATTTGATCCTGAGCGCGGGTTTCGTTTTTCAACCTATGCAACGTGGTGGATTAGACAAACCATAGAACGGGCGATAATGAATCAGACCCGCACCATCCGTTTACCCATTCACGTGGTAAAAGAGCTAAATAGTTATTTACGTGCGGAACGGGAGCTAACTCAAAAGTTAGATCATATGCCCTCGCCGGAAGAGATGGCTGAGGCGCTTGATCGTCCGGTATCTGAGGCGAAACGCCTGTGCGGTCTTAAGGATCGGGTAGGTTCCGTTGATGTGCCTTTGACCCATGATTCTGATCAGGTCTTACTGGATACGATCGCTGACACTCAATCTATCAACCCTAGCGATATTCTTCAGGGTCAGGATTTAACAAGCAGTATTGATGTATGGTTAGACGAACTCAGCGTGAAGCAGCGTGAGGTCGTCGTTCGGCGATTTGGTTTGCGCGGTCATGAGTCATCCACCTTGGAGGAGGTTGGCCGAGAAATTGGTTTAACCCGCGAGCGTGTGCGTCAAATCCAGGTTGAAGCTTTAAAAAGTATGCGTGTGTTATTTGAGGCCAATGGCTTGAATGCCGCGTCCCTTTTTGCGGAGGACTTCAATTAACGACGGACGTCGTTGATGTACAGATCTAAAAAAGCCCGCATCTGCGGGCTTTTTTAGATCTGTACCTTATGGAATACGCTACATAGCGTATTAACGCTCCAGATACTGCAGTTTGTTAGGCTTGCCTGCCCATTCTTCGGCATCAGCAGGGCCTTCTTTCATTTCTGTGATGTTTGGCCAAACTTCAGCGAGCTCCGCATTCAACTCAAGGAATACTTGCTGGTCATCTGGCAGCTCGTCTTCCGAGAAGATCGCGTTTACCGGACATTCTGGCTCACATAATGCGCAATCAATGCACTCGTCGGGATGGATAACGAGGAAGTTTGGACCCTCGTAAAAACAGTCTACCGGACAAACCTCGACACAATCTGTGTGTTTGCACTTGATGCAATCTTCGCCTACAACAAAAGTCATTTCTGGTCAGCCCCTTTTTATCCTGACTTGGGTGGTATTTCTTAGAGCGGCGTATTGTAACACCAGTGAAAAAAATCGGTATAGCCTTAGTCTTAACAATAATTTAGCTGTGCCTAATCGTTTTTACTCGTTAGAGGTGTTTATTGTCGATCTATCTCAGTTTAGCCTTTAAGGCATACAGTAATTCGTGTGCCTGCCGAGGACTAAGATTGTCCGGGTCGATAGCCTCTAGCGCTTCTACGACGGGGTGTTCCTCAGCGGGAAGCGCAAACAGATCAGTCTGTGGTCCGGCGGTATTTAGCTGGCCGTGGCCGATCGCTTGGTTTTCTAATTGCTGTAATTTTATTTTGGCGGCGCTAACCACTTTTGGCGGAATTCCCGCAAGTTTTGCCACCTGCAAACCATAGCTCCGGTTAGCAGGTCCTTCTTCCACTCTATGAAGAAAGACAATATGGTCGTTATGTTCGGTAACACCGAGGTGAACATTGGCTGCTTTTGGGTAGCTTTCTGGCAGTACGGTCAGTTCAAAATAGTGTGTAGCAAACAGTGTAAAGCCCTGCACACGGTCTGCGAGATCTATGGCGCAGGCCCAAGCTAATGACAAGCCATCAAAGGTGCTGGTGCCTCGTCCGATCTCGTCCATAAGAATCAGGCTTTTACTGGTGGCGTTATGCAAAATATTGGCTGTTTCGGTCATTTCCACCATGAAGGTAGAGCGGCCGCCAGCAAGATCATCTGATGAGCCGATACGGGTGAAAATTTGGTCAACCAAGCTGAGTTTTACTGATTTTGCGGGTACAAAACTTCCGATGTGTGCCAACAGCACGATAAGTGCTGTTTGTCTCATATAGGTCGATTTACCACCCATATTGGGGCCGGTAATTATCAGTGTGCGACGGTTTTCACCCAGTGTCAGATCGTTGGCAATAAAGGGCTCATCCAGCACACTTTCGACTACCGGATGTCGGCCTTGCTCGATATCAAGTGAGGGCTGATCACAAAACTCGGGCTGGCAAAGGTCTAATTGAATTGCGCGCTCGGCTAAGTTGGCAACAACATCTAATTCGCAAAGGGCTTGGGCAGAGATTTGTAATGCACTGAGTTCCTCATTAAGGGCGTCGAGTAGCATTTCATACAGGTATTTCTCCCTCGCCAAGGCGCGACTTTTACTGCTGAGCGCTTTGTCTTCAAAGGTTTTTAACTCAGGGGTGATAAAGCGCTCGGCATTTTTAAGGGTTTGCCTGCGAATATATTCAACTGGCGCCTGTGCTGCCTGCAGTTTACTTATCTCAATATAATAGCCATGCACGCGGTTATAGCCGACTTTTAGTGTGCTGAGTCCGGTTTTTTCCTTTTCACGACGTTCCATGGCCAATAAAAATTCACCGGCGTCGCTACTGAGACTGCGCAGTTCGTCTAGTTCGCTGTCGTAGCCCTCGGCAATCACGCCGCCGTCTCTGATTACCATCGGTGGATTTTCTGCGACAGCACGGGCAAGTAAATCATCGAGCGAGGGGAACTCACTGATTTCGTGACTAAGACTAAGTAAATAGGGAATGTCTAACGGCTTTAGCTGGCTTTGTAGCAGTGGCAATGTCGCTAGTGCGCGCTGTAAGCGCGACAGATCGCGGGGGCGAGCCGAGCGCAGGGCTACCCGAGAGAGAATCCGTTCTAAGTCACCAATTTGTTTTAGGGTGTCTCGTACAGATTCAAATTGATAGTTTTCTATCAGACCGACAACCCCGCTTTGGCGGGCGTTGAGAACAGTTTGGTTGCGCAGTGGGCGGTGTAACCAGCGACGCAGTAGACGGCTTCCCATGGCGGTTTGGCAGCGATCAAATACCGATGCTAGGGTGTTTTCTGCGCCGCCTCCCAAGTTTAGGTCGAGTTCTAAGTTTCGACGTGTGGCCGCATCCATAGCGACGGCATCATCGCGTGATTCATGTTTAAGTTGACGAATATGGGGCAGTGCAGTGCGTTGGGTATCTTTCACATATTGCAGCAGACAGCCCGCTGCACCGATGCCTAGGCTTAATGTTTCGCAACCAAACCCCGCGAGGTCTTGCACGCCGAAGTGTTGGCAAAGAGCGCGGTTTGCGGCGTCGAAATCGAACTCCCACGGTGGTAAGCGCCGCAGGCCGGGCATTTTGGGCATTTCATCGATTGCCAGATCTTCAGATATTAATAATTCAGCGGGGCGCAGTCGTTGCAATTCTCCTACGAATGCGGCTTGTCCAAGGACCTCTAAGACATGAAATCGACCGCTACTCATATCTAATACGGCGATACCAAAGTTTTGTCCTTGGCCGCATGCGGCAAGTAGTAGAGCGTCTTTGCGCTCGTCTAGCAGCGCTTCGTCGCTGATGGTTCCCGGGGTGACAATGCGTGCAACGGCGCGCTCAACGGGGCCTTTGCTGGTCGCCGGGTCGCCAATTTGTTCGCAGATCGCTACGGACCAGCCACCTTTTACTAGCTTGGCAAGATACCCTTCGACGGCGTGGTAGGGGACGCCACACATTGGAATAGGGTTGCCGCCAGATTTTCCCCGTGCTGTTAAGGTAATATCGAGCAATTCGGAGGCGCGCTTGGCGTCATCGAAGAACAACTCATAGAAATCACCCATACGATAAAAGACGATTTCGTTGGGGTGTTCAGCCTTAATCTTTAAATACTGTTGCATCATCGGAGTGTGGCTCACTTCCGCTGAGCTATTGGTGTTCACGTCATTGGTCATAGTGCTGCGATATGCCTATTGTTTGTTCGCTTAAATTTGCTGTGATCGTTGTTGTGTGTGTTTTGCAGGAATCTATTCATCGTTGCACTGAGAAAGATCGAAAAGAATAACAAATCACATTAAAAACCACTATTGCGATACCAGCGTCAGACCCGTCTGGTTTAGCGGATATCCGATGATTGCCACGGCTTCTGTGCTAAGAAAATAGTGTGGTGGCTACCTTTGCCGGGCCGTGCTCGCACAGTCTTTATATCTACTTTAAAGCGCGCTTTTTTAAGGCGGATCGCGAACATGCTGTCTCCGCCTGCTGACCAAATTGCCAGCATACCTTCGGGGCGTAGCGTGTTTGAGATGGCTTCTAAACCTTGTTGTGAATATAGCCAGTTATTGTCGGCTTGGGTTAAGCCTTCTGGGCCATTATCGACATCGAGCAAAATGGCATCGTAACTATTGGGCTTATTTTCAAACAGCTTGGCCACGTCGCCAATGTGGACGATTGATCGTGGATCGCTTAAGGGATTTTCTGCGCACTGGCCTAAGGGGCCTTTATTCCACTCGACCACTTCAGGGATGAGTTCGGCGACAGTAACCCTCGACGTTGAAGTGACTGATCGCAATGCGGCCGCTAGGGTGTAACCCATTCCGAGTCCGCCAACCAATACATGGGCGTCGGGCTTGTTTTTAATAGTAGCGCAGCCTAACTCTGCCAATACTTGTTCAGAGTTAAAAACGCGGCTGTTCATTAGCTCACCACGCACGCCCGATAGGCGAATCGAAAACTCCTCACCGCGTTGCGACAACTGCAGTTCGCCGCCATCATTGGGTATTTTCGCGATACCGAGCTTTTTCCAAGGAATCATAAAGGGCCTGATCTGTAACATTGGAGCATTAAAATTAAGTGGCGAACTCTAGCACAATTCCCATTTGCGCTACGAAACAAAGTGTTACTATCAGCCATTAAAGGCCTAATTTTGCATATTGTTTTAACAGTCTTTGATGGTTTATAAAGAAATCCTAAGCGGGCATTGACAAGCGCACTCATAATACTGATTATATATACAGTTGTGTGGCTGAGGGATAACCGTCGCCGTCACTGTTAAATATCAAATTCCACAAAGGGTAGAGAGCACATGGATCCTAACAAACAGAAGGCACTGGAATCAGCGCTAGGTCAGATTGAGCGTCAATTCGGTAAGGGTTCAATCATGAAAATGGGCGATAGCTCACGTGAAGTGATGCCCTCGGTGTCAACCGGGTCACTAGGCCTTGATATCGCCCTTGGAATAGGTGGCTTGCCCTATGGGCGTGTTGTGGAAATCTTCGGGCCTGAGTCCTCAGGTAAAACGACACTATGTTTACAAGTTATGGCCGAAGCGCAAAAAGCCGGCAAAACAGTAGCGATTGTAGATGCGGAACACGCACTTGATCCTCAGTATGCAGAGAAGCTTGGGGTTAATTTGGATGATTTGCTGGTATCTCAGCCTGATACTGGTGAACAAGCCTTAGAAATTACTGACATGCTGGTGCGGTCTGGCTCAGTTGATGTCATCGTTATTGACTCAGTTGCCGCCCTGGTGCCGAAGGCTGAAATTGAAGGCGATATGGGCGACTCGCACGTTGGTTTGCAGGCGCGCTTGATGTCACAAGCCCTCCGTAAACTGACCGGTAGCATTAAACAAACCAATACTTTGGTTATCTTCATCAACCAGATTCGTATGAAAATCGGTGTCATGTTTGGTAACCCAGAAACAACCTCAGGTGGTAATGCGCTTAAGTTTTACGCCTCTGTTCGCTTAGATATTCGCCGCATTGGTGCGGTGAAAGAGGGTGAAGAGGTGACGGGTAATGAAACACGCGTCAAAGTGGTGAAAAACAAAGTATCGCCACCGTTCAAACAAGCTGAGTTTCAAATTCTTTATGGCCGCGGTATTTATCGTTTGGGCGAAGTTATCGATCTGGGTGTTAAATTGGGCTTGGTCGATAAGTCAGGTGCTTGGTACGCCTACAAGGGTGATAAGATCGGTCAGGGTAAAGCCAACGCAGCGAAGTATCTTGGTGAAAATCCTGAAATAGCCGCTGAGATTGAAGGTAACATCCGCGAGCAGTTGCTGCCGAAACCTACGGCAAAGAAAGTTGCTGAAGAGACAGTCGCTGAGTAGTCGTTTTAGTTCAGGGTGGTTTTTATTAAAGGCTGACGTGCATTTTTGCCGTCAGCCTTTTTTATATTTGCGATGTTAAGGCGGCATGTTCAGCCACCGGGGTAATTCACTATTGCTCCATATCCACGTCGTCATCAGATTCAATGCTGAGCGAGAAGGAGCTGGTCTTTTCTTCTTTTTCTACCTCAGCAGTTTCACCTGCAGGCAGGCCACGACTGCTATACAGTTTAATTCTCAGTCGTAGATTGTTCGCTGAATCGGCATTTTTGAGCGCCTCCTCAAACGAGATTTTTCCTTCTTCATAAAGTTTGAACAGTGCGGCGTCAAAGGTCTGCATTCCCACATTTTCAGACTTAGCCATGATCTCTTTAATGATTTCGATTTCGCCTTTATGTATCGCTTGGGCAACCGTTGGTGTGCCCAATAAAATCTCGATCGCCGCGGCGCGTTTTCCGTCCATAGTAGGTACCAAACGCTGGGATACAAAGCACTTTAAATTTAGTGATAAGTCGAGTAATAGTTGATTGCGACGTTCTTCTGGGAAAAAGTTAATGATGCGATCTAGGGCTTGGTTTGCGTTGTTAGCATGTAAGGTAGATATACAGAGATGCCCGGTTTCAGCAAAGGCAAGGGCGTGTTCCATGGTTTCTCTGTCGCGAATCTCACCGATCAAAATAACATCTGGTGCCTGTCTTAATGTGTTCTTTAGCGCTTGGTGAAAGCTTCTGGTGTCCATCCCAATTTCACGCTGATTGATGATGCTGCGCTTATGGCGATGGAGGAATTCAATAGGGTCTTCAATGGTAATAATATGACCGCTGCTATTGGTGTTGCGGTGATCTATTAAGGCGGCTAGAGACGTTGATTTACCAGAACCTGTTGCACCTACGAATAACACCAGTCCACGTTTCGTCATCACCACATCTTTAAGAATTGGGGGGAGACCCAATGCATCAACGTTCGGAATCTCGGTTACGATGTTTCGCGCGACAATCGAAATTTCGTTTCGCTGTTTAAATATATTTACTCGAAAGCGACCGATACCCGGTATGTGGTAAGCCAGGTTCATTTCTAATTCCTGCTCAAACTCGATGACTTGCTCACTATCCATGATTGAATAGGCAATAGCTTTTATGTCGCCAGGCAAAAAAGGTTCTTTTTGAAGAGGTTTCAACTTGCCATGAAATTTCGCGCAAGCCGGAGCACCGGTACTCAAAAATAGGTCTGAGCCGTCGTTCTTAGCGAGGATTGTTAGAAAGTCATCGAATGTCATGTTATTTGGTAGCCCTTTGACGGAAAAGAGAATGAGTCGGTATGAAATTAAGTCCAATTCCATTAGGAGTATTATAATTTTTCATATGCTTAGCCGCGGATTTAGGCAGCTTGGAATGATATGAACTTAGCACATGGCAATTTTTTGATGAAGTATATTGTTTATCAATTTGCCAAATCCGAATGCTTATTTTAAGCAGGGTCTGTTTTCCTCTCAATTACTTCGCAAGTCACTGGTTTGGTGATTTCATTGGAGACTAGGTATGCACTTAACTTCCAAATCATTAGGGTTGTGACAATAGATAAGTACCCATCAATAGCATAGTGCCAACCTAGGTGAACTGAGCCAATGAGTATTAATGCGAGAAAAATACTCCCAAATACCTTTGGCGCAAAATAGTGTGCGCGCCAGCATGCCAAAAGTATCAAGAATGCAATGGATACATGCATACTTGGCATTGATGAAATTCCTCCGGCGGTTCCCAGTGCGGAGCTTTGATAGAATTCCCATAGCATCTTTTGGGCCTCTAGGGCGACCAAAGGATAGCTCGCATCAGCATTGTTTAGGTAGGCCATTAAGCCTTGGTATGGGTTTATGGTCTCGGGATAAACGTTAGCGAAAAATGCTGGGCCGACCGATGAAAAAAACACAGCGAGAACTGTTCCATTAATTGCCCAAGATAATATATAGGTGAGCAGGAACTGCCTTCTTAGTTGTTCATTTTTAGAGATAAAAATAAACCAAAAAACGGCAGTCAGCATAACGACAAACCACGCGCCGTAAATGATATCGATAAAATGGCTAATGACCGGCATGCCAACTAGAGGCTGAATGATTTCCCAAGGCGCGAGACCACCGTGTAATTGACGATCAAAATTAGCGAGTGCGGGATCCCAGCTAAATGAATTTATATCAGGAATAAGTGATTTAAACGATGTCATTGCAGATAGAAAGATACATATCGCCACATAGTTAACACTGCCGCGAACAAACTGATAGTTTAGTAACCACTTTTTTAATTCTAGCCGAAGATAAGCGAATAGCTTTTGAGGCCGAATTTTTATCATCACGTACAGAATATAAAATGCGTAAAAAAGCATTCCTATTGTAAAGAACTGTAGTACGGCAGGAATGACATACATTACGGCAGAAAATCGGTCATGTAGACCGTGGTAACTCGCAAAGCAATATGTACCTAGGACGTAAACTGAAACGCACAGCAAAAAAACTCTGTCAGAGTTCACGGCTTTTTTAATATTGATCCTGATACTACTCATTACAATTTGAAATGTACTCTGGGATTTAGTCTGGCTTGAGTATTATGTTTGATACATTAATTTGATGTTAACAATACGTGTATTTGAACATGCAGGAAATAGAATAATAATCGTTATAAATACGGACGGCAAAGCGGGTGGGGCGGCAAAAAATGCACAAACGGGCAGTTCGCTATTCCGTCTTCGGGGCGTCTACCCTGCAACGATGGCGAGACTATAGCTTATGTGTTTGACGACATCCTATTCAAGCTGGGACGCTTCCGGTTGAGGGACGCGTCCGTTTTTGCAGATAAAGGAGTTGGAGGGGGCTCTTAATTTGTTAATCTGACTTTGTCATTTTCACAGGTGAGTGCGGCGCCGACTTCTGCATTTGCCAGTGATACACCCAGTGTTTTCAGTAAAGAATTTAACACGGGGTCAAGAATTGGCGACAAGGTGGAGCTTATTAATGAGCTTATGGTCGAGATTAATGTGTTCGCTGTTGCGCCAACTAAACTCGTTACGGTGCCTAGCACATTACCGTTTGATGGCGTATAAAACTCTGGTTGCACACCGGATAGGGTAGTTACTAAACTTGAGAGCGGGTCTGTAGCTTCAAAATCTGCACAGTTGAAATTAAGTTCATCTTTTACGCCAGGAAGGCAAGTAGCGTCAGGATTGTCAGATATAGTTTGACCCGTTGGCCCGTCACCAACAACTTCTGTGTCAAGTGCTAGCCCTATACCGCCACCAGTATACGCTTGTCTGTCAGCTTGATTTATATCGGAAGTCCAGCCAGATCCTTTTTTGTATTGATAGCTACAAATAGCCAAAACACAGGTTTTCTTAACATGCACGCTGCCGATATCTAATATAGGTAATGGCTCGGGAACAAGTGGGCTTGTCGAAAATACATTACTTTCAGCTTCTGCTACGTTGTCACCAAACTGCCCCAAAACTACACTAAGAGTGGATGTCGTTGTATCAACATCAAGTGATTTTCCACCATCACACTTATAATCTGTGACTCTGGCTTCTCCTCTGCCACCATAGACAGCAATATCTACTCGCGGTGTCGAAAGAAAGTCGATATCGACTTTATCTTTCTCTTGCACACAACCTACGAGGCATAGGATATCTCCTAAAACGTCGATAAGATTTAGCGATAGCAAGCTGTTGGCCGTATCAGTGATGTCCGAAATTAAGGGGTTAGTAAGCACGCTGTCTAAGGTGCCTAGAATGGGTAACTCCAAAGAAATAAATGTTTTGATTTGCGCAGTCTGTACATAGATGGCATTGTTACCGTAAGGGTCTGCTTTCGCCAGCTCTGGATTGCCTATCGCGAACTGTGGTGCTTCTGTTATCTGTAATTTAACGACGACGTCGGCAAGTCCGAGGAGGGCTATAGGTACGTCGACAACGGTTTCATTGTCTTTTCCACCTAAGTAAATGACTCCCTTGACTAAATCTAAGACGTTTAGACCAACATCAAGTGCAGAGTCTGGGTCGGTACTTGCTACAGATAGTATTGACCCAAGCGCAATATTTGGAGATGCGATAACTTGGTCGACTATTTCGTTTTCTAAAATTGATGCGGCGACAGCACTGTCTCCGCCCGCGTTACTTAGTACGGTTGCTGCTACATCTAAGATATCTGCGACACTGGCTGTTCCGGTGATAAGTCCATCTTGAGCAACTGAAATACCGACACTCGCTAACGCATTGGTAAAGTCTAGTAAGTTAATATCAACATCTGCTAGTCCTTGCCAGCTTGCGAGGGTAAGGGCGATATTTGTACCAAGGAGCTCGCCAAGTACGCCATTTAGTAAATTGACTTCTAGTAAGTTCGTACTTATGCCTAGTTTCGCAGAGGGCTCACAGGCTTTTGCGGTAGCACTTGCGGTAAGATTGATTTCATTGTCATCGCTAGGAAGTAGTTGTTCGAATAGCGAGGCTGGAACACGGTATGATATGGATGCCGTCACGGCATTGTCCACTCTCGTCATGGTAACTGTACTGTTTGTATTGTTTCCTTTGAAGTTATTTCTCGCAGGTGAGAGTACATCTAAATCGGCCAAGGTCATTGCTTCAACATCTAGACTTTGATCTCGGCAATAGCGCAGCGCAGTTTCCATTGCGGCTAGATCAGCATCTTTTTGCAGCGATCTTTTTGCAAGATAGAGTCGACCAGTATCAGTAACCACTGCGAGAAAAGTAAATAGACTCAGCATCATTAAGACGGCAAGGATGGTAGTAACGCCTCGTTGTCTTTGCGGTGAACGATTCAATTGTGGTCGCTGCATTTGCATGTTGACTACTCTTCGGTGAAGGTATCTTCGATAAAACTATCTGGAATAGATTGCGAGAAGCTTCTCACGTAGCGGTTATACACTTCGGTACTTACCTTGCCGCTTAGGTGTTGTTCTTCTGTACTGGCATTTTGCCCCGAACGCTGCATCTCAAGAAGGCGGTGAGTTGCGGTTTGCGGTGCTGGATTTTCGGTATAAATAACCTCTGGCTCTGCGAACACAGTAGCTGATGTCATTGACGCGATAAAAAAACAGGCCGTAGTTAGTTTTTTCATAGTGGTGCTCCTTGCTTACGGTTGTTGCTGCCGGCGATGGCCGGTTCTTTAAAGGCATTGGCTTGACTGAGTAATTGTCTGAATTCTTCTGAAGGGATGCCGTTGTTTTTTGCCATACGTAATGCGGTTCTGCTATCGCCTCCTAAAATCAGGCTCATTACCATATTTCTTATGGCCACAGGATGTCCTGGCTGTAATTGGAGTGCCGTCATGAATTCACGCTGCGCACCTTTGAAGTCTTTGTGTGCAAGTAGGATGAAACCGTAGTCATTGCGTATATCCGCATTGCTTGGCGCCAACCGGCGGGCTTTTAGCATCTGCTGATGAGCCTGGGGTATATCTCCCCTAACGGCGAGTATTTTGGCCATGCCCGCATGTCCATAGGCTGCCATACACGTTAGGCTGAGGTTTCGATAGCTTTCATAGGCTTCGTTGAGCATACCAGTATTACGCTGTGCTTCCGCGCGCAGTCGAAGCACGCGGGGAGAGCTGTCAGGGGCTTTCTCGAGGTAAGCGAGCGCTGAGTAATATTGTTTTTCGGCAACTTGCTGCTCGATGAGATCGAGCGTGACACTTTCTTTTTTGCTGACAGGAATATCACAGTTGCCTACCGATGCTTGTTGTGACGAAGGCATGCTCGCACAACCGCTTAATAAAACGAGCGTTAAACTGCAAATTGAAAGCTTATCTTTGATCATGCAATACGCTCCTGCGCTAATTTCCTAAATTTCCTAATGCGGTAGAAATTGATACTAAAGCGGGGCCGGCAACAACAATAAGAAGGGCGGGGAATAAGAATACCATCATCACTAACGACATCTTTCCTGACATCTTATTAACCTGTTCCTGCAAGTCTAATTTCCGTCTGTTTTGTAATAGTTTATAAAGTTCATCCAATGCCTTATCAATACTGCCGCCGGTTATGGCCTGCTGACGAACTACAATTAAATACTCTTTGAAGCCTTCTGCATTGGTGCAACCGATTAATTCGTACAATGCTTCTTCTTGGCTCTGGCCTGATTCGATCTTGTTCACCGCCAACTGCAGCTCTTGTGAGCAGGTTGGTGCTAGGTTGCGCAATTGATCGCAAATAATCGCCAAAGTTTTAGGTAGTGATAATCCCACGCGCCATAGCATCCTTGTAGTTTGTACCAGTATCAGTGTCTCCTGATTTAATTTTTCCTGCCGACTTTCAGCTATTTTCTTCAAGAAGAAATAAGACAGATAGGCCAACAGCACAAAGCCGATAGTAATGATAAATAGTATGGTGGTTGGGGGGGTTCCATTGAAATATGTATATATACCGAGGCATAAAGCAATGGTGATAATGGCGACCAGCGTTATCGAGATGGTATTTACCTGCTGTTCAGTATTCAGCAATCCGGCGCGTCTTAAAAGTTGCGACAAAGATGCGATATGGGTGTTTTCCTCTCTTAATTGCCGCCAAATATCCTTTGAGCTAAATTCAAACTCCTCAGACTTCCCAGAAGAAGCGGTTTCAACATGCGCTATGGCCAAGAGGAGTACGGGCGCGGTGCAAAGAATCACTGCGCCGATAATGTAGTAAAGGTGATGTGCTTCCATGTTCTTCTCCTTAGGCCCCGATTGATTTGATCATGCGCCATAAGACGATAACACCGAGCACTTGCATGGTAACGGCAACCATAAGTGTCTGCTGTCCCCCGGCGCTATTCCACATATCGGTTAGAAACTTCGGGTTACTGTAAAAAGTGAATGCTGCAATTCCTGGTGGAAGCGCGGCCAAAATAGCTGCAGTCACTCGTGTTTCGCCAGTCATGGCACTGAGTTCACGCTTACCGGAGTCCTGCATACGTAGGATGTCGACAATATCGTCAAGAATGGAGCGGATGCTGCCACCGTACTGCTCGTTGATTCGCAATGCAGTCGCAAGCACATCGAATTCATCAAGTTGATTGACACGCGCTTCACGCTCGAAGGCTTGGTGCAGGTCGTAACCGTAGTGGACTCTGCGAACAACTCGCCTCATTACCGTGCCAAGGGGGCGCTCTAGTGTTTCTACGGAGTCCGCAAAGGCATTTTCTACAGAAATACCCGCAGATAGACGGCGGGTTACTTGGTTAATAAAAGAGGGGAGTTGGCTCAGCATTTTAGCGCGTCGTTGCGCACCGATAATCTTCACCATCGAGAAGGCGACAAATAGAACACCGACAGCAGCTAGAACACCAACCTTTAGCGGGAGCGCGATTATGCTTAGGGCGACGCCGGTAACGGTAATGGCTATACCTGCGTAAACAATAGCAGGTGGTAATTCAACGCCATTACTGCCTAGGTAGTTTTCCAGTGCCGCAGGAAGCTTGGGCCCAGCTGAGTTCGGGACTAACTCATCTTCCGGCGCAGGTGTGTCAGATTCCCCGCTGATGATCATTAGCACAACAAAGGCCAGACCAACCAGGAGTAAAGCGAGTGCAATCCATAACATAATGAGCTCCCTAATTCTCAGGCGTGCGTGTTTTCTGTAGCGCGAGCAGTACTTCTAGCGCCGTCAACACGCAATACCTTTCTACTGGTATCGTCGTACACAAATATATCTTTTAGCGTCAGTTCGTTATTGACGACATGCAGTTCAGATATCTGAAGTACGCAGCGGCGGCCGTCGGACTTTCGACCTATGTGTACAATTAGGTCTAGTGCGCTGCCGATCATTTTGAGAATGAGTTCGCCGGTGCCCTTGAAGCCGGATATTCCAACCATCATTTCCAAGCGGGTAATGGCGTCCCGTGCTGAGTTAGCATGGACGGTACTCATTGAGCCGTTATGGCCGGTGTTCATGGCTTGAAGTACGTCGAGGATTTCTCCACCGCGGCTTTCACCAACAATAATGCGGTCTGGTCTCATCCGCAGGGCGTTTTTTACCAGTTCTCGAGCCGTGACTTCACCGACCCCTTCGTTGTTCTCTGGGCGTGTTTCTAAGCGAACGACGTGGCCATTGCGGAGTTGCAGCTCGGCCGCGTCTTCTATGGTTACGATACGTTCTGTAGGTGGTATAAATTGGCTGAGTATATTTAGTAAAGTGGTTTTACCAGAACCCGTCGCGCCGCTGATGAGGATGTTGGTTCGATTGACAACAGCGTTTGTTAAATACTCAAGTACGTCTTCGCTAATTGATCCTGTCGCCAATAATTCTTGTGCGGTTAGTGGGTCCTTGCGAAATTTACGAATAGATAGACAGGGGCCATCTAGTGCGAGCGGAGGCACAATCGCATTGATACGGCTACCGTCTTCTAGGCGGCCATCGACGATGGGACTGGATTCGTCAATGCGGCGCCCAAGCGGCGATATCATGCGGCGAATGACTCGCAGCACGTGGCGATTATCTAAAAAGCGCATATCTGCCTTTTCTAGTACACCGGCACGTTCTATATAGATATTGCGTGGCCCGTTAATCAAGATGTCGTTGATGGTCGGGTCATCTAGTAAGCTCTGTAGAGGACCAAAACCGACGATTTCATTCAGTAGATGTTTCTCTAATGAATTGAAGGTTTCGCGATCAATCGTGGCTTCATAAATGCGGCAGTACTGACGAATATAGGCGGAAATCGCCTCTTCCAGTTTCTTTTGATTGTCGTCATATATGATTTTGTCATCTTCAATACGGTCGATAACAAACTTATGCATATCTGACTTTAGTTTTTCATAATCATCAGTTGGTGCTGCCGGTTTGGTCGGTGTTCTGCGTTCGATAAGTCTCATGGCGGAATACCTACAATTTAGTTAGAAAAGCCGACGCCGGCTGACGATGATTTTGAATTTTTCGGTTTATTACCTTTTTGCGAGTCGCCAAACAACATAGTTGTAAATGATGGTGTGTAGTCCTGATAAATTTCACCAGGTAGTTCGCGTAGAACGGTATTTGCTGCCATCGGTTTTACAAGGTGTGGAGTGACGATCATTACCAGTTCTTTGTCATCTTGTTCAAAGCGAGTAGAGCGGAACAGCGATCCGAGAATTGGAATGTCGCCAAGGCCAGGTACACGATTGGCATTGTTAAAAGTGTTTCGAGTGACTAAGCCGCTAATGATGAAACTCTCACCCGGTGCTAGCTGAATGGCGGTGTCGGTGCGACGTACTCGAAGAGCGGGGACCGAAACACCACTGGCCTGTACACCGCTATTGAAGTCTAAATCACTCACTTCAGGCGCTACTTTCAACATAATGCTGTTTTCGCTTAGCACTGTTGGTGTAAGACGTAGGCGTACGCCGAATTCTTTGAATTCTATTTGTACCTGACCTTCGCGACTTGATACTGGGTAGGGAAACTCGCCACCCGCCAAGAAACTCGCTGTTTGTCCAGAGAGGCTTACTAAAGAAGGTTCTGCCAATGTGTAGGCGTAGCCATTTTGTTGTAACGCATTTATGGCAGCTTTAAAGTTCCCTGTCGCGTGGCCGACAAGTATTGACGAGGTATCCGTTCCTGTTGCGATACCTCCTAATAGTTGACCGACAGGATTACCGCTTAGAATAGGAAGTAAGCTTGCCGCGCCTGTCGCGATCGACGTATCGCCACCAGTATAGGCGAGCGCGGTACCAATCTGCTTCAGTTGTGAGCGACTGTATTCAATTATACGAATGTCGGTTTGTACTTGAATAGCGCCTTGCTGAACAGTGTTGTCGATCGCACCGTCGCCAGCTGAGCTCAGTAACTGATCGTGTTGACTTAATGATTCGGTTTTACCCTGCAGGACAATTCTGTTTCCCACCGCGTCAATCGCAACACCATTTGTGCTAGAGCCGGCGATATCGGGTACGACGTCAATCTTAAACGTAGTGGGCTCGGCGCCGCCTTGCCATAATAGCAGTTGCGTTGAGCCAATTTGTTTTGCCGTAATCAAAAACTGTGTTGAGTTTAAGACCTTAAGTGAGGCAATTGCGGGATTTCCAATGGCACTGCGTTTTACACTGTACTGCGTACTTAGTGCTTGCTGTTCGCCAATGGTCATTCGCAGGGTTTTGTACGGGCTTGCTTGCACGGTGCTAACCAGTGCGAGAAGCAAACCGAATATAAATCCTTTTTTCATTTTGGATACTCCTTTGCCTATGGTTTGTCTCGCATTCATTAGTTGCGCACCGAAATTGTTTCTACTGAGTCACCGCTGTAAACATAAATTGATTTAGGTCGTGGTGGCGGGGAGAGGCCGGTAACGTCGCGGATAAAGGCAGTTTTGTCGGCGTCACTAATATGATTCACTGCATTTAAGTCTGCATCGCTTTCGTCAGTTACCGTACTTTCTAAGTCCATATCGGCTTCGCCTAGCGCTACCAACCTTAGGTCACCACTTTCTTCCGCAAGAGTCAGCACGCCTATGTCATCTAAGGCAATTTCTAGGACTGCTGAACGGCTACTTTTGCCGGATTCTTTTTCGTCTTTGGACTTCTTCTTACTATCGGTGACCACAATGGCCTTATCGTCGCGCTCAACATCGGTTCCGAAAGCGAGTAAGCGTACATTTTTTAGCAACCGGCGAGACATGCTTTTGTTATACGTTTCCTTGCTAGCCTTGGTGGTAAAGATAACGTCAACACGATCACCAGGTTGCAAAAACCCACCGGCACCGGATGCTTCATTAACTTTGATGGCCAGCGCGCGATACCCTTGGCTGATATGCGGTGCTAGTGTGCTTTGTTTTTCAAAATCGCTCTCGCGAATGATGGCGCCCACCGCTACTTTAGATTCGAGCTTTTTGTTCACGATGTCTGCAACTTTGGTAAAGCTACCTTCCACAAGTAATGGGTAGGGAATTAGCTGCACATCTTCTGCGGTAACAATGTCACCTTTGTTCATGCCGCGGTTTACTATGAGTAGTTTTTGCGCATAGGCAAAATCAGTTTGATCTGTGGTGTTTGACGCTTGAGCTTGTTGAGCTGAGCGGCTTTTGGACGAGTCTTCCTGGCTAATTTTATATCCTATTATCCCCATAAACACTGCGCTAACAATTAGCAGTGCTGCGATAATTTTTAAAGTCCTTGCTTGCATAATCGTGTCCCTAAAAGGTCAATAAATTGATGTGCTATTTATTACCACTGTCTTTAAACGGATATTATTGATTGTGTCATAGTGATTCTATTGTGGGTGCTACGTATATGCACTGTGACTTGTCCCTTTCTATATCACTTTGGGTAGAATCTCCACAATTGTTGTGCGGATATTCAGCGTCCCTGCGATCTCAAACGTAATGCAACATTAAAAAAGAAGGCTGGCTTTACCAGTTAAGAGGTTGGGTAGCGTGGGTAACTTTCCAAAACCTGGCATGGTAATTCCATCTAGCAAAGGTGCTGCTGAAACAGACACCTCGCACAATATACCATCCAACGCTGGAGACCCATCGGTTGGCGCAGATGCATCTCTGCAATCCCGAGCCCAAGTCAGTGAGTCAGGAGAGTAAACTAGTAGGCCGTCAGCATTGTCTTTTGTAAGACGCACAGTTGCTATAGCGGTAATTTCGGCTTCCCAATCTTCAGCTGTCTCGCAATCTTCACACACAAGTGCAGCGCGCAGCACTTCTTCGCTTGAGTACGTGAAGTTTTGAACAAGTAAGAACGCTAGGCCATAGACAATGATGGCGTAACAAATTAGAAAGAAAACTGGAAAGATGAACACAAATTCAATGGCAACGGCACCTTTTTGCCGCTGCTTAATTGAGCGATAAAAGTTGTGGTTTACCATTGCAGTGCTCCCTGCATAACTTGCTAGTTTGAGTTTACGTTATTAAACGGAAAAGTGTGACAACTATTGCACCAAGCGCAATCGCGCTTCCCAGTGGGAGGCCTCGTTTAAACGGTGCGGTAGTGGTGCTTTTACATTGGCTTGGGTAGTGCGCTTTTGTTAATGATATCGCAGAGAAAAAATGCGCAATCGCCATTAACAACAGCAAACTAAGAATACCGGCCGAGAAAATACTAAGTAATTGCATCGGTGGCCATAAAGGAGATATTGCCAGCATCAGTTTCACATCACCGCCACCTACAATCCCTTTTATGTACCCGGGTAAGGTCAGCGTCAATCCAATAACGACATTCATGGCAATAATTTTGAAGCTAATTTCTGGGGAGAAGGCGGCATAACTTGCCGCCCATCCCAAGAGTATCACCAGCCAGCTATTTGGTATCCGTCTATACTTCCAGTCGATAAACGCTATAACTACGATGATAATTAGTGCTGGTAATAACACCGAGTACTCTCACAACTACTCTAGTTGGGTAGCAATGTCTGTGAACGCCTTGCCGATACCAGCAGTGGTGCTAGAGCCGCTACCCAGCAGGCTGACGCCGAAGACAATGATAACAACAAGCAATGCAGCCATTACAGCGTACTCAATCGCACTGGCGCCGCTCTCGTCTTTTTTGAAAGTGTTTAGTTTGCTCATAATTTTGTTTAACATGATTCATTCTCCGTGATTAAAGTAGTGGACCGAACAGCGCAGGTTTTCCCTCTCGGCCTTGGTGCTTACTTTGGTCTTTACACAGATTTAATGAAATAAGTAGTTGCCGAAGCTGCGTTAAGGGAAATAGTAGGTTTTACGCGTAATTGCTGCTTTTTTGTGACCTGGAGCACGTTTTTTGGCTTTTATAAAAAAAAATATTAGGCTGAAGGCAATGGATTTTCTCGCTAGGCGGGAGTATTCACGTTGGGAATTACATCAAAAATTGTCGCATAAATTCCCTGAGTGTTCAGAAATTGACCAAGTGCTAGAGCAACTTAGTATAGAGGGCTTACAAGCAGATAGCCGATTTGCAGATTCATTTTTCCGTTTGCGCGTGAATTCAGGATATGGGCCGAAGTATATTCAAGCTGAATTGCGTCAGCGTGGTATCTCTGATTCCTTAATTGATGACGTTTTTACCGAGCAAAATGTAGATTGGTCGGCTGTGGCGAGAGCGCTTTTTGAGAAAAAATACGGTAATGAAGATATGTCGGATACTAAGTTGCGTGCTAAATGTACGCGCTATATGCAGTATAAGGGGTTTGGGTTTGATCATATTCGCGAACTATTTTAAATTTGCCCTCAAAATCATCTCGCTCGATCGGTACTAATTTCCATGGCTGTTTTCTCTGAGTCAAGTGACGCGCCACGTGAGCCAGGGCGAAGCGCTAAGGATGGCTTGAGTGCGGACGTTTTCTGATCCCTGAGATAATCGATTACCGGATCAAGTTAAGGAAAGCGCCGGTTGTATTGCCTTTGCGCTCGGAGGTTACTTACATTTGCGCGTAAGCAAGGTTTTTCTGGCTTTTAATTGCCGCGCTGATTTATTTTTAATTCAATGTCGGCTTATGGTCACAGGCGTTTGCCGATTAATACGTACTTTCTGTGCTGTGCACGGGGCACTTTTTCCGTTTACTATGTCTCAATAATGTTTATGCCATAATATTTGTGGGGAAATAATGAAGAAACTTAGTTTTGTAATGTTGTTGAGCCTTATGTTGGGCGGTTTTTCTATGTCACCCGTGTTTGCTGATGAGGCTGCCTTTGGAGGCACGCGCCTAGACGTGTTGACTGAAAAATTGAAGTTAACAACGACTCAGCAAGGGCAGATTAAAACCTTGCTTGAAAATTATGCGAAAGAGGCAGTCACAATCCGTGATGGGCTTGTTGCAGCGCAGGAGAGTATACGTCGCGTTAATTTGGAAAGGTTGAGTGATTCAGATGTGACTCGCTTGAGCCGGGAAGCGGGGCGTCTTTCTACCGCGCATACTAAGGCCTTGCTAAATACCCAGCGCGGTTTTTATGGCTTACTGAATAAGCAGCAAAAACGCGAATATAACAAAATGCGCTCTGATGCATTACAGGCTGCAACGGCAGCTAAATAGGGTATTCGGCAATAAACTGACATTGCGGCAGCTATTTTTATTTAGCCGCCGCAATGTTCATGAGCAGGTCAATTTATAATCGTTGAATAGTCATCCCTTCCTGCGCGATCCACTCGGCTAAAGCTTCGGCCTTGCTGTCATTGCTCACTACCGCCACACTTGCTTCGGTATTTGTAAAATACGTTTCGCAAACTCGCAGTAAATCGGCTTCCGTCACAGCTAGAACCCGCTGCCGAAATTGCCGACGCTCGGCGATGGTACGGCCAAAAATATTACTGTGATAGTCCTGTTTCGCTTCGCCTGCGGGTGAACCTGGCTTATCGATACTGCTGACCACGCCTAAAATCGCTTCTTCCAAGCCCTGAGCAGATACCGCCGTACTTAGCATCCACGTTATGGATTTGTCGAAGTCGTTTAATGTTTCTTCTAAACGCGGGTCGCGGTATGAGTAAAAGCGGAATGCCGCAATATTGGAATCTTGGGATGCGCCACCGCCGTAGGCGCCGCCTTGTTCGCGGATTGCTCGGTGCAAATACCCGTTGCGCAAATAGACTGCAAATACCGTCAGTACCGCAGCGTCGGGGTGACCAGATGGTACAGTGGGGTAGGCCTTAGCGCAGAAATTAACCTGGGAATTAGCAACCCAGAATTCTTTGTTTACCGTTCGCAGTGCTGGCAAAACAAACGTTGATGGGTCACTCACGTTGAAGTCGCGCCAGATTGGTGAAATGTCAGTACACAGATTCATCAACTCATGGTCTTCGGCGATGATAAGCAGCTGTTTCGCACTCGCCTGCATTTTACTGTGTATTGTCGCTAATTCTTCGGCGAGCTCAGCGAGTTCGGCTTTATCATCGATACGAAGCGCTAATTGCTTTAAAAGCCTAATTCCGCTCAAACCACCAAGTTCCTCATTGATCTTGGCGGTGGGACTCATGCCTGCGCTGGCAGCGCTCATCGCTAAACCATGTCCGTTACCGGTGATACCAGATTCTCTGCGTCCTTTGAGTTGTGCGATAAGTTCTTTTAGGCGGTCCAGTTCATCAAATCGCAGTTTCTCAAAGGTTTCCCGCATAAGCGAAGCCTGCGCCTTTGCGTTGCGCAGTAGGGCTTTTGATGACAATACAAGGAAGGCTTGAGTTGTTTGCTCGTCGTCTATGCCGCCGCGCATGGTGGTATAGGCGCTAATGCCGCCGCAGACCTGGGACTGTCGCGCTTGCACTTGCAAGTAAGTTTGTTCACCTAATCCCAGCTCAGTGGTAACCAATGTATAAATGGACAGCAGCGAAATCTCACGATCGCTCAGCTCGGGCAAGGTCACTAACAGTTGTTGGTAGACCAAACCGTTTGTGCCGCGACCATATCGTGTGTACGGGAGGTTGCCGAACTGCAACATGTCACAATGCAGGGCAGGCGTGTCTAGCGGTACGTCTTCTAAAGTAACTTTAGGAAGTATGGATTCATCTTCTTTCATAGATTGACGTTCAGCTAAGGCCGCTGCTTGGTCGATTATGTCTTGCTTCTCTTCTTCGCTGAGCGCATCTTTAATACGGCTGAGTCGTTGTTTTTCGGCTTGCTCGATGCGTGTTTGGATTTGCTGATCTGGGCTCATAACCAGAGTAACCCGGTGCGGGTTGTCAAGTAGGTTTTGCGCGAGTTGTTTAATGTAGCTAGGGCTTTCTGTTTTAAGTCTGATCGCCTGCAGGGCAGGGTCGAGGTTCAGTAACTCGATGGGCTTGCCACGATGTGTCGCACTGCCCAGTGCGGTAAGAATTAATTGCAATCCATAAGGGTAGCCATCGCCGCCGATTTCACGCTGACGCAATTCAAGTTGATGTAATACAGCATCAACATCTTCTTTTGGAATTCCGTTCTCGGCGACCGCTTTTAACGTGTCGAGGACGAGAGCTTCTACTTCATCAATGCTGTTGGTATTGCTTCCTTCCACACCACAGGCGAATACCATTTCCCGCATGGAGTCTTCAAGCCCACAAAGGGGAGAGGGAGACTTACCTAGTGATGTCGTTTCTAGGGCATGCATTAGCGGACTGGCGCTATTATCAAGCAAGACACCGGCGAGTAATTGGGCCTCTAATTGGGTTTCGAGTTTGGTGCTTTTACCCATCAACCAAGCGACCACCACATGGGTTTTGTCGGTGGTGTCCTCTGATGCCGGCAGTGGGTAACTTTCTTGTACGCGAATTGGGGCGTGGTAGCGCTTTTCGTCGCCGACCGCGATATGGGTATTCAGCGCGTCGAAGCGGGTTAAGGCTAATTCTTCAAATCGCGCTTGATGTTCTGCCGCAGGTATATCACCAAAGGTCATGAAAATCGCGTTGCTAGGATGATAATGACTTTTATAAAAGGATTTCAGCTGTTCATAGCTAAGGTCAGGTATGTCTTCTGGCTCGCCACCACTATTGTAGTGATAGGTAGTGCTGGGGAATAAATACTTACACAGGGTATGCCAAAGTTGGCTAGATACCGAACTCATAGCGCCTTTCATTTCGTTGAATACGACGCCTTTAAATTCTAGCTCTGAGTTCGGGTCTTTGGGGTCTTTAAACTCTAGGCGATGTCCCTCTTGGGCAAAGTCGAGAGGGTGAAGGCGTGAGAAAAATACCGCGTCTAAATACACTTGCAGTAGATTTTCAAAATCTTTGCGATTGCTACTGGCGAAGGGGTAGGCGGTCCAGTCTGAGCTGGTGAACGCGTTCATAAAGCTATTTAAGGAGCGCCGAATCATCATGAAAAACGGGTCGCGCACAGGATATTTCTCGCTGCCGCACAGGGCGGTGTGTTCAAGAATATGTGCTACGCCGGTGGAATCTTTAGGTACGGTGCGCAGTGCCACTAAAAATACATTTTCAGGATTGTCGCTGGCTATATGGTAGTGGCTGGCGCCGGTTTTATTGTGGCGATACTCCGCAATGCTCACCCCCAGTGCGGGCACATCTTCGTTGCTAAGTAATTCAAAGCTGGGAAAAGCAGTGGGATTTATAGGTGTTCGTACAGCAGTGTCGACTTGAGTCATGCGTAATCCATATATTTGGCGAAATTAACATCGGTTTCTATTCTAGGGCCTGTGACGGGGAATTGCATTAGCGCCACAGCTCCCGCTTTAAGGTCGTAAGTGCTAATTCAATGAGCTGCGAGCGCAGGCAGCGTTGGTAAGGTAAATCGAATACGGAATATGGTCGGCCATAATTTGCCTGTGACCAGCCAGCTATTGTCACTAGCATCATAGGCAATACCATTTAGCACTGCCTCTGTGGCGAGTGGGCTGGTTTTATTCGCTGCTTCTACTAGATCGCTGAGGTCAAGCTTGCCGACTACCTTGCCGGTCCGTCCGTCGATAATAAGCAGCTCGTTTGTGTGCCACCGATTGGCGATCACGTAATCATCTAGGCATTCCAGCTCGTTTAGCTGATCCACCGCTTTACCGTTGTCAGTAACCGGAAGAGTATTGATAAGTTTCATGCTGTCTGCGGCCAGCCATTGCAATTCGTTGCTACCATTGCTCATGACAAAATGATCCTTCCGTCCCTTAACAACACTTGCACACAGTCCCCAGCCTTCACCTTGGTAGGCAAAGGTTCCTAGCAATTTAAAATGCTGTGGATCGATGATGAGTCCGCGTTCGGCTTTCCACGTGAGCATATATAATTTGCCCCGGTATTGGCTTATGCCCTCTGCGAAGATGTTGGGAGGCAACGCGGTGCCCGTAATGCTGTCAGTGGGCTCGGGCGGAAAACGTCGGCTGACAATTTTAGAGTAGCCATATAATCCACTGCTTTCGTAGAGCTTGCCTTGGTAGAGTTCAAGACCTTGGGTGAATAGGGCAGGTTGGTGAGGGTAGCTGCTAATCAACTCGTAAGGCAGTTCGGCTAAGCTGGAGGCAGACGCCAATACCATTAGGCTGCATGCAGCTGCAACGCGTCGCGCCAGCTGCAATATAGGTGTAACAACGCTAAGTCGGAATGGGGCGAACATCTTCAATTATTTACCAATAAACGGTATTTCGGTTTTTGACTGTATTCTCTTGATCGAGTCTGCCACAAATCCTCCCGAATACACCATGTGATTTACCTTATTCAACAGCGTGATTGCGGATTATGTTGCGAATGATAAAGCGCGCGGGTGACAGGCTCTCACACAAATTGCGGGGAAGGGGGCGAACCTCTCCACAAATATAGCTGGCGATCAGTTCTGCGCATAGAGGGGTAGATGTTAATCCACGGGAGCCATGAGCCACATTAACGTATAAGTTTGGGTAGTTGCTGGCGGATTTGTTGATGGCTCGTCGGGCGTCTTTGCCCAGTTTTACGTAGTTCTGTGCGAAATCTGCGACGATCGGAGCGGCGCCCACAATAGGAAGGTAATCTGGACTGGTACACCGCAATGAGGCCCTCCCGCCCGTTGGTGTGACGGGGCGTTTTAGTAGATTGGGGGAGAGCGCGTCGAGTTGACTAAGGTTCCAGTCGTGATCACTTTCTTCAAGCGCGGTACCGGTATTGCGCAAATTAAAACTCGCACCTAAGCATAGCGAACCTCCTATGGCAGGTGCCAAATACCCCTCATGGCATACGACGCAGCGCGGAGTTGCTGTTAATGCGGAGTCTTCTATATAGCTAAGTTGACCGCGGATCGGTTTTAGCGGCAGATGTTGGGTTTGAAGGAATTGTTTGGCGTCGTTGCTGTTTGCGACAACGACGGTATCGCCATTAGCGATAGTTTTTCCCTCTATATCATTTACTCGCCATTGAGGGCTTTGTTCGGATTCATATTCTAGCGATATCGCCTCGCAGTGGCTGATAACGTGAATGTTTGGATGATTTAATCCCGCATTGCATACACTGGGTGGTGACAGCCAGCCAGCGCCGGGATAAAAGTAGGCTTTGCCGGTTAGCGCTAGACCACTCTTTTCGGCAAGTTCTCCGCCGCTAACAAATTGCAGCCAGTCTTGTTCACTTAATAATGACCTTAATTGATCGAACTGAACGGTATCTTTCTCGGAATTTGCAAGTTGTAGCACGCCGCATAATTCGCCTTCAATGTCGCCACGGGCTAATTGCTCACGATAATAAGGTAAGGCAAACAAAAAGCTATTCAGGGTGAATTGATTCAAATCGCCGGGAGCAGGTGATAGCTTGGTGTAGAGAATGCCCTGTGGGTTGCCCGACGCACCGCTAGCCGGTGTGCCACGTTCGATAACGCTGACGTTTAAACCTCGATTGGCGAGTGCCAATGCAGTACTGCAGCCCGCGAGCCCTGCGCCAATGACAATAACGTTTTCGGCCTTTGTATGCGCCGATGGCCGATGCCAAGGCACGGCGACTGACTCTGGCCTCGGTGCATTTGTGTCCGCCGCCGCGGTAAGCTCACCTCTCAACATTTCCCGTTTGCGACCGTAGCCAGCGACTTTTTCTATTTTAAAGCCCTGCGCACGCAGGCCCCGTTTTACAAATCCCGCCGATGTGAAGGTGGCAAAAGTGCTGCCTATTTTACTTAGCGCGCCCATGCAGCTAAATAGCGTGTCGTGCCACATATCTGGATTGCTGGCGGGAGAAAAGCCGTCTAGAAACCACGCGTCGGCGCGCGGACTTTGGTCTAGCGAGGTGTTTGAGTCGGACGAATCTAGCGCTGTTGGCGAGTCTAACAGTGCCGGTAAGCACTCAAGTGCATCGCCAAACAGTAAATCTAAGCAAACTTGTGCACTATTCAACATTCTGCGGTGCTGTCCGGGTACGCGCGGCGGATAGTTGTGCTGTAGTATAGAGGCGAAAGATTCCAGTTCTGGCCATGTGGCATGCGCTTTTTTCAGATCTTGTAAATTTAGCGGATGTTTTTCGACAGAAATGTAATGGAGCTGCCAGTTGGAAGGCGCGATTGATTGCCAAAGTTGCCAGGCGAGCAAAAAATTTAGTCCGGTGCCAAAACCGGTTTCGATGATGGTGAACCTTCCACTTTTTTCTGCGTCTAGAGCGTGCCATCGTTCGGACAGTTTGTTGTGAGATAAAAAAACATGGCGACTTTCTTCGATGCCGCTTTCCTGGCTGAAATAAATGTCGCCGTAAATGCCATCTCTGGGGACACCGTCTGTGCCCCAGTCGATATTGGCAGCTTCAAGAAAGTAGGGATTTGGGTGCGAGCTTTTAGCCATTATAAAGTTAAGTTCAGTCTTGCCGGGGGGCGTATTGTAGCAGTGAAAATGGCGAAAACCTTGCTTAGCCGGTTTATAGTCCTGCGTTCATTGTCTACGCAGCTAATTGCTAGTTGTTTGTTTATCCTTGTTATCAGCGCTCCTGCAAATGCGCAGGCGGTTGATGCCGCCCAAGCTAAAGTGACTCTGGCCTTAGCGACTGAACCGCCAACCTTAAATAGTGCGGTTGCGACTGACACCATTGCCGGATTTATATTGTCCCATTTAATGGAAGGCTTGCTGGTATACGATGCTAATGGTCAGTTAGCGGCGGGGGTTGCTGAGCGTTGGCAGCTTGATGCTGACGGAGCCAGTTTTTGGTTGCGAGAGTCTGCCCGTTGGAGCGATGGTAAACCCGTTACGGCCCATGATTTTGTGTTTGCTTGGCGCCATGCGCTAAAGCCAACTACGGCGTCACAGTATGCGTTTATTTTTTATCCGGTAAAAAATGCAGAGGCTGTGAATAATGGCAAGCTGCCGGAATCTGAGTTAGGTGTAAGGGCAGTTTCCGATTACGAATTGCGAGTAGAGTTTGGCCAACCCTGTCCTTATTTTCTTAGTCTAGCGGCATTTATGACGTTTTTGCCAATGCGAGAGGATGTGCTTGACCATTGGGGTAGTCGCTACGCAGCAGACAGCGACAAGTTGGTTTTTAATGGCGCGTTTGTATTGGAAAAATGGATTCATGGCGCGCATCTGCGATTACGTAAAAACAGCCAATATTGGCAAGCAGATTCGGTAAAAATTAATGAAATCGATATGCCCTATATTACTGCCGATCCGAGCGCACAATTTAATTTATTCCGCGATGGGCAAATCGCGATTGCACCTTTAGATACCGGTTTGCTGAACGAGGCAGTTGAGCGCGGTTTCGACATTGAGTATTTTCACACCGGTTCTTTATTCTTTCTTGAGTTTAATTTTCGCGAGGGTCGAATTACCGCGAATAGATCCTTCAGAAAAGCGGTGCAGCGACTTATAGATCCTGATTTATTGGTTAACAAGATTATAGGTTTACCCGGTATAAAGCCTGCGTATTCTCTTTTTCCGGTTACGGTAAAAGGAATGAAAGACCCATTTAGAGAGGAGTACCCCGTAATGAGGGTAGATCCTGATATTGCCGCGGCGCGGGAATATCTTGCGCAGGCTAAGGAAGAATTAGGCTTAGACAAATTTCCGCCCTTGGTGTTATTGGCAGGGGACAGTCCTAGGGCATTACAAGAGGCGGAGTATTATCAGTATTTGTTTAAAAAAGGCTTGGGTATTGAGCTGCGTATTGATCAGCAGGTATTTAAGCAGCGGATTGAAAAAATGCGTCGCGGCGATTTTGATATAGTCGCGGCCGCCTGGGGGCCGGACTACGACGATATTATGACCTTTGCTGACTTGTTTGCTTCATGGAACGAAAATAATCGTGGGCGTTATAGCAACCCTCTTTATGATCGCTGGATTCGCTTAGCTCAGCACAGCTCAGATACCCGCACCCGGTTTAATGCGATGGCCCAGATTCAGCGCATTGTGGTGGAAGACGTTCCTATACTGCCAACCTATGAAAATGGTTCTTTATATGTACAGAACCCGCGCTTAAAAGGTGTAAGACGCTCAATTTTTGGTGGTGATCCTTTCTTCCGTTATGCGTGGATCGAACAGTAATTATGGTGAATTTCATTGCCAGAAGGCTGCTGTCGGGTTTAATCACTATTTGGTTTATTGCCACGGCCACGTTTTTTGCGATGCATGCGGTGCCCGGCGATCCGCTAACCCAGGAAAAAGCGATGTCGCCTGCCGTGCGAGCGCAGCTAGAAGCCCGCTATGGTTTGGACAAACCACTAATAGAGCAGTACCAATTGTTTATGAGCAATATGCTTCGAGGTGATTTCGGCATCTCTTTTACGCAGGAAAACCGTAGTGTAAATGACATCATTCGAGAGCACTTTCCCATTTCGGCAACGCTTGGTATCGCCGCAGTTTTAATTGCATTGGTGGGCGGTATTTCTGCGGGTTCAGCGGCAGCATATTGTAAAAATCGCTGGCCAGATCGCGTAGTGATGATTGCCGTGATCGCGGCAATTTCAGTGCCCGGTTTTGTGATTGCCGGCCTTGCTCAGCTAGTTATTGTTGCGTTGAATAACGCGGCAGAAACAACGTTATTACCGGTGGCGGGTTGGGGAAGTGTGAGTCAAATCTGGGTGCCCGCATTGGTTTTAGGTCTGGGCACGATGGCGTATCTAAGTCGAATCATGCGCGCCTCTATGTTAGAAGTGCTAAGTGCAGACTTCAATATTGCCGCCAAAGCAAAAGGAGTAAATGGCTGGCGATTATTTTTCCATCACCAGTTACGCAATGCGGTTTTACCGGTTGTCACCGAGCTAGGCCCAACGATTGCGGCGATTACCACGGGCGGCTTTGTCGTTGAGTTAATCTTCGCCATTCCCGGTTTGGGACGCTACTTTGTGCAGGCTGTGCAGCAACTCGACTACACGGTCATTATGGGAACTACGGTTTTTTATGGTGCATTCTTAGTTTTAGTGGTTGTTTTAGTAGATATAAGTTACGGCTTGATTGATCCGCGAATTCGTTTACACCGAGGTCGGTCATGAGAGGCGCAGCTAAATGACGATATCTGTATTTCGCTTTGCCCCGAAAACATGGGGCAGTGCCGACGATCTCGAAATGGTCGCTCCCATTGCACTGCCCAGCATGGCAAGCCCGACCGTTATTTTGTCCGCTACTGTGGTGGTATTTTTGTTGTTGTTTGTGAGTGTTGGCCCGCTACTTTGGCAGCAGAGCCCCTCGCAACAATGGTTGTCTCAAATCTCTGACGGCCCAAGTCCAGCCTATTCTGTTCGGGTTATATCAGACAATGGTGCCTGGCGCCCTTCGGCACTAAGTGATATGCCTGCGGGTTTGAAAGTGCACGCGGCGAACACAGAATATGTACGATTACACTGGCCTGTGTTGGAAGGCGTAACACGGTATCGAATATATCGTGGTGACGCCCATAAACCAGGTTTGGGTTTGGCCATTGCCGATACCTCAGACAACTACTTTCAAGATCGCCTGCAACTCAGTAGAGAGTTATATCGCTACACCATTGCCGATGCGGATACAGGGCTGCTGTTATTGGCTAGAGAGATTCGGCCAGAGGCTGCTATTTCTGCGTTTGAAGCCCAGCTACAAGGACTGATCCCCGTTACCAATAACACAAGCCAATGGGTTGAGTTGCCGGCCCATCCATTGGGTACCGACGCCTTGGGTCGCGATATGCTCGCGCGTCTAATGGCGGGTGGGCGTACCTCCTTGTTTGTGGGTGTTGTTGCCCCATTGCTCTATATCAGTTTTGGTTGCATTTTTGGTGCAATAGCAGGGCTGATGGGCGGTTGGGTTGATCAACTCGCTATGCGCTTTGTCGATTTTGTCGTCGCTTTGCCGTTTTTGCTGTTTATGATTTTATTTCGCGTGGCCTTTGGTATCGGTCCCGGAGAAAACGGCATTATGCCGCTGATTTTGGCCATGTTGATGCTGAGTTGGCCCGGCAGCGCGCGGCTTATTCGCGGCCAAGTTTTGGCCCTACGCAGTCAGCCCTTTGTTGAGGCCTCTCGTATTGCGGGGGTTGGTACGTCTCGAATGATTCTCCGTCATATGTTGCCGAACGTGCTGCCGATGATATTAGTGGCCTTTAGCTTTGCGATTCCCCAAGCCATTTTTACCGAGGCATTCCTATCGTTTATCGGTATGGGGGTATCGCCGCCGACAACGTCATGGGGCGCATTATGCAATGACGGCATAAAGACACTGTTGTCACATCCGAGGCAACTGCTGCTTCCAGCATTATTTATAAGTCTATCGGTACTCGCATTTAATATACTTGGGGATGCACTGCGTGACGCCACAGATCGACGTTCGGGGGTGGTGCGAGCATGAGTCTTTTAGACGTAAACGCGTTAACGGTCAGTATTGGTCCGGTGCAGGCGGTAAGAGATGTGTCGCTCACTTTGGAGCCCGGTGAATGCCGAGCTTTGGTGGGGGAGTCCGGCTGCGGCAAGTCCGTCACGGCAATGAGCTTATTAGGTCTGATGCCGTCGAATGCAAAAATTAGCGCTGAACATTGGCTGTTTGCTGGCCGGGATATGAGTCAGTTAAATGAGCGTGATTGGCGTCAGGTGCGCGGCAACCAGATTGCCATGATTTTTCAGAACCCGATGACAGCTTTAGACCCCACCCAGACGATTGGTGCGCAAATCGCGGAACCACTGCGAATTCATAAAGGATTGTCCCGTCGTGATGCAAAAATGCGTGCGATTGCTTTACTGGAACGGCTGGCAATTGCCAACCCCGCGCAGCGAGCCGAGCAATATCCCTTTGAGTTTTCTGGCGGCATGCTGCAGCGCGCGATGATCGCGATGGCGGTGGTGTGCGAACCACAGCTACTTATTGCCGATGAGCCAACCACCGCATTGGATGTGACCGTGCAGGCCGAAGTCTTATGTCTATTGCAAGAAATGCGGGAATCCAGCGGTACAGCAATGCTGTTTATTACCCACGACCTTGGTGTGGTTGCTGAGATTGCTGATTCGGTGTCAGTAATGTACGCCGGACAAACCGTCGAATCAGGGAGTTTGCATGGTGTTTTTAAAACAGAGGCACATCCCTATACCCAAGCCTTGAAACGCGCGGTACCGAGCTTAGAAAATCCTCGCCAATTAGAAGCGATAAAGGGTTCACCCCCAGATTTACGCAGACCGCCTGCGGGTTGCGGATTTGCCGCTCGCTGCTCACAGCGCATGGCGATATGCGAAGAGCAGCCGCCGCAAATGGCGTGTGGCGATAATCACTTAGCGCGATGTTGGTTATGGCATAAGGATCATCCCTTGCGTTGGCGCCAGGCCGATGCGCTGATAAGTGGAACTCCGGTGTGGAGGAATAAGGAATGACAGATGCGTTTGTTGAAGTACGGCAACTGCGCTGTCATTTTAAAAACGGCAATAACTTATTGTCAGCCGTGGACGGTATTAATCTGAGTATTGCACCCGGTGAAGTCTTGGGGTTGGTAGGGGAAAGCGGGTCGGGTAAATCTACGCTCGGACGAATTATTGCCGGTTTACAACCGCGAAGTGCAGGCCAGCTACTTATTGATGGCGAGGAGATGCCCAATCAGTATAGTCGTCGTCAATTTCGTACGATGGCGACCAATGTGCAAATGGTGTTTCAGGATAGTTATGCGAGTCTCAATCCGCGTATGACCATTCTGGCGAGCCTTCAGGAACCCTTGTGGAGCTTGGGAATAGCCGGGCAAGCAGCCAAGGATAAGGCTGCCTATTGGTTGGATCGCGTTGGTTTGCCGCCATCGGCGGGAGAACGTTACCCCCACGAATTATCGGGAGGCCAGCGTCAGCGAATTGGTATTGCTAGAGCATTTATCGCCGAACCAAAACTGGTGATTTGTGATGAGCCAGTTTCGGCCTTGGATGTATCGGTGCAGGCGCAGATTATTAATTTGCTGCAAGAACTGCAACGCGAACACAATACTGCGATGCTGTTTATCGCCCATGATCTTGCTGTTGTAAGGTTTTTAGCGACACGAACTGCAGTGATGTATCTTGGCGAAATTGTTGAAATAGGACCAACAGATAGGGTGTTTGAGTCGCCCAGGCACCCATATACTGCGCGTCTGCTAGCGGCTCATTTAGACGGTAATCCACGCGACCGTGTGTTGCGCGTAGCTGCGCCGACAAAGACCGCTGTCAATCGGGCGCCATTGGCAACAGACAGTGGGTGTCGGTTTGCGCCACGTTGCCACATAGCAGAGCCTGCGTGTTTTAATACGCCGCCGTGGCTGCAACCAAGCCGTGTTGATACTGAGGCGGCTTGCCATCGTATAGTCTATATTGAGATTCTGAAGGCGAGAGGAAGCTAAAAAGGGATTTAGCGCTATCGATAGAGCGTTCGGGCCGGTTAAAATTCACACCATCAAAATGAGGCTCTAATCATTCGGGCCATCACAGAACTAAATATTAGGTAGAACAATAATGAATGTAAATATTGATACCCCAAGCGTACTTGCTATTGCCGTTAACCTATTCAAAACCTGTCTATTAGATGCGGGGCGCACTGAGGCGAAGCGTTATTTCAAAGAATTAGAGGCTGGGCGCGAACTGTATTTAAGCGAGCTATCTTTGTCGGATAAGTCTAAGTTGCGGGTCCGTCTTCAGTTGATGCCTCAAGAGTTTCGGGGTCACCTTAATTTCAGCGCGTTCAAATTGCAGCTGCAGATGCTGTGCGCGGAGCTCGCTAAGGTCGTGACGGCTAAATCTGAACCGATTGTGATGTCCGACGACACTGGCGGTCAGCTAATGTTTAATATTCCCGCGCTCAGTCATATAGATGGCAATCTCAACGCCTTTTTATTAGGAGCAGACTTACGACGTAAAGGAGAGCTGGTTTTACAGCTAATGTTTATCGATCCTGATCAGTATCGCGCTCCAGAGGATGCCTCCGCTGAGCTCTCGTCTGTCTAAGACTGTGTAACACAAATACCCTCATCGGCACTTAGTGTTGACAGTGAGTACAAATGTCGATAGCTTGCGCCTTTAAGTAGACGTGGCCAGACTGTCTGTCGCTTGGTCGCCGTGTTGATAACAACAAAGCATTACGAGGGGACGACTTTGTCAGCAGCAATGGAAGAGATCGCAGCAGCAATTAGCGCTGCACGGGAAAAGGCGAATGTGTCGAGCACTGTTGACCTTAGTCAATATGCCAATTTGGTGGATATGTTTGCCTACTGCGCAACGACGTTCTCCGATCAGCCAGCCCTGTCTTGTATGGGTAAGACACTTACCTATAGAGAGTTAGATGCTTTTTCTGCGCAGTTTGCGAGTTATTTGCAAAACCATACAAATTTGAAAGCGGGCGATCGTATCGCGCTGCAGATGCCGAATATTCTTCAATATCCGGTTGCTTTATTCGGCGCAATCCGTGCCGGTATGATTGTGGTTAACACGAATCCTCTGTACAGCGAGCGAGAACTTAAGCACCAATTAAATGATTCCGGTGCCAAGGTTTTAGTGGTTTTGGCGAATGTCGCCGAAGCGGCAGCGGCTGTGGTAGCAGATACCGCTATCGAGCAGGTAATCGTTACTGAAATCGGAGATTTGCATACGGGTATTAAACGGCCATTGATTAATAACGTCGTTAAGCACGTTAAGAAAATGGTGCCAGATGTTAGCTTTAAAAATTCGGTGGCCTTCCGCAAGGCATTAACCTTAGGTAGAAAACGCCAGCACACTCAGGCGACTCCCAAGGCTGAAGAAGTAGCGCTGCTGCAGTATACCGGCGGTACTACGGGTGTCTCCAAGGGCGCAATGATAAGCCACAGCAACCTAATGGCGAACGTGCTGCAAAGTAAGCAATTGTTCGAAAGCTATGGTTTGAAAGAAGGCGCCGAGACCTTCTTGTCGCCATTGCCGCTTTACCATATTTATTCCTTTATGCTGTCTTTCTGCGTCATGATGCAGGGTAACCACGCAGTACTTATTCCAAATCCACGGGATTTGAATAGCGTGATCAAAGAAATGCGTCGCTGGCCTTGGAGTGGCATGAGTGGGATTAATACTTTGTTCGTCCAACTCTGTAATCACCCTGAATTCAAAGAGTTGGATTTCTCGTCTGTAAAAGCGACTTTATCGGGTGGTATGGCATTAACGGCGGGTGCTGCAAAAGAGTGGATGGCGATGACCGGCGCCCAAGTATATGAAGGCTACGGTTTAACTGAAACCTCTCCAGTGGTGTCTATTAATCCAGGCGGATCAAACCAGATTGGTACCATAGGGATTGCCTTGCCCGGTACTGAAATTCGAATTGTTACCGAAGCAGGCGAAGACGTGGGTATCGGCGAGCGAGGCGAATTATGTGTACGTGGGCCGCAGGTGATGATGGGATATTGGCAACGTCCCGACGAGACTGAAAAGACGATTAAGAATGGTTGGTTACATACCGGCGACGTAGCGGTTGTTCAAGAAGATGGTTATATGCGGATTGTTGATCGCATGAAAGATATGATCATCGTTTCCGGTTTTAATGTGTACCCTAATGAGATTGAAGATGTACTGAGCGAGCACCCGAATATTGCGGAATGTGCGGCGATTGGTGTACCCGATGAGAAGTCGGGGGAAGCAGTAAAAATCTTTGTTGCCGCTAAAAAAGGCGATATCGACAAGGATGAGCTGAAAGCATTTTTGCGTGAACGCTTAACCGGCTATAAAATGCCGCGTTATATAGAAGTGCGTGATGAATTACCTAAAACCAATGTGGGTAAAGTATTGCGTCGTTCACTTCGAGACGAGGAGCTTGCCAAGCTCGCCAAAGCTGAGTAAATCATCAGCACATAGCAAAAAGGCGCCTTAAGGCGCCTTTTTTATTTATACGGTGTTTATGTCTGAGATAACCGCGGCCGCTTTGCTGGCCAGTATTGACGAATGTCTGTTGGGTGATCGCTTTGTATTCACTCGGCAATGTCGACAGTTGCAAAAGCAAGAGGCGGCAAACGTTGATGTTGCGGACAAACTTCTTGGCTTGGCTAAGCGCATTAATGCGTCTGCTCTACGAGTACGTGAGCGTCGCGAAAACGTCCCTAAAATTCTCTATCCAGAAGACTTGCCTGTTGCTCAGCGCCTAGATGATATTCGTGAGGCGATTGGCTCTCATCAAGTGGTGGTGCTGGCGGGGGAAACCGGTTCAGGTAAAACGACACAAATTCCCAAAATTTGTTTGGAAATGGGGCGTGGTATTACTGGTTTAATTGCCCATACCCAGCCTCGCCGCTTGGCGGCTAGAGCAGTGGCTCAGCGGCTAGCGGAGGAGTTGAATACACCGCTAGGTGAGGGCGTTGCGTATCAAATACGCTTTCAAGAGGTTTCGTCGCCGAATAGTTATATCAAATTAATGACCGACGGGATTTTGCTTGCAGCGATACAGCGAGATCGCTTCTTAAGCCAGTACGACACCATCATTATTGATGAGGCCCATGAGCGCAGTTTAAATATCGATTTTTTACTCGGATATTTAAAAACGCTTCTACCAAAACGCCCCGACCTAAAGTTGATTATTACGTCAGCAACCATTGATGTTGAGCGGTTTTCAGCGCATTTCAATAATGCTCCGGTGATTGAAGTATCTGGCCGTAGTTTTCCTGTTGAGTATCGATACCGTCCTCAAGAAGAATTGAGCGCCGACAATGATTTGAGCGAAGCGGTAGAGGCCGTATTGCGGGAGTTAATGGCCGAGAGCGCCCACCGCCATGGTGACACCTTGGTATTCTTAAGCGGTGAACGGGACATTCGCGAATTAACGCGTCATCTTAAACGCGCCGAATTGCCTGGCGCTGAGGTACTTCCCTTGTATTCCCGTCTCAGCGGTGCCGAGCAGCAGCGCATTTTTGATTTACGCGGACGACGAGGGTGGCGGGTTGTGCTGGCAACTAATGTTGCCGAAACCTCATTGACGGTACCCGGTATTCGCTATGTGATTGATGCGGGTACCGCGCGGGTGAGTCGCTACAGCGTGCGCAGTAAAGTGCAGCGTCTGCCAATCGAAGCGATCTCACAAGCGAGCGCCAATCAACGAGCGGGACGCTGTGGTCGTGTCGCCCCCGGTATTGCCTATCGACTTTATAGCGAAGCAGACTATTTAAAGCGGCCTGAATATACCGAACCCGAAATACAGCGAACCAATTTAGCTGCGGTCATTTTACAAATGCTGCAACTAAAGCTAGGTGATATTTCTGAGTTTCCTTTTGTTGATGCGCCAGATAAAAAATTCGTTAACGACGGTTTCGCACTGTTGTCTGAATTAGGGGCCGTGAGTGATGGCCGATTAACAAAGCTTGGCATTCAGCTCGGACGATTCCCCGTTGACCCGCGAATTGGTCGCTTGCTACTGGCAGCAGCAGAATCATCCTGTTTACGCGAGATGCTGATTATTGCGAGCGCCTTGAGTATTCAAGATCCACGGGAGCGGCCTGCAGATAAGCAGCAGGCATCTGACGAAAAACACCGGCGTTTTTGGCAAGAAGATTCGGATTTCGCTGCCTTTGTTACGCTCTGGGATTACGCAGAAGAACAGCGTCAGGCACTATCTGCAAGTCAGTGGCGAAAGCTATGCCAGCGGGAATTCCTGTCTTGGACGCGCATGCGGGAGTGGCGTGAAGTACATCATCAACTTACGCTAATGTGTCGTCAGTTAGATTTAAAGCAAAATAAAGAACCGGCAGATTTTGATAGTATTCATAAGGCCCTGTTGCCGGGTTTTCTCGGTCAAATTGCGACCAAAGATGACAATCGGGAATACCTGGGTGCGCGAAATCGCAAACTGCATATTTTTCCCGGCTCAGCGTTATTTAAAAAATCACCAAAATGGATTGTGGCGGCAGAGCTAGCGGAAACCAGTCAGCTCTACGCTCGTTGCGTTGCCAAAATAGACCCCGAATGGGTGTTTGGTATTAACGACAGTCTGCTCAAGCGCAGTTACTATGAACCGCACTGGCAGGCCCGCAGTGGTCGCGTAATGGCCTATGAACAAACTGCATTGTATGGCTTGATCATACGTGACAAAAAGCGCGTTCATTACGGTCCAATCGCCCCGGAAGAAAGTCGCGAAATACTTATTCGTCAAGCACTAGTGGAGGGACGATACCAAGGGCGAGCGGAGTTTTATCTGCATAATAAGAAATTGATAGCGGAAATTGGAGAGTTAGAAGACAAGGCTCGACGCCGGGATATTTTGGTTTCTGACGAGGAGCTATTTCGTTTTTATGATGAGCGCATTCCGGCGGGTATTGTTACTGCGAAACACCTAGAACATTGGTTGAAGGCGAAAGCGCCACCAAAAACCTTGTTTTTGAGTCGCGGTGAACTGATGCGTCACAGCGGCGGTGATGTTACCGAACAGCAGTTTCCCGACACCCTACAATGTGCGGGAATGAGTTTGGCATTGAGCTACCACTTCGAACCTGGCCACCCCGCTGACGGTGTAAGTGTTGCTATTCCAGTTGCTAATCTGGCCCATTTACCAGAAGGACGTTTAGAGTGGTTGGTGCCCGGCTTGCTGCGAGAAAAGTGCATTGCATTGGTAAAAACCTTACCTAAGGCTCAGCGTAAACAATTGGTGCCTGTGCCGGATTATGTCGATCGCGCTTTGCCGATGATAAAAGCCGGTGATGATGCGCTGCTCCCGCAACTTGCGCAGGCCTTGCTAAAGCTAAGTGGCTTGCAGATTGATCTTAACGAATGGGCCTCCAACCGTCTCGACGACTATTACCTAATGAATATTCGGGTATTAGATAATGCCGGTAAGTTGCTCACTCAAGGGCGTGATTTGTATGCGCTGAAAGCGCAGCTCGCCGACCAAGTGCAGCAGGGTATTGCCGAAGAAAGCAGCGGTGGCTTTACCAGCAAAGTGCTTCAAGATTGGAACTTCGGTAATTTAGAAAAACGGCATGAATTTAAACGTGGCGGTGCCACTTTAACGGCTTACCCCTGTCTTCGGGATGATGGCGAACGCGTCGTCTTAGAGCTGGCAGAGTCAGAGCAGGATGCACAGCAGAAGAGTCTGTACGGTGTGCTGCGTTTGTTACTGCTACGAATGACGCAGCAAACAAAGTTGCTTAGGGCTAATTTGTTTCGCAGCAACGCTGTTCAGCTTCAGTTCGCCGCTGTTGGTGAGCAAAAAAAACGTTGGATTGAAGATTGTCTCCTGGCAGCAACGAGGGAGAGCTTTGTGATTTCCGCAAATAATTTACCCGTCAATGAAGGTGATTTTGAGTCCCTGTGGCAGTCAGGTCGAGCTGGCTTTACGGCGGATGCTGAGTCGTGCGCCGCATTACTTGTTGAGATTTTGGGATATTACTCGGATATTCGCCGAGCGCTAAAAAAGCTCAATTCCTTAAGCTGGATCCACAGTGTTAACGATGTTAATCAGCAGTTAGAAGGCTTGTTTTTCGAGGGCTTTATCACCGAGTTGAATAGGGAAGAGCTGAGACAGTACCCACGCTATTTACGGGCAATATCTCAACGTCTTAGTAAATTAGATGGCCATTATCAACGTGACAGGCAGTGCACCTTGGTTTTGCAACCATTGCAACAACAGTTGACGGATTTTCTAGCGAAGGCGCCGGAAGCGCTTAGATCTCATGACAGTATTCGTGAATATCGTTGGCAGCTTGAGGAGCTTCGTATTTCTTTATTTGCACAAAATATCGGCACGCGAAGTCCTGTTTCTGAAAAGCGATTAAAGCAACTCTGGAAAAGTGTTGTGCAAGATGTAACATTCCGCACATAGTCTCGTCTATCGCGTAACGACGACAGATTCTGTCGCGGAGATCGAAATGTCAGTCAGGTTCGTAGACATCGCGTATCTTGTTAAACTCGCCAAGGCCGCTATCCTAAATGGGGTCGTGGCGATAAAGGTGGTTTTACGCGTCCTTAGATACGTTACCGGCTAAATGATAATTCAAATTTTAAGTTACTAATTCGGCACAAGTCGATACGGAGAATAAATAATGGCGTCATTCACAAAAAATCCTTTGGCAGCGGCATTTAGTGCAGCAATGTTAGTTGGCGCGGTCAGTCCAGCCATGGCTGATAGCAACCCGTTTGCGGCGAAGCAAATGAGTTCTGGTTATGAACTGGCAATGGGCAGTTCAGACAAAGCTGCTAAATCCGAAGCAAAGTGCGGTGCTGAAAAGGCGGGTGAAGCGAGCTGCGGTGCAGAAAAAATGAAAGCCGATCACGAAGGTAAGTGTGGCGAAGCTAAATGCGGTGCAGAAAAAATGAAGGCGGATCACGAAGGTAAATGTGGCGAAGCCAAGTGTGGTGCCGAGAAGGCCGCTAAAGAAGGGCAGTGCGGTGGCGACAAAGCGGCAAAAGAAGCGTCCTGTGGTGCTGCTAAATAAGCGCTTAATCTATCACGCAATCAGATCTCTGGGCGGCAATGACAATATCGATGGCTAACAGTACGGTAGATCAAGGTTCAGCACTAGCAGGGCTAGGTTTGCGGCGCGGTCTAATGACCGCGTTTAAGCAGCTTACATCGAATGATATTGATTTTATTGAAGTCGCGCCGGAGAACTGGATCGGAATTGGCGGTCGTTACGGCCGCTCGTTCAGAGAGGTAGCTGAGCGTCATCCTGTTTATTTACATGGCTTATCGCTGAATATTGGCGGGTTTTCGCCGCTAGATTCAAATTTATTAAATGACATAAGGCAGTTTATGGACACGTTTAACTGCCCCTTGTATTCAGAGCACTTAACGTACTGCGGTGATGAGGGACAATTATATGATTTGCTACCTATTCCGTTTACGGAGGAGGCTGTTCATCACGTTGCAGGCCGAGTGAAGCAGGTTCAGGATCTGTTAGGCCAAAGGATTTTATTAGAAAACGCGTCCTACTACGCCGCACCCGCGCAACAAATGAGCGAGAGCGAGTTTATCAATGCGGTATTGGCCGAGGCTGACTGTGACCTGCTGCTTGATGTAAACAATATTTACGTGAACAGCATTAATCATCGCTACGATCCCCTCGAATTTCTCCATGCTTTGCCTTTAGAACGAGCGAGATATATACATATAGCCGGTCATTATGATGAGGCTGAGGATTTGCGGGTTGATACTCATGGTGCCGATGTTATTGACCCAGTTTGGGCCTTGCTCGACGCGGCTTATGAGCGCTGTGGGCCACTGCCGACACTGTTGGAGCGAGATTTTAATTTCCCGCCAATGAATGAGCTGCTACTTGAGGTGGAGCGCATCAAGCAAGCTCAGCATGCCAGCCAATCGGGACGTATGAACTCGACACCTAGTGTGGCCAAACAATGAGTGAGTTACAGGCCATTCAGCGAGAATTGACAGAGTTTATTCGGGATCCGGAGCATTGCGCGGGACCAAAAGGTTTGGAATCTCGTCGACTCGATATTTATAAAGGCTTATTTTTTAACAACATCAATAGCTTTTTGAGTAATGGCTTTCCAGTGTGTCGCAGCTTGTTTAGCGATGACGACTGGGACGCATTAGTACGCGATTTTATGATAAAGCATCAATGCGTAAGCCCCTATTTTTTGAAAATTGCCGAAGAGTTCTTAGCGTATTTGTCATCGCAGCGAGGTGCCTGTGAAATTGATCCGCCGTTTTTATTGGAGCTGGCGCATTACGAATGGGTTGAGTTGGCGCTGGATGTTGCTAACGAAGATTTACCTCCCGAGGAAACGCTTCCTGCAGATTTATTGGCTGCGTACTTGGGAATTTCGCCACTCGCATGGTCCTTAGCGTACCGATTTCCTGTCCATTTAATCAGTCGTGATAATCGTCCGCTAGAGCCAGGAGACATGCCAACCTATATCGTGGTGTATCGGAATCGTCACGATAGCGTTCAATTTTTAGAGATCAACGCCGTTACCGCACGCCTATTGGATTTAATAGGGGGCGATACACCCCAGTCCGGCGAAACGGTGTTGCAACGTATCGCGGACGAGCTAGGGCTTAGCCCGGACTCGATATTGGACTTTGGTCAGAAAATATTAGCGCAGTTATTCAATCTTGATATTCTGATCATTGCAAGGCCGTAACTATCCAAGTAGTGCCAAGCATTCCCGCATTGCGTATAGTAACGAATGATTTTTAGGTTTGATGAGTAGTAATTTCAATGGAACGAATAGTTTGTGCCTTGGCGCTGACAATATTGTTTGTATTGCATAGTGTCACTGCGTTTGCGAACGACAGTCATGCCGACCCTAGGGACCCCTTTGAGGGGATGAATCGTGCTGTTTTTGCCTTTAATGACATTGCTGATCAGTATGTGCTGCAGCCTGTCGCGCGCGGTTATCGTAAAGTCACTCCGAGCTTTGTTGATCAAAGTATCGCCAATTTTTTTAACAACATTGGTGAAATTAAAAATATTGGGAACGATGCACTTCAAGGCAATGGCGGCGATGTTCTCATCAGCACCGGTCGCTTTGTGATTAATACCACTGTTGGTGTTCTAGGGATGTTTGATGTTGCGGGCCAAATTGGCTTAGAGCGCGACTCTGAGGATTTTGGTCAGACTATGGCGGTTTGGGGCATTGGCAATGGCCCGTATTTAATGCTGCCGTTTCTTGGTCCAAGCACACTTCGGGACGGCACAGGTCGTGTGGTGGACTCCTACACCTCGGTGACGCAAGGTATCGATCCAGAGCGTGCCCAGTACGGCATGATGCTATTAGATTTATTGCAGACCCGAGCGTCGCTGCTGGGTACCGAGGAATTGGTGTCTGGTGATAAATACACATTTATAAAGGATGTCTATTTGCAGCGTCGGGAATTTCTTATCAATGACGGCAAGCTTAAAGACGATTTTGGCGATGAAGATTTCGAATCATTTGATTTCTGAATTGGCTAGATTCAATCAGAGCGTAAATTCTCCGCATAAATACGGCTTGTTTGTCGTGACTGATGCGAGTAAAAAGGCCGCATGAACGCTACCTTTCCCCAGAGCATCCTATTGGTACAGCAGGCAGACGCTGTGCATGCTGAGCTAGTTTCCTCCTTGGAAAAGCTGGGCATGTCGGTACTCGCCATTACTGACTGCGCGAGTGCGATGCTAAGTTTTAGGGAAGAGGACATTGATATCGTAATGGTTGATATCGATTTTCCTGATGATCGCGGTATCGACTTATTGGGTCAAATGGCCGCGGATCCTCGGGAATTGCCTCTTATCGGTGTGTCTAGGCGTAAAAGTCTTGCCGATGTTGTAGAGGCGGTCCGTCACGGTGCAACCGATTACTTAATGTTGCCGCCGGAAAATTTAGACGTCATTCGCCATGTTATTGATAGGGCGGTGGAGCGGGGGACATTAAAACGCGAAAACCTCGCCTATCGAACTAAGTTAGAGAACGCGAATAGGGATTTACTCGAAAGCCTAACTCTATTGCAGCAAGACCAGCAGGCTGGTAAGCACGTCCAACAGCTCCTGCTGCCCGATACCCCAAAGCAAATAAGCGATTATCGCTTTTGTCATTTTATCCTGCCGTCATTGTATTTGAGTGGCGATTTTGTCGATTATTTTCTCGTCGGCGAAGATCATGCGGTTTTCTTTGTCGCTGATGTTTCAGGTCACGGCGCTAGTTCGGCGTTTGTGACCGTTTTTCTTAAGAATCTGTTTGCCCGTAAGCGGAGTGATTTTTTGCACCGCGGTTCAACTGCCATTCTGTCTCCCGCTAAAATGCTTGCCATTGCAAACCGCGAACTGCTGGAGATGGGCATCGGCAAGCATGTCACCATGTGCGTTGGTGCCTTCGATTTAAAGTGTCACCAATTGTGTTATTCGGTTGCTGGTCATCTTCCTGCCCCGGCGATGGCGGTAGATGGTCATTCAGAATTTCTGCCAGAACACGATATGCCGGTTGGCTTGTTCGCCGATGCCGAGTACAGTGACCACATGATCACCTTTCCACCAGGGGCGGTGTTGACGCTATTCTCGGATGGTATATTAGAGGTGATAGACTGTGAAACCCTTGAGGATAAAGAGCGGAAGTTGCTCGACATTCTCAAAGACGGAGAGAGTTCGTCTACAGGCCTGGCGGAAATATTCGGGCTATTAAAAATAGACGAGGCGCCAGATGATATCGCAATTTTAGTCGTGTGCAGGTTATAGGCAAATGCAGCCTGGTAGGATATTGGTAGCGGGACAAGACGGGGCGTTTGTTATCAAATTAGTTGGTGACGTGCGTTTAACACTTTGTACCACCTTAGATGAGTTTTTTGATGAAATGCTCTCGGTGGACGATTTTGCCAGTGTTGTTGTCGATCTGTCGGATGCGTCTAATGTTGATAGTACGACCTTAGGTTTGCTCGCAAAATTGGCAATTAAAGCCAAAGCACGCTTTCAGTTTGTTCCCCTTATTTTGTCAACCAACCCCGATATTACCCGTGTTCTTGAAAGTATGGGCTTTGATCGGGTTTTCCGAATTCGTGAAGAACCTCTTTTGAACGATGAGGACCTTGGCGAATTGCCTGCCTTGCCATGCAGTGAGGATGCAGTTAAAGCGCGCGTGCTTGAAGCACATCGTACACTGATGGGGCTTAGCGACAGTAACCACGCTAAGTTCCGTGAGTTAGTGTCGCTGCTTGAAGGGCAGTGCTTTTAAGTTTTAGGCTAACTTAGCTGTTGTTTGACTCTGTTTTCCCCGTTGTAGTCAGTTTGGCTCTTATAAACTCTGTGTGTGGTAGATAAATTAGATTTGAGATTTTTCTGATCAGATGATCTTCGTATTTATCTATGCGACCGTCCTCAATGGCGACCTCCCAAAGGGCTGCAATCAATTCGTATTTTTCAATGTTATTGCAGTTGTCGTTGATGTAACGGGTAAATGGGTAAAGCGACGTGCTATCTTTGTTGATTGCCGAGGCCGTTGCCATAAAGTCCTCAATATCGGCTAGCGACACTGAAAAACACCGCACCAATAATTCACGAATCTTGTCGATTTCGCCGGGATCTTGTTGAAAGTCCGATTTACTGACTTCTATCAGCAGGGCCGCTGCCGCTAATTCAAGCGACATAATATTCTTTTCGGTGTTTTCTTCTACAGAGAAAAGTTGTTTCAGTTTTTCAAACATGCCTTAGGTCCACTCGCTAAGCAGGATTTCAAGTTTAATTTGGTCAGCAGCAAAAGCTCTAATACCCTCAGCGAGTTTTTCTGTCGCCATTGCGTCTTCATTCAACGCCCAACGGAATCCAGATTCAGTAATATCGAGTTTGCTAATGGGTTCAAAGGTCATAGATGGCGATAGTTTCCGGGGGAGGACTTGGCTGTCTTCGCTCAGTTCTTTAAGAAGTGCAGGGCTAATCGTTAGGCGGTCGCAGCCGGCCAAGGCCTCGATTTCTGCCATATTGCGGAAGCTCGCGCCCATCACTACTGTTTTATAGTCATGCTGCTTGTAATAACTGTAAATGGCGATTACTGATTGCACGCCTGGGTCATCATTGGCGGTGTCTGGTTTAACACCCCGCGCGACATGCCAATCTAATATTCGCCCCACAAATGGTGAAATCAATGTTGCGCCAGCCTCAGCGCAGGCGGCAGCCTGAATGAGGCTAAACAACAAAGTGAGGTTACATTCTATGCCTTCTTTCTCTAGCACCTTTGCGGCTTGAATACCTTCCCATGTCGACGCAATTTTGATTAGCAAACGCTCTTTGCCTATACCTTTGTTTTGGTAAAGATCGGCAATATAGCGGCCTTGGGCAATCATGGCATCGGTATTAAATGATAGCCGTGCGTCGACTTCTGTAGACACTTTTCCGGGGACTAATTTGCAAATTTCGCTGCCGATCTCAACCGCCAGTTGCGTTGCTGTTTTTTGAAGCCATTGCGCGTCTCTTGCGCCATCACTTTGTGCCTGAATGACGCGCTGGATTAGGGGGCGGTACTGCGGCAATTGAGCCGCTTTTAGAATAAGAGACGGGTTTGTGGTGGCATCTTGGGGCGAGAAGTTGCGGATTGCGTCTATGTCACCCGTGTCGGCAACAACATCGGTAACTTGTTTTAGTTGGTCTAATTTACTGCTCATTAATCGCTGTCCTTTTTCCCTGCATGGTCTGCAGAGCGTGTTCCGTAAGATTTAAGGCCTGTTCTAAAACCTCAATGCCAGCGGTGGGTTTGTGCGCGTGTTCGCTGATATAGCGTCTAAATAAACGACCACCAGGTTCGCCATTAAATAATCCCAGCATATGCCTACTTATATGATTGAGTCGGGTACCGCTGGCAAGTTCCGCTTCAATATAGGGGAATAATCCGCGAATAATATCGCTTCGCGTACAGATCTTCTGATCTCTACCATAAAACTGTGAATCTACTTCGGCAAGAAGAAACGGTGTTTGATAGGCACTGCGGCCCATCATAATGCCATCCACATGTGACAATTGCGAGGCGGCATCCGGCATGTTCTGTATGCCGCCATTGATGATGATTTCAAGGTCGGGGAAATCCTGTTTTAGTTGATATACCAAGTTGTAATTCAAGGGCGGTATTTCACGATTTTCCTTTGGACTGAGGCCTTGCAACCAAGCTTTGCGGGCATGAACGATAATGGCGTCAGTGCCTGCATCGGCGATGGCCGCGACGAATTCCTGCAATGGGCCGTATCCCTCTTGCTCATCAATACCGATGCGATGTTTGACAGTGATAGGAAGACTGCTTGCATCTTTCATGGCTTTGACACAGTCGGCGACGAGGGTTGGGCGCGACATTAAGCAAGCGCCGAAAAAGCCATTTTGAACCCGGTCAGACGGGCAGCCGCAGTTTAAATTAACTTCGTCGTAGCCCCACTTTTCTGCTAAGCGAACAGAGTGCACCAAGGCATCTGGGTCACTGCCGCCGAGTTGTAGGGCCAGAGGATGCTCAATGTCACTAAAATTAAGATGGCGTTCCGCGTCGCCATGTATCAGTGCACCGGTAGTGATCATTTCGGTGTAAAGCACTGCTTCGGTGGTCAGCTGGCGCCAAAAAACCCTACATTGTCGGTCTGACCAGTCGAGCATCGGCGCAACGCAAAAGCGGCGATTGAGTGATTTTTTATACATCTGCCGCGAAATACCTCTGCGGGTGGGTGAATCTTGCCGTGTCTGGCACGTATAATAGCGGGCTAAATGGCCTGCTCGTGCACTTGGCGGCGAGCCTAAATGTCTATTGTATTCAAATGGTAATAAACACTCCATGACTGTTCGTACTCGTATTGCTCCTTCGCCTACCGGCGACCCACATGTTGGCACAGCGTATATCGCGCTGTTCAATTACTGTTTTGCGAAAAGCCAGGGTGGTGAATTTATACTTCGTATTGAAGATACCGATCAGCAGCGCTCTACGCCGGCATCAGAGCAGGCGATTCTGGATTCATTGCGTTGGTTGGGTTTGGCGTGGGCAGAAGGGCCAGATGTTGGCGGCCCTCACGGGCCTTATCGCCAAAGCGAACGCAGCGAAATATATAAAGAACACTGTGAGCAGTTAATTGCCGCAGGCCACGCATTTCGATGCTATCGAACGGCTGAGGAGCTAGATATATTACGTGAGGCTCGCCGCGAAGCGGGTGGACATACCGCGTTAAAATATTCAGATCTTAAACTTGATGATGCTGAACATACTCGCCGCGAGAGAGCAGGGGATGCCTATGTAATTCGAATGCATGTGCCCGAAGATGATGGTCGCTGCGAAATTGACGATATGTTGCGGGGTAAAATTGAGCTGGAGTGGGGGCAGGTAGACGCCCAAATACTACTTAAGTCAGATGGTTTGCCGACCTATCATTTGGCTAATGTGGTTGATGATCATTTAATGGAGATAACCCATGTTCTGCGGGGTGAGGAGTGGATTAACTCTGCGCCAAAGCATAAGTTACTTTATCAGTATTTTGGCTGGGATATGCCGGTACTTTGTCATTTGCCACTGCTGCGCAATCCAGACAAAAGTAAGCTCAGTAAACGCAAAAATCCGACGAGTATATGGTACTACCAGCGCATGGGCTTTTTGCCTGAGGCATTGTTGAATTACCTTGGTCGCATGGGCTGGTCAATGCCAGACGAGAGCGAAAAATTCAGCCTGCAAACAATGATAGATAATTTCGATATTACCCGCGTTAGCTTAGGCGGCCCGATATTCGATGTAGAAAAGCTGCGCTGGTTGAACGGCTTGTGGCTGCGAGAGGACTGCAGTCTCGAACAGCTTGCTGATCGCATGCAGGATTGGGCTTTAAATCGCGAAACGCTAATGAAAATGCTGCCACACCTGCAGTCGCGCATTGAAGTGTTCAGCGATATGGCGCCTCTTGCTGGCTTCTTTTTGTCGGGAATGCTGCCACTCACACCGGCTAGTTTCGCTGGATCGAACTTGAGTGAGGAGGAGCTTGTTACGTTGCTTCAGTGCGCTGCGTGGCGTTTGGAGGCGTTGAGCGATTGGCAGCGCGACCGAATTTTTGCCGAAGTAAAGTCTCTTGCTGACGGTCTCGGTATAAAGCTTAAGGATTTTATGCCACCTTTATTTATTGCCATAGCGGGCACAACGTCGTCGATTTCCGTCGTTGACTCGATGGAAGTGTTGGGCCCAGATATGAGTCGCGCTCGTTTGCGGCACGCCATCGAAGTATTGGGTGGTGTGGGCAAAAAACGTTTGAAAAAGCTTGAAAAGCAATATCAAGATCTTGCGTAATTGATAGCTTCTTTCAGTACCGGTTAGTCCCGTGAGAGTTGCATGGGCTTGATAGTGTTAGAAAAATGCGGTGATTTCAAATCCGTGTGTTGACAAGCTTGGGGGCTGATCGTAATATGCGCAGCCTCCACTTTGGGGCTATAGCTCAGCTGGGAGAGCGCTTGCATGGCATGCAAGAGGTCGGCGGTTCGATCCCGCCTAGCTCCACCAAAGTTTTGAAAAACCGCTTAATTGCGGTTTTTTTTTGCCTGCACATTTGTACTTTCGCTCAACGCTGGATATTGGCGTTGGTCTCGATGTCCGTTTGAACACAATAGTTGGGCAACTTTGTGATGAGCTGCCATAATACAGGCGGATTGTTTCGTATTATTACTTTATGGAGTATTGAATCAGTGTCGAATATTTCACTTCGCCAACGCCATAATAAAAATCCAGACGAACTCCGTGACTTAATTAAGCAGATGGCGACAAAGTTGGAAGAGCGGTATCAAATCAGTTCGCGTTGGTTAAGTAACGATGAAGTCGAAGTTGTGCGTTCGGGAATTAAAGGCTTAATCACCCTGGGAGAGCAAGAGGTTAAAGTCGATATTAAATTGGGCTTAATGATGGGCGCGTTTAAGTCAAAAATTCAGAGCGAAATCTCTCGCTCAATGGCAGAAAAACTTGTTTGATGAAAATGCCAAACAAATAGTTAATTTGCGGAATTTTTTGTGTTGAGCTGGGCTCTAACGGTCAGTGTTATTGACTATTGGGAGCCGAAATACGTTATGACTAATCAGTTTCAGACTTTTCGTACATCACAGTACTTGTTAGTTAAGGCCTTGGTTTTTTGTTTTTTGGCTACTCTAGCGCAGGGCAGTCTGGCATTTTTCCCGCAGGAGGATGGTGAGGGGCGCGCGCTTCCCAGTTTGGCGCCGATGTTAAAAACGGTTAATCCTGCGGTCGTTAATATTTCAACGTATACCACGCAAACCGTTCGCCAAAACCCCTTGCTTAATGATCCGTTTTTTCGCCGATTTTTCAATGTGCCAGATCAGCAAATGCAGCAGCTGCAACCACAGCGTCGCACGCAAAGTGCGGGCTCTGGTGTCATAATCGATGCTGAGAAGGGCATCGTTCTGACTAATCACCACGTAGTGAATGGCGCTGATGAGATTACGGTCAGTATGGAAGACGGCCGTAATTACACTGCTACCCTCGTTGGAACCGATCCGGATGTGGATATTGCAGTACTGAAAATTGATGCGAAGAACCTACACAGCGTAAAACTAGCTGATTCTGAGAAATTAGAGGTAGGTGATTACGTTGTGGCTATAGGTAATCCCTTTGGTCTTGGGCAAACGGTTACAACGGGTATAGTTAGCGCACTTGGCCGAACGGGTCTTGGTATAGAAGGTTATGAAAATTTCATACAAACCGATGCGTCGATTAATCCGGGTAATTCTGGCGGCGCGCTGGTCAATTTGCGAGGCGAGTTGGTTGGCGTGAATACGGCAATTTTGGCGCCCTCTGGCGGAAATGTTGGGATTGGCTTTGCCATTCCCATCAATATGGCCAAAGTGAGTATTGATCAAATTCTAGAGCATGGAGAAGTGCGGCGGGGTCAGCTGGGTGTTGTTATCCAAGACTTAACTTCTGAGTTGGCGGATGCGTTTAAGGTCGGTAAACATCAGCGCGGCGCGGTGATCGCAGAGGTGCAGAGTGGTTCTGCGGCAGACAAAGCGGGTTTGCAGGTGGGTGACGTCGTTGTAGAGGTTGACGGTAAAGAGATCCGTAGCTCCGCGCAGCTACGCAATGCAGTTGGTCTAAAACGTGTTGGGGACCGTATTCTAGTTACGGTATTGCGTGAAGGTAAGCGTAAAGAGTACCGCGCTGAACTTGCGGCTGTTTCTGCTGGGGCAGCGGTAGTTGCTAGCGGTGATTCGAGCAGTGATCTGCTGCAGGGCGTGACTCTGCGAGATGCCGAAAACGGGCAGGGTGTATTAGTGACAGCGGTCGCCAATACAGCAGAAGCCTCTGGTAAATTAGTGCAAGGCGATTTAATTGTGTCTGTTAACCAGCGCCGTGTCGGCGATGTAAAGCAGTTTAGCGAGATAATGTCTTCCAGCAAGGGGCGTTTGTTACTGAGAGTCCTGCGTGGTCAAATGGCGCTATGGGTTGTGTTACAGCCATAGTAAGCAAAGTGTTTTAGGAGTAGTCGGTAATGAAAAAGTTAATAGTAGCTGTTGTAGTGAGCATGCTCGCGGCGTGTGCAGGTGTGCCAGTATCTACCGACTACTCTCAGGAGTTCGATTTTAGTAATGTATCTAGCTATGCGTGGTTATTGCCCGCGAAAGCGAGTGATCCCGAGGTGGATAATGATTTGGTACGCCAGCGCGTAGTCGATGCAGTTGACGCGCAGTTCACCGCAAGAGGCTTGGTAAAATCGGCTGACATCAGCAAAGCGTCGGTTTTAGTGAGTTATCAGCTGGGGCAGGAAGATAAAATTGCCATCGATAACTTTGGGTCGTGGTATACCCATTTTGGCTATTATCCCTGTTACAACTGCGGCTACCGTCCCGGCTATGGCTATTTCGGTCGCAGCCATTTTTATGATGACGACATTTGGGTGCGCAATTATAAACAGAGCACCCTAATGATTGATGTTATTGACCCTGCTAGCAAAAAATTACTTTGGCGGGGGATGACAAAACGAGTTATACCGACACTGAATACGCCGGAAGAACGCCGTCTATATGTCCTGGAAACCGTATCCGCTATTCTGGCTGAGTTCCCGCCCGGTTCCGCGGTTGCTCGTTGATATTATTCGACATTTTCTGTGATTTTGGCGGTAGGCTGCTTGCATGTGCTGAGGCTTTCACCGACAATAGCGCCCGCGTTGAGGCAGTGCCGTAACGCGTTTTCTGCGGTGGTCCTTCCGGTCCCCTCGCAACGATAGATAGCAAACCCCGCCAGGCCCGGAAGGGAGCAACGGTAGTTATCAACTCGTGTGCCGGGGTGTGGCTGGTTGGGCCGCCACCAGGTCTTGAATGGTCTCTCCTCTTTGTTTATTTCTCTCTCGTATCATTGGTTTATGTCCTTGCTGGGCTGGTGTATCCTTGCCGCCTGCATGTTAGGAATTGTTCAATGAGCTATCAGGTGTTGGCGCGGAAATGGCGCCCAAAAACCTTCCGGGAAATGGCTGGTCAAAATCATGTTCTAAAGGCGTTAGTGAATGCCCTTGATCATGACCGTCTTCATCATGCCTACTTATTTACCGGTACACGCGGTGTGGGGAAAACCACCATTGCGCGTATTTTGGCTAAGTGCCTTAACTGTGAAGCGGGGGTGAGCTCGGAGCCTTGCGGTCAATGTAATGCCTGTGTGGCAATCAACGAGGGTCGTTTTGTTGATTTGTTAGAGGTCGATGCGGCGTCGCGTACCAAGGTTGAGGACACTCGCGAGATTCTAGATAACGTCCAATATACCCCTACGCAGGGGCGTTATAAGGTGTATCTCATCGATGAGGTACACATGCTCAGCAGTAGTAGTTTTAATGCGCTACTGAAAACCCTCGAAGAACCGCCCGCACACGTAAAGTTTTTATTGGCAACCACCGATCCACAAAAATTACCTGCGACAATTCTGTCCCGCTGTTTGCAGTTTAATTTAAAGAATTTAACGCCAGAGCGCATCGTTGAGTACTTAAAAACAGTGCTTGAGCATGAAATGGTGCAGTATGACGAATCGTCTTTATGGCTTTTGGGGCGAGCCGCAGACGGCAGTATGCGCGATGCGCTGAGTCTAACAGATCAAGCTATCGCCTTTGGTTCCGGCAAGCTTGGTGAGGCAGATGTTCGCCAGATGTTGGGCACCATTGACCATAATTCGGTTTATCGCCTTATTGAAGCCTTGGGGCAAAGTGATGGTGCGGCCCTGTTGGCGGTGGTCGCGGATCTCGCTGAAATGGGCGCAGATTTTGCCGGTGTGATTAGTGAGTTATTAGTCGTAATGCATCGCCTAGCGGTAGCGCAGACCGTCCCTGATGGTTTAGATAACAACTTGGGTGATCGCGCTAAGCTCATTGACTTGGCCGCTACAATTACAGCGGAAGATGTGCAATTTTATTATCAAATTGCACTCGCAGGGCGTCGTGATATGGGCTTCGCACCAGATCCACGTGCGGGTCTAGAGATGCTGCTGCTAAGAATGCTCGCGTTTAAACCCCAAGGGATTATTGATGCACCGCGCAGAAATTTACCTAAGCCAGTAACGGCAGTGGCTGGGGAGGCCGCTGCTCCAGTAAAAAAGCCGCAGACGCCTGAGTCGGCGGACGGTGCGCTGGAAATCGCGGGTGAAGAAGTCGGTCTTGCTTCAAATGCAAATACCTCAGAACCAGTAGAGAACTCAGTCGATGTTGCGCCAACCGCCTCCCTGGACGGTTTTGCTGTGCGCCAAGACGAAGTAAGCACGCCGTCGAAAGTATCAACTGAATCACCTGTTTCGTCAGAGCCTGAATCCTTAGAATTGGTTACGCCGGCGACATCGGCGTCGGATTCGGTTGATTCTAAAAACGCTGATCCTATTGAGGCAGCGCTGAATACGCTAAACACAGCTGATCCTATTATAGAAAACACAGATAATGGCGTTTCTGTTAATGATCCAAGCTTAGTCGAGAATATAGACACAAACGCTGTTGAACGGGCGCGAGTAAATCCCTCAGTGGATAGGGCGCCACTAGAGCTAGCTGCTGTTTTACCCCCCGTAGCGAATCGCGAAAAAATCCCTTTTGAAGCCTTAAATGAAGTTGTTTGGCGAGAACAATTTGATGCATTCTCTTTGCCGGGTATGTTGGGTAGCGTTGCAAGTCATTGTCAAATTAGCGCGCTAACAGAAGGAAGTGTGGCGTTTAATATTGATGCCGCAAATGCAGCCTTGCTCAATGATCGTCATATTGAGCGCTTGGGTGAATTATTGAGTGAGTATTTTCAAATGCCTCTCAATGTAAGCGTCAATATTGCTGAGGCTGCCTTTGAAACGCCTGCGGCCTATAAGCAACGTTGTTTAGACGAGCGTTTGGTAATTGCTAAACAAGCATTGCGCTCGGATTCGTATGTGAACCGGTTAATTGAAGAATTTGATGGTGTATTAGACGAAGAATCTGTTCACCTTGTTGATTAGTGAGGTAAAGATATGAAACCTGATTTAAATGAATTGATGAAAAAAGCGGCTGAGATGCAGGAAAAAATGCAGAAAGCCCAAGACGAACTCGCGAATGTGGAGGTGCAGGGCGAGTCTGGCGCAGGGTTGGTAAAGGTCACAATGACGGGACGTTACGATGTCCGCAGAGTGGCAATTGATCCTAGCTTAATGTCTGAAGACAAAGAAATGTTAGAAGACTTATTAGCCGCGGCGGTAAATGATGCTGTGCGCAAGGTGGAAAAGAATAATCAAGATAAGATGGGTGGAATGATGTCTGGTCTCGGCATGCCTTCGGGCTTTAAGATGCCATTCTAACGATGAGTTATAGTCCACTAATAGATGAATTGATTGATGCGCTGCGCTGCCTACCTGGCGTGGGCGCAAAGTCGGCGCAGCGTATGAGCTTTCAATTACTAGAGCGAAATCGGCCTGGCGCTGCTCGTCTCGCCGCGGCCCTGAACAAGGCCGTTGAACATGTTGGACACTGCAATAGTTGCCGTACCTTAACGGAAAATGAGCAGTGCTTTATTTGTGCAGATCTGCGTCGTGATCAGCAAACCATCTGTGTGGTGGAGTCGCCCGCCGATGTTATAGCCTTTGAACACAGTGGCGATTATAAGGGTTTATATTTTGTTCTTATGGGGCATTTATCGCCCATAGATGGCATTGGTCCTGCGGAAATTGGAATAGATAAGTTGGTTCAGCGGGCGTCGGAATTGTCAGTCAGTGAAGTTATTCTGGCGACCAACCCAACGGTCGAAGGAGAGGCGACGGCATATTATATTACCGAGCAGATGCGCAGTCGCGGCATTGCTGTTAGCCGAATTGCCCATGGCGTGCCATTGGGTGGTGAATTGGAATACGTGGATAGCGGTACGCTGGCACATGCATTAAAAGGACGCCGTCCCATTGACTGATCCAGTAGAATCTCGTCGCTACATAGATACTGTCGCGGCATTAGTTGCCGCTTGTGATACATGGGCTTCCGCTCAATTTCTTGCTATTGATACCGAGTTTATTCGCACTGATACCTTTTACCCTATTGCCGGGCTGCTTCAGGTGGGGGCAGGCGGTGAACTCTATTTAATTGATCCTTTGTCGATCACTGATTGGTCGGCATTTACCGCGTTGCTGCGCCGCCGCGATCTGCCAAAAGTCATTCACTCTTGCAGTGAGGACTTAGAAGTTTTCCAAGTCTTATTTCAATGTATACCGCAGCCTTTGCTAGATACCCAGATAGGGGCTGGGTTGGCAGGAATGGGAGCCGGTTTAAGTTACCAGCGTCTTGTAATGGAGTGTCTGGGCATACATGTCGAAAAGGGCGAAACCAGATCTGATTGGTTGAGAAGACCGCTAAGTGAGAGTCAGTGCGTTTATGCTGCGCTTGATGTTCTTTACTTGCAGCGAATTTATCCTATTTTGTGTCAGCGCCTAGAAGAAAAGGGTGCGCTAAGTTGGTGGCGGGAAGATTGCGACCTTGTTACCGCGCAGGCCGAAAAACCATTCAACCCAGATGAATATTATTTGCGAATAAAGTCGCTCTGGAAGCTAAGTTCTCGACAGCAATATGCCTTGCAAATGCTTTGTGCGTGGCGAGAAACCGAAGCACGCGCGCGTAATATTCCCAGAGGTCGAGTTTTGAAAGACGCCGCGTGTTTTGAAATTGCACGTCTGGCACCCATAGAAAGTAGCCAGTTAGGCCGAATTAAAGAAGTGTCTCCGGGCACAATTCGGCGCTATGGTGAGTTGATTTTGGCGCTTGTTGCTGATGCTCGTGCTGCCGATGATAGTGTATTTCCACCCCCAGCAGTAAAGCCCTTAACGCCGGGTCAAACCCAGCTTTATAAACAGATGAAAGCGGTGGCCGAGGATATCGCAGATGAGCTTGGTGTTGCGCCAGAGATCCTCGCGAAAAAGCGTGATTTAGAAGAACTAATTCGTACCGGAACATTTCCTGATACATTAACTATGTGGCGTAAATCATTGATAGAGAAAAAGTTGCTGGCGATTTTAGAGAATCGAAAATGAAGCGTATCTGCGCGGTATACCGAAGTACGCGTACAGAAGGCATGTACCTATATGTGGATCATCAAGAGGATGTAAGTCGCGTTCCTGAGGATTTACTGGCCCGGTTTGGCAAGCTCGAACGGGCGATGACATTGGTGCTGACGAAAGAGCGTAAATTGGCGCGGGCCGACGTACAAAAGGTTATGGATGAGATTGTAGATAAGGGATTTTATCTTCAATTGCCACCGCAGGCCGAACGTTTGAATCCGCGTGTTGTTCCTGAAATCGATGATTGATAATTAGTATGGCCGATTTAGTTAGGCGACCGTTTTGGGAAAAAAAGACCTTGGCGGAAATGTCAGCTTCAGAGTGGGAGTCGGTGTGTGATGGCTGTGGTAAATGCTGCCTTCATAAACTAGAAGAACATGATAGTGGAGAGGTGTATTACACCGATGTTGCCTGTCGCCTGCTGGATACATCTGCGTGTCGCTGCGGAGATTATACCGCGCGTCATAAATTGGTGCCGGATTGCATGTCGCTGAGACAAAGTGATCCCAATGATCTGTATTGGTTGCCGTATACCTGCGCATACCGTGTGCTGGCAGAGGGGCGAGAGTTGGAAGATTGGCACCATTTAATTTCAGGTGATGTGAACAGTATCCACGACGCCGGGATGTCGGTTAGAGGTCGCTGTATCAGCGAAAATGATGTACAGGGTATTGATTATGAAGATCGCATTATTCATTGGATTGAGTAGGAATAAACATGGTTGATATCAGTGACTATCGGTTGGCATGGCAGGTGTATCTCGGGGTTGGTCTTCTCGCCAGTGTGATTTGGTGTATGTTATTGCGCCGTTTACCTGTACCGGTATTGAGATATTGGCTAATGACGGCGGGTGTCGTTTTTTTATTCTTGCCCGCTCGTCACCCTGATGTGCCAGATTTGTGGGTGCCGTCAGCAGGAGCCGCTGTACTTTCTATTTTAACGGAAGGTTTGGAGAGCGCCGTGCCGATGTTAGTCACGATTGGTGCAGCGCAAATATTGGCTCTGTTGGTGGGCATCCTTCTTGCGTATGTTTTGTCTGGCGATAGTAAGAAAAAAGTGTCTGCCGCCAAGCCGCCTGCTGATAGGGCGCGGGCGGAGCCGGAAATAGGCTTAGATTAAGTTTCGATGTGATGTCTTTACTTGTTTACCGCCGATTGCTTTTAAATCATCGTGGATTAGCTATACTTCCACAGCTAATGGCAACAAGATTGCCAAATTATGGATAAACCCTGTCTTAATGCCGTTTGTGGCTTTGAAGTGGTGCGTTTGAAAAGCGTTTGTAGGGATGTCGATGGATCTTGAACTAGTAAGCGTAGATGGTGGTGATTCCCACGTGATCACGGCGGCGTCGGTTAATATTGGCCGAGATGCCAGCAATGATATTGCTATTCAAAAAGATCTTTTATCTCGTCGCCACGCAAAACTAAGTTTCGTAGACAATGAGTGGCTGATTGAAGATTTAAACTCTACCAATGGCACTTCCGTTAATAATCGACAAATCAATAGACCAACTAAGGTAAAGGCCGGAGACGTCATCAAATTTGGTGAAACGGCATATTACTTAAAAAATACCGCTGAAGATGGACGCACTATAGTCGCTTCGCGTCTGCCGCAGAAAGACACATCGGCGGGTGGTTCAGTAGTCATTGATGATGAGCCTGAAGGCGATCAAACATCTTTTCAGCAGTCCTACCAGCTCCCTTCCGGGTGGACCAATGTTGCTAGACCAAATTCAGCCTACACAAAAGAAGCGGTAGATCAGGTTATTAACCGCACAATCATATCGAAACAACTTACCCCTGATGTCGTGCTCGTGTTTTATGTTAATGAAACACGTCCACTGGTGTACGGGATCTCAGCGAAGAAGAATGATGCGTTTTGGACTATCGGTCGAGGGCAAGACGTCAAGGTTCGTGTTGATGACCCCAGTATTTCAACCCAGCATGCCCGGCTTGTTTATAAATCGGGCGAATGGAGCTTGGAGGATGTTGGATCTACCAACGGATTGCGTGTTGACGAAGAAGCCTGCTCGAAAGTTGTTTTACATGATCAATGTGTCGTCAGCCTGGGCCGAGTGGACATGGTGTTTCGTACTTTCGCGCAAAAATAACAATTAATGTGTACAGATTAGCCAAGGGCTATGAGAGCTTAGATTAGTAAAAGACGGATTTACATCGACAATTAGAGTAAGCAACGGAGGCAATCATGGCAGGTAGTAACAAGGGTATTCACCACAATAGGTGGTTGAGTTATTCGACCGTATTAGCTTTCCTCGTGCTATCGGCGTGTTCTAATACGCCTGAGAGTGAGGTGAGTGGAACCCCAGCCAATTCAGAAGACGTGATTGCTGGTTTACAAATAGTGGACTGCTTGTTGCCAGGTCAGTTGCGAAAGCTTGGCAACATGGCGTATATGTCGCCTCGCAGACCCATTAAAACAACCGCAGCTGACTGTCGGATTCGTGGCGGTGAATATGTTGCCTACGACCGTGCCGATTATAAAACTGCATTGAAAGTATGGTTGCCCTCTGCAGAAGACGGTGATGCTGAAGCACAGCTTTCGGTGGGCGAAATTTTTGAAAAGGGGCTCGGAACCGAGCCGAATTACGAAGTCGCCGTTTTCTGGTACAAAAAAGCTGCTGATCAAGGCAATAAAAGTGCCTTGTTCAATTTGGGTACCCTATATGAGCAGGGCCTAGGTGTTGAGCAAGACCGACTCCAAGCAATAAATTATTATCGTCAAGCCTGGGGTATGCCTGAGGACAGTCTGATTTATCAGGAAACAGCCCAACGCGAACAGGACGGTTTACGAGCCGAATTGGCTGCGCAACTTAAGTCCAAAGATCAGCAAATGGCGCTGTTAGACAAGCAAGTGGCCTCGCTTAAAAAGAAAGTAAGTAGCAATGCTGGTAAAGTTGCAGTCACGGATATTAGTCCAAGCGATGAACTTGCTACCTTGCAGCAACTGTTGGCGTCGGTTCAAAATGATCGCGCCAGTGTTGAACGTAAACTTTCCACAATTCCAAAGTTACGTACCCCCGCACTGAGTATGCCGGCCGCAGCCCCTGCAGCGGGTGGTGATGGAATAAAATTAGATGGTATGGATTTTGGTCGCTACTATGCGTTGGTTATCGGTAATCGCGATTACTCAATGCTAGATGATCTGGCTACACCGTTGAATGACGCCAAAGAGATTGGTGAAATCCTAGAAAAACAATATGGCTTCCAAGTTCAGCTATTACTGAATTCAGACCGCCTTACGGTGATGCAAGCCATTAACGAACTCCATAGCGTGTTGACTGAAAACGATAATTTGCTTATCTATTATGCTGGTCACGGCAGCATGGTAAATGTGGGTGATCGTGATACGGGATATTGGCTGCCGGTTAACGCGGATGCGCCACCGAACGATGCTTTTTGGGTATCCAATGAATTTGTGAGCAATCATCTGGGGCGGCTGCAAGCGAAGCGCGTCTTAGTGATAGCGGATTCCTGTTACGGTGGGTTGCTGTCTTCTGCGCCCGGTCAACTGTTCTTAGGTAAGGGGCGTGAGTCTGATAACCCTGAGTATGTGAAGTACAAGTTACCGCGGAAATCCCGTCTGCTTATGTCATCTGGTGGTGATAAGCCGGTGATTGATGAGGGCGGTGATGGCCACTCAGTTTTCGCGAGGGAGCTTATTAATGCCTTAAAATCGAATAAGGGGTTGTTGTCAGCACCTGATTTATACGCACAAATTCGTGAGCCAGTTAAGCACCAAGCGGAATTGAATAATTTCGTTCAGGAGCCGGTATATAAGATTATTAAAGGTGCTGGACATGAAGTTGGCGACTTTTTCTTTGTGCCTACCACTAAAGTAAATTAAATCATTAACTGAGTCTTGGCGCTCTTAGCGAGCTACCAGGACCTTTTTTAATATCGAGAGAGAGAGCTTGCGTCGTGAAAAAATACTTATTAAATACAGCAATTAAGACAGCGCTATCTATTAGCTGCGGGTTAATCCTGCTCCCGCAGACCGCGCTGGCGGTTCCGGAGTGTAATAGTAAAGTTCAGCCAGGCGGGTCTACGGATCAAGGCGGAGGGGAATATAACCCCCCCACTGGCGCTACCGGTGGAAGCGGTTTGAATACGGCTGCGGCCTATCAGGGTATGCCGAGAGTCACTGAAACGGCAGTTCCAGTGGAGACGCCTTACTATGAGACCAGCCAAGACCCTGATACCTGTGGTGCAACGGTTAGTGAGTCAACTGGTACCCAGGCGCAAGAAGTGGCTATGTCGCTTCTTCCCAGAATTCTAAGTCAGAATACCTCTGGTGGAAGCAGCGCGAAGAAAGGGAAGAAAAGGGTAACGGCGTTTGATTTCCGTGATCTAGGCGGTGCGGCTGGTGCAGATGATGCCGACAACGCGCTCTTAAACGGCGGTCGCTTCTCTTTATTTAGCTTCACCGATTATACAAATCGCGATCGCCACGCAACGTCCCGCAGCGGTGGTTTTGAACAAGAAGTTAATTCTTTCACACTTGGTTTTGACTATCGTATTGATGACAGCATGTTTTTCGGTATGACTGTCAGTGGGGCTGATGGCGAAAGTAAATTAGATACACGCACGGGCGGCAGCGACACTTCGTCGACGACTATTGGCGTCCACGGAGCTAAGTATTGGGGTAATAGTTTCGTTGCTGGCTTAATAGCATACGGCGCTTTAGATATTGATATTGATCGCACCGCTGCCGGTGATAGTTTTAGTGCTTCCACAGACGGTAGCTATTGGTACGGCGATATATCAATTGGTTTTGAAGAAAATTATGGTGGTTGGCGGATAACTCCACAGGCGCGCGCATTACTTGTTAGCGGCGATATTGACGCCTATCGCGAGAAATCTGCCACCGGAACTGGTGTTATTCGCAGTATCCAAAGCCAAGATATTGATTCGGCGATATTGACCTTGTCGGTTCAGGCAGATTACCCCTTATTACTGGACTGGGGTGTACTACTGCCGTCGATGAGAGTCGAATTAATCGCAGATGGTGGCGATGGTTATAAGTCTAATGGTCAAAATTTGAATGATGTAGATAAAACTGTCGTTAACACCTTTGCAGACCAGGCGGATGATCCGGATTCTAGTACTGTAGCGGTATCGTGGGGAGCGTCGGCACAATTTAGTCAGGGGCTTGCCGCGTATATTGTGTATGAGCGCTTGTTTTACCATGATTATTTGAATAAATACACAGCAACAGTTGGAGTGCGTTACGAACTTCCATAAGTATTTAGCTTCTTAAAAAGCTTGCTTTGCTAATGCATAAACGGTGGCCTGAACACATAAGCGTGCGTGACTTGTGTTCGGGCTTTTTACTTTTCCTTACCGTTTTTTTTATTGCATCCTGTGTTAGTCCTGCGCAGCGCATAGATGATATAGCCGCAGAGAATAACTTTGAACGACGTGTCGTTTCAGGTGATGGTTTTCGTCATATTGTGTATTTAAAAATTACACGGTCGAGTAACCCGCGACTACATGTCTACATTGAAGGTGACGGTAAGCCTTGGCTTCATGGCCGCTATATTGCACAGGATCCCACAACGCAGCGGCCTTTAGCGCTGGAGCTTGCCAAGCTTGATAATGAAAATGTGCTCTACTTGGGCCGCCCCTGTTATATGGGCTTGTTTGACGACGACGTGTGCGAAGATAAATACTGGACCTCCGCTCGCTACTCCGCTGAAGTGGTTGAGAGTATGTCCGCAGTGGTGTCGCGGATAGCCGAAGAGCTTAAGTTTAATAAGGTCACGTTGATTGGTTATAGCGGGGGAGGTACCTTAGCAATGTTAATGTCTTCAGACTCAACCTTTAAGTTGTCGTCGTATTTAGACTCTGTAGTCACAGTGGCGGCTAATCTCGACGTTGCGGCTTGGATACGGCAACATAATTATTTGCCGTTAACAGAGTCCCTAGATCCGCTGCTTGCACATTATCCTGAATCCATCAATTTCATGCATTATATCGGCGCAGACGACGGGAATGTCTCTGCTGAGCAGACGCTTAACTTTGTTGCCAAGCACGGTGGTCGTTATAAAATATTGGAAGCTGTAGATCATAGTTGTTGTTGGTTACAACACTGGCCTGAGTTGTTAATGAGGGATGTGAATCCCATGGGGAGTAAAGTGGAATGACAGACAACGACAAAACACGCGTCCTCGACGGTGACGGGTCATCGCCTAAGGAGAATACCGAGCTGGATGAGTCTCTATTTGATCTAGATGATAGTCTAGCTTGTGGTGATAGCTCGTTGATTGTAGATAATATTACAGAGTTACCGGAATCGACGGATGAGCAGCTCATAGACGTGTCGTTTGATCAGCCAGAAGCAGACATTGATTTAGTAGATGACGACGCCACCGAAGTTAGCGTTTATGCGAGCAAGCTAGGCGATACGAGCTTCGGCGCAGAGGATGCTACCGTCGTTACCGTTGCTAGCAATAACGACGCAACGACACTTTATAATCCAAAGGATACTTTGTCTTCTGCAGGCGCAGGAGGTGGCACTGGTTTTCAGGTTGGAGACCTTTTAAAAGATCGCTTCAGATTAGAAAAAATGCTCGGCGAAGGCGGTATGGGCGCGGTATTTCTGGCGGTTGATCAGCGAAAAATAGAGGCCCGCCACCATGATCCCTACGTTGCTATTAAATTGATTAGCGGGGATTTTTCGCAAGATCCGCTCGCCTATATCTCTTTGCAACGGGAAACGGATAAATCCCAAAAGCTCGCCCATCCCAATGTCATCACAGTGTACGATTTTGATCGTGATGGCGATGTTTTCTTCATGACGATGGAGGCATTGAAGGGGCAGACGCTCGATGAACTGATTAAAAGTCAAACGCTTACACCTGCGCAGAATGTTGAACTTATCAACGCAATGAGCCAGGGGCTCGCCTACGCTCACCATCGCAATATTGTGCATTCCGATGTAAAACCTCAAAATATTTTTGTGACCGAAGCGGGCGTTTTGAAAGTTCTCGACTTCGGTATTGCAAGAGCCTTGGCCTCTGTTGAAGGCGCGGTGCCAGACGAGATCGATGAAGTCGTTGGCTTAACGCCAGCGTATGCAAGCTGCGATATGTTTGAGGGTGCAGATCCTGATCCGGCCGATGATGTTTATGCGATCGGCATTATTGCTTACCAGCTATTTACGGGGAAACATCCCTTTGATCGTAAAAAGGCTACCGTCGCTCGCGATGCTGGAATGCAACCCAAACGTATCAAGGGCATTCCGTATTACCAGTGGAAGGCGATTGCGAAAGCCCTTCGTTTTGAGCGCACTGAACGCTGGCAAAATGCGGATCAATTTTATCGCCAGTTCAGCGGCGCTGGCAGAATGGCTCGGCACCTAAGTATTGCCTTGCTCACTATGGCCCTAGCGTTTGGTGGATACTTGAGTTTTTACACTCCGGAGTCAGGACCAGATATTCCCTTTGAAGAACTATCACCTGTTGTGCAGCAGAAAGTGTTAGATAATTTGGGAGAGGCTGATCAAGCGATGAAGTTCTCTGATTTTAATGGCGCTCTTTTTTATCTAGACCGTGCTTATGACTTGCATCCGCGAAATCCAGATGTGATGGAGAAACTCAATGTGGTCGTCGATAAAATTGTCGATGCGCTGGCCGTAGCTGATACCGAGAACGGTCGAGAATTAGGCTTGCAGCAATTGTCAGAAATTATGAAGTACGATTCCTTGGCGCAAAATCCGACGCTGTTGGCGCTAAAGAAAAAGCTAGAAGCAGGGGGGGAGTAGGGAGAAAGGATAGGCCGACGTTGGCCTATCCTTCGTCAGGATTATTCTTCTATTTCGGTAAATGCGCCTTCAAACAGTGCGGAACTTAAATACCGCTCCGCAGAATCGGGTAAAATGACAACAGTGGTTTTGCCCGCATTCTCTGCTCTCGACGCAATGCGTTCCGCTACTGCCATTGCTGCGCCGCTAGAAATTCCAGCAAGAATTCCTTCTTCTTTCATCAGTCTATGTGCCCATTGCATGGCTTCGTCATCAGTAGCCGCTTCTGCAATGTCAACCATATTCAAATCGAGATTGTCCGGTAAAAAGCCGGCACCAATACCTTGGATTTTATGCGGTGCGTGACTCGCTTCTTCGCCGTTTAAGGCGCTGCGAATGAGTGTTGATGAGCTAGGCTCTACTGCGACAGAGGTAATAGCTTTGCCGCAGGTGTTCTTAATATATCGGGAGATACCGGAAATCGTTCCGCCGGTACCGACGCCGCTGACCAGAATGTCGATCTTGCCTTCGGTGTCACGCCAAATTTCTGGGCCAGTTGTGCGCTCATGAATGGCCGGGTTTGCGGGATTGCTAAATTGTTGTGGCATAAAATAAAGGTTTGGGTCACTCGCAACCACTGCTTCAGCCGCGGCAATAGCGCCTTTCATGCCTTTGCTGCCTTCACTAAGAATAAGTTTCGCGCCCAGCGCTAACAATACTTTACGGCGCTCAATGCTCATGGTGTTTGGCATCGTTAGCGTTATCGGATAGCCGCGTGCTGCAGCGACAAATGCTAGTGCGATACCTGTGTTACCGCTAGTAGGTTCCACGATAGCCATTCCTGGTTTTAATTTACCGTCTTGTTCTGCCTGCCAAATCATATTGGCGCCAATGCGACATTTGACGCTATTGGCGGGGTTCCGACTTTCCATTTTCACTAAAATATTGTGCTTGCTGATACGGCTTAGTTTAACCAACGGCGTATTGCCGATGCTTAGGCTGAGGTCGTCGTAGGGGGCGGGCATGGCGGTCTCCATTCGAGGTTGTAGTGTTAAAATCAGGGTGCTTTGACCAATTTTTGTTGAAATTGGGGCCTAAATTCACCGGATTTTTCTATCTAGGTCTACTATAGCTGGCCTTATTTGTAATTGCCTTATAATGTCAGCTTGGGTAGTCTGCTGCGCAATCTTTTTAATTTTCGCTTAGTTTTTGTAAACAGTGCGATATTCTTGCTAGGAAAAACACATGAAATTTACCGGTACTGATTCTTACGTTTCCACTGATGATCTGAGCATGGCAGTCAATGCTGCTGTCGCCTTGCAACGTCCGTTGCTGATTAAAGGTGAGCCGGGCACGGGTAAAACACTGTTGGCTGAGCAGGTCGCGGCATCCTTGGGTAAACCGCTTATTCAGTGGCATATCAAATCAACGACAAAAGCGCAGCAGGGCCTTTACGAATACGATGCGGTTTCACGGCTTCGCGATTCGCAGCTCGGCAATGAAAAAGTGAATGATATTAGCAACTATATCAAGCGCGGTAAGCTCTGGGAGGCATTTGCAGCAGAAGAGCAAGTCGTGTTACTTATCGATGAGATCGACAAGGCGGATATCGAATTTCCCAATGATTTATTGGTGGAGCTTGATCGCATGGAGTTCTTTGTCTATGAGACCGGCGAAACTGTAAAAGCGCTAAAGCGTCCGATTATTATCATTACCAGCAATAATGAAAAAGAATTGCCAGACGCGTTTTTGCGCCGCTGCTTTTTCCATTTCATCACCTTTCCAGATCGCGATACCATGCAGAAAATCATCGCGGTTCACTACCCCGATGTATCAAAGCAGTTGGTAGCTGAGGCCATGGAAGTGTTCTTCGAAATCCGTCAAATTCCGGGTTTAAAGAAAAAACCATCGACGTCTGAGTTGATTGATTGGTTGAAATTGTTGATGGCCGATGAAATTCCAGATGAAATTTTGAAAAACCGCGACGCTAGCAAGGCCATCCCGCCACTTTACGGCGCCCTGCTTAAAAATGAGCAAGATGTGCACCTGCTTGAGCGCTTGGCATTTATGCATCGCCGAGAGAGCCGCGGCTAATATGTTAGTACAATTTTTCCTTGGACTAAGAAACGCCGGTATACCGGTCACCATTCGCGAGCTGCTGGATTTAATTGCTGGTCTTGAAGCGCGCCTGGCCTTTATTGACGTTGATGAGTTTTATCAGCTAGCCCGTGTTTGCATGATTAAGGATGAAAAGTACTATGATCGCTTTGATAAAGCTTTCGGTAGTTATTTTTCTGATTTGAGTTCGCTAGACGATATTATCGAAGCCATGATTCCTGACGATTGGTTGCGCAAGGAGTTTCTAAAGCAGCTTAGCGACGAGGAAAAGGCGAAAATTGAATCCCTCGGCGGGCTAGATAAACTCATTGAAGAGTTTAAAAAACGTCTTGAGGAGCAAAAAGGGCGGCATGCTGGTGGTAACAAATGGATTGGTACTGGCGGAACGTCTCCCTACGGTCACAGCGGTTATAACCCAGAAGGTATTCGAATTGGCGGAGAAAGTACCAATAAGAAGGCCATAAAAGTATGGGAGCGTCGTGATTTTAAAAACCTAGACGATAACGTCGAGCTGGGTACCCGGAATATCAAGGTTGCGCTACGTCGTTTACGTAAGTTTGCCCGTACTGGTGCGGCTGATGAGTTAGATATTAACGATACAATTTCTTCGACTGCAAAAAACGGCGGTATGTTAGATTTAAAAATGGTGCCAGAGCGCCATAACGCGGTAAAGGTGTTGTTATTTTTCGATGTGGGTGGGTCAATGGATCCCCATATTCGGGTCTGTGAGGAGTTGTTTTCCGCTGCGCGAACCGAGTTCAAACACATGGAATACTATTACTTCCACAACTATATCTATGAATCGGTATGGGACAACAATATTCGCCGTCACTCCGAACGCATTCAGTTGCTGGATATTCTGCATAAATACAGTTCTGACTATAAGGTCATCTTTGTGGGTGATGCGTCTATGTCGCCCTATGAGATTGTTCAGCCAGGCGGTAGCGTTGAACACTGGAATGAGGAATCCGGTGAATTGTGGATGCGTCGATTACGTGAGACTTATGAGAAAGTCGCCTGGTTGAATCCCGTACCGCCGCAAGACTGGAACTGGACCCAATCTATAAAGCTGGTTGAGCAGCAAATGGAGGGGCATATGTACCCTATGACCTTAGGCGGGCTAGAGCAGGCAATGGCGTATTTAGCCAAGTAGCTTTAGTGCGTCGTCTAGCCTAGCTATGCGACGCATTTCCTCGTTATTTATTCGCCAAGAAACGCAATCAGTGCCGCAGTAACCGCAACGTTCAATGATTCCACTCCGTTGTGCATGGGTATTTTAAGCATAAGGTCGCAATGGTTTTCGATCTCTTTGCAGACGCCGTCAGTTTCATTACCTAAAACATATATTCGGCTACCGCGATTTTGTTCATCAAAGACCGAGGTTTTTGCGTGTGAAGAGAGGCCGCAGAGTTGCGCGCCGTCTGCTTTCATCCGCGCGAGCTCTTTCGCTAGGTCATCGCAGTAAAACAAAGGTGCTCTAAACAGCGTCCCGGCACTCGCTTTGATCACCATTGCTGTCAATGGGGCGCCGCCGCGACGGGGTAAAATAAGCCCATCTATGCCGCTGGCAGCAACCGATCGGATGATCATACCCATGTTTTGGGGGTTGGTGACCCGGTCTAAGGCGATGTAGCGGCGATTAGCGCTGCATAGTATGTCTTTATTAATTGCGCTGCTCGGTTGGTAAGCTAGCAGTTGTAAATCCGCTGCCACGCCTTGATCCTGTTTGCCGTTTTTAGATATGCGTGACAGTGCTTTTCGGTCGTGAAATTCAATTTCGATTTTGCGTTTTTCGGCAATTTTCTTGATCTCTCGAATGATGCCGTCTTCTTTATTGCTGTCTGCCAAATGCAATTTATATATTTGCATTGTGGTGTCTTGTAGCGCTTCTAATACCGGCTTGCGACCGTATATCGTCAACAGTTGGTCGAAGAACGCTTTTTTCTGCAGGTAGTTTGGATTGCTCATTATCTTGTTTTGCCCTGCGAAAATGTAGGGATGTCGTCTACGCCCATTGCTGAATGCGCGGCGAGAGTGACGTTTTGCGCAGCCGTTTCCAGCCGCGCCGCTATCTCATTAATTTGTCGACCGCTCAGGGTGTCCCTGATACTGCCGGTCGAGAATATTAATTCTGGTTCGCTGCCTTTGCCAAACACCGGTACAGCAATATTGCACACGGCATAACGATGTTCTGGCTCAATTCGATTTAGATGGTAATCCTCGTGGCATAAAGCTTCACGATAATGTTCTGTGGATTGAGCCTGCTGCTCTAAGCTCCAATTCTGGCGGCCCTCGCTTAAGGCGAGTTCTAAGGCTTCCTCTGCGCGCGTTTTTAATGTCACCTCAAAACCGCGAGCGCGAATACCAATGACGGCAATGCGAAGACGCTGATCAAGCTTTTCATCAAACTCGTCGGTCAATTGCGCGCTTTGTAACCATGCTTCAAGATTTTTGGCTGGTGACCACGCGATAAACGCCGCTCCAAGCGGGCCTGCATTTGGCAGACGAAGGCCTAGTTGAAAAGGGAAGTCTAGGGGATTCGTGATGCCGTAATTTGCCAATAACACAAGATGCTTTGCACTGCGCCCAATTACGCCGCAGCCGATATTTAATTCTTTGGTGAGCTTTTCTAGCTCTGGTCTTGCGTATTCAAGTACTGGAAATTGCGCAAAAGCTGCATTGCCGGCAGCTACGATGGAGGGGCCAAGCCGATATTGTTTGTTCTTCTCATCCTGAACTAAAAAGCCATAGGTAATCATGGTGCTTAAAATGGCGTGGCAGGTCGCTTTATTGAGATTCAGGGTTCTTGTTAATTCAGTGAGACCAAATGACTTTTGCGGATGTGCCATTAATAGGTCAAGAATTGAGAGTGCCCTTGCGGTGGGTTTTGAAAACAAATGCAGCTCCGACGAAACATAAGGAAATTGGCAAACTGAAGCCCAAGGCATATTAATCGAAAACGCGTTTGGATTCTTTTGTTTGACTATTTAATTTCATTTCTAGGTATTGATCTATAGTGAATGCAATTGTTTGGTGCGAGGGCACTGTATTTGGGCATGATAATTGCTTTAATGTTGTGCAATTTTTTGAGCTAGTTGCCTCTATTGGTATCCTAAGTTTTTCTTTTGCGCTTATGGGCTGCGGCTTTAGCTTATTAAAATTATCAAAAACAGTAAGTTAAAGCCTAGTTTTTGATCAACTTATCTATTGGGTGCTCGAATGCGAGCTCATTTTTTGCATTTATATGGCGCACAAATTTTGTTTTGTGCTCGCGTATGGTGCGTATAAAGGTTTATTGGGAGACAGTTTTTGATGAATACCACGATAACAAAGCAGCTTCTGCGTAGCGCTGGGGTGTTTGCACTACTTGTTGCCCCGCAATGGGGATTCTCTGACGAGATCAACGGTGCCAATACAGCATGGATATTAACCTCCACAGCGCTAGTGCTGTTCATGACCTTGCCGGGTCTTGCTCTTTTCTATGGTGGATTGGTTCGTAGTAAGAATGTTCTCAGCGTATTGATGCAGTGCTTTAGCATAACCTGCCTTGCCTCACTGCTGTGGGTTGCTGTTGGTTATACCATGGCCTTCTCTGAGGGGTCGGCGTTTGTTGGTGGTCTCAGCAAGGCGTTTTTAGCCGGTGTTCAGGAATCCAGCGTCAGTGGTGATATCCCTGAGACGGTATTCATTATGTTTCAAATGACCTTTGCAATTATAACCCCAGCACTGGTAGTGGGCGGTTTTGCTGAGCGGATACGTTTCTCTGCCGTTATGGCCTTTGCCGCGCTTTGGTTGTTGGCAGTGTATGCGCCCGTCACCCATTGGGTTTGGGGTGGCGGCTGGCTAGCGCAAATGGGATTGCTTGATTTTGCAGGCGGTACTGTTGTGCATATTACCGCAGGTGTAGCCGCACTGGTTGCCGCGATTGTCTTGGGTAAAAGACAAGGTTTTGGACAAATGGCCTTGCCACCACACAATTTGACCATGACGTTTATCGGCGCGGGTATGTTGTGGGTCGGATGGTTTGGTTTCAATGCAGGCAGCGCGCTTGCTGCTGATGGCAATGCGGGCATGGCGATGCTGGTGACCCATTTGTCTGCTGCGGCTGGCTGTCTCACTTGGTCATTTATAGAGTGGATTCGTTACGGTAAGCCAAGTGCTCTAGGCGCAGTAACCGGCATGGTTGCTGGCTTGGGTACCATTACTCCAGCTTCTGGTTATGTCGGGCCAGCGGGTGCAATGGTCATTGGTTTGAGTGCCGGCATCGTGTGTTTTTATTGCACGCTGTGGCTAAAGCAGGTTATTAAAATTGATGACTCTCTAGATGTGTTTCCTGTTCACGGAGTAGGCGGCATATTAGGTACCTTCTTAGCGGGTATTTTCGCGAGTAGCGAGCTAGGTGTGTTCAGTGGCCAAGGTCTGGCTGAGGGCGTTACGATTCTGGCTCAGCTTAAAGTACAGCTCATCGGTATTGGTGCTACCTTTGCGTATACCGCGGTGGTCAGCTTGATTATATTTTTTGTGATCGACAAACTAATTGGTCTGCGTGTAAGCCCAGACGAAGAGGCACAAGGTTTGGATATTACTTGCCATAACGAAGTTGGCTACGATCTATAATCAGCTAACAAAGGTGCTGTACTTGCTTTGCGGCACCTTTGTTTATCTACATGGATACGAGTTCCTATAGAGGCCCTGTTTTCGCGAAGCAGGGCAGCCCCTCATCTATTTAATATCTGCTATTTTCTTAGCAATAAATTTTCAGCCACCTCTTTGTTGATCCTATATTTTGTAAATTTTTGGATTTTGTCGTGCTCTTCCGTTTTGGTATCTTTGGTGGACAGGTATTCGTCTTAAACTATTATTGCAATAATAGTTTGCGCGAGAGATTTTTAGATTTAAGTAACGTTATGCAGGAGTGAGTATGCAGGAGCTGGAATTGTATGGGACGTCAGCCTGTCATCTTTGCGAACAGGCAGAGGCCTTGCTGGCGGAACTGTTGGTCACCGAGCTTACGTGGCGAATTGAGTTAATTGATATTGCTGATGACGACGACATGCTGGAGCGCTATGCAGTGAAAATTCCAATATTAAAAGACGCAGTTGATGGACGAGAATTGACTTGGCCATTTGATGTGCACAGTGTCAAAAATTTTGTCGTACAGGGACGCTAAGATGCCGTTAACGGTTTCTTCACTATGGCAATACCCTGTTAAGTCTCTGGCTGGTGTGCCTTTAAAGCGGATGCAGATAACTAGCTGGGGCCCACATTTAGATCGCCGCTGGATGGTGGTTGATGATCAAGGTCGTTTTGCTACTCAGCGCCAATTGCCAGCGATGAGTAGGTTGGCGGCCTCGCAGACCGAAAGGGGCGTTCGCATTCAATCTTTAGATGATAGCTCACAATTTATTGAGGTCCGCCAACCATCTGATGATTCAGATTCGCTGGTGTCCGTTTGGTCTGACGATTGCGTCGCTTCGGACGCGGGCGACGAGGTTGCAGAGTGGCTGAGGCGTCAACTTGGAAAAGACTTGCGTTTGTGTTTTATGCAAGAAAACACCTTTCGTCAAGTTGATACCCAATATGCTGCAGCAGGAGTTCGGGTGAGTTTTGCAGACGGTTTCCCGTTTTTACTCTGCAGCGATGATTCCGTGGCCGCATTAAGTAAGGCTCTAGGGCGCGACTTGGATATACGACGATTTAGACCGAATATTGTGGTGTCGGGTGCGGAAGCATTTGCAGAGGACTCTTGGCGGCGAATTCGTATTGCTGATGTTGACTTTGAATTAGTAAAACCCTGCGCGCGGTGCGCCATTCCAACGATTAATTTGGATAGCGGTATTCGTGAGCCAGATGTATTTAAACTTCTGCGCACTGAGCGGCAACGCGATGGCGACGTGTTTTTTGGGCAGAATCTTATTCAATGCGGTGAGGGCGATATCGCTGTTGGGCAGCGCGTCGAAATCATTGCTTAGGGTGAGCAAAAGTCACAGGGGCGCGTGCGTGCCCCTGTGATAAGTATCAGTTTTTCTGGGCGGTTACCGTATTTGCTGGGCCTATATTGCGTTCGTGGCTTGCGAGTATGGGTTTATCCAGCTTTAATTTATTGGCATAAATCACACTGAACGCCAGTACATTTTTTATGTATTCGCGCGTTTCACCATAGGGTAGATTCTCGATCCAAATATCTGCGGGAAGTTCTTCTGCTTGGCGAAGAAGTACCCGTTCCACCCGAGACGGGCCTGCATTATAGGCGGCGGTTGCTAAAATACGATTGCCACCAAATTGCTCTAACAGTTGGCCCAGATAAAAGCCGCCCATAGCGATATTTGATTCAGGCGTTACTAAATCTTCGGTCCGTGGTTTCGGTATACCCATTTGTCGAGCAACCGTTCTCGCAGTACCTGGCATCAGTTGCATAATGCCACGAGCACCAACTGGCGAATTTGCGCTCGGCGAGAAGGCGCTTTCTTGTCTCGCAATCGCATAAATCCACTTTAGATCTATGTTTTCCTTCTTCGCGATGCTCTTAAAGGTGTCTTTATAAGGTGTGGGGAAGCGGAGGATAAGGTCATCCCATTCTCCTGCGCGAATGGCGGTCATGATTGACTGGTGAGACCAGCCCCAGTTAAGCGCTAGTTGCGCGGCGGCAACTTGCTCAGCTTTGTTTAAGCTGCGCATACCGTAATTCCACTCTAGCGCCGCAGTGAAGTTTTCACCCAATAGATACAGTTCGCGGGCGCGGTTAATCGCGTCGTGCTGCTCAATTTCGCTTATCAACGCTGGGTCTAGGGTGCGAACCGCTTCTAGTTGATAGTCCTCATTAAGGATGTCGGCGGCCATAAAGCTGTAATAGCCTCGTTCTGCGGCTATTTGCTGCAGAATTAGCTGGGTGCTAACGCTCAATTCGCCTTTTAACTCTATGTCTGCTCGCGCCCACCAGTAGCGCCAGTCGGCTTTTTCGCGTTTGCCAGCGGGCAAGAACTGTACTGTTCGCTGTACGGCTTCCCAATCGCCGTCTTTTAAAGCAAGGCGGATTCGCCATTCTGTTAGGTAAGGGTCTTCGTAATTTGGATCGTTAGCCATAACCCAGTCGCGGGTATAATCCGCGTCACTGGCGATAATCTGTCTCGCTAAGCTATCTCGCAGTGCGTAATTTTGCGCCGGCGTGAATTTGAGCTGACGATCTAACTGGTGCCAGAGTATATTGGTTTTTTCAAAGTCTCCCTTGGCTAGTCTTTTCAGGGCGTGAACAGCAACCGCTCGGCTGCGCGCGTTGGCGGGCAAGTTCATACCGACAGAAGCAAGTCGGTCAGGATTTTGTAATAAACTGACGTACTTATCTGAACCGCTTGTTTTACCTATTAAGTAGCGAGCCATATCATTCTGGCCCTTATCTAAAGCGAGTTCTGCGCGTAACCAGTATTGATTCTCTACCTCAGTTGTGTTTAATCGAGCCAGCCACTGATTGATAGGAATATCGCATTCTTTGGGGAGTGAATAGGGGGTTTGCCATAGGTCTGCAATGGCGGTATCGGCTTTCTTATGGTCGCCGATTTGACGCAGAGCATAGGCGTAATAGCAACTGGTCGCCGTAGATGAGTTCTTTTGGTAGTAACGAACAAACTGCGGCCAATCTCGGCTGCGCAGAAGCTTGTTGAGCCAAGAAATCCGAATACGTTGGCCGACAATGGTGTCACCGTATTGTTGTAGGTAGACATCAATGGTCTGTGGAGAGATGTTATTGATTTGCGCTTTGACTAACTCAAGCTCTAAATATGGCATTAGGGCGTAGTTATTCAGCTTCGGAACGAGCTTTTCGGCATTGATAAGGCGGCCGCGGCTGATTTCATCGATGGCTTCGCGGTATAATCGCCGGCTTTCGTCGAGGCTAGGGTCGGCAAACGCCTGAATAATCGGCGTTGTTAGGATGAAAAAAAGTAGAGAGAGGCGTTTCATTTCCCTGCAGCCTTATAGAACATCATGAATTTCCTTAAGTAGCCTACTTATCACCGTTGATATTAAGCAGCTTATCGCTGCTTACACATTGGATCAAATATATGCCTTTGTTACGTGCCACACAATTACATCACAGTATTGGACAGCAGATTGTGTTGGATAACGCAGAATTACAATTAGAAGCGGGCGATCGTGTTTGCTTATTGGGTCGCAATGGCTGCGGTAAGTCTACATTACTGCGCATTGTAGATGGCAATACAGTTGTCGATTCCGGCGATATCTGGCGTCAACCGGGCGTGAAAATAGCGCGTATGGAGCAGACGTTGGATTTCGCTTCCCCGGAGGAAACGATTTACGACGTTGTTGCTGACGGTTTGGCCGGTTTAGGCAAAATCTTGCGTCGCTATCACGAGCTTATCCACGGGGAGATGGGGGATAAAGAGCTAAACGAACTGGAAAAGCTGCAAAGAGAAATAGAAGTTAATGACGGTTGGCTATTCCAGCAACGAATTGAAAATATTCTGTCGCGTTTAGAGTTGGATGCGGAGGCAACAGTATGCAGCCTGTCCGGTGGCTGGCGTCGCCGCGTTGCACTTGCCCGCGCCTTGGTGTGCGAACCGGATATTTTATTGCTGGACGAACCCACCAACCATTTGGATTTGGACGGTATATTGTGGTTAGAGCAATGTGTTATGTCCTTTCAGGGTTGCGTGTTGTTCGTAACCCATGACCGGGCCCTCATAGAAAAATTGGCGACCCGTATCGTCGAATTGGATCGTGGTATCCTCACTAATTACGACACCAATTACAGTCGTTATCTTGAATTGCGAGAGCACGCGCTCGAAGTAGAGGCGGAGCAGAATGCGTTGTTTGATAAGCGTCTAGCCCAGGAAGAGGTGTGGATACGTCAGGGAATTAAGGCGCGTCGTACTCGTAACGAAGGTCGTGTTCGCGCCTTAGAAAAAATGCGTAACGAGCGTTCCGAAAGGCGCAACGTCACGGGTTCGGCGAGTCTGAGTGTAAATCTGGGCGACAAAACCGGCAAAGTGGTTGCGGAACTTACCGATGTTACTTTTGAGGTGCCGGGTAAATTGCTGGTCGACAAGCTGTCTTTGTTAGTTTGTCGTGGCGATAAATTGGCGTTGATTGGCCCCAATGGCGCTGGCAAAACAACCTTGTTGCGATTAATTCTTGGCGAGCTAAGTCCACAGTCGGGCACCGTGAAGGCGGGAACGAAACTTCAAGTCGCGTACTTTGATCAGCTACGCGATCGTTTAGACGAAAATAAACGCGTCGTAGATATCGTCGGCCAAGGTCGTGATGCCGTCACTATAAATGGTAAAGACCGCCATATTATGAGTTATCTCGGCGACTTCTTATTTACCCCGGAGCGTGCGCGTAGTCATTTTGGTGTTTTATCCGGTGGGGAGCGCGCGCGTGTTCAATTGGCTTGCTTGTTCAGTCAACCAGCCAATGTTCTAGTGATGGATGAGCCAACGAATGACTTGGACATGGAAACCCTCGAATTACTAGAGAGTTTGTTAGTCGATTTTTCAGGCACGGTATTATTGGTGAGTCATGACCGGTCATTTGTCGACAGTGTCGCGAGCAGCTGCCTATTGTTTGAAGGCAATGGCCAGATTAGCGAGCATGTTGGTGGTTATACGGAGGTGTCTAACTACAAGGCACGTGCAGCTGCGCAGCAAAAAGCTGTAGTCAACACTAAAGAAACTCCGTCTGCGGCGATTGCTCCTGCAGTTACAGCATCACCTGCCGCAAAGACTCGCAAGCTAAGTTATAAAGATCAGCGTGAGTTAGATAGTTTGCCCGCAAAAATAGAAGCTCTCGAAGCTAAAATAGCTAAATTGGGTGAAACTACAGGTGATCCTGCGTTTTATCAGCAGGATGGCGAAAAAGTAAGTCAAACCCTCGATCAGCTCAGTAGCGTCCAGCTCGAGCTAGACGCATGCATGGAGCGCTGGATTGAGCTCGCCGATTGAGTTTGGTCTATTTATTTTGTCCAACACGGACGGCGAGCACATCACATGTCGCGCCGTGTAGGACACCATTCGCCGTTGAACCAAGAAGTAGTGCGAGTCCTTTGCGGCCATGGCTACCAACAATGATTAGATCCGCCTTAAGAGTTTGGCAGAGCTCGTGAACCTGAGCGTCGGGTCGTCCACTAAGTAGGTGGCAGTTGGCCAAGTCGACATTCGCCCGTTTGGCGTGTTGGTGTAGCGATTCTTCGGCTTGGGTTTGCAATTGTTCCTGTACGCTAGAAAAATCCATAGGAATGTCGCCGCCATAGGCTAGGTTCAATGGTTCTACTACATGGACTAGATGCAGCGCGGCGTTCTCTGCGGATGCCATTGCCGTGGCTCGCTCTAATACCGCATCGGCTTCTTCTGATAGGTCCAATGCAGCGAGGATGCATCGATAATTTGGCATATCTTTCTCCTTTTGTGTTCGCAATTTACCTCGCTATTAAGGTATAAAGCCTGCCATCTGTCCAGTGAACTCAACGGAGCGCCCTTATGGGTTGGTTAATTGCCATTGTTGTTATCGGGTTTATGCTGGCACCGGTTTTGTGGATATTGCCTTCTCGACGGCAGTCACAGCAGGCTGAAATACGGGCGCTTGCTCGTAAATTGGGCCTGTCGGTGAAAGTGGTTGCCATGCCTAAAACACGACGAGCCAAAGTCCGTCGTGAAGATGACCTATTCGGCGTGTGCTACACCCGATTGATCCACACTAAAAAGGCCCAATCGGCTTGGAAATATTGGTTGGTCGCCGTGCCAGAGGGCGATGACGACTCCACGTCGGTGGATTCTGCAACGGTTGAACTCATCGAGAAGCATCGGCATTTACTGCCGCGAGACGCTAGCATGCTTGAATTAACCCCATTGGGTCTCAATATCTATTGGCGAGAGAATCACGCAGATAGTGATGTTGTGACTAATATTGCGGAATGTCTCAACGGGATTATTGCAGAGGGCGGTCTGGAAGCGGGAGTGGCACATGTCGAGCAATAGAGTTGGCGACGAAAAGTTGTTGCCCGGACGTTATCGTCATTACAAGGGCGGTGAATATTATGTCTACGAGGTGGCAACCCACAGCGAGACTGAAGAATTAGTTGTTGTTTATCGGCCGCTTTATGGTGAGGCCGCGCTTTGGGTTAGACCCCTTGATATGTTTACAGAAGTAATTGAATTTGAAGGGAAACCCAAAGCAAGATTTGAGTTTATTAGTCCCGCTGATGGATCAACTTTGTAGCTGTGCGGCAAGTGAAGTAATGACACTCCACTCTTGACCCTAGCGAATTGAACACTTATATATGTCGCCTCTCGCCGTTAAGGCGTCACACGTTTACGTACTTTTTAGAAGGATAATATGGGCAAATCTTTAGTTATTGTGGAGTCGCCGGCAAAGGCGAAGACCATTAACAAGTATCTGGGAAACGATTACATCGTTAAGTCCAGTATTGGCCATATTCGCGATTTACCGACAAGTGGTAGTAGCAAATCAACACCAGTTGACGCTAAACAGCGGGCAAAGGCGGCCGCCTTGACTCGTAAGATGTCACCGGATGAAAAGGAAATTCACAAAAAGACCAAGGCTCGTGAACAATTGGTCGGTCGTATGGGTATTGATCCTGAAAACGATTGGAAAGCGCGCTACGAAATACTGCCGGGCAAGGAAAAGGTGGTTGCGGAGCTTAAAAAACTCGCAGAGAACGCAGACACCATCTATCTCGCGACGGATTTGGACCGCGAGGGAGAGGCCATTGCATGGCATTTGCGCGAGTCCATCGGTGGTGATGACAGCCGTTATAAGCGAGTAGTGTTCAATGAAATAACCAAAAAGGCGATTAAAGCGGCGTTTGAAAAGCCGACTGAACTTGATATCGACCGTGTTAATGCTCAGCAGGCGCGACGTTTTCTTGATCGTGTCGTTGGCTATATGGTGTCGCCTTTGCTGTGGGCAAAAATCGCCAGAGGCCTATCGGCTGGGCGTGTGCAATCAGTGGCAGTGCGCTTAATTGTTGATCGCGAAAAAGAGATACGTGCCTTTATTCCGGAAGAGTACTGGCAGATCCATACCGATAATTCGGCGTCGTCGGGCAACTTACGTCTTGAGGTGAAAAAGCAGGCTGGGGAAAATTTCCGCCCAGATAACGAAGCCGCCGCAATGGCCGCGACTGCCACCTTAAAACAAGCTGCATACAAGGTCAGCGCGAGGGAAGATAAGCCGACTAAGAGTCACCCTGGCGCGCCGTATATAACCTCTACGCTTCAGCAAGCGGCGAGCACACGTCTCGGCTTTGGCGTTAAAAAGACCATGATGATGGCCCAGCGACTGTATGAAGCGGGTTACATCACCTATATGCGTACTGATTCGACAAATCTGAGCGTGGATGCGGTTGCAGCTTGTCGAGATTATATTTCGTCTAATTTTGCTAAATCCTATCTGCCAGAGTCACCGCGCTCGTATTCCAGCAAAGAAGGTGCACAGGAAGCGCATGAGGCGATTAGACCTTCAGACGTTACCGTTGAACCGACGCAATTGGCCGGTATGGAGCGTGATGCTGAGCGTTTGTACACTTTAATCTGGCGTCAGTTTGTAGCCTGTCAAATGGCCTCTGCAGATTTTACCAGCACGTCTATTACTGTCACTGCTGGCGATTTCGAGCTTCGTACCCGTGGTCGGGTTGTGCGATTTGACGGCTATATGAAAGTTCAGCCGCCGGGTGTTGCTAAAAAAGAAGACGATCAAGAGTTGCCTGATGTAAAAGTCGGTGAGGCACTTAAACTGGTAAAAGTAGATCCGACTCAGCATTTCACTAAACCGTCGCCGCGTTATTCAGAAGCGGCGTTGGTAAAAGAGTTAGAAAAGCGCGGTATTGGTCGTCCGTCCACCTATGCGTCTATCATCTCAACGATCCAGGACCGTGGCTACGTTAAGGTAGAGAATCGCCGGTTTTACGCAGAAAAAATGGGCGATATTGTTACTGATCGTTTAGTCGAAAGCTTTAGTAATTTGCTTGATTATAGTTTTACCGCGCGGATGGAAGAGTTATTAGATGCCGTCGCAGCAGGCGATAAAAATTGGAAGCAGCTATTAAATGAGTTTTACGGTGATTTCCGTAAAACCCTTGACGCCGCTGAAGCCGTTGACGCGGGTATGCGGCTTAATGCGCCTACAGGAACGGACATTCCCTGTCCTAACTGTGGTCGTCCAATGCAGATTCGAACGGCGAGCACTGGCGTTTTTCTCGGCTGCTCTGGCTATGCATTGCCGCCAAAAGAGCGTTGTAAACAGACAATTAATTTGGTTTCAGGCGATGATTTTGTCAGCGTCGATAGCGATGATGACGAAGCCGAATCTAAGTTATTACGTAGCAAAAAACGCTGTAAATTATGTAATACCGCGATGGATAGCTATGTCATTGATGCGTCTCGGAAACTCCATATTTGTGGTAATAACCCCGACTGCGCAGGGTATGAGATAGAAGAGGGTAGTTTTAAAGTCAAAGGTTACGAGGGGCCGCTTATCGAGTGCGATAAATGTGGCTCTGATATGCAGTTAAAAACAGGCCGTTTTGGTAAGTACTTCGGCTGCACCAGTGATGACTGTAAAAACACCCGTAAATTGCTCCGCAGTGGTGAAGCAGCGCCGCCGAAAATGGATCCGGTACCAATGCCGGATTTGAAATGTGAGAAGGTGGACGACCACTATATCTTACGTGATGGGGCGTCTGGTTTGTTTCTGGCTGCCAGTGGCTTCCCACGAAATCGTGAGACCCGTGCGCCGTTGGTGAAAGAAATATTGCCATTCCGTAGTCAGATAGATGATAAATATGCCTTCCTCTTCGATGCGCCAGTAAAGGACAAAGAGGGCCGAGATACCGTTATTCGTTACAGCAGAAAAACCAAAGAACAATATGTGCAAACCGAGGTTGATGGTAAGCCATCGGGCTGGGCTGCATTTTATGAAAATGGTAAGTGGCTGGTTCGTGAAAAAGCGGCGAAAAAAGCCAAGGCAGCAAAGTAGCTACAACTATTTAGCCCAAGAGCGCTGGAGCGTGTATGAAAGAAAGTTTTCGTGGGCAATGTAATTTGCACGTGTATTTTGCTGAACAGTACTTTGCGCAAATTAACGATATGGACGCCGATCAGTGGGGCGGGCACTTCAAACGAGCTACTACCGAATCAATGATTTGGCAGCTTATGTTGGCGTATCAGAGTCATTTGGCAGACCTAGTGGATCAGCAGCCCAAATTTGGCTTGCCTATCCCTCAGGGGGTGTTTTACGCCCAATCATTTGCGGCGTTAGAGTTACCTCCGGAAATTGATGAGTTGGCTGATCGCGAAGCACAGCCTGGCTGGCTAAATTCTTTGGTTAATTATCCCTTTTTACAGACCGCAGTTGCCTCGTCAGCAGGCCTTATTGCTAGTGATGCGGCTAGTGTTGGTCGGGTTGATTTGGATTTAGAGGAATGTCTCGCTGAGCTGAAGTCACTAATTGCTCGTCATCGTGCGACCTTAATGGAATATTGATGGAGTTGGCCTAGGGCTGGACGGGTTTGCTACAATAAGGTCGCGACACGCCGTGTTGGCGTTAGTAACTTCAAGGAAATTTTTGTGTTGTCATATTTAGAACTCGTCGAGCTTGATAACGGTGATATCGTTTTACAGCGTTCAGAAGGTGATGAGAACCCTCTGGTGACGATAAAATTCTCAAAGGAAACCCGCGATCACATTGTTGGCTCTGCGCTAGATGTTGCCCGCGCCATGGTTCAAGCGGGTATTGAAGCGGCTGCTATGTCAGCGGGCAGTGAAGGATTTGATGAGGACGATGATGAGGACGACCAAGAGTTAGAATCAAAAATCGTCCATTGAGTAGCTTAAGACTGCATAAAAATGACAAGGCACTCAGCGTTGCCAGCGAGTGCTGCGTTCTCTAGCGCGATACGCTCATCCTCTCTCAGTGGTCTCTCCAGCAGAATCGCAACAGTATGACTTTTACCGCGTTCTAATGCTCTTATCGCTATCTCGCTAAGGTCACGTGTGCTATTAGATACCACTTGTAAAATCTTTTGGCCATTTTGACTAGTCCCCGAGTTTAGCAAGGGCTTTAAAGGCCGATCAGCAACCCAGCAGAGCCAGCGTTGATCATCGTTGCCGCTTAGCTCCACCATCATTGCTGCGAGCATGGGTCGCGATAAATGAGCGTCACTACGCATGCTTATTTCGGTTACTAAGCCGTTGCCCGTATCTGGGACCGCGGTGTAATGTAGGGGCATTTGCTCTAGACAAGTCATAATTTTTAACTCCCGCGCCTTAAAACACCAACACTTAAACCTTCGATGGCAAATTCCTGCTCTCTTAAATCCACCTCAATTGGGGCGTAATCTGGATTTTCTGCAATGAGAGAAATATGGAATTTGCTTTTTTGTTGCTGGAAACGTTTGACCGTGACTTCATTATCGATGCGTGCAACCACGATTTGTCCGTTGCGAACCTCTGTAGTGCGATGGACTGCGAGGAGGTCGTCATCGAAAATACCCGCATTTATCATGCTGTCGCCTTTTACACGGAGAAAATAATCTGCACTTGGCGAAAAGATTGAACCCGGCATGTCGCAGTAATCTTCTATATTCGCTTCGGCAAGGATCGGATTACCTGCGGCAACTCGGCCGATAATGGGTAAGCCAAGGTATTCAGGAAGTCGAATCCCCCGAGACGCGCCGGCAATAATTTCAATAGCGCCTTTACGTGCTAAGGCCTTGAGGTGTTCTTCAGCTGCATTAGGGGATTTAAAACCAAGCTGCCTGGCAATGTCTGCCCGAGTAGGTGGGTAGCCGGTCTCGCCGATATGATCTTTGATCAGCTGTAGAACTTCACTTTGTCTTGCGGTCAGCTTTTCCATAATGTGCGCATCTGGTTACTTATACAGTAACTGTTATTATATACAGTAGATTGCGGATGGCAACAGTAATTTTAAAACTAAAGAAATAGGGAATAAAAAAACCTGCGTGAGCAGGTTCGAGTTAAGGGAGGCGTTATGGTGAATGTTAAAACGGAAAACTAATATTCGTCGGTAATGCCGTTTATGATATCCGATTCAATCTCAGACAGTGGATTCCAGCTTTCTGGTACCATGGTGTCATCTAAAAAACGATAGTCGTCATCGCATAATTCAAAGGCGTTTCGCCAATCTTCCGGTTCTTCAATGCTTTCTAAGTTAAGCAGTCGCCAGCTGTCTAGATCATATTGGCATAGCTCGCCGTCAATCAGCTGTGCCTCTATAGAGTCGCTGTCGTAATCTATTGCAACGACTTCAAATAATTGACTAGATTCCAAGTCTTTGTACCAATACCCGATTTGTGGTCTTATTGCGGCCATGATATTCGCCTCCGTTAATCTACGATCCCAAACTAACACTTAAGAAATTGCTGTCCAGTAAGTATTTTTCACGACATCTGCTGTACTGTGCTGGGGTTTTGCTTAGTGCTTTTATACAATTAGCTGTGTATTCAGCTGCATAGGCGATTTTTTTGACCTTATTTTGTAATTTACAACATGGGTTTTTATGGTGCATTTATCTAAGAGCGGTGTGTTTAGAAATGAAATTGTATAGAGGAACATTGAGGATGCAGGAATGCTAGCGCAGTGGTGGGCTAATTTTCAGCCTGAGGAATATCCTTGGTTAGGTGATGTGTTTTTACTCGTACTTGTTTTGTTAACACTAAACCTAGTGCTCACTAGATTGACGATACATCTTACGAAGAAGTTTGCGAGCACCCGTAATCTTTGGGATGACGCTCTGTTGGAGGCAGCAAAGCGTCCGGCTCTTTTAATGATTTGGGCTGTGGGTGGAAGTCATATATTACAGATCATTGGTGAGTCGTCAGATGCTGAAGTATTTTCAGCACTGGATTCACTCAGAGCAGTTGGCGTTGTATTAATAATTGCTTGGTTCTTAGTGAGTTTGGTTCGGCAGATAGAGTTGCGTTTGTTATCTGACGACTACACCGCTAAAGATGAGCCAATTGATCAAACGACGGTCATGGCGTTGGGTAAGTTGGTACGCTCGGCGATCATAATTGTGTCAGCGCTAATGGTATTGCAGAACTTGGGCTACAGTATTTCAGGCGTCTTGGCTTTCGGCGGTATCGGCGGTATTGCGGTGGGGTTTGCGGCCAAGGATTTGCTGGCGAACTTTTTCGGTGGCTTGATGGTATACCTAGATCGGCCATTTTCCGTAGGCGATTGGATTCGTTCTCCAGATAAAAATATTGAGGGCACGGTCGAAAATATTGGCTGGCGCCAAACGCGTATTCGCACCTTTGATCAGCGTCCGCTCTACGTACCGAACGCTACGTTTTCTCAAATTTCAGTAGAAAACCCATCGCGGATGTCAAATCGCCGAATATACGAAACTATCGGTGTGCGCTACCAAGACGCTGCGGTGGTGCCAGAAATCATTATCCAAGTTAAGGCAATGCTGGAAGATCACGCGGATATCGATTTAGGTAAGACCTTGATCGTCAATTTTAATCAGTATAATGCCTCGTCCTTAGACTTCTTCGTATACACCTTTACCAAAACCACAAACTGGGTTGAATACCACGGTATCAAACAAGATGTACTACTGAAAATTCTCGATATTATTCATGGTTTGGGTGCAGATGTTGCCTTCCCAACGACGACAGTAAAGCTAGATCCTATTTCTATTCAGCATGCGCAAACGCGTGAAACGGAGCAGTAATTACATGAGTAAAACTATTGCGGTCATTGGCGGCACGGGATTGTGCGATTGGCCGGGAGCCGAAGTCCTCGACGAAAAGGCAGTGCAAACAACTTATGGCGAACCCAGTGCAATGTTGCAGCGGATTCGCTATGAGGGCGCGGAGTTTTTGTTCCTAGCAAGGCACGGGAAGGGCCACCAAATTCCACCCCATTCAATTAACTATCGTGCGAATATTGCCGCGCTAAAGCAGGTTGGTGTAGATGCCTTGGTTTCAGTTAACGCGGTTGGCGGCATTAGTGAGCGGTTTGTAGCGGGTGTCATAGCAATACCTGATCAAATCAACGATTACACTTGGGGCCGAGAACACACGTTTTTTGATGGCAGCAATGGCAAGGTGGAGCATGTGGATTTTAGCTATCCCTATAGTCAGGATCTTCGTTCTAGACTTGCTAATGCTGCAGTAGATGCCGATATTGCCTTTGAGGACTACGGCGTATACGCAGTAACACAGGGGCCGCGCTTGGAGACGGCAGCGGAAATTCGCCGTTTAGGGCGTGATGGTAATGATATTGTCGGTATGACGGCGATGCCTGAGGCGAGTTTGGCTCGCGAAGCTGGTATTGAGTACGCGTCTATTGCCTTGGTAGTTAATCCCGGTGCTGGTCTGACGGACACCATTATTACAATGGAAGATATTCAGACCGTCATTGATACCGGCATGTTGCAGGTGAAGTCCATTTTAGCGCATTGCATCGCGGCTTATTGAGCCGCGTTTTCTGCTGTCGGCTCAATAGAACTGGCGGGTATTTCTTTTATTTTAGTGATTTTAATAATGACGCCAAAACGCGGGTGATCGATAAAATGTAGCTCATCGCTGCGCATCCGTCTTTGCTGTTTCATCACTACGATTTGATCAATAGGGTAATCGTTGGATTGCGTTTGAGCTTGGTTTGTTTGTGGCGAGTATCCAGGGTTTTGCCTTAAGAATTCTGCGTATTCTGGGCTGGATTCAAATTCTTCGTCGACAAAAGAAGTTTCCTCTTCTTCTGGCTCATTAAAGCTCAATGGCTGCTTCGGAAGATAGAAATTGCCGCCGCGATCACCAAAAGTACTCAGCCATAAATTGGTGTCTACGTGTAGGTAGCGCTCAACGGCAACGCGAATATATCCCTCTAGCTCGTAGTGGTTGCCGTATTGTTTGCCCCCTTGTACGAGTATGGCGGGCGCCTTTTTTCGTGAACTTAAATCTTGCTGCCAGCTTGCTTTCAACAAGGGCTTGTAGCGTGAAGACAGTTTCAGAGAGTTCAGTGTTTTCTCAAACTCGGGGTCCATGTAGTCAACTTTTTGTAAAGTGCTGCCGCCATTGTTGATACGTACCCAGTTGCGGGGGTAGCGCAGATGCAGATTGTCAGGCCAGTCTTCTTCGTAGCGACTGGCTTGATCGTTATTTGCAAATACAACTAGGTCTATATGAAAGCGGTTATCGTTTTGACTTAAGGCGACACCACTGAAGCTGAGCAGTAATACTGCTAGCAAGCTGGCAACTGTGTGGTAACGACGGCGTCGGCGATGCAGTGTGTTCATATTTATATCTCTAATCTTTTTGTCGCTGCGTTGCTATGTAATTGTAACGGCAGACTATCTCAATTCTTTCGAGTTGGCGCTAGTTTCACTAGCAGTGATTCGATAAATTCAAATCTCGCTATCGGGTCTTCCATCGGCTGTTTAAATTTCAGTGCCGTTGCGCCGTCGAGTTGGTAGGTCGCGGGGGCAGACTGTACCATCTTGACCAAGCTTAAGGGTTCCACTTTGGTGTCTTCGGCGAATTCGATACGGCCGGATATCGACGATGCTTCAATTTTACTTAGTCCGAGTTCTACCGCCTGCAAACGAAGATCGGCGCAGCGAAACAGGTTTTTCACTTGATTAGGCAGCAAACCAAACCTATCAATCATTTCTACTTGTAGCTCACGCAACGCATTCTCGCTGTTTGCTCCGGCAATACGTTTGTAGAGCATGAGACGGCTTTGCACGTCAGGCAGATAATCGTCTGGTATGAGTGCGGGTAAGCGTAAGTTTACTTCAATGTGGTCGGCATCACTGCGTTCTAAATCAATTTTCTTACCCGCTTTTATCGCCTGCACGGCGCGGTCTAGCATATCCATATACAGCGTGAAGCCGATGGTGTGTATTTGACCGCTTTGGCCTTCGCCGAGCAGTTCACCAGCGCCACGAATTTCCATGTCTTGGGTGGCAAGAGTAAAGCCTGCGCCAAGGTCATCTGCCTCGCTGATAGCGGTTAAGCGTTTTTCTGCGTCACCGGTTAATTGCTTGGCCGGCGGAGTTAATAAATAGGCGTAAGCTTGGTGGTGAGAGCGACCAACGCGGCCACGCAACTGGTGTAGTTGGGCGAGACCAAATTTGTCAGCGCGGTCGATAATAATAGTATTCGCGTTGGGAACGTCAATACCTGTTTCAATAATGGTTGAGCACACCAAAACATTGTGACGTTTATGATAAAAATCGCTCATAACTTGTTCGAGTTCGCGCTCGCGCATTTGGCCGTGGCCGACGCCAATTCGCAGCTCGGGAATCATGTCTTGCAAATCCCGTGCGGTTTTCTCAATCGTTTTTACTTCGTTATGAAGATAGTAAACCTGACCGCCGCGCAGAATTTCTCTGAGTATGGATTCTTTAATTAAGGCCGGGTCGGATTCGCGAACAAAGGTTTTAACAGAAAGTCGTCGGGCTGGCGGTGTGGCGATAATGGAAAGATCGCGGATGCCGGCCATCGACATATTTAACGTTCGCGGTATTGGCGTCGCAGTCAGTGTTAGTACGTCAACCTCGGCGCGGATGTTTTTTAGGGCTTCTTTTTGGCGGACGCCGAAGCGATGCTCCTCATCAATAATAACCAAGCCAAGATTCTTATAGACGATGTCGTTGCTAAGCAGTTTGTGTGTGCCAATTAAGATATCGACTTTGCCTACGGCGAGGTCTGCGATAACGCTTTTTTGTTCCGCAGCGCCGCGAAAACGCGATAACACCTCTATGTTTACCGGTAACTCAGCAAAGCGATCGCGGAAAGATTCAAAATGTTGTTGGGCGAGTAGAGTGGTCGGTACCAAAATGGCGACTTGGGTATTATTTTGTACGGCCACAAATGCCGCGCGCACAGCGACTTCTGTTTTGCCAAAGCCAACGTCACCGCAGACTAGTCTGTCCATCGGCTTGATGGACTTTAAATCTGCGATAACCGCTTCAATCGCGGTTTGTTGATCCGGTGTTTCCTCGAAGGGAAAGGCATTGGCGAACTCATAATAATCTTCATCACTAAGCTCGAAGGATCGACCCTGACGTGCTTCGCGGCGTGCGTAAATATCAAGTAACTCAGCGGCTACATCGCGGATTTTTTCAGCGGCCTTACGCTTCGCTTTACTCCACTGCTCGGTACCAAGCCGGTGAAGTGGGGCAAGTTCGTCATCGGCGCCGCTGTAGCGACTTATGAGCTGCAAGGACGTGACCGGCACGTATAATTTTGCCCCGTCTGCGTATTCGAGACTGAGGAATTCATTGGCCTGATTGTCGATATTTAGCGTTTGCAATCCCAAATATCGGCCAACGCCGTGGTCGGCGTGTACTACGGGCGCGCCAATGCGCAATTCGGCCAGGTTTTTAACCACATTTTCTGCGGTATTGGTGGCTTTTTTGCGCCGCCGACTTTGGGATACCCGTTTCCCGAATAACTGCGACTCTGCGATCAGGGCGAAGGGTGTTGGCAGCGTTACTGAAATCCCTTCATCGAGCGGCGCAACAGTGATGTTAATGCTGTCTCTGCTTTTGCTAAATTCTCGCCATCCGTCCACGGATTTAGCTTTTAATTTGTGGCGGTTTAGAAGCTCAATGAGTGCTTCGCGGCGGCCAGCAGATTCGGCGCAAAACAATACTCGGCGATCGGCGCAGTAGTCACGAAGTGCTGCAATAGGGTCGGATTGTTTGCTATCGATCGTCAACGCTGGCCCAGTGGCAACGCCGAAGTTAAACGTGCCTGCAGACTCGGGTAGCGACGCCTCACTAATGGTGACTCGCGGATAGTCCTTAAGGCGCGAAAATATCTCTGGTACGGTTTGGAATACCGTAGATGGACTAAGCACAGGGCGACGGATGTCGCCAATGCGCTGTTCATAACGTTGTTGGATGTCTTGCCAATAATGTTCAGCGGCAGATTCGATGCCCGCATTACTTAGCAGCCAGCTATTGCTTGGCAGGTAGTCGAATAGGGTGCCGGTTTGTTCGAAAAATAGCGGTAAGTAGTATTCTATTCCCGCGGGTGCAATACCATCGCTGACATCTTGATAAATGGGGCATTTGCGATGATCAACGTTGAAACGTTCATGCCAATGACGCCTGAAAAGGGCGATCCCATCTTCATCAAGTGGTAATTCTTTGCCTGGTAGCAGTCGGATTTGTTTAACCGAATCTATCCCGCGTTGGGTTTCTGGATCAAAACTTCGCAAACTGTCGATTTCTTCATCGAGTAAATCGATGCGGTAGGGGAGTTCGCTGCCCATGGGGAACACGTCGATAATGGCGCCGCGGCTGGCGTATTCGCCATGCTGATAAACGGTATCGACGTGTCGATAACCGCTTTTTTCCAATTGTTGGCGAAATAGATCTATATCGAGGGTTTGGCCAACGTCGAGCAGTAAACTGTGCTTGCTGACATAGTCCGGCGGTGCAATTCGTTGCATTAAGGTACTGATCGGCGCGACCAATATACCCCTGCGCATAGTGGTAAGCTCACTTAAGGTGCGCAGTCGTTCAGAAACAATGTCTTCGTGGGGAGAAAAATTATCGTAGGGCAGTGTTTCCCAGTCGGGCAATAACTTTACCGGTAGATCCCCTGCAAAGAAGCGTATGTTTTGCTCAAGCTGGTAGGCGGAGGCAGTATCTACCGTCAATAGCAAAACAGGCGTATTTAACGCTCTGGCTAACTCTGCGGCAATTAAGCTGTGGCTGGCGGCCGGCGCTTTACCCCAATGAAGGGTTCCGCCCTTAGGTGGTTTTACGATGACGGGTAATTCAATCACAGTCGAGATTCAGCTTCTTTAAGAGGTTAACGGGGCATTGTAACCTGCAAGTGGTAGTTATTACATTGCTAGAAATGACTTGAGCAGTTGAACTCAGAGGCAGTAATAAAGATAATACGCGCTCTAATTTTCTCCCCGTAAGCAAAGGGTATCCTACCGTGACTGAAAGAAGACGTGAGCGTCCTGATGATTACTTCGCAGACTGGAAAGAACGTGAAGCATTAGCAGAGGGGATGATTCCCCTAATTGGTAAGTTGTACCGCAGCAACAACGTTAAAACCTATATCTATGGAAAGAATCTGGTAAATCTTTCGGTTCTGGACATTATGCAAGCCCACCGCTTTGTCCGTCAGGTAGAGCAAAACGAACTGTCTGAGTTCGAAACCTTCCCCGTTATTCAAGCATTAGCTACGTTAGACCTCGGTACCGCGCACATTGATGCGGGTCGTATTGCTGTTGCCTATGAAGAAACCGGCAAGGCGGAAGGCAAGTCAGTAGAAGAGTTTGTGCGCAGCCAAGTAGGCGGCTTGATTGGCGTCTCGAAGGAGCCGGTTCGTCCACCGCGTGACGTAGTACTGTACGGTTTCGGTCGTATTGGTCGTTTGGTTGCTCGCTTATTGATTGAAAAGGCGGGCGGCGGCGAAAATTTACGCCTTAAAGCGGTTGTTGTTCGTCACGGTGGTGCTGAGAACGACCTAGTGAAACGGGTAAGTCTGCTGCGCCGCGACTCGGTACATGGTCCCTTCAACGGCACGATCCGTGTAGACGAAGATCGTCAGTCCTTTGTGGCCAACGGTGTTGAAGTTAAGGTGATTTACTCTAATTCGCCATCCGAAGTTGATTACACTGCGTACGGGATCAACGATGCTATCCTCGTTGATAACACGGGCAAGTGGCGTGACTCAGAGGGTTTGTCGGTACATTTGGCCTGCCCCGGCATTTCTAAAGTCATTTTGACTGCACCGGGCAAGGGCGATATGAAAAATATCGTTCACGGCGTAAATAGCCACGAAATTCTGCCGACAGATACAATCATCTCGGCAGCTAGTTGCACAACCAACGCAATCGCACCACCCCTGAAGGTGTTGGACGATAAGTTTGGTGTTGAGGGCGGCCATGTAGAAACCGTCCACTCTTACACCAACGACCAAAACTTGATCGACAATTACCATAAAGGCGATCGTCGCGGCCGCAGTGCGCCATTGAACATGGTTATTTCTGAAACTGGTGCGGCGAAGGCGGTTGGCAAAGTACTTCCTCAATTGCTGGGCAAGTTAAGCGGCAACGCAATTCGAGTGCCTACACCGAATGTGTCATTGGCGATTTTGAAACTGAACTTAAAAACTGAAACGACAGTAGAAGAGTTGAATGAGTTTATGCGCCGCGTGGCATTGCATTCGCCGCTGCGTAAGCAAATCGATTACTCTAACTCTCCGGAAGTTGTGTCCAGTGATTTTGTTGGTTCACGTCACGCCTGTGTATTCGACAGCGAAGCGACTATCGTTAACGGCAAAAGTGCGGTGTTGTACTGCTGGTATGACAATGAGTTTGGGTACAGCTGTCAGGTACACCGAATTCTAGAGCAGATGGCCGGCGTCGATTACGCGGTTTACCCTCAGGAGTAAGTTGTTAGGTCAGTTTGGGGCAGCTCAAGCTGACCTGACCGTAATTGTTTGCTAAGTTGGCCTTAATCGTAGGTCTTGCTGTAGCAAGCAGTTCGGTGAGTCTTTATACTTGCCGCAGTTTTTTAGTGTGCAGCTGCAGTTTCAGTTGCCACGAATTTCCGGAGTGCTTTCGCGCCCCATTTACGCAGATTTGCAATTTCGCGTTTAACCATAAGAGTGTTAGGCAACCTTATGATCAAAATTACCAAGGGTCTCGATTTGCCCATATCGGGTTTACCCGATCAGCGTATCGAGTCAGGCTCAAAAGTTCGTTCGGTCGCGGTGGTTGGTTTCGATTACAACGGTATGAAGCCGACCATGGCTGTCAAAACAGGTGATCGGGTTAAAACCGGTCAAGTATTGTTTACTGACAAGAAAAACGAAGGTGTGCGGTATACCTCGCCTGCGACGGGGCTTGTTTCTGCGATTAATCGCGGTGAGAAGCGCGTTTTACAGTCAGTGGTCATCGATGTTGAAGAAGATGAGTACGAAACCTTTGCAAAGTATGATGCGTCGGCTCTCTCTACGCTCACGTCTGAGCAGGTTGCTGAAAATCTTGTCGCGTCTGGTTTGTGGACGGCCTTGCGTGCTCGCCCCTTTAGCCGAGTTCCTACAATCGGTTCTAGCCCCGCTGCAATTTTTGTCACGGCTATTGATACCCATCCATTGGCGGCTGACCCTGCGCTTATTATTGCGCGTTCAGAAGCTGACTTTACCAATGGCCTTGAACTGCTGTGTCGTTTAACCAGCGGTAAAGTCCATCTGTGTGTTGCTGCTAATAGCAATATTCCGAGTTTAGATAACGATCAACTTCACGTAACCGAGTTTGGCGGAGTTCATCCGGCGGGTTTGGCTGGCACGCATATCCATTTCTTGGAAGGTGCAAGCGCGACGAAGATCGTTTGGTCTATCGGCTATCAAGACGTCATTGCCTTCGGTAAATTATTCACCACTGGCAAACTGAGCACTGAGCGCGTTGTGGCGCTGGCTGGTCCGCAGGTTGAGAGGCCACGTTTGATTGAAACTCGTCTTGGCGTCAGCCTTGAAGAGCTTTGTGCCGGACAAATTAAACCGGGAAATAATCGCGTTATTTCAGGCTCGGTGCTCGGTGGTAGAACAGCAAGAGGCGCGGGTGCGTTTCTAGGCCGTTACCATAATCAGGTTACCGTGCTAGAAGAGGGTAATCATCGCGAGTTTATGGGCTGGTTATCGCCCGGCGCGAATAAGCACTCTTCGCTACGTATTTATTTGTCGCAGTTTTTTAAGAAACGTATTCCCTATACCACCAATACCAACGGCAGCGAGCGGGCTATGGTGCCGGTAGGGGCTTACGAAAAAGTGATGCCGTTGGATATTTTACCAACGCAATTACTACGCTCGTTAATTGTAGGTGATACCCAAGTTGCTCAAACACTGGGTTGTTTAGAGTTGGATGAGGAAGACCTCGCGCTGTGTACCTATGTTTGCCCCGGCAAATATGAGTTCGGGCCGATCCTCCGCGACAATTTAAGCCGCATAGAGAAAGAGGGTTAAATCATGGGCCTGAGAAAATTTCTCGATGATATCGAGCCGAATTTTGAAAAAGGTGGTCGCTTTGAAAAATGGTATGCGCTCTATGAAGCGGCAGACACTATTTTTTATTCGCCGTCGTCGGTAACAAAGGCAAACGCCCACGTTCGTGATGGTGTTGACCTTAAACGAATCATGATCACCGTCTGGTTCTGTGCTTTCCCGGCAATGTTCTACGGAATGTGGAATATTGGTTTTCAGGCCAATCAGATCATGCTTGATACTGGTTTGGCAGCGGGTGACGGCTGGCGTCACGTGATGATTTCCATGATGGCGGGTTACGATCCGACCAGCCTTTGGGATAATTTTTGGCACGGTTTCTGGTATTTCATTCCGGTATACGCGGTGACGTTCGTCGTCGGCGGTTTCTGGGAAGTCTTATTCGCGATGAAGCGCGGACATGAAGTTAACGAAGGTTTCTTTGTTACTTCTATTTTATTCGCGCTGATTTGCCCACCTAGTATTCCTTTGTGGCAAGTTGCGCTTGGTATTAGTTTCGGTGTTGTTATTGGTAAAGAAGTATTTGGCGGAACGGGCAAAAACTTCCTTAACCCAGCCTTGGCGGGGCGTGCTTTCTTATTCTTTGCCTACCCGGCGCAATTGTCTGGCGACGCAGTTTGGACTGCGGTTGATGGCTACACCGGTGCAACGCCTTTATCAGTTGTGGCGAGCGACGGTATGGCCGTACTGCAACAGAAAATGACGTGGATGGATGCCTTTGTTGGCAATATGCACGGCTCTATGGGCGAAGTTTCCACATTGGCGATCTTTATCGGCGGCGCGGTATTGCTGTGGACGGGTATTGCGTCTTGGCGCATTGTTGCGGGTGTACTGATCGGTATGTTCGCGCTGTCTACACTGTTTAATTCTGTGGCTAGCGGTAGCAATCTTATGATGGCAATGCCTTGGCATTGGCATTTGGTGTTGGGTGGCTTCGCTTTCGGCATGATGTTTATGGCGACTGATCCTGTTTCAGCCTCGATGACCAATACCGGCAAATGGGTATATGGCGCGCTAATAGGTGCCATGGTGGTGTTGATTCGTGTCGTGAATCCAGCTTTCCCAGAAGGCATGATGTTGGCAATTCTGTTCGCCAATCTGTTCGCGCCGTTGATAGATCATTTTGTAGTGCAAGCGAATATTAAGCGGAGGTTGGCACGTGGCTAATAACGACAGTACACAGAGAACGCTGCTGGTTGCCGTAGTACTCTGTATCGTGTGCGCGCTGGTTGTCGCCAGTGCCGCAGTAATGCTTAAACCAGCGCAGGTCGCTAATAAGGCGCTAGATCGTAAAGCGAATATTTTGGCTGCAGCAGGCCTTTTGGTTCCAGGCGAAAGCATTGAAACGCAGTTTGAACAGGTAACGACAAAAATCGTTGATTTACGCACAGGCAAGTTCACCGATGACATCCCTGTGAAAGGTTTCGAGCAATCTAAAGTTGCGAAAGACACGGATACGTCGATTGCCTTGGGCGATGATGACTTGGCTAAGATTAAACGTCGTGAAGATTACGCGATGGTGTATCTTATTGGCAAAGAAGGTCACTTCGATAAAGTTATCCTGCCAGTTCGCGGTTATGGCCTATGGTCGACCTTGTACGGTTTCTTAGCGCTGGAAAACGACTTTAATACCGTTGCCGGTTTAGGGTTTTACGAACACGGTGAAACGCCCGGTTTGGGTGGTGAAGTCGATAACCCAAAATGGAAGGCATTGTGGCCGGGTAAAGAAATTTACGACGATGGTGAAGTTGCTATTCAATTGGTTAAAGGCAATGTTGATGCCTCTACGCCTGGTGCCGTTAACAAAGTAGATGCGTTGTCCGGTGCAACCTTAACCAGTCGTGGTGTCAGCAACCTATTGCGGTTTTGGATGGGCGAGCTGGGTTACGAAAAATTCTTAAGCAATTTGCGCTCAGGGGAGGCATAAGCCATGTCGATGATGAGAGAAGCCTTAACTAAGCCGATTCTTCAAAATAACCCCATTGCACTGCAGATACTGGGTATTTGCTCTGCATTGGCGGTCACATCAAGCCTCAAAGTTACGCTAGTAATGTGTATCTCGGTGACCTTGGTTACCGCCTGTTCAAGTTTCTGCGTATCGCTGATTCGAAATCAGATTCCTGGCAGCATACGTATCATCGTGCAGATGGTCATTATTGCGTCACTGGTTATTGTGGTTGACCAGTTGCTTAAGGCGTACGCCTTTGCCATCAGCAAGCAGTTGTCGGTGTTTGTCGGTTTGATTATTACTAACTGTATCGTTATGGGGCGAGCTGAAGGCTTTGCCATGAAGAACCCGCCAGTGGCGAGTTTTGTCGATGGTATTGGTAACGGCCTTGGCTACAGCGTTGTACTGTTTAGTATTGCAGTAGTTCGTGAATTATTTGGCTCAGGTAAATTATTCGGCTATGAGATTCTGCCTGTCGTCACCGACGGTGGTTGGTACGTACCAAACGGCTTGTTGCTACTACCGCCAAGTGCCTTCTTCTTGATTGGTGTTTTTATCTGGGTACTACGCTCAGTGAAAAAAGAGCAAGTTGAAAAAGCTGAATTTAAGATCACCAAGAATAGCCGCAGTGTTAAGGAGGCCTTTTAATGGAACATTATATTAGCCTGTTCGTGCGCTCGGTATTTCTGGAAAATATGGCGCTGAGCTTTTTCCTCGGTATGTGTACCTTTATGGCGATCTCTAAAAAGATTCAAGCTGCGATAGGCTTGGGTATTGCGGTGATTGTAGTTATGGCGCTGACCGTACCGGTAAACAGTCTTATTTATAACCACTTGTTGCGCGAAGGCGCATTGGCGTGGGCCGGTTATCCTGACGTCGATTTAAGTTTCCTTGGCTTACTGAGCTACATCGGTGTTATCGCCGCTATTGTTCAAATCATGGAAATGGTACTAGATAAGTACGTTCCTGCGCTCTATAACGCGCTTGGCGTTTTTCTACCCCTGATAACCGTTAACTGCGCAATTATGGGTGGCTCGCTGTTCATGGTTGAGCGCGATTACAATTTCTCGGAGTCGGTGGTATATGGCGCCGGTGCGGGTACTGGCTGGGCGTTAGCAATCGTTGCTTTGGCAGGTATTCGCGAAAAGTTGAAGTACAGTGATGTGCCAGAAGGCTTACGCGGCTTGGGCATTACATTTATTACTGTGGGATTAATGTCCTTAGGCTTTATGTCCTTCGGCGGCATTGATCTATAACCGAGACGAACTGGAGAACTTGTAATGAATACAGTAGTTATTCTCGGTGTGGCGATGTTCACCGCGATTGTATTATCGCTGGTGTGCATAATTTTGTTTGCACGCTCGCGGCTGGTAAGCAGCGGCAATGTCACTATTGAGATCAATGGCGAAAAAACGATTACCGTTGCTGCTGGCGACAAGTTGCTTAGCACCTTGTCAGGGCAGGGCATATTTTTAGCCTCTGCCTGTGGTGGTGGCGGTAGCTGCGCACAGTGTAAATGTATCGTTAGCGATGGCGGCGGGTCTATGCTGGCCACAGAGGAGGCGCATTTCAGCCCCCGTGAGGCCCGCGAAGGTTGGCGTTTATCCTGCCAGACTCCGGTTAAGCAGGACATGAAAATAGAGGTGCCAGAAGATGTGTTCGGCGTTAAACAGTGGGAATGTACCGTTCAGTCTAATCCCAATGTTGCGACATTTATTAAAGAACTCACGCTGAAATTACCCGAAGGCGAAAATGTAAATTTCCGCGCTGGTGGTTATGTTCAGTTAGAGTGCCCGCCACATCATGTAAAATATTCTGACTTTGATATTCCTGCGGAATACAAAGGCGACTGGGAACGTTTCGGCTTCTTGAATGTAGAGTCAAAAGTGGAAGAGACGGTAATTCGTGCATATTCTATGGCGAACTACCCGGAAGAGCGCGGTATTGTTAAATTCAATATTCGTGCAGCGACGCCGCCACCGAACAATTTGTCGCTACCGGCTGGGCAAATGTCATCTTGGGTGTTCAGTCTTAAGCCTGGCGATAAAGTTAAAGTATATGGTCCTTTCGGTGAGTTTTTTGCCAAAGAAACCGATGCGGAAATGGTGTTTGTTGGCGGTGGCGCCGGTATGGCACCAATGCGTTCACACATTTTTGATCAGCTTAAGCGTCTTAGCTCCAAGCGTAAAATTAGCTTTTGGTACGGCGCACGGTCAATGCGTGAAGCTTTTTATGTTGAAGAGTACGACAAGCTAGCTGCCGAAAATGAAAACTTTGAGTGGCATTTAGCGTTGTCAGATCCGCAACCTGAAGATAATTGGACAGGTAAAACAGGCTTTATTCATCAGGTCTTGTATGAAAACTATCTGAAGGATCACGATGCGCCTGAGGACTGTGAATTCTACATGTGTGGGCCACCAATGATGAACTCAGCAGTAATCAAAATGCTGGAAGATCTCGGTGTTGAGCAAGATAATATTCTCCTCGATGATTTCGGTGGGTAATTTGTCTCGCTATCCAATAAAAGCAGCCTTAGTGCTGCTTTTGTTCCTTTTGAGTGCCTGTTCTCCTGCGCCGCAGGAGTTTCTGCGCATCAGTGGCATGACCATGGGTACCAGTTACCATATCACCCTGCGTAATCCCGGTGATTGGACGGAGCCTGCCTTAAAGGAAGCTTTGGATGAACGTCTTGCGGCGTTTAATCAAATTGCGTCTACCTACATTCCTGACTCTGAACTTAGCCGACTAAATGCGATGCCTGCGGGCGAGTGGCGTCAGATTACTCCAATGTTATTCGATATATTGGTGTTGTCAGTTGAGGTGAGTTGGTTGAGTAATGGCGCCTTTGATGTCACCGTGGGCCCACTGGTAGATCTATGGGGCTTTGGCCCTGAAAAGCACGATGGTAAACCCGATGAAAATGCGGTTAAACATGCCTTGGAAGAGGTGGGTTTTGATCGTATCGAGCTTGATTTAACTGACCATAGATTGAGAAAGGGCGCGCCATTACGAATAGACCTCTCCGCCGTGGCAAAAGGGTATGGCGTTGATGCAGTTGCTCTGTGGTTAGAATCCTTGGGAAGCGCGGATTATTTGGTTGAGATCGGCGGTGAAATGCGGGTTGCCGGTCTGAGCCCTCGCGGGGATCAATGGCGTATTGGTGTCGAAAGTCCAGATCTAGAAATGGATAAAACCACGCCGATTTTACTCGGCAATATTGGTGTGGCTACCTCTGGCGATTACCGCAATTACTTTGAGGAAAATGGCGTTCGGTATTCGCATACTATTGATCCCCGTACCGGTCGACCGATTACCCATAATCTTGCGTCGGTGACGGTACTTGATCCGTCATGCGCATTTGCCGATGCTATGGCAACGGCCTTTTCAGTACTCGGCGGCGACAGAACAATAGAACTTGCTGAGCAATTAGATATCCCAGTTTACCTAATCGAAAAGACGGAGAGCGGGTTTAGCAGTCGCTATAGCTCGTCTTTTGCTCCTTACTTGGAACAAGCGGAGAAATAGTATGGCTACCATATTTGCAGCAATTATTGTCATGCTCCTTATCGTTGGCGCGATGTCTATCGGTGTATTGATGGGGCGGAAACCCATTGCGGGTTCATGCGGTGGTGTCGGTGCGGCGTTGAATGACCCTGACTATATTTGTGATCTTTGCGGCAATGACCCCAACAAGTGTGTCGAAGAAAGTGAGAAGTCTCGGCAGGTGAGCAAAAAAACTGAGTTTTACGATGCCAGTTGATTTAATTGGCGGGCTTTTGGCCCGCCGGTGATTTTCTGTTTTTACTTCTTATCGTCTTTTCTCCTACGCCTTAGCGCTGTGATTTTTCCACGCATTTACCCTCGCCAAATACGCTGTTCTGGCAATCTCCATATCCTTTAGAAAAATATCCAATTCATTTAAGGTTAGCGCTTGCGGGCCGTCCACCAGTGCTTTTTGTGGTGCAGGATGGAAGTCTACCAAAACCATATTTGCGCCGGCTAAAACCCCTTGTGCTGTGGCGTGGCAAAGTTCAAGAACGCCGTCTGGCGCGACGTCTCGGCTGCCCACCGAATGTGAAGGGTCAATGCACACTGGCATTCTAGTTAGCCGTTTCACCGTTGGCACCTGAGCAAAATCCACCATATTGCGGTGCGGTGCGCCGAATTCACTCTTCATTCCGCGCAGACAAAATATCACCTGGCTATTGCCTTCGCTGGCCAGATATTCGGCGGCATTTAGAGATTCGCTGAGGGTAATACCGAAGCCGCGTTTCAGTAGCGCGGGGTATTCACTCTGCTTGCCAATGGCTTTAAGGAGTTCGAAATTTTGGGTATTTCGTGTCCCTATCTGCATAATGACGCCGCAGGGATTACCCGCGTCGCGAAGGGCTTGGTCTATTTCCGCCATGTGGCTCTCGTGGGTCACTTCCATGGCAATAACTTTTATGCCGTATTTACCGGCTAAATCAAATACCCAAGGTAAGCAGTCTTTGCCGTGGCCTTGGAAGGCGTAGGGATTGGTGCGCGGTTTATAGGCGCCCATTCGGGTGCAGTTAAGGCCGTTGGCCTTCAGTGCAACCATCATTTCTTCTACGTGTTTGGGGTTGTCTACCGCGCAGAGGCCGGCAAAAATATGGAGTGAGTCTTGGTCAAAATTGAGTCCTTTGTAATGAAATCCTGTTTTGCGCTGTAAATCTTTGTGGCGCCCTAAAATACGGTATTCTTCAGAAATTCTGATGACTTTTTCAACGGCGGGTAGCGCCTCGATATCTTCTATATTGATGGCGTGGGTATTTCCGAGCAGGTAGATTTCGTGGAGCAACTGCTCTTGGCCGTTAACTTGATGGTGTTTTAAACTAACGCCAGAAATTTGCTTAAGATGTGCGAGGGTTTTAACGTAAGCTGGATCGTTTTCCTGAATATCGGGATGGAGTATCAAAAGCATTACTTGGTCCTCTCTAATAATGATGTAATTTGGGGTGCGCGGCTCCAGTAGAATAATTGTAAAGATCACAGCGCAAAATTTAAGCCCTGAGTGATAGTATAGGCGCAGTTTTACAACTTGGGCGTTTGTAATCAGCACTATGGCAGTTCCGCTTTTTTTACGTATTGGTATTCGCTATTTTTATCGCGCTTCCGGCAATGATCGATTTCTGTCGCTGGTATCGTGGTTTTCCTTGCTCGGTATGCTGATTGGCACAGTGTCGCTGATTGTTGTGATGTCGGTGATGAATGGCTTTGAGAGAGAGCTACAGCAGCGTGTATTATCGGTAGTTCCCCATGGCTACATTGAAGGCCCGCAACGGCGCTTAACCGCGTGGCAGGAATACGTTTCTGCGCTAAGCCAGAACGATGGCGTAAAAGGCGTTGCGCCGTATGTGGGTGGTAAAGCTATGTTGTCGGCGTTTAAGCGTCTTCGGGGTGTGGCTTTATACGGTATTGAACCTACCCAAGAGCGTTCTGTGTCGGCAGTCGCAGAGCATATGGTTGCCGGTGACTATCTCGGCGACACGGCCGGCGAGTATGAGATTATTCTCGGCGATATTCTGGCTCGTCAGCTCGGGGTGAATGTCGGCGACGATCTAACCGTTATTCTCCCAAAGGTGACCGTCACTCCCTTCGGCTTATTCCCCCGTGAAAAACAGTTTCGCGTAGTCGGCGTGTTTAGTGCGGGCGCTCAACTCGATGCCAGCAGTGCTTTTATTCATATTGCCGATGCTCAGCGGCTTTACCAGCTTGGCGATGACGTTGAGGGGCTGCGAATTCAGCTCGATGACATGTTTGCGGCCCCGGATTTACTTCCCCAGCTTGCCGCATTGATGCCGGCGGGGAGTGTGGCGGTTACCTGGGGCGAGAGCCAGGGAAGTCTTTTTCATGCTGTCAAAATGGAGAAGCAAATGGTAAGGCTGCTTTTGCTTTTTATTGTGCTCATTGCGGCCTTTAATATTGTTTCCATCCTCAGTATGGCCGTGTCAGGTAAGCGTGGTTCCATCGCAGTACTTCGCACGATGGGCGCAACGCCAGCAACCATTATGGCCACGTTTATGGTTTACGGTATGGCTACGGGTATTATTGGTATTTGCCTCGGTTTGATTATTGGCGTGCCACTGGCGATGAGAGTGGGTGATGTGGTGGCATGGCTAGAACAGTTAAGTGGGTTGAAAATATTTAATCCAGATGTGTATTTCATTACCCATTTACCTTCTTTTTTACAATGGTCTGACGTGGCAGTTGTGAGCGGTTTTGCTTTGCTGTTAAGTCTTTTGGCAACCCTGTATCCAGCATGGCAAGCGTCGCGGGTGCAACCTGCCGAGGCGCTGCGCTATGAATAGTGAGTATTTTTTATGTCTAGTGGAGCTGTAATGCCAGATTCCGTTTCTGTGGATACGATACCAGCTGACTCCGTGCTGGCTTGCCGAAAATTACGTAAGTTCTATATTCAGGGTTCTGAGCAACTCACCATTTTAAATGATATTGATTTGGATATCGGCAGCGGTGAGCGAATATCTATAGTCGGCCCGTCCGGCGCGGGTAAGACAACCTTGCTGCACATGCTTGGTGGTTTAGATGTGCCTTCGCAGGGGCGCGTCCTTGTTCGCGGTTGTGACATTGCAGCAATGAATGACCGTGACCGCAGTCGTTTGCGTAACCGTGAACTTGGTTTTGTGTATCAATTTCATCATCTTTTGAATGAGTTCTCGGCCTTGGAAAACGCTGCCATGCCGCTGCTTATTGGCGGAGAGAAGCGGGTGATAGCCTTTGAGCGCGCTGCCACACTTTTAGATCGTGTCGGCTTAGGACACCGCCTAAAACATCGGCCAGCACAGCTATCGGGTGGTGAGCGTCAGCGTGTTGCGATCGCGAGAGCCTTAGTCAATGAGCCCGCCTGTGTATTACTTGATGAGCCAACAGGCAACCTTGATGGTGACAATGCCGAAGCCGTGCAAGCTCTGTTGCTAGAACTGAATAAAGAGCTGGCTATTAGCCTAGTCATCGTCACCCATGACTTAACCTTGGCCGGACGAATGGATAGGGTGCTTAATTTACAAAACGGTCACCTTTGTGAGGCGACGGCCTAATGCGCTCGCTAGCCACATACATCGGTTTTCGTTACAGCGCAGACCGCTCTGGCAATCAGCTCGTATCGTTTTTATCGCGTTTATCTATGGTTGGTTTGATTCTCGGTGTGGCACTGCTCGTTGTCGTGCTGTCGGTGATGAATGGCTTTGACCGTGAAATGCGTAATCGCATATTGGCGTTGGTTCCGCATATCACGTTGCAGCCTTGGTATAACCAACAATCGTCAAGTGATTGGCAGCAATTACAGGCCGATGTTGAACGCCATCCACGTGTGCTTGCCACCGCACCGTTTGTGCAGGGTAACGCCATGCTAATAAAAGGCGCGGCGGTTGAGCCTAGTGTGTTTTTTGGTATCGATCCAGATGCTGAAAAACGAGTTTCTCGCATTCAAGAATACGTGAATTTAGACATCTTAAATGAAGACAGTTCGGGTCTTATTTTGGGTAAAGCCTTAGCAGATAGGTTGAATGTCGATGTTGGTGGCCGCCTAACCTTAGGCATCCCGCAGACAGATGGGCGGCAAAATGTTCGTTTCGTACAAATGAATGTTGCCGCTATCGTTGCGACAGGTACAGAATTAGATCAACAGCTTATGCTAATGCATATCGACGAGGCGCGATCCTTGTTTGCGAACGCGCCCCCCGTGTCGCTTAGAGTATCGGTTGACGATGTTTTTGAAGCGCCGCAAATTGCGTGGGAATTAGCGTCTGTGCACGGCAGAGAGTACCTGCTGAAGGACTGGAGTCAGCAATTCGGTAATATGTATCACGCTATTCAGATGTCGCGCAAATTAGTGGTGATTATGTTGCTAGCTGTGGTCGCTGTCGCAGTATTCAACGTGGTGTCGACCTTAGTTATGGTGGTTAACGATAAGCGTGCTGACATTGGTATTTTGCGCAGTCAGGGCGCGAGCCAAGGAGATATTTTACGCATTTTTTTGACCTACGGTGCGGTGATCGGTGCCGTCGGTGCGACTGCTGGGGGTGTCGTCGGCGTACTGTTGGCTCTTGGGGTGAGTGATTTGGTTGCCGGTATCGAAAGCGTATTTAATTTGAAATTATTGCAAAGTGACGTCTATCCTATTAATTATTTACCGTCCGACGTGCGAGTGCCGGATGTGTTGACGGTCTGCGCCACGGCCTATTTCATGAGTTTGTTGGCGACAATATATCCTGCGTGGCGAGCATCTCGAATGGCGCCGGCCGAGGCCTTACGAAGTAGTTGAGGTATCAGTGTTTTCTGGCGAGACGAGATTGCTGGCGTTTTCTCCAGCGACGAATAACGTTTACTCGCCACAGCACATGTATGCTGGCCGCGCCAACGAGGCCAGAAAGCAGGCCGGTAAGGAAACAGCCGAGGACTAATGGCCGCCATAGATAGGTGAATTCTTCCGCTAGCCACGTCCAAGATAATTCAAAATGGAAGGAATTCGGAGGGATCCCCATCGCCAGCGCGCCGAGTTTATAGGTGAAGTAAAATATTGCAGGCATAGTGACTGGGTTGGTAATCCAAACTAGCATGACCGCGATGGGAAGGTTCGCGCGAAATACAATGGCTGCCAGTGCGGCGAGTAGCATTTGGGTGGGAATTGGCACAAATGCTATGAACAGCCCAAGGAAGAACGCCAAGGTAACCGAGCGTCTATTGAGGTGCCAGAGGTTTGGCTCGTGCAGCAGACTGCCAAAAACACGAACTGAGGGGTGCTCGCGCATTTTTTCGGGCGTTGGAAGCCAGCGTTTTAAGAGTTTACGAGCCATCCGTTCAATTCTAATTTACGATTGTGACAGATAAAAATTAGCGTTCCGTGGTCCGGTAAGGTACGGGCGGCGGCCATTATGCACGGTTCTACCGGGGTACTCCAGCATGTTGTCACGGATGACGGCAGCGATAGTCGGGTTTATTGCGCTCGCGTTTTCACCTGTACTACCAAGCTTTTTTACGATTGCCACTCTAATTGGTTTTGCTTTATCGCTTCATTTTGCTCTGCGCTCGCGCAGCAGTAGTACAATTTTGGCGTTTGTTATTGCACTTTGCTATGCGAGTTTTTACGGACATTGGCGGGTGGCGCAACAACTGCCAATCACGATGAGTGGTGGTGATTTCATCGCTGTGGTGACGGTAAAAACTATTCCAGAACAAAGGCAGGGCTTTTCAACATACTATCGTTTCGACGCAGTCATGTCAGATTTGCGTTGCAGCAATGATCAGTCGGAAAATGCCTGCATTATTCCAGATTCATATCTTCGGCGCGGTCTAATTCAGTTGAATTGGTACGACGAATCACCGCCTCAGCTCGGTGATGTGTTTCTCGGCACACTGCGTCTTCGTCGGCCTCATGGTTATCAGTCTCCCGGGGCGTTTGATTACGGTAGGTGGATGTTTGCCAGCGGCTATTCCGCCGCCGGTTATGTTCGTAATGTGGGTCAGCTTGACTATTTGCAGCGCCAGTCTGCGTTGCCTACCTTCGGACTACGTCAACATCTGCTTGCGCGTTTGGCCGAGGAATTAAAAGTATATCGGCACAACAATATAATGAAAGCGCTGCTGTTTGCCGATCGAAGTGGTATTGATCGTCAGCAATGGCAGATTTTTTCACGCACCGGAACGAGCCATTTAATGGCAATCTCTGGTATGCATATTGGTATTGTACTGGCGTGGGGCTTCTTGTTCGGACGCTTCATTGGCGTGTTTTTACCAGGCCGTAACAGTCTTTTTATCGGCGCGGGTTTGGGTGTGATTTTCGCTACGGGGTACGCCGCCTTGGCTGGGTTTTCCGTCCCGACTCAGCGCGCGTTGGTGATGGCGATAGTGGCGTCATTGGCTTTTTGTATGCGCCGAACGGTGTCCGTCTGGTTGATTTACGCGATGGCGATGTTGTTGGTATTAATCATCGACCCACTGGCACCTCATCGCGCGGGATTTAGTTTGTCCTTTGCTGCGGTTGGTGTATTGCTGTTTGCCCTGCAGGGGCGCCGCTATCGTCATTTTTACTCGGGCATATTTCATTCTCAGTGCTTAGTTTTACTCGGCTTAATGCCTTTACTGATGGTGTGGGGTTATGGCTTAAATCCTATTAGCTTCCCTGTGAACTTAATTGCAATTCCACTCGTCACTATGCTCGTTTTGCCGCTATTGTTTTGCGGACTACTGCTAAATGGCGTTTCAGCAGCTCTCTCAGATCTTTGCTGGCATGCAGCTGACGTGGTTCTGGAAGTGTTGCTGAAGGGGCTGTCATTCGCAGCTGATATTTTTCCACAGCTATTTATTGCTATGTCGCCCATTGGCCTAGTGCTAGGAAGTGTCGCGATATTAGTGATGATGTTGCCGCGTGGTATGCCAGCCAAATGGCTTGCTTTACCCCTGTTGATCGCAATTATGATGGCCCCTATACCGAGACCCCGTGAGGGGAGTGTTTGGGTAACTACATTAGACGTTGGACAGGGCTTGTCGGTTTTGATTGAGACCAAAACAAGAACACTTTTGTACGACGTCGGTCCCGATTTTGATAGTGGTTTTAATACCGCAGATGCAGTGGTCGTACCTGCGTTGCGTCGATTCGGATTAGCAACATTAGATATGCTGGTGCTAAGTCATGCCGACCGCGACCACGCTGGCGCCGCTGATGCTCTGCTAAAAGAAATTGAAGCGGATGAATTGCGGTTAGGAGAGGCGATTGTCGATTTCCCGTATGCCTTACCATGCAATACCTTTAGCGCTTGGGAATGGGACGGCGTGCGCTTTGAGTTTTTACACAATCAGGCTGATGGCTCTGAATTAAATCAATTACGCGGAAACAACGCCTCATGTGTTTTGCAGGTATCAGCCGGTGGTACATCCGTTTTGTTGACAGGAGATATTGAAGATGATGTTGAGCGCTATCTTGTTGCCAGCGGTCAGCCCATAAGAGCAGCGTTGCTCATCGCGCCCCATCATGGAAGTAATACATCTTCGAACATGGAATTTATAAAAGCGGTAGCGCCAGAGCATGTTGTCTTTTCTGCGGGCATGAATAATCACTATGGTCATCCCACTGGCGCTATAACCCAACGCTATCAGCAGGCGGGAGCAAGATGCTGGTCTACGGCCCAGCATGGGTCTATTCGATTTCGCTTGGGTGAAGAGGGTGTTGAACTCGATCGAATATGGGGCGGTAGGCGTTATTACTGGAATGATGGGTCAAGTTCGCCGGATTCTAGCAAGGAAAATTGCAGCAATTTGAATTCAAGGCGTTGATTCACTTCTTACGCTGGCATTCACTACGTATAATGCTCCCACATAAAAATTGAAGGGATTGAATGTGCTGGAATTGGTGAAGGCTGGCGGCTGGCTAATGTTGCCCATTATTGTGTCGTCGATTATCGCGATGGCTATCTGCGTTGATCGCTTTCTTAAACTGAATCCCGATAAAGTCGCGCCCAGAAGCTTACTTAATCAAGTCTGGGGTTGGTTGCAAAATAAACAGCTAGATGCGGAGAAACTGCGGGAATTGCGCAGAGGCTCACCACTGGCACGGATTTTAGCCGCCGGCTTAGCGAATGCGAAACACGGCCGCGAAATAATGAAAGAGAGTATTGAAGATACGGCCTCTCACATAATTCATGATTTGGAACGCTACTTAAACGCTCTGGGCACTATTGCCGCCGTTGCGCCCTTGTTGGGCTTGCTGGGTACGGTTTTAGGTATGATTCGGGTCTTTACTGAAATCATGGTGCAGGGCACAGGAAATGCTGGTGTACTCGCGGGCGGTATATCCGAGGCGCTTATTACCACGGCGTCAGGTCTTTGCGTTGCTATTCCCGCGCTGGTAATGCATCGCTATTTCCTACGTCGAATTGACGAAATCGTGGTCACGATGGAGCAAGACGCGATCAAACTGATTAATGCGATGCACGGCGAAGTCCAAATAAAAGATACGTCGGCAGGGAAAGGGTCGTGAAATTCAAACGGCAGAGGGTAGACGATGGCGGAATAAATTTAACGCCGCTGATCGATGTGGTTTTCTTACTTCTAATATTTTTTATGGTGTCGACAACCTTCACCAAAGAAAGCCGTCTGAACCTTGAACTCCCAAACGCTCAGGGTGAACCTGCGGTGCAAGAAGGAGATGTGTTAGAGGTCGTGGTCGATGCATCTGGGCATTATCGTGTTAATGAACGTCCTCTGGCTGTGCATACCATTGAAGCGTTGATGGCCGCAATGCGTGATGTGGCGACGGAAAATAGTGACTTACCCGTCATTATTACAGCAGATGCAAAAAGCCCTCATCAATCTGTGATTACTGCAATGGATGCAGCCGGAAGACTTGGCTTTGCAAAACTTAGTCTCAGCACCCAAGATCCAGAAACAAATTCTGTTGATCAGTAATTATTAGTATCAGGACACCCCTAGCATTATGAGTAATGATAAGTCGGATCTCGCGATATACGGACGGCTACTAAAGTATGTATTGCCGATGTGGGCGATGTTTTTGTTTAGCGTATTAGGCTTCTCTGTTTTTTCAGGTGTGCAGGTTTTACTTGCCGATATGATGCAGCTAATTGTCGACTATATTGGCGGCAATATGGCGAAAGGCGATGGTGGTCTGTCCGCCAAGTTTATGTGGGCGTTGGGCGGCGATGACTTTGTACTGAGTGATGCGCGTCTTTGGATTGTCGTTATGATGGTCATCCTCGGTGTTGTTCGAGGTCTCGGGTATTTCGCTGGTAACTATTTCATTGCCATCGTCTCGCATAGTTTAGTGCACAACTTGCGGTGCGAGCTTTTTCAAAAAATGCTGTATATGCCCAGCACGTACTATGATCAAAACTCCAGTGGCGTAATGATTTCTAAAATCACCTTTAACGTTGAGCAGGTGACCGGCGCAGCCGTGAATGCGACGAAAGTGGTTTTGCGTGAAGGAACTTTCGCCATTGGTTTAATTATGTTTTTACTTTATAGCAACTGGAAACTCACCATGGTGTTTTTCCTCGCCTTGCCAATCATTGCGTTGATTGTGTACTGGGTAGGCAAACGATTCCGCAAAATAAGTAAAAAGATCCAAAATGCCATGGGTGACGTGAATCAGGTTACCAATGAATCCATAAGTGCTTATCGTGAAATTCGCTTATACGATGGTATCAGTTACGAGAATAAACGCTTTAATGAGGCTAGCAGTCGGAACCGCTCACAGAACATTAAAATGGCGTTTTATAACGCGATTAGCCCGTCCGTTATACAATTTCCGGTTGTACTGGCTACTGGCGTACTCGTTTGGATTGCCCTTGGATTAGGTGGCGAAATGTCACCGGGCGCCTTTGTTGCGTATTTGTCTGCCGCCCTGTTTTTGCCCAAGCCAATGCGTCAACTTGCCGATGTGAGTAGCACTATACAAAAAGGCTTGGCTGCCGCTGAGGATATTTTCGACTTCATCGATACAGATCAAGAAAAAGATACCGGCACCTATGTCAGTGAAACGACCAAGGGCGATATCGAGATAAAGGGCTTGAGTTTCGCCTACGCAGAAGGCGGCGAAAAAGTGTTGCGCGACGTGAGTTTGAGTGTGGGGGCGGGTAAATCTCTGGCACTTGTCGGCTTGTCGGGTTCGGGTAAATCGACATTGGTGAGTTTGATTTCTCGATTTTATGATCATACCGAGGGCGATATTCTTTTAGACGGCGTTGACGTTAGGGATTACACACTTGAAAACCTTCGCGGGAAAATGGCCTTGGTTACCCAGCAGGTCACACTCTTTAACGATACGGTGTTTAATAATATTGCCTACGGGAAAATGGCCGGTTCAAGTCGTGAGCAGGTGAGGGCGGCGGCGGAAGCAGCCCATGCGATTGAATTTATAGACCAATTACCGAATGGTTTAGATACCATGATTGGTGAAGACGGCGTTATGTTGTCGGGTGGCCAGCGCCAGCGCTTAGCGATTGCGAGAGCGTTTTTGAAAGACGCCCCGATACTTATCTTCGACGAAGCAACTTCTGCCTTAGATAATCGAGCTGAAAATCATATTCAGCAAGCGATGGAGCAGGTAATGAAAGGCAGAACGACCATTGTTATTGCGCATCGTCTCTCTACTATTGAGAATGCCGATCATATTGTTGTAATGGAATCGGGACGGGTGATGGAGCAGGGGAATCATCAGGAGTTGCTCGCCCTGAATAAGCGTTATGCTCAACTTTATAACAAGAATTTTGAGGAGCAGTAAATGTCAGTAGAGCAGCGGATTAATGCTGCTTGGTACGGCCGTCCAGCGTGGCTGCTACTGTTATTGCCACTCATGGTCTTGTTTCGCGTCGTTGCTAGTTTACGGCGTTACGTCATTACGTCTCGGTCCTGCGGTGCTCCAGTCATTGTGGTGGGTAATATCAGTGTTGGCGGCAGCGGTAAAACCCCCGCAGTGCTGGCATTGGCTGAGTTTTGCCGGAATCGTGGTTTCCGCGTCGGCATTGTAAGTCGTGGCTACGGCGGTAAAGCGCCATATTATCCCTATCTACTCGATGAAAATTCCACTCCAAGTATGGCAGGCGATGAACCTTGTCTGATATCACGTCGCAGTGGCCTGCCGGTGGCAATTGCCCCAGACCGTCTTGCGGCGGCAACGTTACTTGTTGAACAGCAGCAATGCGACATCATTATTAGCGATGACGGCTTGCAGCATTATCGTTTGGCGCGGGACATCGAAGTTTTATTAGTTGATGGTCAGCGCGGCTTTGGCAATGGCTATTGTTTGCCCGTCGGCCCATTGCGCGAGCCAATTGAGCGAGCGAGCACGGTTGATCTCACCATTATCAATGGTGGCAGCGATACACTCGTGGGTTACACCATGACGCTGACGGGTGACACCGCGCTGAACTTGGTCAGCGGCGAAAAATGCGATTTATGCGATTGGCCGGAGAGTCAGCGACGTATTCACGCTGTGGCAGGTATTGGTAACCCATCACGGTTTTTTACCGCGCTGCGTAACAAGGGATTTGATGTTATTGAGCATCCCTTTGCTGACCACCATGCCTTTAGATCTGTAGACGTGAGTTTTGACGATACTCATCCAGTAATAATGACAGAGAAAGATGCGGTAAAATGCGCGCCATTTGCATTAGAAAATACGTGGTCGCTGCCTGTCGATGCCGATATTGATACGGCATTCTTCGCTGAATTTGCAAAACTACTTGAGCGTCTGCCCGCGCCTTGATCTAATCCAACACTATTAATTCTGCTGACGTAATTTAATTCACGCTAAGCACGACGATTCGCTCGGAGTTTGTATGTCGTACACCGTTATCATTCCCGCCCGCTACGCATCTAGTCGTTTACCTGGCAAACCCCTTATGGATATTGCCGGTAAGCCGATGATTCAGCATGTCTGGGAGCGGGCTAAAGAAAGCGACGCGTCACGGGTGGTGATCGCGACTGAAGACCAGCGGGTTTTCGATGCTTGCCTCGGTTTTGGTGCAGAAGTCGTGATGACTTTGGCGACCCATGAATCTGGCACAGACCGCTTGCAGGAGGTAGTGACAAAGCTTGGTTTGGCAGATGATGCTATTGTTGTAAATGTGCAGGGCGATGAGCCATTAATCCCCAAAGAAGCCATCGGCCAAGTAGCGAACAATCTCGCGCTGAACTCACAGGCGGGCATTGCTACCCTTGGCGAAGCCATTACCGACAAGACAACAGTATTTAATCCCAATGCCGTAAAAGCTGTATCGGACCTCGCAGGCTATGCGCTCTATTTTAGTCGCGCGCCCATGCCGTGGTGCCGAGATGAATGGGCGGATGACCAAGGTAATGGCGATACAAATAGCGAAGATCTGCTGCCGTCGCATGCCCCATTTATGCGGCACATTGGTATCTACGCCTATCGAGTTGGTTTTCTGCATCAGTTCGTCACGTGGCCTATGGGCATGTTAGAGCGTGTTGAAAAACTTGAGCAACTGCGCGCGATGGAAAATGGCGTGCGTATCCACATACAAACGGCCTGTGTTGATATTCCCGGTGGTGTAGACACCGAGGCAGACTTAAATGCCGTGCGAGCCTATTTGGCAGGCAAAGCCTGATGACAACCAAGGTTCTATTTGTGTGTCTAGGTAATATTTGTCGGTCACCGACCGCCCACGGCGTCTTTGAAAAGCTGGTTGCGGATGCAGGTCTGCAAGACAAAATAGAAATCGATTCTGCGGGCACCGGCGACTGGCATATTGGTCGTCCACCGGATGAGCGCACCCAGCGAGCGGCCAAGCAGCGGGGTTACGACTTATCCCATTTGCGCGCGCGTCAGGTAACCGGTGCGGACTTTCACGATTTTGATTACGTATTAGCCATGGACAAGAGCAATCTCAAAGATTTGCGTTCTATGGCAGGTGACAAGTCCAACTGTCATGTTTCACTGTTTTTGGATTTTGCGGAATCGTCGTGGAAGCGAGAAGTGCCCGATCCATATTACGGTGGCGAAGACGGCTTTGAAACGGTGTTGGAGTTAGTTGAAGATGGTGCCCGTGGCCTGTTAGAGACCATCAAAGGTGCCGGAGTCTCGGAGCAGTGAAGTTATTGCAGGATGTAGACTTACGTAGTTTTAATACCTTGGGTATTCCCGCTACTGCCAAGTATTTCGCTGATGTTACCAATATTGAGGAATTGCAGAATGCCTTAGAGTTCGCTCGGGCACGAGGCCAAGCGCCGATTATTCTTGGGGGCGGCAGTAACACGGTCTTTACTGGTGATATAGATAGTCTGCTCATCCGTTTGGCAATGCGTGGAATCGCGTGTTCAGTGGATGGCAATGACAGAATTGTCGAAGCTGCGGCTGGCGAAAATTGGAATGAACTGGTGTGCTATTGCCTTGCTCAGGGGTGGTACGGTTTGGAAAATTTGATTTCTATTCCCGGTTCGGTCGGCGCTGCGCCCATTCAGAATATAGGCGCCTATGGCGTCGAGCTTTCTAACGTACTTGAGTCGGTGTCCGGCTGGGATTGTCAGCATGGTGTCATTCGAAGATTAAGCGCGGAAGATTGCGAGCTAGGCTACCGCGATAGCGTGTTTAAGCATGCCCTCAAAGACCGTTTTATTATTACCTCCGTGTCTCTGCGTTTAAGTGTTATTCCCAAACCTGAATTGAGTTATCCGGCCCTTCGGGCTGAGTTGACGGATGCAGAGCGCGCAACACCAGAGCAGATAGCAGAGACCGTCGCTGCGATTCGTGCTCAAAAGTTACCTGATTATCGCCGTGATCCGAACGCCGGTAGTTTCTTTAAAAACCCCCTGATCTCTGCAGAAAAAGCGAGCGATTTACTCAGGCAGTATCCCGCTTTGGCGCATTGGCAAATGCCAAATGGTCAGGTGAAGCTTGCCGCAGCGTGGTTGGTTGATCAATCTGGTTGGAAAGGGCGGCGCGCCGATGGTGTGGGTATTCATCCGAATCAGGCGATTGTGCTCGTGAATTACGATGGCCGCAGTGGCGCAGATATTTTGCATTTTGCCGCGCAGATTCAAGCCGATGTGTTTGCCAATTACGGTGTGAATTTAGAAATAGAACCCCGGGTTTACTGATGTTTGCGGGTGTTCAACATATCCCATTGGAAGGCGGTGGTCTAGATTATTATTCTGAATACGTGCCACACCCAGAGGTACTTTTTGCCGCGCTTCGTGACGGCATCAACTGGCAGCAACCATTAGTTACGGTTTATGGCCGCCAACATGTCACGCCTCGCTTGGTGAGTTTTGTCGGTAATCCCGGTTTACGTTATCAATATAGTGGACTAAGTCATGCCACCGAGCCTTGGCCTGACTCGCTACAATGCCTAAGGGATCAGGTACAGCGCGATACCGCTTACGATTTTAATTGCGCGCTATTAAATTATTACCGCGACGGCAATGACTGTATGGGTTATCACAGCGATGATGAACCTGAGTTGGGAGTGTCACCCTGTATCGCCTCTGTCAGTTTGGGGGCGGAGCGCGACTTTTGTTTTAAGCCAAAAGTCGGCGGGGGTAAAATGCAGAAGCTTTGTCTTGGTTCGGGGTCACTGCTTGTGATGTTGCCCCCAACACAGCAGCACTGGCAGCATGCCTTGCCGGTACGTCGTGGTGTGGTCCAAGGGCGCATTAATATCACTTTTAGAAACTTAGTGACTACTGGCAATGAATTAGCGTCTAGCGAGATAAAATAAGCCTCAGTAGGCTGGTTAGCTTATGTTCACAATGGTATCGTTTGGTCATTCTTTGTGGGGTTGTACATGATCACAGTGTTAGTGGCCGATGATCACGCTATGGTGCGTGCCGGAATAGTCCGTATGTTAGACGATGCGGATGGTATTTCGGTTATTGCCCAAGCCGCTAGCGGCGAGGAGGCGATTAGCTGCTGCCGTACTCTCCGTCCCCATGTGGTGTTAATGGATGTGCGTATGCCAGGCATTGGTGGGCTTGAAGCGACGCGTAAATTAAAACAAATCTCACCTGACACCCGCGTTATCGCACTCAGCGCTTATGATCAAGAGCCTATGCCGAGTTTATTACTCAAAGCCGGCGCCTCAGCCTATGTTACCAAAGGCGCGTCGGAGCAGGAGATGGTGCTCGCGGTTCGTCAAGTAGCCAAAGGGCAGCGCTATATAAGTCCTTGTGTTGCTCAAGCTATGGCGTTAAAGCAGTTGAATGGTGGTGAGGGATCGCCCTTTGGCTCACTCTCAGAGCGAGAGATGCAAATTAGCCTGATGATAGCCAACTGCCAAAAGGTGCAAGACATCGCTGATAATCTGCATATTTCAGCTAAGACTGTAAATAGCTACCGCTACCGCGTTTTTGAAAAATTAGATATTAGCGGCGATGTTGAGCTGACGTTGTTGGCGATGCGGCATGGTCTAATAGACGCCCCAGAAGCCTAGTCGGCAGCCTACGATAGTTATGAGCAGTAAACATACAAAAGCTAGCAGCGCCGCCGTCGACTCTGCCCTAGCGGTGTTTGATTCCAAGACTTTCCTAAAAAATGTCACCGCGAAAGCCGGCGTTTACGTCATGCTGAATACCAAGGCGGAAGTGCTTTATGTGGGGAAGGCCAAGAATCTCCGTAATCGATTAAGCAGCTATTTTCGCGCCAGTGGACTTACCAGTAAAACGGTTGCTTTGGTTTCACGAATTCAGCAGATTGAAGTGACAGTGACCGCCAGTGAGCGGGAAGCGTTACTGCTCGAGCAAAATCTCATTAAGCAGTACAAGCCGCCCTATAACATCCTGCTGCGTGACGACAAATCTTACCCCTATATATACTTGAGCACCGATCACAAGCATCCCCGTCTTAGTATTCATCGTGGCACTAAAAAAGGTAAGGGCACTTATTTTGGACCTTACCCAAGTGCCTCGGCGGTGCGGGAAAGCTTGAGTTGGCTGCAGAAAGTGTTTCGGGTTCGTCAGTGTGAAGATAGCTATTATCGGGGTAGGAGTCGACCATGCCTGCAATACCAAATTGGCCGCTGTTCCGCACCCTGTGTTAGTGCTATTACTGATGAAGAATATGCTTTAGATGTACATCATACTCAATTGTTTTTACAGGGAAAGAGTGGGGAGATTAGCCGGGAGTTGGCCGACGAAATGGAGCGCTGTGCTGGCCAGTTAGAATTTGAAAAAGCCGCCGAACTCAGAGACCGGATTGGTCATTTGCAGCAGGTTCAGGCCAGCCAATGTATAGAGGGCGAGACCGGCGATATCGATATTGTTGCTGGGGTGATGGATGGCGGTTTGGTCTGCGTGCAGCTGCTTTGCGTTCGCGGTGGGCGGGTGTTGGGCAGTCGGAGTTACTTCCCCAAAAGTCAGCTTGAAGAGCCCTTGGTATCTCAACTCGAAGCCTTCGTTGCTCAGCACTATTTAATTGGCACCGGTGGTGTCGACATGCCTCGGGAGATAGTTACCAATATTGCCCTTGATGATGCAGCATTGCTCGCCGGTGGCTTGAGCGAGCAAGCTGGGCGGCTGGTGAGTATCAGTCACAATGTGCGCAGCCATCGCGCGAAATGGCTGAGTTTGGCGATGACGGCGGCAGAACAAAATCTGGCAAACCGCATCGCGTCGTCGGCGAGTACTTTAAAGCGGTTTAAAGCGCTGCAGGCGGTATTAGAGTTAGAAGCTAAGCCTGAGCGCATGGAGTGCTTCGACATCAGTCATAGCAGTGGTGAGGCAACGGTGGCGTCCTGTGTGGTATTTGATGGCAATGGCCCACTGAAATCCGATTACCGAAAAATGAATATCGATGGCATTGCTGGGGGGGATGACTACGCCGCGATGCATCAGGCCCTCAGCCGCCGCTACAAACGCATAAAAGCGGGCGAAATCGTTATGCCGGATATTTTATTTATTGATGGCGGCAAAGGGCAGCTTACTCAGGCTAAGCAGGTGATGGCCGAGCTGGGTATTGAAGGCTTGTTTATGGTGGGTGTCGCCAAGGGTTCAGATCGGCGAGCAGGCCTTGAAGTGTTGATTCGTGGTGATAATGGCCGCGAGATTAACCTGCCAGACAATAGCCCGGCGCTGCATCTTATTCAGCATATCCGAGATGAGTCCCACCGTTTCGCCATTACCGGCCATAAAGCCCGCCGAGACAAAGCGCGAAAACAGTCTACCCTTGAAGAAATCCCCGGTGTTGGTGCCAAGCGACGTCGAGAGCTACTGCGGCATTTTGGTGGTTTGCAGGGCGTACGTCAGGCAAGTGTGGAAGATTTGCGACGGGTGCCGGGTATTAGTGAGAAAATTGCACTTCAAATCCATGAAGGCCTGCGCAGTGCCTAGAAAACGAATAGAATAGGTACGACTAACGCAATGAGATCTTTATGAATATTCCAAATTCGCTAACTTTGTTCCGGATTGTTCTTATTCCGGTGCTCGTCGCGTTATTTTATTGGCCCGAAGCTCACACCTATTTTTTAACTGCAGTGGTGTTTGCGGTAGCTGCAGTGACTGATTGGCTCGACGGCTATTTAGCTCGTAAGTTAGGGCAAAGTACGCCGCTCGGCGCGTTTCTTGATCCAGTGGCTGACAAGCTCATGGTCGCGGTAGCTCTGGCGTTGCTAATCGAGCGCTATGACGCAGCGTGGTTTACTATTCCCGCCGTGATCATTATTGGTCGCGAAATTGTGATTTCAGCATTACGTGAGTGGATGGCGGAATTGGGTAAACGCACAAGCGTGGCCGTTTCGTATTTAGGAAAAGTCAAAACGACCGCGCAAATGGTGGCCATTTTTGGTTGGCTACTAGTGTCGCCAGAAAGCAACGGAATGTTGTACAACGCCAATATTGTGTTGCTTTACACAGCGGCATTGCTCACTTTATGGTCAATGGTGATATATCTACATGCTGCATGGCCAGATTTGCGTGAGACGTCCGGTGATTAGAAAAAAATTGCGTTAAATCAGCGACTTTCCTTGACAGGAAATTATCTCTCACTAGAATAGGCGCCTTCTTGAAGCACAGCTCAATGTTGTTATTCAGGCTTGATAGATCAAGTAAAAAGTCTAGATATAGTGCGACGCGGGAATAGCTCAGTTGGTAGAGCGCAACCTTGCCAAGGTTGAGGTCGGGAGTTCGAGCCTCCTTTCCCGCTCCAATATATCATTGCAAAGTAGATCTTCTGCATTGCAGCTTTCGCATTGACAGCGATAGCAGAATTCAAGCCCGTAGCTTCTACGGCGGAATAGAACAAGGCCGGTAATCAACCGGTGTACACGTGAGCAGTGTACAAAAAGTGATTTTAGGCGCGGTGGCAGAGTGGTCATGCAGCGGACTGCAACTCCGTGTACGCCGGTTCGATTCCGACCCGCGCCTCCATTTTAAAGCGATGTTAAGCGATCTTTTAACCCCCACCCAAACAAAATCCCAATATAGTTACTTCGTTTGTTATTTCCAAGGTCTCCGCTAATAACAAGTGCCTTGTCCATGTGCGCTGTTACGTAATCCCACTAGGTAAATCCCTTACTCTGTTACTGAGCGTTAACCGATAAGCTAGTTGTTGGCATTAATGTGCTGGATTTTCGCGGGGTGGTATGACTAAATTTAAAAGATACTTGATAGCGATTGTAGATGTCGCGCTGATTGCAGTTGCATTCGGTGGGCTGCTTTTTGCGTGTAGTAATCAAGAATCCGGCCGTCAGTCTGCCATGCAGGAATCGGCAATCATACAGCGCGTTGTCTATCAGAAGCCCTTAGATGCATTCATCGGCTTTGATCCTGCTTTGTGGCAGAAAGCCCTAAAAAACCCTGATTACTTTACGGATGGTGACGACGGGCTGCTGCTTGACGTTCGATACTGGGAAGAAGCAACCGATGTTGTCGTTAAAAAGATCCTACAGTTAGGTGCGCACGTAGACTATATTAATCCTACAAATCAGCGAATTTTTGTCTGGGTAAAAAATCCTGCACAATTGGCAGGCTTAGCTAAAATCAATGGAGTGAGTGCGGTATCTATTAGCCGTTTTGCGCCGAAGATGCATACAGCGATAAGGGTTTTCGATGAGCTTCAAAAATAAACTGGCAGTGCTTTCCTATGCTTCTCTACTCATCACGCACACTGAATTAAGTCTTGCAGAGCAAAATATTAAGCAGGCGGCAGCAATAAGTAGACCAGCTGTCGCTAAATTCGATAGTCATTTGCAAGGTTTGTTGTCGGTGGCAGAGAGTAGCGAGTTAAATCGTGTGTCTACAAGTAGTGAGGGCCCGCTGCAAACGCGTCTTGCTAAAGACATGAGTTCAAAGGGTGTGCCAGTTGAGTTGTTTTTAGTGACCGCGAAGGGATTGCGTCAGTTTTTAAATGAGCAGGGCATTCTCCTGCGATTTTTGTCAAAAGAAGAGACTAGAGCAACGGTGTTAGTGCGTGGCACTCAGGATTTGGTGGCCCTATCAGATAACGTCAATATTAGTGAAGTACGGTATTTGCCACCGCCGTTGGTAAGGGTGGGGTCAGTTACAAGCAGGGCCGGTAAGGCAATGCGCGCTGATGCGGCGGCAAGCACACTCAGCGTGACAGGTAGTGGTCAGACCATTGGTATTGTATCCGACAGTTTTGCGCAGACCGCTGCCGTGCGCGATGGGAATACCACGCCAGCCAAGTTTGTTGCTGGCCAGTTGCAGGGAAGTCGGCAGCAGGACAACGGCGATCTGCCAGATTCGGTAAGTATATTGCGAGACGATGTGGCTGACGGAACTGACGAAGGGGCAGCGATGGCCGAGTTAATTCACGACGTTGCGCCGGGTTCACCGCTGATTTTTCATGCTGCAGGCCAAAGCCGTGCTGAAATGGCGGACGCCATCAGTAAGCTATGTGAGCCTGGGCGCGCTGATATTGTCGTAGACGATATTCTATTCCTTAATGAAAGTGTTTATCAGGATGACGTGCCGGCCTTGGCGGCCACGGCATGCGTCAATTCAGGTAAACCCTATTTATCGGCGGCGGGCAACGACGGCAATCAGGCCTATCGCTATGTTTATAAAGACTCGATAACAGCGGTTGACGAAGCAGGCTTAAGTCCCTTCCCGACAGGTAATGATTTACATAATTGGAGCGCAAACGGAAGCGATCCATTTTTAGCAATTACCATTCCCGCTAACGCCACAGTGTTTGTGGTGCTAAATTGGAATCAACCGTATAACTCCATTAGTCCGGGCGCTGGTTCGCAAATAGATCTAGATTTGTATGCAACGACCGTGGAAAGTTTGGCGGCACTCAATCCTGCGTCAGCGAACTTTTATGCGCGGGGTAGCAATGAGCAGGGTGTAACCGGTGCCCCAAAGGGTGATGCCTCGGAGATAGTGACACTGGAGTCTGGTTCATCGAGCAAGACATTTTATCTAGCCGTTGAGCATTTCGATGGCAGTCAGGGTGATATACCTCAGCAAGCAGGCGTGCCATTAGAATTCAGAATTTTATTTACCGGCGATCAAGTGACGAGCGTTGAATACCCCTACAACGGCGTAGCCGTTTGGGGGCACTCGATGGCACAGGGAGTAGCAGGGGTTGCTGCTGTAGCGTGGTGGGAGTCACCAGAGTATCGGCCAGAAGGCTACGACAGCATAGAGATTGATCCAGAAGCCTTTAGCTCCCGGGGTGGAAACCAAACTCTGCAATTCGATAGCAATGGCCAGTACATGACGCAAACCCGGTCGACGCCCCAATTTGCGGCGATAGACGGTAATAACAACACTGTTCTGGGTAATGATGTTGCCGCGCCGGAGGACGGAGAGCTGGACGGAATCTTTAATTTTTACGGGACCTCTGCAGCCGCGCCAAATGCGGCCGCCGTCTTTGCACTTTTGAAAGAAGCCTATCCTACCGCGACACCCGCGCAATTAATTGCTGCGGTGCAAAACACGGCTATCGATATAAAGGGGCAGCGAGCAAATATAGGAATGGATGATGTCACCGGCAGTGGCTTGATCAACGCTGAGGCAGCGGCGGGTGCGCTGGCGACAGCCGTTGGAGCCGATCCCGTGCCAGTGACACCGCAACCGTCCTCAGGTGGCGGGGGTGGCGGTGGAGGAGGCGCATGCTTTATTGCTACCGCTGCTTACGGGAGCTACTTGGCACCGGACGTTAAAATTCTGCGGGATTTTCGCGACAAAGTATTGCTGCCGTATAAGTGGGGGCAGAAGTTTGTGGCCGCGTATTATCATTACTCACCACCTATCGCAGACCGTATTGCAAGCTCCGAGTCACTGCGCCTAGTTACTCGGATCGGGCTAAGTCCCTTGGTGTATGGATTAAAATATCCCTTAGCTGCAATGCTGTTATTAGGCTCTGCACTGCTTATTTCAATACGTCGCCGTTATTCGCGCCAAGCTTTGCAGTGTAAAGTAGTAACTTAATCAGTAATTAACTGCTCTAAGCCGTTGATTTTTTTGGGTGGTATAAGTAGACTGCGAACGCTTTTTAGCACTACCGCATAAGCAGTTCCGATGTATCACTTCGCGTCCTGCATATCACAATTGGCTCGCGCCAAACCCCTTAGCCCGGGTGGTGAAATCGGTAGACACAGGAGACTTAAAATCTCCCGACAGCAATGTCGTGCCGGTTCAAGTCCGGCCCCGGGCACCACCTACGCACAGAAAGTAGTACCGCTACCCAACTCCAATAGAAATCTTAATCCTCCGGGGGCTTGAATCGGAAAGGTTCACAAATTGCGCATGCAATTTGGACGAGGAGCGAAGCGACGAAGCCCCGAAGGGGTGAAAACAGCCCTATGGCTGTTTTTATTTACTCCGGCCCCGGGCACCAATAAAAATCAATGACTTACATCAATTAAGTCGCTCGAGCCTAAGATCTAAAAAACTCATAGTAGACGTATAGTAGACGGTCAGACTCCGTGTTCAAGAGTTCATCTAATGGATGCGTATTCCAAATTGTCGACAAAGCAACAGCTGGGGCTCATACAAAACATAATCTTACCAATGGTCAGTAAGCGCATTGGGTAGGTAGGAGAGATAGGTTGGCTTTTGAAAAGAACCCCGGTATGGGGTTCTCTGGCATTTCGATTAGCGCTTTAGTCTAATTAAGGGCTCAGCCTACTGAGTAGGGAATTGCCCCAACACTTTTAACATTGGGCGCAATTAAAGGTCATCGGTTTTGGGTGGCAGAGTTTTCGGCCATTCGATCTCTAAATTCATTCCACCTGGGCAAAAAACGCCCTGAGCATTATTATCGAAGTACAGCTGAGATATTTGTTCGAGACATTTGAGAAAAGCCGTCAAATGCTCACCAGTACACCAGCCCTTATTCGCTATTTGAAAGAACCAGTCTAGAACCTCAGAGCCAGAGGTTAATCTATCTATTCTGAAGTCGTAGACTTTTGAATTGTTACTCCAAAAAGAAATGCTCTCAGATTCCGGGTCAAATGTGACCGGTTTTTTGCCATCGAATTTTTCAAAAATGCTACTGCGTGAGGGTGTCCTTACATGGTCGAAAGCAAATTTCCTAGATAGGCGTAAGACTTCTTCTAAGATATCTCTGTCCGTACGTTTAGTTTCAGGTTCCTCTGGTGACTCAGGCAGATTTAGTATTGCCTCAATCTGTTGATTCAATTTTGGCCAGAAAACTTCAAAAACAGAGGTTAAAGTCTTCTCTTCGAGTTTTGTATCTTCAAGTTCGTTGTTAATGGAGCGAAGTAATTTGAATATCTCAGATTTGCCGAAAACTGAGCATTGAAATTGAACGAGTGGTCCCTTTACTTCGGTTGGCGTTACACCAAATAATAGCGGACATACTCTTGATGCATCGACACTTTTTGATATGGCGCCTGCTTCAAACATAAGCCAAGGGGCCGCTAGATTAGATGGTGTTAAAATGATGATCCCTATTTTTGAAGATTCCAGTTTACTGGAAATTTCAGAACCCCACCTTTGGCCTTTGTTAATGTCCTCTGGTGTAAAATACGGTTTTACGGCCTGTATTACACATGGAATCCACTCTCTAATTACCTCAGCAATTTCTTTACTTCTCTTACCCGACCAGCTTATAAATACGTCCAATAGTCTAATCCTGTATGTAATTGATTTAACGGCACTATAAGTATTCATGCCGCATAGTACTTAAACCGCTTTTTACTCGAAGGTTTAGCGGCGGCTCTAAGATTCTATATTTCAATTTGCTGTAAGTGGTGCGTCTTGAGATTACCTGTCAGGCATACCCGAGATCAAAATTCTAAATATCGATAGTTAGGGATAATAGCCCCATCTCAAAGTATTTCAATCACTTGGCCACAGCCTCATAGAATTGAACAGCGCGATTTTGACTAGAGCCTCCCGCCCATATGAGGTAGCAAGACATAAGTGACTCAAGGTCGAGATGGGAATATTAGCTTAGTGACTATACCGGCCGGAATTGCCGGCATAGTTAATTGACTTCAAATTGCTTCCGCATCAAACCAAAAAGGTTTTTCCTCGTCTTCGTCAGATTCGTAAGTACCCAGTACTTCCGCAATAAGTGAGCTTGCATACTGGCCAATAGTTTCTACATCGCGATATCGTATTGGATGGCAGCTAGCTATAACAGTTTCTTGACCGCGTAGCTGTCGCAAAATGCTGTCTTGCAACGCGGTTAAACAAAGCAAAATGAAATTTGTCTGTCGGTGGAATCTTCGAGATTGCTCCCGAGGGCACGGTACGCGTTATGCCAAAAGCGCGCGACACTTGAGTGATGAGACCCGTAAACAGCACGAGGTTGTGGATTTGCGGACAGTTGGAACGCTGCGGCGGAATTAAAGGCCTTGCCGAAAGTGCAAGATCACTGTGCTTGAATTGCGGTGTAAATCCTCTAGCACAGTGATGAAGTGATCCAAAAATTAAGCCACTTGCTTTTGCGCAGCACTAATATTCTGTGGTGCTTTGTTGAGTGGCTGCTTACGTCCCTTAAGCGCATAGCAATTTAAGCCTGCCATGTGGATTTTGCGCAGATAGGTTTCCCAGTCTATGGCGCTGGCATCAACCGGAAATAAGACTTGATCAGCTTTACCCATGCGTTTTGCAAGGTTGAGTAGTTTGTCGTTGTGGAAGATGTACTCTGGCTCGGTATAAAACGAGAAGATGGTCGACAGTGCCATCGCCGCATCGAGATTTCGTTTCGCTTTGAGCCCGCGCTTGAAGCCTAGTTTGAGAAGCGTGGTGTTGACTACTGACAGCACCGCGTTTAGGCAGAGCGCAACCGCAGTGAACAATTGCCGGTTTACTGCAATAAAGGGTTTGCGCGGCCGCCGGGCAAACAATTTGTCGTAGCTGCCGTGATTTTCCTTCGCTTCGGTCATTAGGTGATCAATGAACGTCCCCAAAGTGAGAGGATTTGCCGATCCGCTGCAGCATTGGTAAACATGATGACCGCCGGGTTTTTTAAACTGTTCTGCCAGTGACAGCAAAATACTATTGGCCACTAAGTCTGCTGGAATAACGTCGATAACGCCGCTGCGCTTACCGGGAAAAAACGTCACTTTTTCCTTTGCATAGGCCAGTAAAATTGCATCAGCGACTTTGACTCCTTCTATCCAGCCTGGTGAGGGTTCACGCAGGGTACTTTCTACAATGGAGGGCCTGAGTAGTGTAAGTGAATAGCCGCGCAGTGATTTTAGTAGTAGCTGCTCGCCTAGCCACTTGGTGAACGTGTAGGTGTCATTCCAGCCGTAGGCGTTCGCCTCGCGAATGCCGAGTTCTACGAGCTGATTTTTTAATTCTCTGCCCTCGAACTGTTGCTGCGTTTGGGCAATTTTGTGTTCGAGTTCTTCAATTACGTTGCCGACTTCGAAATATCCGTCTCTGTGGCGGGGGATTTCGCCGCCCGCTGGCACTGAGGTAGATTCGTGTATATGCCCTTGATTAAAGCCATTTACATAGCAGGTTGATACTTGAATGACGGGGATGTTTCCGCCCAGCTCAGATAGCTCAACAATATTGCGCAAGCTATGGGTGTTGATGGAAAGCGCGCGGTCTAGTTCTTCGCGGAAGTTAACGCTGGCGGCGCAATTGACGATGGCGTCTATGTTTCCCGCCAGTTTGCGAAACTCCTCGCGGGGTAGGCCAAATTGATGTTCGGTGATTTCTCCACTGACGCAATGAATTTTGGTGTGGCAAAAATCGTTGAAGTAGTCGGGTGCATTTAGCTTTAAAAATTCGAATACCGAGGAAGACGCAATTTCGTTGGCGAAGCGACTTCCGGCGTTGGCGTGTTTTCGTGTGCCTCGAATCAGAAGGTAAACGCCACCAACCTCTGGAACGGTACGCATGATTTTTTCTAGCATTACCTTACCGACAAACCCCGTGGTGCCGGTGATAAGGATATGTTTACCTTTGAGGAGTGTTAGAGTTTGTGAGACTTCCTTGTTTGTATCCATGAACGTACACCTCTTAAAGGCTATTCGGTAAGGCCCGAATAGATGTGCAGACTTGATTTGCTAGCCTAGCGGAATTCTTTGACCCTAGTGTGACAGCGGATATGGTCACTTCGTTGCAAATATAATTAATGCATCAACTACGCCAATATCTTGATGCGAGTGTAGTGTGAGAATCAGACCTTTAGGGTGCCGCTTCGCTACCTTGGTCTGTGTTTTTTTTCAGTCAATCGATCCAGTAAGTATTCGTCTAGCTTGTTGTTTCTCTAGTTGCAGTACTTGTTGATTAGATGGGCGCACCAATCTTGATCGCGTGGCGTTAACTTTGTGCGATGTTGGCGGTGAATTAGGCGTTCAATGTCATGATGTTATGCATTGGCTTTCTCCGTTCAGCCTTGATTAAGTTAAGGACGCACATACTGCAGCCTTACTTGATATGGAGTTCGGCCATGAAGAAGCTTTCTGTAATTACCCTTGTCGCGGTTTCTTTGTTTCCAATGTTGGCAGAGGCTGACCATCTTCGCCGCAGCAGCGGGAGTTATCGCAGCGAGCCTGCGATGTATATATTTGGCGGCTTAAGCACCTCGTCCTATGATTTTGATCGCTCTGATTTTCGCTACAGTTTTGGCGATGGTTCGCTGTCTAATATCAAGACCGATACTGAATCTGGCGGTGGCCGTTTTGGTGTTGGCTTTGATTTTAGCCCTGAGCTAGGGCTTGAGTTTGGTTATGCCTCGCTTGGGTCGCTGAGCGGAAGCGCGATATCAAGTGGATCTCAGGTGCTCAATAACGGTTACAGTGCTGGCCGTGTCGATATGGATGCCGACGCCGACGGCGTTTTCTTAGGTATTAATGTTCATACACCGAATCGGGAACAGGTGGGGCTATTTGCTCGCTTCGGTGTTTACAGTTGGGAGCTAGACGGCACGGTTGAAGACAGCAGCCGTAGCGGTGAGTTTACCGTGGAGGGCACAGATCCCTACGTCGGAGCGGGCTTGCGCTTGGCCTTGGCTGAAAATGCCAGTGTGACTCTAGCTTATGATCACTACATGCTTGACGATGATGAGTCGATAAAAATGTCGGCAGACACTTTGTCGGTAGATTTGGTATTCCGCTTTTAAAAACGCTATTCATTACCGTTAGACCGCAAGCTAAAAACCTTATCGGTGTTCTGCCGCTAGGGTTTTTTCTTATACAGACCAGTTTGATCAGCCCTGATCTAAATCTGTTTATGGACAAGATTTAATAAGATTGCGGTCGCTCCTTCGTCATAATCACTCCCTTTGTAGGTTGTGCGGCAGGACATTGTTTTTCGGTGTCGGTATAGTATGCCCATTGCGAGTGTTGTCGGAGTAAACATGGCGGAATTAAGTTTTACATTAAACGGTCAAGCGCAGTCGTTAACCGTTGATTCAGGAACCCCTTTACTTTGGGTTTTACGTGAGCATTTGGCCATGACCGGCACTAAGTTTGGTTGCGGTATGGGCTTGTGCGGTGCGTGTACTGTTCATCTGGATGGTAACCCCATTAGAAGTTGCAGTTATCCCGCTGAATTCGTAAGTGGTCGACATATAACGACAATAGAAGGCTTGGCGGCTAAGGATGACACGTTGCATCCTGTACAGCAGGCGTGGCTGGAAATGAACGTGCCCCAGTGTGGCTACTGCCAGTCTGGGCAAATTATGTCTGCGGTGGCGTTGTTAGCGACGAATCAATCGCCAAACGATGCAGACATCGATGCTGCCATGTCTGGCAATATCTGCCGCTGTGGTACTTATCCGCGAATTCGTAAGGCTATTCATCGCGCCGCTGAATTGTCGGTGCAATATTATCAGCCGGTAACTAACGCGGAGGCCGAATCATGAGTTTGACCTCTAATTTGTCTCGCCGTAATTTTATTAAAAGCACCGCATTACTTGGTGGTGGTCTAGCTATTGGCTTTAATCTTAGCGGCTGTTCCAAGACGCCACCGTATCCGAACATGAATCCAACGTCACTCCAGACCAATGCGTTCTTGCAGGTGACCGCTGAGGGAGAGGTGATTCTGCAACTCCATAAGTCCGAGATGGGGCAGGGGGTCTATACCGGCTTGACAACGCTGGCGGCGGAAGAATTAAAAATGAGCCCCGCGCTGATTACGGTTCAGCATGCAGAGTTCCACCCAGATTTTCGTGATCCCGAATTTTATGTGATGATTACTGGTGGTAGTTCATCGATCAGATTGAGTTATGACACAGTGCGCGAGGCGGCAGCGACACTTGCCGCAATTTTAAAATCAGCCGCTGCACAGCAGTTAAATGTTGCTGAATCATCAATTAGCCTGCGCGATGGCAAACTTGTTCATGCCGGTGGTGAAATTGCCTTCGCAGATGTAATAGCCACTGCGCGCTCGGTGCCTGTGCCTGAGTTGGTCACTTTGACCTCGCCCCAAGATTTTCAATATATCGGCCACTTTAATGGGCGCCTAGATGCGCTCGCCAAGGTGACGGGCAGTTCGCAGTTTGGTATTGATGTGCAATATCCCAAAGCAATGACTGCGGTGCTAATACGTTCTCCTCACTTAGGGGGCAAGGCAAAAAGTTTTGATGCTATCGCGGCGCTGGCAAAATCAGGGGTGCGCTCGGTATTAGATGTCGATGGCGCTATTGCCGTGGTCGCAGATACCTACTGGCAGGCCCGTCAGGCCGCGTCGGCGGTAACGGTTGAATGGGACAAAGGCCCGCTAGCGAATGTAAGTAGCGAGTCGCTGCGCACCGAGCGCTATGACTTACTTGATAGTGAGTCAGGTAAGAACGTTGAAGAAGTAGGCGAAGTCGGTGCCGCCACGGGCGATACAATAGAAGAAATTTACGATGTGCCGTATCTAGCCCATGCCACGATGGAGCCAATGAACGCGGTGGCAGTGGTTGGGCCAGAATCCATTGAAGTTTGGACCGGGAATCAATCGCCTGATATTGCTTTGTCAGCTATTGCCGATGCGACGGGATATAAGCGCGAGCAGGTCCGTATTCACAATCAAATGTTGGGCGGCGGATTTGGACGTCGAATATTATCGGATTATTTAGTCGAGGCGGCACGGGTTGCGCAACTTAGTGGCTATCCCATTAAGCTTGTGTGGAGTCGTGAGGACGACATGCAAAACGATTTTTATCGACCAAATTCGACGGTAAGAATGTCTGCCACTATCGATGGCAATAATGTCACTAGCCTGCAGTCTAAGGTGGTTGCGCCTAGCATCATGGGGCAATTCGTGGGCGCAGTGAGTAATACCCTGATGCCAGAGTGGGTTCCCAATGGCCTTCATAATACGCTTGCCGGTTTGGCAGCGAGTTCTGACCCTGCGGCCACCGAGGGTCTAATCTCCAGCGAGTATCAGTTTCCGTACAAGCGAACCGATTATGTGATGCAGGAAACGACTATTCCAATTGGTTATTGGCGCTCAGTAGGGCATTCCCAAAATGCGTTTTTCTTGGAAAGTTTTGTTGATGAACTGGCGCGGCGTACAGAACAAGATCCGCTGCAATTCCGTTTAAGTCATTTACCAGCAGATTCGAAGCAGCGCCGAGTACTTGAAGAAGTGGCCAAACGTGCGTCGTGGGGCAGCCCCGAGCCTGGTCAGTTTCAGGGAATAGCGGTGCACGAATCCTTCAAATCGATGGTTGCTCAAGTTGTGTCGATATCGGTAGAAGGGACAAAGATCAAGGTGCACAAGGTCGTCTGTGTGGTCGAGTGTGGATTAGCGGTCAATCCTGATATTGTGGTTGCGCAAATGGAAGGGGGCGTCATCTTTGCGCTCACCGCCGCCCTTAAAGGTGAGATTACCGTAGTTGATGGCGCTGTTCAGCAAAGTAATTTTCATAATTATGAAATGCTGCGCTTGAACGAAACGCCAGAAATTGAAGTGCACATTATTGAAAGTGCTGAACCACCGACGGGGGTGGGTGAGCCGGGCGTACCGCCACTGGCTCCGGCATTGGCGAATGCGGTATTTGCCGCGACAGGCCAGCGTCTGCGACAATTGCCGCTAAGATTGGCGTAATTATTTTGCGACACAGTTTCGTGTCGCTTAATTTACCTTAATGTGGCTTGTTCCATAAGTTATGTAATTTATTGTTTTACATGTATTTTAATATTCCATACTGAGCTTTTATGAGTGCTATTTCTGAGAACGAAATTCGTTATCCCTTTGCCGATGTACCGCAAAAAGGAGAATGGATAGAGGTCGCCAAGGGTGTATTTTGGCTCCAAATGGCACTGCCTATGGCATTAGATCACATTAATCTTTATGTGTTGGAAGATGATAAAGGTTGGTGGATTGTAGACACCGGAATGAAGATTGGTGATTCCCGCGAGCGCTGGGAATTACTGCTGGCGAATCAAATGGCGTCTAAACCCGTGCTGGGCGTCATTTGCACGCATATGCATCCCGATCATTGCGGCCAAGCTGGTTGGCTGTGCAATAGCTTGAGGGTGCCTTTGTATATGAGCGCTCTTGAATATATGTCTGCACGGACCTTCACTACAATTCCAAAGGGTGAGATGAGCTGGACCGCCGAGCAATATTACCGGCGAGCGGGTGTGGTTGAGGAGTACTTGGAAAGCGAGGATGCCAAAATGCGCGGGTTTGGTTCGGTGGTCGAGCCGTTGCCGTTTGCATTTAACCGTTTAATAGATGGCCAGATATTAACGATAGGCGGCCGCGATTGGCGTGTGATGACAGGGGCAGGTCACTCTCCAGAGCACGTGTCGCTATATTGCGCGGCGGATAAATTAATGCTCTCCGGCGATCAGATTATTCCGCGTATCACGTCCAACGTCAGTGTAATGGCTTCTGAGCCTGAGGCGAATCCCCTGCAGGAATGGTTTGATGCATTGCGGCGGTTTAGGCAGGATCTAGATGCTGATACCTTAGTTATGCCTGCCCACAATGCGCCATTTTACGGGGTACACGAAAGGCTAGATTATCTGATTGCCCATCACGAAGGGCATCTCGCCGCTATTGAGAAAGCGTGTGTTGAACCGCAGGTTGCTGTCGACTTGTTCAGCGTACTATTCGCCCGCAAAATTGAAATGTCTCAACTAGGTTTGGCCTTGGGTGAAGCTATCGCCCATTTACATTACCTATGCGCTGAGGGCCGAATGAGACGCGAATTAGATGACGCAGGGGTGTATCGCTATAAAACTATCGATGTTGAGAATTGCCCCTATCAAGGCGTTCATGAATTAGACACTGGGCCGATGGAGGTCTAATAGTGCAGAGCGGATTATTTGGCGATGAAACGGCAACGGAAAATTGTATTTTCTGCAAGATTATTGCAGGTAAAGCGCCGGGGCATATTCTTTATCGCGACGAACAGGTGTTGTGCTTTTTAGACATCGCGCCTGTGTCAATGGGACATACCCTGATTATTCCGATAAAGCATCACGATAATATTTTCACTTTAAACGAAGACGAAGTGACCACCTTGGCTATCCAGTCTCGGCGTTTAGCCCCCATTGTTAAACGTGTAACTGGTGCCGACGGTTTAGGTGTTCATCAGTTGAATGGTCGCGCCGCTGGCCAAACGGTTTTTCATTACCATACCCACCTTATCCCTTGTTTCCATGGCAAACCCATGCAAATTCACGGACGTCGTCCCGCACCACAAACCGCGTTAGCTGAAATGGCTGAGCGCTTACGCGCTGCACTTAAATAAGCTGCATACACGCAGATTTCAGTAGATTGCACTGACCGATTTTGCTTATTGTGATGACGCCTATTGTTATTGTGGCGGGGTCTTATATCGTCAAAAATGACGCTTAGTAAATGCCGTGTGGCATTGTGATTACATAATAATTTTTAGGAGCCGACTGCATGACTATGCCAAACGACATTAAGGTCATTGATTTGATGCTCAGCGTGCCGGGTGAAGACAATAGCCAGTGGTACGAATTTATGAAGCCGCTGCTGATGGACGAAGAAAGTCGCAATATGTTCAAAATGCCGGCGCAGTACATGTTTAAAGACATACCGGAAAGCGGCAAGAAAGAAGATTATATTGCCTATACCATTGAGCAGATGGATAAACACAATATCGAGCGCGCGATGCTGGGTATTGATGATCACAATGAAATAGCGAAGGAAGCGCTGGCGCGCCACCCCGACCGTTTTTTTGCTAGCTTAGAAGTGAATCCGAACAACGGCATGGACGAAGTCCGCAAAATTGTGCGATTGCACAAAGATTACGGTATCAAAGCGATTACTGGCTTTGCCTCTGGTCTGTGTCCGCAGGTGCCTTACAACGATAAAAAATGGTATCCGATTTATGCCAAGTGCGTTGAATTAGATATTCCGTTTTGTCCCTGCGTTGGCGTTCCCGGCCCACGTTTGCCAATGGCCCCGCAGAAAGTTGAGCTATTGGATGAAGTTTGCTGGTTCTTCCCTGAGTTAAAAGTGGTTATGCGTCACGGTGCAGAGCCCTGGGAGAAATTGGCGTGGAAACTCATGCTTAAATACCCCAATCTTTATTACATGACCAGTGCATTTGCGCCCAAGCATTACCCTGAAGAGATTGTGAAATTTGCGAACAGCCGTGGTGCCGATAAGGTAATGTACGCGGGGTATTTCCCCATGGGCTTATCACTGGATCGCATTTTCAAAGACATGCCAAATGTGCCGTTTAAAGATGAAGTCTGGCCAAAATTCCTTCGCGAAAACGCGCGCAAGGTCTTCAAGCTAGATTAAAAATGAATGCGCGCCAAGCTGTTGCTAGAGCAGGGCTGCGCGTCATTTTGGCATAGTAAATACAATAATAATGGAGATAGATAATGCCTTTAAGTCTGCAAGAAATGTCTGATCGCTTTGAAATTCAGGATATGTTGTACCTGTATGCAGACATTATTGATCGCAAGGCGGTTGATGAGCTTAACGATATTTTTACCGCTGACGCACATATTGATTACAGTGCCTTCGGCGGTACGGTGGGTGACCGGTCTTCGACGTTGGCGTTTTTAAAAGAGGCCTTGCCTGCCTTTAGCGCCTCCCAACACTTAAATGCGAATGTTCAAATTACTGTAGATGGAGATACGGCTAGCGGACGGGTGATGTGCTTTAATCCCATGGAAATGCCAATAGGCAAAGACAAACAGGTGTTTATGCTCGGTCTTTGGTATGTGGATACTTATCGACGAACGCCAGAGGGGTGGCGAATTAGCAGTCGCAAAGAACAAAAAAGCTGGGTGTTTAATGTGCCTGATTTTATGAATTTATAGCTCGCTCATAAATTATAAAGCGTGGCGCTTAGTTAATTCTCGCGCCACGCCCTCCGGGTTACTACTCGGTGGTATCCGCTATAAATTTTAAAATCACCTCGACCAGCTTGCTGCTTTGGTCTTCTTGTAAAAAATGCCCTCCATCGATAATTGTTGTGTGGTTTTGTCCCTTTGTGCCGGGAATCAGTTTGCGGAATACCGCTTCGCCTGAAGCAGTTATTGGGTCCTTGTCACTAAATGCGGTTAAAAATGGTTTTTCCATGTTACTTAAAATATCCCACGCCGCGCGATTGGCCTCGGCCGCCGGATCATTAGGTGAGATTGGCACCAGCATAGGGAATTGTCTTGCACCGGCTTTAAAACGTTCCTCAGGGAAGGGTGCGTCATAGGCGTTAATGGTGTCGGCAGACACCGGCTTTACGCAGGCACCGGCAATGATTTTGCCCACAGAAAACACAGGAATATTTTGAGATAGTTGCTGCCATTGTATAAACGCATCGCCGGGATGATGGTCGCCCGTGGGAAGCATCGTATTAGCCGCAATGGTTCTGGTGAAGCGTTGTTGTTCCTCTGCCAGCAAGCGTAGGCCGATTAATCCACCCCAGTCTTGGCAAAATAAGGTGATGTCGTTTAAATCGAGCTGGGTCAGTAGTGATTTGATCCAGTCTACATGACGCTGATAGGTGTAATCGCTGCGCTCGCTAGGCTTATCTGAGCGGCCAAAGCCGATTAGATCTGGTGCAATAACGCGATAGCCAGCCGACGCCAATGGCGTAATCATATGACGATACAAATAGCTCCACGTAGGTTCGCCATGCATCAGTAAGATCACGGGGGCATCTTTTGACCCTTCGTCAACGAAGTGCAGGCGCAACGTGCCGCCCTCGGTGTCGTCAACGTTTAGGTAGTTTGGTAAGAAGGGATAGTCCCGCAAATGTTCAAAGCGGGAGTCAGGGGTGCGAAGCGGCGTCATGGGCGGTTTCCTATTGTTATTTTAAGCGGGAAGATTGGGTTTAATCTCTATTTCGATCTCAGGCTCGCTGGCCTCTGGCGGTACAAAGCTGATCACGGTATCGCCGGTTTGAAGCTTGCGTGGTTTTTGACTAAGCCATTCTAACTTGCCATTTTCTGGAATAATCGCCAGCCTTACTGCCTCATCGGGTAATTTGGCGAGAAAATCCTTTTCGCTATAGGTTTCGGTAATGATGGTTTTACGAATCATCCAGCCCTTGATCATGCGGGTCCATAATTCAGCGAAGGTGATGTTGCCTGAAAACGCAGTAATACCGCGGCGGGTTTCAGAGACGACTCGGTTATTGCGTTCGTAGCCGCTGTCATAGGGCTGGAATACGCGGTGGCGGCCAAGGTGTGGGGCGAAATGGTTACACACCATAGAATTGTAGTGGTTGTTGCCCGTGGCGGCTAAGACGGTATAAATATTGTCTAGAGCCATGGCTTCGTCGGCCATGTCAGATAGAACTTCACCGAACCACGTGTCTATGCCTTGTTGGCGAGCCGATTGAAGTCGGCCCCACTCGGTGTCGGCGATAACAACCTCTTGATTAATTTTCTTAAGTGCGATCGCCAACTCGACTGTCCACGGTGAGGCGCCGACAATGAGTATACGGCCTTTACCCGGCGAGCCAAGTTTGAGTAGCTTTGTTAGCGGCCCCAGTGAAAATCCATGGGCTAAAATCGTCGCAAAAATCAGCATAAATACCGCCGGCACAAGGTATTTTGCGTCTTCAAATCCGGCATCGATGAGCGCCGGTGCAAAGGCGCCAGCGGATGCAGCCGCGACAACCCCGCGTGGCGCGATCCATGCAATTAACACGCGGTCTTGCCAGCTACAATCTGTGCGGATGGTCGCCAAAAACACTGCCAGAGGTCGCACTACAAATACAAAGGTGAATACCATCGCGACTAGTTGCCAGTGTATGGATTGCAGCGAGGCTTTGGTCAACGATGCGGTGAGAACCACGAATAAAAACGACACTAAAATGATCGTGATATATTCCTTGAAACGCCGCATTTCGTCCAAACTGCGCAGACGCATATTGCCCATAACCACACCCATTAGCGTGGTTGCTAGCAGGCCAGATTCATGTTGAACAAGGTCAGATAGGGCATAAACCGCCAATACGCAGGCGATAATAGACGGCGCTTTAAGGTATTCGGGAATCCAACCTCTGCGAAAGCAATGGCCCAAACCAAATGCGATGCCCCCGCCTAGGACCGCAGAGGTGCCTAAGGCAAGACCAAGGCTGGTGACTATAGATTGTATTGCTGGGCCTTCGCCAGAATAAAGTAGGTATTGATATACCAATACGGCAAGCAAGACCCCTATAGGATCATTGATGATTCCCTCCCACTTTAAATACGACGCTGTTCGACGGTTCAGCTTGGCATGTTTCAGCAGGGGCATAATAACCGTGGGGCCGGTGACGACGAGTATGGCGCCGAGTAGGGCGGCGACACCCCAGCTTAAGCCACCAATATAGTGGGCAACGGTTAAACCGATACCCCATGCGAGAAGTACCCCAATAGATGTCAGTCTGCGGGTGACTTGCGCCGTTTCTCGTAATTCATGGAACTGAAGGTTAAGTCCGCCCTCGAACAGGATTATTGCGACAAATAGCGAGGTGACTGCCGTGAGGCCGTCCCCAAAGTCGACACCGGGTTGAATCCAGCCAGTGATCGGGCCTAGTAAGAGGCCGCAGGCCGCTAATAACACAATGGCGGGGAGCCGAAAGCGCCATGCCAGCCATTGGCAAAAAATACCGGCAACTAAAATACCAACTAAAGCAAGTGTCATGTGTGATGCTCAATTATGTTTTTAATATCAATCTGTTAAACAATGTCATGTCTAGTGTATTTAAGTCAAAGCTGGGATGCAGATCAATTCATATTAATGCGACTAAGGTATGATTAGCGCGATAAATACGACCAAATAGGGAGATGGGTGGGAATGACTAGGCGACAAAGCGACATCGCATGTTTGAGCTTGTGTGTATTGCTGCTGAGTGCGTGCGCCGGTCAAGTTGAAAACAAACGTTTTGAGTTTGACGGTAAAACGGCACCGGTCTTTACCGGCTCATACAAACGCGACGTTTTTCTTGAAGGCAGTGTGGAATACGAAGACGCTGCAAATACTCAGTTTGACGGTAAATTTGATAGTAAGGGGTATCCGCGCCGAGGCGAGCTTACTCAGTATTATCACGATGCAAATAGCGAAATGGTTTCGCTGAAGCTTAGCGGCGATTTTATATTAAACGCGAAACAGCGTGTCTTATCGTTTGAGGGTTCCTTTACGATAGCTGATTCAGATGAACAGATTTTGGCCCATGGTGAGCAGAGTCAATGGTTTGCTCATTATACTGATCTTCACCCCTTTAGAGCGCCGCCCTTAATGACAATGGAGGGTGATAATGAGTATCTGCAGTATCGTCGCAATATCAGCCCAAAGGATCGTCCACAATCTTATCCCATCATTCATCGTGGATTGCCTGGACCATTTCGCGTGGACGTCGGATTTAAAGAGGGTCTCCCTCGCGGTGTAGTCAAAATTAGCGCGCAAATGTCCAATCAGGATTTCCAAGTTATCGAGCGCCAATACTTTAACTATCAGATCGAGTCGCAGCCGGTACAGTATTTTTATTACGAGCCGGGAAGCTTTTCTAAGCTTGAAGTAGTGTGTGATTGCGGGCTAACACCTAACTTAACTGTGCCGCAGCAGCTACTCCAAGCCTACGTTTACGATTGCGATACAAATCGCTTTTACGCCTTGAGTGATGATTATCCGGCGTCGGTGTTACAGATCTCCGCGAAGGATATTGATAACGGGGGTGTATTTCGTCGATTGTGGATTTATCACCATGGCGAAGTAACGCGTGCATCGGTAAACGTTGATGCTATTTATGACGGCAAATGGCTTTACCACGGGCCCGTCAAGGTTATGTATTACGGCAATTTACAGAGCTACACGCAGTATGAGTTGGGTAAGCCAATTGGTATTGGAATTAGGGCAACTGAGGGCGGTGCGGAATACGTTAGTTTTGGTGATGCAAGCCTGTTTTCAGATCTGCCTGATGACGGCTTAGTTGATAAGCTTGACAGTCGCTATGAATGGTATAAACAGCGTTTGAACTTAAGGTTTTCCTCGGTGCTAGCTGACACTATTTTATCCTCTAAGCAGCTGTCCGAACTTAGAGCTAATTTGCTACAAGATATCGACGAAAATAAAGCTATAGCAAAAGATGGACAGGTTGCCGGTTTGTCTGGTTTGTGGGCCAGTTGGCAGCGTCAAAGTACGGCGCGTCTCAGCACATGGGGTTCTGGCAACGGTAAAACTGCCGCAGTAATGAAATCCCAGTTATTGGACGATTTAGAGAAGTGGTATGAACAAAGTCGTGTTTTGCTCAATGATGAAGCAACGCAGCGCTGTGCCCGCCTTGGACAGAGTTTAAATTATGCTGACTGGCGCTGCGAAAACAAGCCTGAGCAATCACTTGTTACTCTCTGCGAGCGTTATCTAGATAAACCCCAATGTGACGCGATGAGCGCTAGGTTTGCTAACAAGGCGGGTAGTCAGTAGTGTTTACATTCGGTTAAATTGGATTTAAACAGAGATAGTGGCAGCACCGGCATGCATTTAGGTAATACAATACCTAGCCAAACCGTCACTTCATTTACAGCAGTACAGGCAGCAATTTACATGTGGTTTAAGAATCTTCTGATCTATCGTTTTACCAAGCCTTTCACCTTAACGGCTGAAGAGGTCAACGAAAGGCTTACCGAAAAAAGTTTTACTCCCTGCAATAGTCAAGATGTGGCTAGCTATGGCTGGACAATGCCCCTTGGTTCTCAGGGTAGTGAATATATTCATGTCGCGAATAATTGCATTATGGTTTGCGCCCAAAAACAGGACAAAATATTGCCAGCGTCGGTGGTAAACGAAGTTCTCGCCGACAAGTTAGAAGAAATTAAATTATCGGAAGATCGCGTGCCTGGCCGTAAAGAGCGCGCTGAGCTTAAAGATGAAATTATCTTTTCGCTTATTCCTCGCGCCTTTACGCGGTCTAGCCGCGTGTTTGCCTATATAGCGCCAGAGCAGGGCTTACTTATTGTAAACAGCGGTTCCCATAATCGCGCTGAAGAACTGCTTAATTTTTTACGTGAGTCCTTAGGCAGCTTGCCGGTCATTCCTGTCAAAGCGAAAAATGTGGCCCAGCATCAAATGACCGAGTGGTTAACTCAGGGTAGCGCGCCGGCAGGTTTTGAACTAGGTGGCGAGTGTGAGCTGCGTGATAAAGCAGATGAAAGTGCGGTGATCCGTTGCAAGAACCAGAACCTGTGTTCTGCGGAAATCAATAATCACATCCAAACCGGCATGTTCGTAAACAAAATAGCACTGCGCTGGGTCGGTGATATCGAATTTATTATTGACGATCAGTTATCGATAAAACGCTTAAATTTTGGCGACTTAATCCAAGATAAAATTGGTGACGTGAATACGGAAAGCGCCGCCGAGCAGTTCGACGTTGATTTCGCCATTATGACTGCTGAATTCGCCAAGTTTATACCTGCAGTGCTCGACGCCTTTGGCGGCGAAGACACCAGCGAACAGGGCGACGTAATCTCAAGCGCGGCGTAATGCCGTTGTAAGTGGCGATTTTCGCCCTTACATTTTACAGCGCAATAAAGAGCCTCAGTCGAAGGACTGGGGCTTTTTTGTGAGCGAAGAATTGGTGTTAGCGCCGAAATAATTAAGAGGATATGGTTAATTTATTAGGCGTTCGATTTTTTAACGAACTCCGACTTCAGCATCATTTCTCCTATCTTGTCCACTCGACAATCGATGTTGTGATCGCCATCGACGATGCGGTTGATTTTGAGCTTGGTGCCAATTTTTATCACGGTTGAGCTGCCCTTTACCTTTAGATCTTTAATCAGGGTGGCACCATCGCCTTCGTATAGATCGTTCCCATTGGCGTCTTTGACTTTGGCTGTGTCATCATCAGTTTGATTGCCATTCATAGGCTTCCATTCGTGAGCGCATTCAGGGCAAATCATCAGGTCGCGATCTTCATAGGTGTACTGAGATTCGCATTTGGGACACGGTGGTAAGCTTGACATCAATAACATCCTCTAATTGAAATTATAAATACACAGTAAATTCTTTTAAGCCAACGGATCGAATGAGTTGAGCTAACTCATTGATATGATCAGTGGTGATTGATAGATCCTCATTGTCTGCGAGCACAAAAAATTTGTATTGAGTATCGCGCAGCATCACAAACCAGTGGTTAAGGCTGCCTGGGCTGATCCGGATCTGAGCATCTTGCCAGTGCCCCTCTTTTCCCAATTCAATGGCCTCATTTAGTTTCATCTTGTTTGTCTCTCTTTAAAACATTGTTCACTGCATCATCCAGCGTTGCGGAGGAGACATTTAACGGATTTACGCTATTGCCGCTTGATCTGGTCAATGTCCTCATTGGCTAAAACTGCCAAGCAGGCGATACAGAGGAATACGTTTCTTCACAATGCGCCACTTCTTTGTTGAGGATAGAAAGGCCATCTGCAAAGAGAATAGGTGCTGCCGATAGAGCATATTCCCTTTCCTGAAGAATATGAGTTTGACCTAGACGCTAGCCCAAGGTCTTGGCTTATGATCATTGTATGATAATATAATTACCATCTAATTATCCACCCGCTTACATACACACGAAACGCCAAAGGATGCCCAATGATTGAGTCTCAACTACGCGAATTACTGTCTGAATACGGCATACAGAATCCATTAGAAATTCTTTACAACCCAAGCTATGAGGCTCTATTTCGCGAAGAAACTCGGCCCGAACTGAGTGGCTACGAGGCTGGTCGCGTAACTAACAGTGGGGCGGTAGCCGTTGATACTGGTATTTTTACGGGACGATCGCCCAAGGATAAGTACTTTGTTAAAGACGATACTACCCGTGATACTTTGTGGTGGTCAGATCAAGGTGTTAACGACAATAGACCGATTACAACGGAGATTTGGCAATCGCTAAAGTCTCTTGTGGGAGAGCAACTAAGCGGTAAGCGTCTATTTGTGAACGACCTGTATTGTGGTGCCAATCCCGCGAGTCGATTGAAGGTGCGTTTTGTCACCGAAGTTGCGTGGCAGTCCCACTTTGTAAAAAATATGTTTATTCGTCCCACAGAAGCAGAACTTGAAGATTTTGAACCGGACTTTGTGGTGTTGAACGGAGCTAAGACCAGTAATCCTAATTGGAAAGAGCAGGGCTTAAATTCCGAGAATTTTGTGGCCTTTAATATGACCGAAGGCATGCAGCTTATTGGCGGCACCTGGTACGGCGGAGAAATGAAGAAAGGGATGTTCTCTGTTATGAACTATCTGCTGCCGCAAAAAGGCATTGCTTCAATGCACTGTTCAGCCAATATAGGTGAAGAGGGCGATACCGCAATCTTTTTCGGCTTATCTGGCACCGGAAAAACTACCTTGTCCACCGATCCAAAACGGGCGTTGATCGGAGACGATGAGCACGGCTGGGACGATAACGGCGTGTTCAATTTTGAGGGAGGGTGTTACGCCAAGACCATCAATCTCAGTCAACAGGATGAGCCTGAGATATATGCGGCCATCAGGCGAGACGCCTTGCTGGAAAATGTGGCTGTAGATGCAGCGGGTAATATCGATTACGCTGACAACTCAAAAACTGAAAATACACGTGTTTCTTATCCGCTTTACCACATCGAGAATATCGTTAAGCCAACGTCAGTGGGTGGTCATGCGACCAAAGTGATCTTCCTTACCGCTGACGCCTTCGGTGTGCTGCCGCCTGTGGCGCGGCTCACTAAAGCGCAGGCTGAATATTATTTTCTTTCGGGGTACACCTCAAAGCTGGCAGGCACTGAGCGTGGCATCACTGAACCAACACCCACGTTTTCCGCCTGTTTCGGTGCAGCGTTTTTGAGCTTACACCCAACCCAATATGCAGGAGTGCTGAAAAAACGGATGGAAGATTCGGGTGCGCAGGCGTATCTAGTCAACACCGGATGGAACGGAACTGGCAATCGTATTTCCATCAAGGCGACTCGCAGTATCATCGATGCAATTTTAGACGGCTCCATCGAAACTGCAGACTTTAATCAATTGCCACTCTTTAATTTGGACACCCCCGTCACCCTAGCCGGTGTGGACGCTAACTTGCTTGATCCACGTAAGACCTACGCAGATCCTGACGAGTGGACGCAAAAAGCGACATCGCTGGCTGGAAAATTCATCACTAATTTTGGACGATTTACCGATACCGCCGCTGGCGCATCATTAGTTAGTGCAGGCCCCGCGATTGTGAGCAAAGGTTAACCTAAACCCGGTCGAGCCCTTGGGTCTAGGGCTCGGCAGAATACATTTGGGTGTTAATCAAATTAGCATGAACACCTCGCCAACAAAGAGCGACATCATATGGAAAAGCGTACTGCCAGGTTAACAGTACTGGTTGACCCTCAAAAGAAAGCAGCGTTTGAACAGCTGTGCGATAGGGAAGACGTAACCCCGTCACAAAAAATTCGCCAGTTCATGCGTGATTACATTGAACAATCATTGGGTGCCGATTGGAAAACTCAAGTTTTCAGTAGTGAGGAGAGCGATTAGCTTGGAATAATTGGCGCGGCTGAATTAAACCGATAGCCTTCATTTGTAGAACCCTGTGAGGGTTTTCGGCTGACCTTAACAGTACAAATAAAAAACCCGGCACAAAGGCCGGGTTATTTATTTAATGGCGGTGAGGGAGGGATAAATCAAATCATCCTAGGGGCTGATTTGCCCCTGCGGGCTGCGCCGCTGAGAAGCGCGGCTTGTTTAAATTGCTGATCGCAATTTATCGAACCCAGCGAGGGTTCTCACCGACCCTAACAGCTTAAATAAAAAACCCGGCACAAAGGCCGGGTTATTTACTTAATGGCGGTGAGGGAGGGATTCGAACCCTCGAATAGTTTGACCCATTACACACTTTCCAGGCGTGCTCCTTCAGCCACTCGGACACCTCACCAAATTCTTCGTCTTAGGCTAGAAGTGGGTTTCCCCAAATAGCGAGCGTTAAGCGCTCGTTCCTTCAGCCATTGACTCGCTCCTATCGGAGCTCGGGGCTGCGCCCCGTCGTCGCAAAGCGCCAACGTCCAAGATTGTTGCACAATCTTGTCGGACACCTCACCAAATTCTAAATCTGCACAGTTTTAGATGGTTTTACGAGCGTCAGGTCCGCACACCTGCGTGCTCGTTATCGCCCGTTGGGCGCTTTCCCGGGCAAAGCCTCCGAATCAGCCACTCGGACACCTCATCAAATCTATCGCAACACAACTTTTACCGCGTTTTGAGGGCGGCTACTCTAACCAATATCCGTGATAATGGCAATTGAGAAATAAATAGATTTCACCCGCGCGCGTCATGTTGGTGCGGTCTTAATTTTCTGTTCTGTGTTGGTGCGATAAACTTCGTTGCGATGCGCTATGTTATTCATCTTGTTGGGGAAAGTTATTTGGAACACTTATTGCTTTAAATTAGCCGCGTAGCGATTACGTGTGTGTTCGATGCAGCTCTGTATCGATATGTCAGGTTAGAAAAGGAGTCCTATGGTGTATTCTCCGGAAATGGTAGCGCTACTGCAGCAATTGCGTGCTCGTATTTTCGCTGAGTTTGGGACCAAAATTCGTTTGGCGGATCCCAATTTGCTCACGAGTTTGGGTGATTTGGGTAAGCGGAGCCGCGACCCGTTTACTCGAAAAACAGTGGTTGAGATTATGGCGTTGGGCGGAATCCCCTTTCAGTTGGAGGCAAAGACAACGTCATCACAGGAAGATATTACCGAACGTCACACCACGGAAGTGACTTATAGAGGAACTAAGGTTTTTCGTGAAAAGGAATTGCCTTCTCATTCGCAGGTTTCCTCAGAACGTCAGCAGTCGCGTCAGATGTATCGCGGCCAAGTTGTCTACAAATAGTAAAAGACACTCGGCGTCCTTAGTCGCCGAGTCACGCTTTATTTACAAGATTTACGATAACGTCGCTGCGATTCCCTCGCTGTAATCCTTTCTTTTACTTATTTCTTTTTAATGTTTGATCGTCTTTCTCTGATGTTATCCGTCTTCGCGCTGTTAAGTTCGCCTGTGACTGCTTATCATTGAGGTTTTCGGGTAAGAACAGCGACGACGTATGACAATTAAATGTTCCATAGTGCCGGTCACGGCTTATCAGCAGAATTGCTCGGTGATGGTCTGTGAAGAAACCGGTAAAGCGGCGATTTTTGATCCGGGTGGAGATATTGAAAATATTGAAGCGGCTATTGCTGAATTAGGCGGTACGCTTGAGGTTATTTATCTAACCCATGGTCACATGGATCACTGTGCTGCTGCCGATGTGATGCGCAAAAAATACGGTGTAAAAATTATCGGGCCACAGAAAGAAGATGCTTTCTGGATCGATAAATTACCCGATTGGTGCAAAATGACGGGCTTTCCACACGCTGACGCCTTCACGCCAGATCAGTGGTTGGAAGATGAAGACAGCGTGAGTTTTGGCAATCAAACACTCGCGGTAAAGTTTTGCCCAGGTCATACCCCCGGACACGTGGTGTTTTTTCATGAGCCCGCTCGACTAGCGATTGTCGGAGACGTGTTATTTCAAGGCTCTATTGGGCGCACAGACTTTCCCAGGGGCGATTTTGATACCTTGGTAAACTCTATTCAAACGAAGTTGTGGCCCCTCGGTGACGACGTTACATTTATTCCTGGTCATGGACCCACGTCGACTTTTGGTCACGAACGAGAAACCAACCCCTTTGTTGCTGATACTCGCTTTGGTTGATATAACACCAACAGATCTGGAAATAATGTATGAACAATGAGTTAAGCCATTTCGATAAGCAGGGTAATGCGCAGATGGTGGACGTGACCGATAAAGCGGTTACTCAGCGCGAAGCGCAGGCGAGTGGCACCGTCACAATGTTGCCAGAAACTCTAGCGTTAATCGCGTCCGGTGGTCATAAAAAGGGCGATGTGCTCGCAGTGGCGAGAATTGCAGGTATTCAAGGCGCTAAAAAGTGCTCTGACCTAATTCCCTTGTGCCATCCATTGATGTTGTCTTCCGTGAAACTAGAGTTTGCCCTAGATTATGAAAAAAATGCCGTACATATTAAGGCGCGGTGCAAGTTGGCGGGACAAACAGGCGTTGAAATGGAAGCTTTAACGGCAGTGTCTGTGGCTGCACTTACCATTTATGACATGTGTAAGGCGGTAGATAAGGGCATGATTGTGTCTGACATAAAACTACTGGCAAAGTCAGGTGGTCGTTCTGGTGAGTGGTTTGCTGAGGAAAGCGAGACGAAGTCGTGATTACCGTACTGTTTTTTGCAAAATATCGGGAGCAGTTAGGCGTGTCATGTATGGATGTGCAAATAACATCGGCACTGACAGTAAGCGATTTAAAACAACAGCTAATCTCTGACGGTGGTGCTGATTGGGCTACTGTTTTACTTGCTGAAAATACCTTATGTGCGGTTAACCAAACATTAGCAAAGGCTGACGATCTGGTTACTGATGGCGATGAAGTTGCTTTTTATCCTCCAGTAACGGGAGGTTAAGGTGCAGCGGCGAGTGAGTATTCAGGAAGCAGACTTTGATGTCGGTAAAGAGTGCCGAGGGCTAGCGAAAAGCAGTCGTTGCGGGGCGGTGACCCAGTTTGTTGGGGTTATGCGTGACTATAACGAGGGCGATGACATTGTGGCCATGGAGTTAGAGCATTATCCAGGCATGACTGAGCGCAGTATTGAAAGTATTATCGATAGAGCAGCACAGCGTTGGTCACTTTTATCGGTAACGGTGATACATCGAGTAGGTGCTTTACTACCAGGAGCGCAAATCGTATTTGTCGGCGTGGGCGCAATGCATCGGCAAGCCGCCTTTGCAGCTTGTGAATTCATCATGGATTTTTTGAAGTCGGAGGCGCCGTTCTGGAAGAAAGAGCGCAGGGCGGATGGCGCAGAGAGATGGGTAGACGCGAGGGCGTCAGATACACAGGCGCTTGATCGGTGGAGTTCTGACGATTAATAGTCTGATCGGAGTAGGCTTACGAGCTGAAATTGCGGGCGCACGGTGTGTATAATCCACGCCACAAACAATTCACACCGCTATTTGTGACGCAGCAATGCGATTCAAAAAGTGGCCGACGTATTGAACTGCCATAATAACAGTGTAATTAGGAAATTTTATGAGCTTAGATCCCCGTGAGTTTCGCAATGCCCTTGGCCAATTTTCCACCGGCGTCTGTGTAATTACCGCAAACCCTGCAGGGTACAAGCCCTTTGGCATGACCGTGAATTCATTTGCCTCGGTGTCCTTAGATCCCGCCCTGGTTCTGTGGAGTTTGCGTAATGATTCGGAATGTCTAGACGCATTTAATAAATCCAAGACGTTTACGGTTAATGTGTTGGCTAGCGATCAGATGGCGATGTCTAATCTTTATTCAAAGAAAAGTGATCATGATTTGCGTGATGATCATTTTCGATTAGGTAAAAGTGGCGCGCCAGTATTACGCGGTGCGTTAACTAGTTTTGAATGCGAGACCTGGGCGCATTATGATGGCGGTGACCATATCATCGTGGTTGGCAAAGTCATCGAGATGGATAACCGCCCAGGTGCTAAACCATTGGTGTTTCACGCGGGCCAATATCGCGAGTTAAGATAAGTTATCTGGAGTAGGGAGGGCGATGAAATACTGTAGTAATTGTGGCACTGAGATCGTAAAACAGATTCCTGCAGGAGATGATCGCCTCCGCTTTGTATGTCCGCAGTGCAATATTATCCACTACCAAAACCCCAACGTGGTGGTGGGCTGTTTGCCTATTGCTGGAGAGCAAGTCTTACTGTGTCGCCGCGCTATTGAGCCTAGGTTGGGTTATTGGACTATTCCTGCCGGTTTTATGGAAAACGGCGAGACCATGTTAGAAGGCGCCTTGCGAGAAACCCGTGAAGAGGCCGCCGCGAAAGTCAAAGGTGAAACTCTTTATCGCCTATTTGATATTCCCCATATTAATCAGGTCTATGTATTTTACCGAGGTGAGCTAGACGGTGGCTTTGGCGTCGGCCCCGAAAGTTTGGAAAGTAAATTATTTTCTGAAGATGAAATTCCTTGGTCTGAGTTGGCTTTCCCGATTGTGACCGATGTTCTTATTGAATATTTTCAGGATCGTAAAAGCGGTGAATATCCCATAAGAGTAAGTATTCCAAGCAAGACTTGGGCGCGACACGTCGGTTGGGATCCCAAGTCAGATAGTGAGGCTTAGTTTTACCAGGTAAAAGAATCTTTTGTGATTTTTGTAAATCGAGCTATGGTAATACTAAGCACGCTGAAGAAAATCTCCCGCACCCTACGCTTTTTATTCTTCGGCAAGTAAAACCTGCGAAATAAGGAAGAATAAATGGAATATGCTTATCACACTGTTGACGTATTTACTCAATCTGCCTATAGCGGCGCGCAAATATCAGTATTTCCGCAGGCGGACGGTTTAGACGATACCCAAATGGCATTAATTGCCAAGGAGATGAATCACCCTGAAACGGTGTTTGTTTTTCCTGGCAGCAGTGATGTGGCAGCAGAACTACGAGTATTTTCACCCGCAGGTGAACGCGCGGTGGGAAGTCATAGTGTTGTGGCCGCGGCGCGAACTCTGGTTCATAGTAAAGCCTTGTTAGTCGCAGATGACGATTGTGTCATTCACTTTGCTCAGGGGCGTAAAATTTTTGACGTGGTTCTGTCACAAAAGAATGGTCGTTTACTAACCCAGCTATCCATGTCTGTGACTCCGCAAATAGACCGCTACGTTCCCGATAATAAAGAGTTGCAGCAGGTTCTAGGATTGGGCGCAAATGATATAGAAACTCTAAAAGCAAAAACGCTCTTTGTCAGTTGTGACTCGCCGTATTTGATTGTTCCGTTGCGCTCGATGGATGCAGTCTACCGAGCACGTTTTAACTTAGAAGCATGGTCGCGTAGTAGTGCGTCATCTGTTGCTGTGAACGAAATACTGGTGTACTGCAGTGAAACTGAATCTTTACAAACCGATTTTCACCTGCGCATCCTTGGCCAATATATCGCCCATGAAGATAGCCCCCCAGTGGGTGCCGCGATCCCTGCCTTTGCCGCAAGTTTGTGTGATACCCGCGGATTAGCAGATGGAACCCACACCTTTTGGCTCGAACGCGGACACAAGGCTAGTCGCCAAAGTATTTTGCAAGTTGAGTTCGTTAAAAAGGTGACTGCGGCTCTTAAAATAAGAATCGGCGGTGACGCGGTTCTTGTAGCGCAGGGAACGATTCTGGCGCCCGACACCAAGTCCTTACAGGCTGCCTAAGCTAATTCCCATCTAAACTTGCTCAGCAGCCAGCTCGTTTTAATGGCTGAGCAAGCACCTGATTGCTCGCTCTTTTTCATGGCAGTATTCTGTATACTGTGTCGCGTTCGCTACCAGCAAAAGCTAGGTGCTGCGCTTTGCGCCAGCTGACTCACTATCTCTACCTAAGGTTTTAACTTTTTGATGGATACTCCGCTTTTATTAATGATCTCCGGAATTGCCTTTGTCGGATTGTGCCTTGGCGCTGTTTTATCTGCGTTGTTAATGGGGCGAAGTAACCGAGCACACCAGAGTGTACAAGAAGAGAAAGCGCTGGCTTTGCAATCTGCTTTAGACAATCAGCTTGAAGTCGGTGCTAAATTAGCTGTCCAACTGGAGGAGGCACGAAGCCTAGCGGTCGCCAGCGAACGAGAGCTTGCCGTTGTTCGTGAGCGTTTAACCATTCAGGGTGAATCCTTAGCGGCGGCGCAGCAAAATTTGGCCAGCGCAGAGCTAAAAAGTCATGAACTTGCCGATGCCTTAGCTCGTAAAGAGAGCGCGTTCACCCATTTGCAAACTGCAACTGCAGAGCAAATTGCGCTGCTTAGTGACGCCAAGAAGCAACTCACTGAGCAATTTGAACAGCTGGCCAATCGTATTTTTGATGAGAAAAGTCAACGCTTTCAGGTGCATAGCAGAGATGCTCTTGACGTTCAGTTAAAACCTTTCCGTGAACAGCTAAAAGAATTTCGTGGTCGTGTAGATCATATCTATGACAACGAGAATCGAGAGCGCGGTGAGCTTAAAGAACAGCTTAAAAATCTTCAGGAAATGAATCGCAGTATCAGCAAAGAGGCGCAAAACTTAACCCGCGCCTTAAAGGGCGACAACAAAGCACAGGGCAATTGGGGCGAGGTTATTTTGGAGCGTGTACTGGAAGAGTCCGGTTTACGCAAAGGTCACGAATACGAAACCCAAGTTAGCTTTACCGACGACAGCGGGCGAAGACGTCAGCCAGACGTTATCGTCCATCTGCCCGATGATAAAGATATCGTGATCGATGCCAAAGTGTCGTTAATTGCCTATGAACGCTATTGCAGCAGCGAAGATGAAACTGAACGCCAGGCATTTCTGCGCGAACATGCGCAGTCTGTAAAAGCGCATATCAATGGTTTAAGTACCAAGGGTTATGAGCATATTGAAGGTTTGCGAACCCTCGATTTTGTCTTTATTTTTATTCCCGTTGAAGCGGCTTTTATGGCGGCGTTTGAACATGATCCAGAATTGTTTCGTAATGCGTATGAGAAAAATATCATCGTAGTCGGGCCAACGACGCTACTAGCTACGCTAAGAACAGTGCAAAGTATTTGGCGTTATGAGCGGCAGAATCAAAACGCAGATGAGATAGCGAAGCAGGCTGGTGCATTGCACGATCAATTTGCCCTGGTTTTGCAGTCTTTAGAAGACGTCGGTAAACACCTTGATCGAGGCCGCGACGCCTACGAGAAAACCCTCAATAGAATGACGCTAGGTAAAGGTAATTTGGTGTCGAGGGTAAGCCGCTTAGAAGCCTTGGGTGCCAAAGTGAAAAAGACGTTGCCGGTGGGGCTCACCGATAGGGCGGATATCGACAAGACGGATTACGACGTAACTGACAGTGAATAAGTAAACAAATAGATTAGGAGAAATTTACATGGCCTTACCCAAAGTTGGAAATCTTGCGCCAGCGTTCGCGCTGCTGGACCAAGACGGAAAAAAAGTTAGCCTGAAAGACTATAAAGACAAGAAAAATGTCGTGTTGTATTTTTACCCCAGAGCAAAAACACCGGGCTGTACGGTACAAGCCTGTGGTATTCGAGATACCAAAAAAGAATTAGATAAATTAGATACCGTCGTTCTTGGTGTCAGCCCAGATACCGTGGCTAAGTTGAAGAAATTTGAAGAAAACCCCAAGAAAGAAGAAGAACCCTTAAACTTCACACTGCTGTCTGATGAGGATCACAGCACTGCCGATAAATACGGTGCATGGGGCCCGAAGAAATTTATGGGTAAGGAATTTGACGGCATTTTGCGCAGTACGTTTATCATTGGTAAAGACGGCCGTCTCAAACACATCATGGCGAAGGTCAACACGAAAACGCACCATGATGACGTGTTAAAACTGATTCACGAATTAGGTTTGGTGGAATAAGTTTCGTCCGCAGATCATCGCGTTTATGAGGTGGCGTCTGACTCATCATGAGTCGATGCCACTTTATTAAGTTTGTAATTCTCTAGGTCTTTAGAGACCAAGTCTAAGCAAAGCTTAAGCACTACGGCGTCATCTAAAAAACCCGCAATGGGGATGATGTCTGGCACCGCATCGAGTGGAAGTAAAATATACAATAACGCCGTGACCACTGACCCTAATGACCACCAGGGTATTTCCCGATAGTCTCCCTTCACATAATCTTGAAGCAAACTGAAGAGGGTTTTTACTTGGCCAATATATGGCGCGAGTGAAGCATTCTGCAAAACTTTGTTAATGATCCGTTGGCGATTGCTGAGGGCGACATCAATATCTGATTCAGTAACATCCGAGGCGCCATTGTCGAGTACTTTTTGGGCGCGTTTTTTAGAAAAAATTTGCATGGATATGAGCCTGAATCACCAAAGGTAGATTGATTCTACGTGCTCAGCCACACAGGGTAAATGCCGGCTCATCAGGGTGATAGAGCCGGAAATGCGCTAGGAATTGGTTAGTTCTAGCCTAGGAACTTGCGCAATAGCTCAGATTTAAGAATTTTACCCGCCGCGTTGCGGGGCATTTCTTGTTCGCTAATCCAAACGTGGCTAGGTAGCTTAAAGGCAGCCAGCTTGTCACGCAGATAGTCATTCACCTCATCAGCAGTAATTTGCGCATTCCGTCGCATTCGAATCACAGCCCCTGGGGTTTCTCCCAAGCGTTCATCTGGCACGGCGATGATAGCCGCTTCGGCGATGGCAGGATGCAGGCTAAGACAGGCCTCTAGCTCCGCTGGGTAGATGTTCTCGCCGCCGCGAATAATCATGTCTTTGGCGCGATCTACCAAAAATACGAAATTCTCTTCATCAAGATAGCCGATATCCCCTGTTGCCATCCATTCGCCATCGAAATTGCTTTTATTCGCCTCTGGCTTGTTCCAATACTGCGCTATATTACAAACGGATTTTAACCAGACTTCACCGGTCGCACCGCTGGCCAGCACGCTGCCGTTCTCATCTCGGGTCTGCCATTCCACAAGTGGAGATAGGGTTCCCGCACTTTTTGGCTTATAGGAATAGGCTTCGCCTGTGCAGCTTGCGCAGATAGCATTGCTTTCTGTCATGCCGTAGCCGGTGCCTATATAGGCATCATCAAAGGTGTTTTCGATAGTCTCTTTAAACGCGGGCGGGCAGGCTGCGCCACCGCCGCCCAGGGAAAACAAGCTGCGAGTATCGGTAGACGAAAAATCGGGGTGGCGGAGTAAGTCCATCACCATCGAGGGGACGGCGCTGAATATGGTGACTTTTTCGGTGCTAATTAATTTTAGCGCCTCTTCCGGAGACCATTTATACATCATTACTGTTTTGCGCCCGCCGCGTAGATTAAGCAGGAACGCGGCGTAACAACCTGATACGTGAAACAGTGGCACACTAAGCAATGTGCAGGGGGGGAAACCACCGGCAAACATTTTCTCAATGGCGCTGGGGTTTGCCATTGCAGAACAAATAGCGTGAAACTCAAAGCTGTAAATAGCTTGGCAAATGTTTCTATGTGTGGATACTGCGCCTTTTGGACGTCCAGTGGTGCCAGAGGTATACATAATTTGCGCAATATCATTGGTATCACATGGTACAACCGGGAGTGTTTTACCGAGGTTGTTTTCAATAATCTGCTCAAGATACTGAACGGTCATGTCGTCGACGCTATCGGCCCGAGCAACAATCGCTTTGCAATTCTGTTTCTGCAAAAGTGGATTTAATAATGATAGACGCTGCGAATCACAGATCACATATTTTGCGCCAGAATCCTCTAAGCCATAGCTAAGTTCATCGGCAGTGCCCCAAGAGTTTAAGGGTACGACCACGGCGCCGACAGAAACAGCAGCGATATAGGCGATCATCCATTCTGGGTAATTTCGCATGGCAATGGCGATGCGGTCGCCTTTTACGAGGGCGTCTTGCTCAATTAGATGGCTGCCCAGCGCGTCTACTTTTTCAAAGAATTCGCGAAAGCTGAGGCGCTCTTGCTGATATACCAAAAATTCCTGATCGCCGTGTGCTCGGCCAGCATCGACCAACTCTCGCATCGTAGTCGGTGCGTTTTTATAGCGGCGAAAGCCGCTGGCGCTGTCGTCAATAATTTCGAATGGCGCGCCGGGCTGGCATAGCTGTGCGGTACAATCTTTTAGCCGAGTTGAAATATTGCTCATAGTAACTTTGGCGACCTTAGTTTTTTTCAAACATATTATGGGTGAAGCTTAGACTCGCGGGTATCGGCGCGTTGATAGTTTCCATGATGCGCTCATATTCTGTGTGGCAGATTCGCCATTCGCCATCGCTAAAACGATATTGGTCGGTGTAAATCGCCGTGCCGAAGAGCATCCAGTTTTGCTCTTTGTTAAAGACCAGATCCTGTAAATACCATTTACCCGTGGCACTCTTGGTGTCGTGAATATCTATTTCGGGATGGTGGCAGTTATGCATTGTGAGCACCTGAGGGGAGTCCATATGGCCTTTCAAACCGCTAATTAGCTGCTCGCGATTGTCAAAGCTGTATTTTCCGCCGTCGTATCGGGCGCTGCAATCTGCGCTAAGTGTACTCTCTAATAGGTCCCAGTCATGGGTGTCGACGGCGCGAAGGTAGGTATACTTCAGCTTTTTGATAGCCTCTATTGCAAGAAGGGTGTCGATTGCTGCTTGGCTCATGATATTGAATCCTTTGTTATTCTATTGGGCATGTTAATTCGTTACTGAGGGAGCTTTGCCGTCTCGTGACGTCATTAATTAACGTTAAGCTATTTTAGAGTGACTGATGGACCCGCGACATGATCTGAACAGATGAAGACTGGGGAAGCTTACCCGTGGCACACATAGTTAAACCTAGGTCTGTATTTTTAGTCCACCGTTGAAAGCAAGGCTAAGGCGTGGCGTTCTCAAGTCAGCTAAATTTGGTGAATTTTGTTAAGCTGTGTGGCGGTTTTATATATCAGGAGTAATTGGATGCGTATTATCACTGCGAATACCAACGGTATTCGCTCGGCGGGTCGTAAAGGGTTTTTTGAATGGCTGGCAAAGCAGGATGCAGACGTAGTGTGTATTCAGGAAACTAAGGCTCAGCGCGACCAGTTAGACGAGGCTCTATATCATCCAGAGGGTTACACAACGGTCTACTGTGATGCGGTAAAGAAGGGTTATAGCGGTACGGCAATGTACTGCAAGAAACCGCCCAATAGCATTACCACGTCATTAGGTTGGGATCCCGTTGATAGTGAAGGGCGCTACATTCGCGCAGATTACGACAACATTAGCATCATCTCCATGTATCTTCCGTCGGGCTCCAGTGGTGACGAGGCACAGGCTAAAAAAGACGCCTTCCTAGAAAAGATTTACCCCCATTTTCTTGAGCTAAAGGACACTGGACGTGAGCTGGTAATTTGCGCTGACTGGAATATCTGCCATAAAGAGATTGATCTAAAAAACTGGAAAGGGAATATGAAAAACTCCGGTTTTCTTCCTCATGAAAGAGCGTGGCTAGATAAATTGTATGGTGAGGCGGGCTTTGTTGACGCGTTTCGGCAGATAAACCAGGACGAGGTTTATACCTGGTGGTCGAATCGTGGCCAAGCCTATGCAAACAATGTGGGGTGGCGATTAGACTATCACGTCATCACTCCTGGCTTGGTTGAGGGAATACGTAGTGCCAGTGTCTATAAGGAAGAGCGCTTTTCTGATCACGCGCCCTTTACTATGGACTACGATTACTCGCTTTGAGTTAAGTGCTTGTGTACTATTGCAAGCGTATTTTAGTGCTGTGGCTGGCTATGCGCGGCGTTTGTTTTTGATCTTTGAGTAAGGACATGTAATGAGTTTTTTCATTTCTGAGGCGCATGCACAGACAGCCGGTGCAGGGGCACCTCCTGGTGGTGAATTGTTCCAGATTGGTTTTCTGGTTCTTATGTTTGCCTTGTTTTACTTTATTGCTATTCGTCCCCAGCGCAAGCGCCAAAAAGAGCATGCGGCAATGGTGGCTGCTTTAGGAAAGGGCGACGAGGTTGTAACGACCAGCGGTATTCTCGGCAAGGTGACAAAACTCGATGATGACTATGTCGTGGTAAGCGTTACCGATAACGTGGAATTAAAGTTTCAACGTGCTTCAATTCACGCGGTATTGCCAAAAGGCACTTTGAAGGCAATCTAATAACAGGAGTTGCGCGCTTCGCAATACTGCGGGGCGCATTCCGCAAATAGGTGGTACATGCCTAATTCTGTTAAAAAGCAATATATCTCCGCACAACGTGTGGGTGGTCAAATGCCTCCACGACTAAAATTAGCGCAACTTCCAACTCCTTTGCAGCCCTTACAACGTCTGAGCGAAAGACTCGGTGGCCCTAAAATATGGGTTAAGCGCGATGATTTAACGGGGAGTGTGTTGTCGGGCAACAAAGTACGCAAATTAGAGTTTAGTTTGGCGCAAGCCTTAGCCGAAGACTGCGACACGATTATTACCTGTGGCGGTGTGCAATCGAATCACTGTCGTGCGACCGCGCTGTTGTGCGCGCAATTGGGCTTGCACTGTCATTTGGTGTTACGCGGCAATGAAGTCCAAGTACCCGATGGTAATTTATTATTAGATTTCCTCGCTGGGGCAGAAGTTAGTTTTTATTCAACTGCCCAATATCAGCGCGAATTAGACAATATTTTGATGCGTGTTCACGCAGACTACAAAAAGCAAAATCGAAAGGCGTTTATTATTCCCACTGGCGCGTCTGATGCAATTGGGGTTTGGGGCTACGTCGAGGCCTGCGCCGAACTCAAACAAGATTTTATTCAACACGATATTTCCCCAAAACACATTATCTGCGCTACCGGTTCAGGCGGCACACAAGCAGGTTTAACCGCAGGTGTTCATCGCTACGGCATAGACGCGCAGGTGTGGGGAGTGAATGTTTGCGATGATGAAGCGTGGTTCTTAAATAAAGTTAACAGCGATTTGGTGGATTGGGAGCGACGCTATCATACTGGCATAAACCTTGAATCATTGTCGGTGAAGGTTATCGATGGGTATGTCGGTGCAGGCTACGCTCAAGCGGGACAGCAGATATTTACCTGTATAGCAGATGTCGCCAAAGGAGAAGGTTTAGTCTTAGATCCGGTCTACACAGGTAAGGCGTTTTACGGAATGTTAGATCAAATTGAAAATGGTCTTTTTGGCGACTCGGGCGATATTGTGTTCATTCATACTGGTGGCGTGTTTGGCATGTTTCCCCAGCGAAGTCAGTTCGCGTTTTAAATTAGAGCCTTTTTGAGTTCTGATGTTTGTTATTTTTGTGTTTGAGATGTATCGATTAAACCGGCACCACTGATTCTATCAATCAAAGATTCGATGGCGTTTAATGGTCGCAACAGAGCTGGCCTCTATTCTGTGACGGCATACTAAAAAACACGGTAAGGGACTCTACATGGAATCTGTGTCTGCATTTGTGAATACCGTCAACGGCATAGTTTGGGGACCGTTGATGTTGGTGCTTATTCTTGGCACCGGCGCATACCTTATGATTGGGCTTCAGCTCATGCCGCTGCGTAATATCGGCACCGCCTTTCGTTTACTGATGAAGGGGCGTAAATCCGGCAGTGATGATGGAGAAATTAGCCCCTTTCAAGCCTTAATGACGTCTTTAAGCGCTACCATTGGTACAGGTAATATCGCCGGTGTCGCTACCGCTATTGCGCTGGGTGGCCCCGGCGCATTGTTTTGGATGTGGTGTACCGCACTGGTTGGAATGGCGACAAAATACAGTGAAGCCGTGTGCGCAGTGCATTACCGCGAACAAGACGCGGAGGGTAATTTTAGTGGTGGCCCCATGTACTACATTAAGAACGGACTCGGCCCTAAGTGGCGCTGGTTGGGTGCGTGCTTTGCTTTATTTGGTGCGATGGCCGGTTTTGGTATAGGGAATACCGTGCAGGCAAACTCAGTTGCCGACGCTATGCAGGGTGCTTTTGGCGTTCCGGTTTGGATAAGCGCGCTGGTTATGTTCCTTGGTGTTGCGTCCGTCATACTAGGTGGCGTAAAGCGCGTTGCCAGTGTTGCTGGATTTCTCGTTCCCTTTATGGCGATTAGCTATCTTCTCGTTGGCATTATTGTTTTGTTAATGAATCTCAGTGCCTTGCCCGGTGTATTTAGTTTGGTTATCGATTCAGCCTTTAACGGTACCGCGGCGGTCGGCGGTTTTGCGGGCGCAGGCATTGCGGCGGCAATCCGTTTTGGGGTGGCCCGAGGTGTATTTTCTAATGAAGCTGGTCTCGGTAGCGCGCCGATAGCACACGCCGCAGCAAAGACAAACAATCCCGTTCGGCAGGGCATGATCGCCATGTTGGGTACGTTTATAGACACGATATTAGTGTGCTCAGTCACAGGCTTCGTTATTCTGTTATCCGGTGCGTGGCAAAGTGGCGAGAGCGGTGCGGCCTTATCGACCATGGCCTTTGAGTCTCAAATTGCAGGCGGCCACTATATTGTTGCTCTAGGTTTAGCCATTTTCGCCTTTACAACCATGCTCGGTTGGTCGTATTACAGCGAGCGCTGCGTGGTGTATTTTTTTGGTCCGCGAGGTGTTATGCCTTTTCGCATTGCTTGGGTGCTGGCGATTCCAGTGGGCGCTATGGCGAATCTAGGTTTTATCTGGTTGCTGGCTGATACCTTAAACGCCCTGATGGCGATTCCAAATTTGATCGCATTGCTGCTGTTGAGCCCCGTTGTTTTTAAACTTACCAAAAGCCAGCTGGCTTTGGCGAAGACGAGCGCTTAACGCGCTTTCTTATGTGGCGTCGGCATAATCGCTTGGCGGCACTTTTTTCTAGCGATTTATCTTTCTAAAAATTCGATTTTATTATTTTTAGCGGAATAGCATCGTCTTTACGTGGGGTTATGGGCACTTACTAATTGAAAATTCCGTGGTGAAATAAGCCGTGTATTATCTAATGTGAGTATTTATTCAGGGTTTTAAGGTTTTAAACACAGTATTCACGTTTTAAGCAAATAGGGTGGTGAATGGCGACTTTTGTATTAGTGCATGGAGCTTGGACCGGTTCATTTTGCTTCAGGCGTGTGCGGACAATTCTTCAGGGAGTGGGGCATGAGGTTTTTACACCGTCCCTTACAGGTCTTGGTGAGCGGGCGCATTTGGCGAGTCCCCAAATTACACTTAGCACTCACATCCAGGACGTTGTGAATCAAATTCTTTATGAAGATTTGAGCGATATCGTTCTTTTGGGTTATTCCTATGGCGGGGCTGTAGTCACCGGATGTTTGGACCATATTGCTGATCGTGTCTCGCACCTGGTTTACCTAGACGCGTTTGTTCCATCGGATGGTGAGAGTGTACTGGAATTAATCGGTTTACCCAGGCCGCCTATCCAAATAGGGGTTCAAAACTATCTTCCGCCAACGCCTAGAAAATTTGACGACCCTATTCAAGAAGAATTCCATAATCAGCGCCGGGTTCCCCATCCCGTCGCTACTGCTTTGGAGCCAGTGAGGCTTGCCCAGCCGCTGGAGTCGTTTGGGTTTCGTCGCAGCTATATTCGAGCTACTGAGAGTGATTCTTCTGAAATCGGCAACAACCATTTTACCAATGCGGCTGCACATGCTCGTGATTCTGAGGCATGGGGATACCACGAGATCGAGACGAATCACATGATCTTGAGTAATAAGCCAGACGAGCTCGCGCATTTATTGCTTGAAATTGTTTGATGGCTTGGCGTGCCAGCCGCTCAATTTATTCTTTTAAATACTCTCGATGGACCCGCGCAGTAATTCGTGTAAATAGCTCGTAACTAATTGTATTGCAGTGCTGGCCCACTTCGACAGCGGGGAGATTTTCGCCCCATAGCGTGGCGATGTCGCCCGGCTTTACTGAAGGAAGATGGCTTACATCTGCGGTTAGTAAATCCATAGAGACTCTGCCTGCTATCACGGCGCGCTCACCGTTGATAAGAAGGGGAGTGCCATCGGGCGCTTGGCGAGGATAGCCGTCTGCATAGCCTGCGGCAATAGTCGCGATTATTGCCTTGCCATTCGCTTGCCAGCGGCGATTATAGCCGACGCCATCGCCAAGATTTACCTCTCTCACTGCCAGGACTTTTGCCTTGAAGGTCATTACCGCTTGTAGAGCATTTGTTGCGGCTAGGGTACTGCTCGGGTCGTCGCCGTAGAGCATAATGCCGGGGCGTACCCAGTCTAGGTGGGTTTTGGGATGAACAATAATCGCAGCGGAGTTTGCCATGCTAATAGGAACGCTACCCAGCGACTTACTTAAGGAGGTAAGTTGTTGGTGTTGGCGATTTGTATTTGTGTAGTCCTCGGTCTCGGCATCACTAAAATGGCTCATGTGATGGATGGCGTTGATATTGTGATGGGCAATCAATAAGCGATGGGCCTCGGTAAATTCTGACGCGCTCATGCCAAGGCGATTCATGCCGGTATTCATTTTTAACCAGACGGTTATTGGCTGCGGCAATTTGGTCGTTGCGAGTAACTTTGCGGTGTTAATGTCGTGGATGACTAAGTCTAATTTATTTACTGCGCACTCGATCATGACATCGGCGTTAAGCTCGGTGCCCAGTAGCAAAATACGTGTATTGGCTTGGGCAAACCGGAGACTTAACGCTTCGCTGAGTCGCGCGACAGCAAAGCCGTTAACTAAATCGTGTAGTTGGTCCGCAACCCATTCTGCGCCGTGTCCATAGCCATTGGCCTTTACCATCGCTAAGATGGCTGCATTTGGCGCGAGGCGACGAACAATGGCGGCATTGTGGCGCAACGCTTTACTATTTAATTCAACCCAAGTTGTTTTATGCATAATCACCGACTCTTAACCAAGCTGAATTCTAGCGGTCTTAACGCAGTGATAACAGCGCGCAATGCGTTTGTGTTCGCTTTGTTGTTTTCTTGCTCGGCGTTCGCAGAGGATTGTGAACAGGCACTATTTCCAGTCGCATCGTCGGAATGGTTATTGCCCAGTCCGCAGATGTTTGAAGATCGTGAGCGCGTCAACTCATCTCACTGCAGTGACACGAGCAGTGATCTTGCCCAGTGGTATTTCTGGGGCGGTGGAGAAAAGGTCGCCGACCTTAATAAGGCATATCACTATGCATCGCTCGCGTTAGTGGAAAATAAGTGGCCCTTTGAATTATCGCTTTTGCATGCTGCGTTCGTAATTGCAGGTTTAGACAGTGCAATTGGTGTTGACGAGGCGGTTCGTCGTTTTAGGCGAGAAATTCTCAGTGGTAATCAGATACGTCGAGACAAAGCACTTGCCATGCTAAATCAGCTGAGTGGTTTTTTACCTCATATTCACACTTCGCCTGCTTCGCTCTACGTAAACTCAAGTCTTACTAAACCGGTTAATCTGCCTGCGCGTGTTGCCCTGCAGTTGCCTCAAAATGCGAATAAGCGACCGGTTTTATTGGCTGACAGCAGTGGGGCGCCGTCACTGTATTGGCTTGGTGGTCCTCGTGCAGCGCGGTCTTCATCAGTAAATCAGGCAGTGTTTCAGCAATATTCCATTAACAAGGGTGGCCGTGTCGATGACGTTCGCCAGCAGCTATGGCAAGTTCCCGCAACAATGCCTCATAGCGGCGTGTTGGTCAGTTTGTTTGAGCGTAAGGACGGCAGCCCCTATGAGTCTCGTTGTACTGCCACGCAACTTACATCGCTGTGGTTGCTGTCGGCATCACATTGTTTATTTACACCTGAGGGCGGTGGCAAATTAGTGTCGGTTAATTACCTTGCTGACCCCCTCGATCGGCAGGCTAGCGATGTTGTAAAAACGCCTGTAAATAAGGTCTGGCGTCATCGACAGCATCGCCCAGAAGATCAATACAACGGTGAAATTGGTCGCTATAGCGGCTCGGATATCGCCTTATTTAAATTGGCTAGGCCAATTACATTAGCAAAACCGCCGGCCTTGTCGACGCCGACATCAGATGATCCCTGGGTAGATAGTATTGCCTACCCGAATGATAAACGCCCAAACACTCTGTGGGCGTCTCGCTGTCGCGCTAATTTTTGGCAAGAAGGTAGTGATAGTCTCAGTGATTTATATGTTCTGGATTGCTTTAGTTACGCGGGGCAGAGTGGGGCGGTATTGACCCAAGAGGATAATGGAGAGCGGCAAATTGTGGGTGTATTATCGGCTCGAATCTATAACGACGAGATAGATCAGCCGGTATTTGCGGCCTTAAATACGATCTTGATCAAAGAAATTCAGTCTTTACTGGCAGAAGATAAGTCCGAGCTATTTGTTATGGTGCCAATCGGTCTAGGGCAAGAGCCTTCAAAATTAGCATCTGCAAAACCCTAAACGCGCGTAGGGCTGTTATCTTGGTCTGGCCATATTGTATAGTGAGCTTACTCCACCATGAAGTGTGATTATGCCGAAAGGATTTGAGAATAAATTAGTCGTCGCGATCTCATCCAGAGCGCTCTTTAATTTGGATGAGAGTCACAGGGTCTACGAGTCGGAAGGCCTCAGCGCCTATCAGAAATACCAAATCGATCATGAAGACGAAATTCTCGAACCGGGCGAAGCCTTTGGCATTGTTGAGCGCTTATTACAGCTGAACGATTACCTAGATGACGCGCGGGTCGAAGTCATTTTGCTGTCGCGCAATTCCGCTGATACCGGATTGCGGGTGTTTAACTCCATAGAGCATTACAAACTCAATATTAGCCGCGCAGCATTTAGCGGTGGTGAAAGTCCCTATCGCTATGTGTCTGCCTTTGGCTGCCATCTGTTTCTCTCGACCAACGCTGAAGACGTGCGACGCGCACTAGATAACGGCGTGGCTGCCGCGACACTATTACCCCGATCTAAAAAATCCCAGCCCCTCAGTAAGCGAGAACTACGTTTTGCCTTTGACGGTGATGCGGTGATTTTTTCTGATGAAGCTGAGCAAGTCTTCAAACGCGATGGCTTGGAGGCCTTCACGGCTAGTGAGGTAGCGGCGGCAGACACCCCCCTGAGCGGTGGACCATTTAAGAATTTCTTGGCGGCGTTGAATGCGCTGCAATGCGAATTGTCTGACGATGATCCGCCAATTCGCATTGCCTTAGTTACCGCACGCTCGGCGCCCACACATAAGCGTGTTATTCAGACATTGCGAAATTGGAATATTCGGATCGACGAATCACTGTTTCTTGGCGGTTTGGAGAAAGGCGAGTTCTTAGCAGCCTATGGTGCCGATGTGTTTTTTGATGATCAGCCCGGCCATTGCGAGTCGGCGAGTGAACATGTTTCTACTGGTCATGTACCCCATGGCATTGCGAACAAATTGGATGATTGATCTAAAGGCGATAGGAAGATTTGGCTAAGCCTATAATCATAAAAGAGTCAGCGGCGCGAGTGTATCGAGCACGTACAGGTTCAGGAGTCACATCAGGATGAAACTGCAACAACTGCGCTATATCTGGGAAGTCGCGCACCATGAAATGAATGTGTCTGCGACCGCGCAAAGCCTGTTTACGTCGCAGCCGGGTATTAGTAAGCAAATTCGAATGTTGGAAGACGAACTCGGTGTAGAAATTTTTGTTCGTAACGGCAAACATCTCACCGAAATTACCCCAGCAGGACACATTATTTTAAAAAGCGCTGGTGAGGTATTGGGTAAAATTGAAGGCATTAAAAGCATCGCGCAGGAATTTAAAAACCCAATGCGCGGCAGTCTTTCTATCGCCACGACCCATACCCAAGCTCGTTATGCGCTGCCTAGCGTGATAAAAACCTTCATTGAACGTTATCCAGACGTGTCTCTGCATATGCATCAAGGCACACCGATGCAGATTTCAGAAATGGCGGCTGACTGTCAGGTTGATTTTGCTATTGCCACCGAAGCATTAGAATTGTTTACCGACCTGATTATGATGCCGTGCTATCGCTGGAACAGAACTATTCTCGTTCCAAAAGGCCATCCTTTGGCAGAGTTGGAGACGATGCGAATTGAAGATGTCGCACTGTATCCGATTGTGACCTATGTATTTGGCTTCACCGGGCGCTCAAAACTAGATGAAGCGTTTTCGAAGAAAGGGCTGGAGCCTAAGGTGGTTTTTACGGCGACTGACGCGGACGTAATTAAAACCTATGTTCGACTTGGTCTCGGTATTGGTATTGTGGCGGAAATGGCCTTTGACCCAATCGCCGATTCGGATTTGGTGGCAGTAAATGCCAGCCATTTATTTGAGCCCAGTGTGACTAAGGTTGGCTTTCGGCGCGGTACCTATATGCGCAAATTTATGTATGATTTCGTCGAACTATTTGCCCCCCATTTAACGGCGGAGTTGGTCGACAAGGCCTACCAGTGTCACAGTAAAACCGAGCTAGATGAACTGTTTGCCAATATAGAGCTGCCGACCTACTAGGCTGATATTGGCGTGTTAGTCAAGATTGCTTTATCGGCCTCAAGCCGTTAGATTGACGCGGTTTTTCGGCGCAGAAGCGTAATTTAATCAATTTTAGGAGTAGTGTTGTGGAAATCGCCTGTCTTGACCTTGAAGGGGTGCTTATCCCAGAAATCTGGATCGATTTTGCGGAACGTACCGGTATTGAGGCCTTAAAGGCAACCACCCGCGACATTCCAGACTACGATGTGTTAATGCAGCAGCGTCTGCGTTTGCTAAGTGAAAATGGTCTTGGTCTGCCTGATATCCAAGAAGTGATTGCCGATATGTCGCCGATGGAAGGTGCGCGCGAATTTTTGGATTGGCTGCGCGAGCGTTTTCAGGTGATTATTCTTTCCGATACCTTTTATGAATTTGCCGCGCCCTTAATGAAGCAACTGGGTTGGCCAACGCTGTTATGTCATAAGTTGGAAACAGACAGCTTGGGCAAGGTAGTGGATTACCGTATTCGCCAAGTGAATCCAAAGCGTCAGTCGGTATTGGCGTTAAAAACCTTGTATTATCGGATTATTGCAGCGGGTGATTCCTACAACGACACCACCATGCTGGCCGAAGCGGATGCGGGTATTTTATTTAAAGCCCCTGACAACGTTATCCGTGAGTTCCCGCAATTTCCGGCAGTGCATGATTACGAAGCGCTTAAACTAGAATTTATTAAAGCCTCAAATCGTAATCTCAGTTTATAAGATATCTTTTAAAGATCGGCAAGCGCCGCTAATAGCTTGCCGATCTTTGTTTCCGTTTCGATAAACTCTTCGTCTGCATCTGAATCAGCTACTATCCCGCCACCGGCCCAGCCAGTAATCTCATTGTCGGCACAGACAAAGCTGCGTATGGCGATATTACTGTCCATTTTCCCATCAGCGCCTAAATAGAAAATACTGCCGCAATAGACACTTCTGCGGTGAGGTTCAATCTCGTCGATAATTTCCATCGCTCGACGCTTTGGCGCGCCAGTGATCGATCCACCGGGGAAGCAGTTCTGTAGGGCGTTGAATGGCGTGCAATCTGGGCGTAGCTCTCCAGACACCGTGCTCACCAAATGATGAACCGTGCGGAAACTTTGTAATTCACATAGCTTCTCTGTCTTCACAGTGGAGGCTAGACAGCTCTTACTGAAGTCATTGCGAAGTAAATCTACAATCATTACGTTTTCGGCGCGGTTCTTTTCGCTGCCCCGTAGTTCGGCGGCAAGGGCTTGATCCTTAATTGGGTCTGGATCACGGGCTGCCGTGCCTTTGATAGGCTGAGTTTGCAGATGACCTTTACGTGCAGAAAGTAAACGCTCTGGTGAAAAACTAAGAATTTGGCTGTTGCCTAGGTCCATAAACACAGAAAAGGGCGCGGCAGCGGTTTCGCGAAGGCGCTGGTATGCTTGCCATGGATCGCCCCGATAATTCGCATTAAAGGCCCGCGTAAGATTGATTTGGTAGCAATCACCGGCCCGGATATAGTCCTGCACCCGATTAAATGCCTGCCGGTATTGCCGCTGATCTAAAGAGGAGACGAAGTCGCCGCTTAGTTTAAATGGAGTAATGGGCGAGTTCGGTTTGGCTGAGAGAACACATTGCTCTATTTGCGCCAGCGTTTGATCGTCTACACCAGCTTGTGCAACTAATTCGCACTGCTTGTTCAGGTGGTCAACCACAATTGCCCATTCATAAACGCCAACGTGGAAGTCTGGGGTTGGCGGTGAGGCTATCGGTGGTTTTTGCTCGATATCGCAGTCAATTTTAGCGGAGGGTCTGCCAAATTCGTAGCTCATGTAGCCGATGGCGCCGCCGCAGAAAGGTAAATCGTCTGTGCTAACAAACTCGTTGCACAGGGTTTTTATCCGATTCTCGGTGTTAATCAAAAATGTGCGATTGTTATCGTATGAATTTGTTTTTAATGAAATAATTTCTTTGGGTTGGGCGCAGATGATGTCAAATCTACCAAAGTCGCTGAAGGGCGCGGCGCTGTCTAAAAATACCGGATAGGCCAGGTGTTTTAGTTTGGAGAAAAAACCGCAACTGTCGCAGTGGTAGGGTAGAGGAATGCGACGAAGGCTAGCCATTAGATGTTGCTCAGAGTGTCGTTCAAAAGCAGCGAGTAGGGGTCGATTTTACGTGCTATGAGCCTGAAAATCTAGTGTTTTGTCAAATTGACATATGCCTCGAAAAGGGCCGCTTAGATTGACAGAGAAGGCCTTTCCCAGTAATGTTAGCCGCCGCTTTGAGAAACACCAAGCCGTCATTGCAACACACAGAACGGTTATTCTCATTCATCCGCAGTTCAATATGTTTGCTGGCGTAATGCCCCTTTGGTTTTATCACCGTGTTAGGGATCGTTAGAATCTCGTACTGGTAAAACACAACAAAGAGACAATCGCTTGCGGCATGAGCGCGGGTTACCCATAAATGAAATGCAGCTGGAACTGACAGGCATGACAAAAATAGCTTCACAGATACCCTCACTGGAAAATCCCTTCGAGAAGAAAGCAGAGCTCGAATTTACTGTCCCTGGTCAAATTGACTACGATCCTGGCTTATACGAAGCCGCTCTTCAAGCTGGACATGACTTGCAACAACGACCACGGAAAATGGCCGGTGTTAAAGGCATTCAAAAACAGCATGAAAAGAAACGGATGACTATTTGGGAAAGGATCGACGTACTGGCAGATGCCGGCACTGAACCTAAAATCCTTTACCAAAACTGGGGTAAAAATTTAGATGGTGCGTCGCTAGTAACCGCCGTCGTCAAAGTTAACGGACGTGATGTTGCCATGTACGGCCACGACTTTACCGTTCGTGCCGGTTCTATGGACGCCACCAACGGCAGCAAGCTCGCTAATTTATTTAAGCTAGCTGGTAAATTGGGTATTCCGCTAGTCGGCATGAATGACTCTGCCGGTGCGTATATTCCCGCCGGTGTAGGTGGTCTAGATGGCTACGCCGAAGCGTTTACCGCACTTCGCCATATAAATGGTGTAGTGCCTTCGATCATGTGTATGTTCGGTTATAACGCAGGTGGTGGCTCTTATTTGCCACGTCAGGGCTCTTTTGTAATACAGCCTAATGACACCTTCTTTGGTTTAACCGGCCCCGGCGTTGTTAAGTCGGTACTCGGTGAAGACGTCACCGCAGACGAGCTCGGTGGCCCCAGTGTTCACTCTAAATCTGGTGTCACCGATTTTGTCGTGCCAGACGAAGTCGCGGCGCTACGTAAAGTAAAAGAGCTGTTGAACTATCTGCCGAATAACAGCGCAGAAGCGCCAGCGTTTCAGCCGACTTCAGACCCGATTAGCCGCAGAACTTGGGACATCGATTTGCTGTTGAAGAAAGCGTTTAACAGCCCCACCGGTTTTAATACGCCGTTTGATATCAGCATCATCATTCAGCAAATGTGCGACCACGGCGATTTCTTTGAAATTCAGCCTGAGCGCGCGCGTAATACCGTGTGTGCGCTTGGCCGTATGGGTGGTAACGTCGTTGGCTTTGTGGCAAACAACTCGGCGGTTGCCTCTGGTCAAATTGACATTGATGCGGCCTATAAGAATGCCCGTTTCATCCGCTTCTGTAATGTGTACAACATTCCCGTGATCTTCATGGAAGACACCACAGGCTTCCTGCCAGGCAAAGAGCAAGAGGCGGGCGGTATTGTGCAAGCTGGTCGCGCGATGTTAGATGCGATTATTGATCTGCGCACTCCGCGCTTCCTGATGATTGTTCGCAACGCCTTTGGTGGCGCCTATGCGGCATTCAATAACTACCCCACTGGGGCAGATTTTGTTTGCGCACTACCGACCACACGGTTGGCGGTAATGGGCCCAGCTGGGGTTGAATATGTTTATAAAGATGAAGTTCGTAAAATTCGTACGGCGGTGAAACCTAAAATTGCTGAACTGACTGCACAAAATGTTAAGGCAGGTATGTCTGATGCTGAAGCGGCGAGCACCGCAAAAGACGCAGTAGCAGCATGGCAAAAACAGGAAGAGCTGTTATTGACCCAGCGTTATGAACGCGAACTGATGAATCCGAATGAAGCACTAAGCCTGGGATCGATATCCCAGATCGTCATGCCTTCTGACCTTCGCAAGGTCTTAGGTGAACAACTGGAACTGCATCTCAAGGCTTACAAGCCTGAGCCCATGAGCGGTACACAGCGGGAATTCCATTAATTTCCAAGTGTAGAGCTGTTCCGTAATTCATTGACTCTAGACGATTCGCTAACGAGGTTATTCGACGTGCAAGCAAGTAACAATTACTACCTAAACAATCCGATGGTGCATAAGGACCGTCAACTGGCCAAATCAAACACAGCATGGACTAGAAGTTTCGCATGTAATGATTTGAAACCATTAATAATTTGCCGTGGCCCAATCCGTAAGGAAGCCATGGATGTCTTCGATGAAATGGGCATTCACCACTACGGTATTTTGCTTTCTGAAAAAGACTCAATCACTTACACCAACGCATTGGCACCTGAGCTGCGCACGCTGACCGATCCAGATCGGGTTCACCGTGTACCGGACTACACCGGTGCCACCAAAGAAGAGCGCGTTCGCCGTATTCAGCAAATCATCCGCATTGCTTACGACAACGGCTACAACGCAATCTTCGCTGGTTATGGGTTTATGTCCGAAGACGCCGAAATGGTGGAGTCTATGGAAAAGGCCGGGCTGAACTTTATCGGACCGTGCTCTTACACCCAAAAGTCTGCCGGTATGAAAGACCAAGCAAAGCGTACCGCCCTGGAAACCGGCGTATCGGTTACTCCTGGTGTGAACAATGCGACAAGTTTGGCTCTCTTTGCCAAGTACGGCACCGATGGTCTTGAGAAATGCGCTAAAGACAACAAACTGAGCGTGGATTTCGCGGCCTGCAAAGACGTTGAAGAGCAAGCGCTAGCCTTGTTAGCTGCGTCATATGCGGCGGGTATCGATATTATAACTGCCGCTGATATCGGACTTGCGCTGCAAGTTGAAGCCAAGCGCATGTTGGCAGAAAAGCCGAACAACCGCTTCCGCTTAAAAGCGATTGCTGGTGGCGGTGGTAAAGGTCAGCGTATTTTGCAATCTGCAAACTCCTATGAGGGTGCGACGATTGAAGAGAAGCTTGAAAAGGCCGTCGCTAAAGTACCGTCATTGGTACAAGAGTGTCTGATCGAGTTGAAAACCAACGGTGTGGGCGACAATAAAAACGTCCTTATCGAAATGAACATCGACACAACTCGCCACCAGGAAATTCAGGTAGTGGGTAATGGCGAATGGTGTATGACCATGGGCGGTCGCGACTGTTCTTTGCAGATGCATGAGCAGAAGCTTCTCGAAGTGTCAGTCACTGAAGAAGAGCTGGAAGCGGCAATTAAAGTAGCCGAAGCTGCTGGTAGCAAAGCCGAGGCCGAGCAACTAAAGAAAGACTTGGTTATTTTGCAGCGTATGGAAGAAGAAGGCGCTGTCTTTGGTGAAGCGGTAAAACTGGATTCTGTGGGCACGTTTGAATGTATTGTCGATGGCGAATCGCATTACTTCATGGAAATGAATACCCGTATTCAGGTCGAGCATCGCGTGACAGAACTTTGCTACAAGCTCAAGTTCACCAACCCTGACGACTCTGGCGATTATTTTATTGCCGAGAGTTTAGTTGAGGTTATGGTACTGCTGGCACGTCATGGCAAAAATCTACCTAAACCAACTCGTATTCTGCGTGAGAAAACCTCTGTTGAAGCGCGTATGAACGCCACCAACCAAGCATTGCAACCTCATGCTGGCGGCGTTATCGAAAACTGGTCCAACGCGATTCCCGGTGAAATCCGTGACGATCAAGGCATTTCTACCCACAACCCGGATACCGATGTATTCATGAAATACCACCTTGCTGGTGCGTATGACTCAAACATCGCTTTGCTGCTCACTACCGGTGATACCCGCCTAAGCAGCTACCAGCGCTTAGCGGAAATTCTGCGCCGCACTGAACTGCGTGGTAAGGATTTGTCGACAAACCTTGAATTCCACTATGGTCTTGTTCACTGGTTTATCGGCAATGGGATCAATGCGCGTCCTTCGACACGCTTTATTGTTCCTTATCTGACGGCGGTTGGTTTGCTTAAAGAACAGGCAAACCAAATTGATTTGGATGTGGCCTACGATGAAATTCGCCAGCGCTATGTTAGTGAAGCTGGCGCCAATGCTGGCGCATGGGCTGCGGCCTTAGATGCCAAGAAATTGCTGATGATTCGTCCGTTGGAGCGCCTATTTGCCGAACCGCACTATATGGCGGGTTGGCTGAGCATGAACAAAGACAGCTTGAGCATTGAAAAAGGTAAGATTAAATGGGCGGTTAACCCCATTGAGCTATTAGAGAAGCTGTACCACTTCCTAAATATGGATTTTGAAACTGGCAAACCCGCCCGTTACATGATCTGGGATCACGACCACGAGATCCTGAGTGCTGCGGTCAGCTTCTACAAAACCTTGAACGAGAAAGTAGACGCGGCGGACTTCCCTGCGCTTGAAGCGCTACTTGCCTCAGATAAGGCGCCAAAAGGGATTGACGCTGACGAGTGGGCGGCGGTGCGCAGCGCGCACGTTGGTTACATGTCGGGTACAGAAGTACTGTCTGTATTGGCTTATATTGCAGATAAAACGGGTTTCTTCGAACTGAGTGTCAATGCGGATTTGAGTATTACGATTCCAGATCGATTGACCGACGAAACTCTGCAAAAACGTATGGCGAAGGTACTTGTTCCACCACCAGCGGCGAAGTCAGATGAAGTATTGGCTGCTAGCGGCGGTATGTACTATCCACGCGAAGCGCCGGGCATGGACGTGTTCGTTAATGTTGGCGATCATTTCGAAGCTGGCGATACCCTGTACATTGTTGAAGTAATGAAAATGTTCAACAAAGTTATTGCGCCATTTGCCGGTACCATCGATAAAGTGTTGGTGGAAGGCGATGGGGTGATCATTAAGAAAGGTCAGCCATTGTTCAAAATCATCCCAGACGAAAAAATCGTCATGGAAACCCCTGAGGAAATTGCCGAGGCACGTCGCGCTAAAACCATCGAGTTTTTAGCGACCCTGAAGTAATGGCATTGGCCGGTGGTGCGCTGCCGGCCTTTTTGAAACATTAGGAGTATTCAGATGATTACCGGACTTGATCACATTGCAGTTGCAGTACCCGACTTAGAAAAAGCAATAAAACGCTTTTTAGAAGACTTTGGCCTCACTTACGAAGGGACTGAAGAGGTAGAAACAGCGAAGACCTCAACTGCATTTTTCCCCCTTAAATCAACTAGCATTGAACTTGTCAGCCCGCTGCGTGGCGAAGGTCCCATTGCTAAATATCTGGAGAAAAAGCCTGGTGGTCTTCACCATTTGTGCTTTAGCACCGACGATATCGTGGCCGACGTCGCGCGGTTGAAGGGTCTAGGTTACCAATTTCTCAGCGACGCACCGTCACTGGGTGCGCATAATTGCCAAGTTATATTTATTCATCCTAAATCTTGCGACGGCGTACTCATCGAGTTAAGTCAGCCAGGAGATGATCACCACTGATTTTCGATAGATGCCGCGCAACAGGTGGTGATGCACATAAGCGGCACGATCGCGTTTTACTAAGGACGCTCTGAATTATCGTAAATTTTTGTTCTGGCAGGGTTCGCATCTCGTTGATGTCGCCAGCGCTAAAATGAATACGTATTCAGAGCCACCAAACACTGACCCTCATTGAAAACAGACAGGTATTAGTATGGCTGACTACAAAGCTCCCGAGACTTCCGTAGAAGAGTGGAAAGCAATGGCGAATAAAACCCTCGCCAAAGGCAACCAGACGCTAGATGATTTAGTTTGGCATACCCCAGAAGGTATCGACGTTAAGCCTTTATATACCAAAGAAGATACTCAGGATCTGCCGTACACAAACACCTTACCGGGTGTAGAACCTTTTATTCGTGGCCCGCAGCCAACAATGTATGCCGGTCGTCCCTGGACGATTCGACAGTACGCGGGTTTCTCAACTGCTGAAGAATCTAACGCCTTCTATCGCAAAGCCTTGGCCGCGGGCGGACAGGGTGTATCTGTCGCCTTCGACCTTGCTACTCACCGCGGTTACGACTCGGATCATCCCCGTGTAACTGGCGATGTGGGTAAAGCTGGAGTGGCGATTGACTCTGTTGAAGACATGAAAGTCCTATTCAACGAGATCCCATTAGATAAAGTGTCGGTATCCATGACCATGAACGGCGCGGTATTGCCGGTTCTGGCTGGTTACATTGTCGCTGCAGAAGAGCAGGGCGTGGGTCAAGATCAACTATCCGGTACTATTCAGAACGATATTCTTAAAGAATTCATGGTGCGGAATACCTACATTTACCCACCGCTACCCTCAATGAAAATTATCGGCGACATCATTGCTTACGCCTCCGACAATATGCCGAAATTCAACACCATTTCAATTTCCGGTTACCACATTCAAGAAGCCGGTGCTGACGCCGCGCTAGAGCTGGCGTATACGCTAGCTGATGGTAAGGAATACATCCGCACCGCGATCGCTGCGGGCTTGGATATCGATAAGTTTGCTGGCCGTCTGTCCTTCTTCTGGGGCGTTGGTATGAATTTCTATATGGAAATTGCCAAAATGCGCGCTGCACGTTTGCTGTGGTCAAAAATTGTTAGCGAGTTTGAACCAAAGAATTCGCGCTCAAAAATGCTGCGTACCCACAGCCAAACTTCTGGCTGGTCGCTGACTGAGCAAGATCCCTACAACAATATCGTCCGCACCGCTATCGAAGCGATGGCAGCTGTTTTCGGTGGTACCCAGTCACTGCACACCAATGCATTGGACGAAGCGATTGCACTGCCAACCCAGTTCTCTTCGCGTATCGCACGTAATACTCAGTTAATTATTCAAGAAGAAACCGGCATTACCAAGGTCGTTGATCCTTGGGGTGGTTCTTACATGATGGAATCCTTGACCAAAGACATCGCCGACCGCGCTTGGGAATTAATTCAAGAAGTGGAAGAAAAGGGCGGTATGGCTAAAGCCATTGAAACAGGTCTGCCAAAACTGCGTATCGAAGAATCGGCAGCGCGTAAGCAGTCTCGTATTGACCGTGGTGAAGACGTTATTGTCGGCGTCAACAAATACACCTTGTCTGAAGAAGACGATGTTGATGTTCTCGATATCGACAATAATGCGGTACGTGAATCTCAGGTGGCGGCACTGGCAAAAATTCGCGCTTCTCGCGATGAAGCTGCGGTTGAGGATGCGCTTGAGGCGATTTACCAATGCGCCTGTGGCGGTGAAGGCAATTTGCTAGACCTCGCAGTTAAAGCAACCCGTTTACGCGCCACGGTTGGTGAAATTTCCTTTGCGATGGAGCGTGAGTTCGGCCGCTTTAATGCACAGGCACAAACTGTGTCTGGTGTTTACGGCAGCGCTTACCAAGATGACGAAAACTGGCAGGGCATAACCAAAGATATCGAAGATTTCTCTGATAAGCACGGCCGTCGCCCACGGATGCTAGTGTGTAAAATGGGGCAAGACGGTCATGACCGCGGAGCGAAGGTTATCGCCACGGCTTTTGCCGACGTCGGTTTTGATATCGACTTGTCGCCGATGTTCTCTACGCCAGAGGAAGTGGCGAAGCAGGCGGTGGAAAACGACGTGCATGTGGTTGGTGTGTCATCTCAAGCGGCGGGTCACAAAACCCTGATTCCAGAATTGATCGCAGAACTGAAGAAAGTTGGTGCCGATGACATCATCGTGATCGCCGGTGGTGTTATTCCCCGCCAAGATTACGACTTCCTTTATGACGCAGGCGTAAAAGGTATTTTTGGTCCGGGCACTAAAATTCCTTTGGCCGCACGCGGTGTACTAGACGCTGTTAACGAAGCATATAAGGCATAAGTAAAGCAGACGTTTGACGGGAGACTCAGCGCCGATGCGTTCTGCGTCTCCCGTTTTTCGTTTAGCTTGAAATTATTATGGCAATAGATATCGAAGCATTAAAAAGCGGCAATTCCCGCGCCCTGGCTAAGGCTATTACCTTGGTAGAGAGTAAGCGCGTAGAGCACCGTACCGAAGCCCAATTAATGTTGGAGCAACTTCTGCCGTATACAGGCAATAGTATCCGCATTGGTATTACGGGTATTCCGGGCGTGGGTAAGTCCACATTTATCGAAGCCTTTGGCCTGTATTTATTAAGCCAAGGCAAACGTGTTGCAGTATTGGCAGTTGACCCTAGTTCGCCGATTGCAGGTGGTTCTATTTTGGGTGATAAAACCCGTATGGAATTGCTGTCGCGCAGTAAAGACGCGTTTATTCGTCCATCGCCCTCCGAAGGGTCTTTGGGTGGCGTAGCCCAAAAAACCCGCGAAACCATGTTGCTCTGCGAAGCGGCGGGCTACGACGTTATTCTGGTGGAAACCGTGGGTGTAGGGCAGTCAGAATACGAGGTCGCCAGCATGGTCGATTTCTTTATGGTGCTTATGCTGCCCAATGCGGGTGATGAGCTACAGGGTATTAAAAAGGGCATCATCGAATTAGCCGATGCTTTAGTGATCAATAAGGCCGATGGTGAAAGTATTAACCTCGCCCAGCAAACCCGCCGCCATTATGAAAATGCCCTACATTTGCTTCGTCAGAACAGTTTCTGGACGCCGCAAGTAATGAGCTGCTCCGCGCTAAAGAATGAAAATATCGAAGCGATTTGGGGCATGATTAGTGGCTTTAAAATTGACGCCACAAAGAACGGTTCGATGCAGGAAAAACGTTCGCGTCAAGCCCGCGAATGGATGACTAAACTACTGCATGAAATGCTCGACATGAAGCTCAAACAAAACCCCGAAGTAAAAGTGCTATTACCTGAGCTTAATCATAAGGTAACCGAGGGTGAAACTACCCCCTATTTGGCGGCTACGCGCTTGATTAACCTTTTGTTTAAACCGGAAGCCTAAGTATATGAACGGCGAGGCACTCGATAACTTTATTGCTAAATACTTGCCGACGGCGCAGCACATGCAAATCAGTGTTGAGGACTACGACGGCAGTAGCTTGCGATTACACGCCCCCTTAGCGCCCAGTATTAACGACAAACTGACGGCTTTTGGCGGCAGTATATACGTTGTCGCGGTAATGGCCTGCTGGGGTATGGTATATATGCGCTGCGTAGATTACGGCCTAGATCCCGACATTGTGGTGGCAGAAGCCTCAATCGAATACCTCAGGCCCGTTACCGGCGATATAGTTGCGAGCTCAGTGGCGGTTGAAGAGAAAAATTGGCAACACTTTTTTGATCGCTTCGAAGAGCGCGGTAAAGCCAAGATTAATCTGAGTTCTGAGATTATCGTCAACGGCGAAGTGGCCGTTCGCTTTAAAGGACTCTACGCAATTATTGGCGTTAAATAGCCGTTAAAAATTACTTCGTCGTGCCTTCTATTAATGTGATGACTTCCTGAATTTCGTCTGCTTTGTAAATTGGTGTTGAACAGCGTTTGTCGTTACATACAAATGCCGCGGCCATAGTTAGGGAAGGGTATTCAACATCGTGGTTCATTAGTTCTCCCTCGCTCCGATCCCACCATTCAATGCGTCGATAGCTTTGATAGCTTTCTAAAGCCGCGCGGAACAGCGCGGCTGCCTTGGCGTCAGTTTTCGAGCCGACGACGACTAGGTGTAAGGGATCTCGGTTTAATTCGGCGTCAGCGAGCAATATACCGGGTTCGGTGTAGCGGGTGGCAATCACCTCGCTGTTGCTGATGTAAGCCATTGCCTTGTCTGCCAGCGTTTTGTCACTATCTCGACCGCTGAAGTGGAATAGGCGGTTCACAGCACGGCTGGCCTGAATGTTTTCTTCTAAATCGATATAGGGGGCGAGAGGATCACTAGCGTCAATACTCGCAGCGGGTAAGCCAACAATGTCCGGACTGCTAATATTTGCTCGAATAATGTCTGCGCAGTTAATCGCCTCTTTAAGCCATTGTCGATCTGCAGTGATTTCATATAAGTCGGTAAATGCCGCGAGTGCGCTGATATTGTCAGCCAGGAATAATTTGCTGTCGTTGCGGCTATTATCGTCGCTATCACCATGGTTGAAACCGCCATTTGCGCGCAGGCGGTGCTCTAATAACCATCGGCCTATGGCGACAGCCTCATTTCTTACCTTAGCGGTGCCGGTCGTACTATACAGTCGCGCAAGGGCGGAAATAAGTGTGGCGTTTTCCTTGGTATATCGATGCGTATCGATGCGAGGAATGCCTAAGGCAAGGCGTTGCTTATCTTTTAACGCAAAATAACTGGCGCTCTTTTGTCCTTGAATTAAGTCGGCGTCTTGACTGGTATAATATCCACCGTCTGGCGATTTCATAAACCGGTTTAAATAGGTGACAGTGTTTTCAGCTGCAGTTATATAGGCAGAGTTTTGAGTCGCAGCGTAGGCTTGGGCGTAAAGCTTGATATGGCGAGTTTGGGTGCGCATTATTTTCTCAAAGTGCAGATGTTCCCAGTCGCCATGGGTTGAGTATTGGTAAAAACCAAACCATTCAGGATCTTCTAATTTTAGCGCTTTACTTAAGGTTTTGTTGGCACGTGCTAACTCTTTCGTATCGCCATTCATGCCGGTTAATAATGCATATTCAACCGAATCTGGGTCGATGAACTTCATCGCAATGTTAAGACTGCCATTGTCTGGATCGTAGCTTTGTTGATGCATTTTCAGCAATTTAGCTTTATTGGCAGTGCTTAACACATGGTTGTCTGACGCAAGGCTGATTTCCTTCGCTGTGCTTTCTGGCGACGGATCTCGGACAATGGCCGCTAACAACTTAACCAAACCCTCGGCGGGTATATAGCCCGCGCGTTTAACAATTTCCTTGCCATTACTATTGAAAAAGATAGTCGCTGGCCATCCCCAGGCCCGGTAGCGGGCGGCGATATCTGGTCGCGCATCATGATCGACTTTTATGGCGATAAAGTTTTCGGCTAAGGCTTTGGCTACGTTCGGATCGCTATAGGTTTGTTGATCCATAACATGGCACCAATGGCACCACACAGCTTCAACATTAAGAATAATATGTTTGCCGGATTTCTTGGCTTCGCTAAATACCTCGGGGCTCCAATCCCGCCACTCAATGGCTGAATTTTCTGATGCGGATATCGGCCGAATCACACTCAAGAATAAAAGTAAGACAAGGTAGGAAAACGTGCGAAAGTGAAACATGAAAAGCTCCGTTGTTGTGAAGCTTCTACGGGGAGGGGGCAGTGACAGATTTTATCGGCGCGCGATCAGTTCCAGTGATGGTCACTTTTTATAGAGAAACGCCTCTAGCTCTTCGCGCTGAGCCATGCCGTCACGGTAGCCGAGATCAATCAATTTTCCGCAATATTCTGGGGTGAATAGTAAGTAGCTGGCGATACTCACGCCGCCACCGCTGCTACCAGTGCTGCCGGTACGGCGCAAAAATATGCGCAGAGAACGGGGCAATTCGTTGACGTGCTTATCGGCAATACGGTCGATATCTTCGCTGGGGCTGACAACAAGGCAGTCGATAGGTAATAACTCTTTGCCCATCATGCCGCGGTCCTCGTCGGGTATGATGCGAACTAGCTCATTGATTCTTTCCAAACGCTCGATATCGGTTTCGATGCTATCAATAAACGCGCTATTCAAAAGGTGGCCAATAATTTGGCCAAACCCCGGTGACGTAATCTCTTGAGGTAATTTTGGGTACTGACGCTTGTGGCCGTTAGCGGGGATAACCAGCACCCGATTGGCGCCAAGATGAATGACAGGGCTGATCGGTGTCAATTGACGCAGTGCGCCATCGCCGTAGTAATCGCGGCCTAATTTTGCTGGCGGAAAAATGGTAGGAATTGCCGTTGATGCCATGAGGTGTTGCAATTGAATCGGCGTGGCCAAGCCCTGCCTGCGCCAACGTTGCCAGCCCGCGTATTGGGGGCCGCCCTGAAAAAAGGTCTCGGATACCCCTTGGGTGTAATTCATGGCGGTTAGACAGAGCGCGTCCAAATCGCCATTTAAAATATTTCGGCCTATATTCTCGAAGCTCACATGTTGACTCAGAATTTCCCGCAAGGGGCTATTGTCTAAGAGTGCGACGGGCTTAGTGTGGGAGGAGCCGGAATTGAACAGTGAAAAGGCGAGGCGCATCGCGTTGCGCAGTACGCCGAAGAAATCTGCACGGTAAATTTTTTCGGTGCTCAAGTCTCGCCAGAGCATTTCCAACTTCTCCACCGTGCCGGAGAAATGATGCGCACCGGCAGCCATAGAAACTGCATTTATACCGCCAGCAGAGGTGCCTGCAAGTATCGGAAAGGGATTGCCAGGGCGTTTGCCATGAATTTCTGAAAGTGCTTTGAGCACGCCTACTTGATAGGCTGCACGGGCGCCACCGCCGGGTAACACCATGGCGGTGTTTGAACGGTAATTGCGTTCGGGCGGTATTCCATCTTCGTTTACTGTGTGGTTATTGTTCATCGCACTCACTAGCGTTTATGCCCGCGTAAACCCGTGTCCAACAATACCCGTGTTGCGATTTCTTCCACTGACGCGTGGGTGATATCGAGGTAGGGGATACCGAATCGTTTGAACATGGCCTCGGCTTGGCGCAGCTCGTCTTCGCACTGACGGAGTGACGCGTAACGGGTATCAGGTCTGCGTTCGCTACGAATTGCCGAGAGACGGTCAGCGTCAATGGTTAGTCCGAATAATCGGCTACGATGATCTAGCAAAGCCTTGGGTAGGCGATCGCTTTCCATGTCTTCATCAGTGATTGGGTAGTTAGCAACGAATATCCCGGACTGCATGGCTAAGTAAAGACAGGTTGGCGTTTTTCCGCTGCGAGACACCCCAATTAAAATAACTTCAGCTTGGTCATAGCGGTTTAATCTGGCGCCATCGTCGTTGTCTAAGGCGTAGTTCACGGCGTCGATGCGTTGTTTATAGAGCATATCCTTGTCGGCATTTTGTACGCGGCCAACCGTGCGCGAGGGCTTCTCTCCTAGCGCAGTTTCTAATTGGCTAACAAAGGTCCCCAGCACGTCTACAATAAAACCTCGGCTGGTGGCGATGATTGCGCGTAGATCTTCGTTGACGAGGGTATCGAATACGATAGGTTGCTTGCCGCTGTCATCGGCGGCTCGATTTATTTTCTCTACCGCCGACTGCGCTTTTTGCGCATTATCGACATAGGGAACGATGATATGGTCGAATTTTTGGTTCTCAAATTGGGCTAATACGCTGCTACCAAGGGTTTCTGCGGTGATGCCTGTACTGTCTGATATAAAAAAGGCCGGACGAGTCATGTAGTTTTTTTACCTAAAGCACGGTGTTTTTCGACGGGAATTTCCAAATTACTTACTTTAGTATAGCCCGTGTTAATGTTTTGCACCCTTATAACCGTTATGCGGTCGCTTTGTAAAATGGGAGATACACGTGTCTGAATACGTAATCTGGTTTAACGACCTTGGAATGAATGATGTCGACCGCGTAGGCGGCAAAAACGCGTCCTTGGGGGAGATGATTAGCCAGTTGTCGCAGGTTGGTGTTTCTGTTCCTGGCGGTTTTGCAACCACCGCCGATGCCTTCCGAGACTTCCTGCAACAAAGTGGCCTAAACGATAGAATTATTGCAGAGCTGGATGGCTTTGATATTGAGGACGTGAAAAATCTAGCCGTTGTTGGCAAGAAAATTCGCCAGTGGATTGTAGAAACACCCTTCCCTGAGGCGCTGAACACTGCGGTAGTTTCAGCCTACACCAAATTGGTAGATGGCAATGATGCTATGTCATTCGCGGTGCGCTCATCGGCAACCGCCGAAGATTTACCCGATGCATCCTTTGCTGGTCAGCAAGAGACCTTTCTAAACATTCGCGGTCTCGACAATATTATGATTGCGATCAAGGAAGTGTTTGCGTCTTTATACAATGATCGCGCCATTGCCTACCGTGTCCACCAAGGTTTTGAGCACGCGGACGTCGCGTTGTCAGCAGGTATACAGCGCATGGTGCGTTCAGATACCGGCGCTGCGGGTGTTATGTTTTCGATGGATACCGAGTCTGGTTTCGATGGCGTGGTATTTATCACCGCGTCTTACGGCTTGGGTGAAACCGTTGTACAGGGCGCAGTTAACCCAGACGAGTTTTATGTTCATAAGGCGACTCTTGCCAAGGATCGTCCTGCAGTATTGCGCCGTAACCTCGGTAGCAAAATGATCAAAATGGTCTACGGCAGTGACGCCAGTGCCGGTAAGTCGGTTGAAACTGTGGATGTGAGCGAAGATGATCGCAGCACGTTCTGCCTGAACGACGACGAAGTGCTTGGCCTCGCCAAACAAGCCATGACTATTGAAAAGCACTATGGCCGTCCGATGGATATCGAATGGGCTAAAGATGGCGATGACGGCAAACTGTATATCGTTCAGGCGCGTCCAGAGACCGTGAAAAGCCGCGAATCCACTACCTTGATGGAGCGTTACCTGCTGAAGGAAAAGGGCGCTGTATTATGCGAAGGCCGCTCTATTGGTCAGCGCATTGGCGCGGGTCCGGTTCGTGTTATTGCTGATATCAGCGAAATGGATCAGGTTCAGCAGGGCGACGTGCTGGTTACTGATATGACTGACCCAGATTGGGAACCGGTCATGAAACGTGCATCAGCGATTGTGACTAATCGCGGCGGCCGTACTTGTCACGCCGCGATTATTGCTCGTGAGCTTGGCATTCCTGCTGTTGTCGGTTGTGGCGATGCCACTGAGTTATTACAAGAGGGAACTCCCGTTACTGTGTCGTGCGCCGAAGGTGACACCGGTATGGTTTACGAAGGCATTCTAGATTTCGACATCAACCGCAACAAGCTAGATGCCATGCCAGATCTGCCATTCAAAGTCATGATGAACGTCGGTAACCCTGATCGCGCATTTGACTTCCAGGGCTACCCCAACGCGGGTGTTGGTTTGGCGCGTTTGGAGTTCATCATCAACCGCATGATTGGGGTTCATCCAAAAGCACTGATGAATTACGACGATATTCCCCGCGACGTACAAGCTGCCGTTAAGCGCCGTATTGCAGGCTACGCTAGCCCAGTCGAGTTCTATGTAGAAAAACTGGTGGAGGGTATTTCTACCATCGCCAGTGCGTTCTATCCGAAACGTGTCATCGTGCGGATGTCAGACTTTAAATCAAATGAATATGCTCATTTGATTGGCGGAAGTTTGTACGAACCGTCTGAAGAAAACCCTATGTTGGGCTTCCGTGGTGCATCGCGCTATATCTCTGATTCTTTCCGCGAGTGTTTCGAACTGGAATGCCGCGCGCTTAAGAAAGTTCGCAACGATATGGATCTCACTAACGTTGAGATCATGGTGCCTTTTGTACGCACTGTAGGCGAAGCCAAGCAAGTTGTCGAACTCTTAGAAGCAAATGGTTTGAAGCGCGGCGAAAACGGTCTACGTGTTGTGATGATGTGCGAACTGCCAGCAAATGCATTACTGGCTGAGCAATTCCTGCAATACTTCGATGGTTTCTCAATTGGCTCCAACGATTTGACCCAGCTTACCTTGGGTTTAGATCGCGACTCAGGCTTGATTGCGCATCTCTTCGACGAGCGTAACGATGCAGTAAAAGCACTGCTAAAAATGGCGATTGATGCCTGTAAAAAGCATGGCAAGTACATCGGTATATGCGGTCAAGGTCCTTCAGATCACCCAGACTTTGCACAATGGTTGATGGAGCAGGGGATTGATAGTGTGTCGCTCAACCCCGACTCTGTATTGGAAACATGGCTGTTCCTAGCAGAGAAGCTAAAAGCTTAAGTTGAACTAGTTGTTACATTCCGGTCCCGCGGAGTGTGGGAACATAAAAAAGGCCGCGTATGCGGCCTTTCTACTTTATAAGCCTGACTATGCGTCTGACTCTGACGGCAACAAGGCTTTCAATTGCTTTTCTAATTGCTTAATTCGATTGGCCATGTCGTCTAATTGAGTGTAGCGCACCGAGTTGCGACGCCATTTTTTAACCTCTTGCATAGGTGTCGCGCTAGCAAAAACACCTGCTTCGGTATTGCCCTTGGTAACAATGGTGCCGCCATGAAAATGACTATTGTCGGCAATGTCGATGTGTCCATTGATGGCAACCGCACCGGCAACAGTGCAATTTTCACCAATGTTTGCGCTGCCAGCAATGCCCACACAGCCTGCAATCGCGGAGCGTTTGCCTATTTTGACGTTATGGGCAATGTGGACGAGGTTGTCGATAATCACGCCGTCATTGATCACGGTATTCCCTAAAGCACCACGATCTATTGAACAATTGGATCCAATCTCGACGTTGTCACCGATAATAACCGCGCCTAGTTGGTGAATTTTATGCCAGCCTTCGCGGCTTGGCGCAAAACCAAAACCATCTGAGCCAATCACAGTTCCGCTATGCACAACGCAGTTTTTGCCGATGTTTACAGCATGGTAAACAACAACATTGGGATGAATGAGGGTGTTTTCACCAATACTGGCTCTATCGCCGATTGAAACGCCAGAATAGAGTCTAACGTTTGGGGCAATGCTGGCGTTCTCGCCGATCACACAGTTGGCTCCTATCGAGGCGCTCGGATCGACGTTAGCGCTGGCTGCAACAACAGCTGTCGGGTGAATACCAACTGCAAGTAAGGAAAGTGATTCGAACAAGGCAGATATTTTTGCGTAGGCAAGATAGGTGTTGCTAACAATCAGTTTATTGCCGTCGTATTTGTCGGCGAATTCGGCGTTAAGAATTACAGCACCGGTAGCAGAGGTTGCCAAATGCTGTGCGTAGGATTCTTGGTTAATAAAGGATAACTCAGATGAAGATGCGCACTGTAAGTCTGCGATACCAGAGATCATGTGGTCTGCATTGCCTATTAACTCCGCATCAAGATATAAGGCGAGTTCTGACAAGCTTTTTTGTGTGTTACCCATAATTTCTCCGTCGATTCCCGAGTTAAGCGATTTTATTTGGTGATTAAAAAGGGGACTGCAGGCCTAAATCACAGTGGATACTGCGTGCAATTAGGGAATCTAATCCTGTGGGAAAACACATTTACCGACGATTTGACAACCTTGTCGGTATTTTACGCATCGCAGTGTCTTTGCACTGAGTTATTTTGGTGAAAATTTGGCTCATTGATAAATTCAGAGTTGGGATTATGACAATGACATTGTATTTTTATCCACATGGCGATTATTAACTGATGCTAGTCAGGGCATATTGGTCAGTCCCTGAAATTTGCCTACGCTAATAAAAGATATTCATAGACTAGTTTGACTTCGGGGCCATTGTTGCTCTGGAAATTCTGTGAGAGGACGCATAAATGAAAATACAAAAGCATGGCTTATCAATTGGTATAGAGCGCGTTGGAAGTGATGTGTTCTTGTCGTTAAAAGCGCAGGGCAAACTCACTCATGATGACTATAAAACCATTACACCGATGATTGATGCGGCCTTAGCAGAAGTTAAGCAGCCTAGTGTGAAAATGCTGTTTGACGGCACAGAGCTAGAGGGCTGGGAGCTGAGGGCTGCATGGCATGATTTCAAACTCGGCTTAAAGCACGGCAGTGAGTTTGATAAAATTGCCATCTATGGAAACAAACGATGGCAAGAAATGGCGGCGAAGGTTGGCAAATGGTTTGTCTCTGGAGATGTGAAATTTTTTGATCATCACGATGATGCGATCTCGTGGTTACAATCTTAATGTTGCTTTGTATTTCCTAGTGGGGCAAAGGAACGTGAGTGGGTTTTTCGCATTCGCTTGATCTGCGTCATTGAGACCCAATATAAAAGGGGTACAGTTTAACTATTGGTGACAATCAGAGAAGATGTGATGAGTGATATTGTCCATATTGTTTGCCCACATTGCTTGGCAAGTAACCGGCTTCCGCGTGAGCGGCTGATAAGTTCACCCAACTGCGGAAAGTGTAAAAAGTCGTTATTTAGCGGACAGGTAGCAACCCTCTCTGGCGTTAGCTTTGCTGCCATGATCGAACGTAACGAAATACCGATGGTTGTCGATTTTTGGGCACCCTGGTGCGGACCTTGTAAGTCAATGGCTCCCGCCTTTGAACAGGCGGCGAAGGTGTTAGAGCCTAAAATTCGTATGGCAAAAGTTAATATTGATACTGAACAGACCATCGCTAACCGTTTTAAAATTCAGAGTATTCCAACCTTGGTGTATTTTTTCCGGGGTAAAGAGCTTGCTCGCCAAAATGGTGCCATGGATACCGCTTCCATTATTCGATGGGTACAAAGTGTTAGTGAGCAGTTTTAACTGGCATTAAATGGAACCAGCAATTGAATTTGACTAATAGCAATGCACAGCGTGGAAATCGCAAATAATGGAATTTAAAGACTACTACAAAATTCTGGGTGTTGAGGCCAACGCGGATAAAAAGGCAATAAAAGTCGCCTACCGTAAACTTGCCAGAAAATATCACCCGGATGTCAGTGAGCACAAAGATGCCGAAGAAAAGTTTAAGGAAGTAACCGAAGCCTACGAAGTTTTATACGACGAAAAAAAACGGGCAGAATACGACGAAGTTCGGCAATACTGCAGTAATGATGGCGGTTTTAGACCACCTCCAGGCTGGCGGCCGGGTGCAGACCGCCAGGAAGATTTCTCGGCAGGTAGCGATTTCTCTGACTTCTTTTCGTCAATGTTTGGTCAGGCTGGCCAGCAATCAGACTTTGGTAGCCGCCGCCGGCAAGCGTCGAAAGGACGGGATATTGAGACCGATCTCCCCATTTTTCTCGAAGATACTCTGTCCGTTGAATCTAAGACAATTTCATACACAATCCCACAATACACCGCTGATGGTCGTGTTACTGAAATTACCAAGAGCCTAAGCGTCAAGATTCCGGCTGGTGTAGAAGCTGGGGAGCGTATCCGTCTCAAGGGGCAGGGCGAGCCAGGTGGACCAAATGGCATCGACGGCGATTTATATCTGCGTATCAGGCTGGTCCCCCATCCTCTATTCGATGTCGAAGGGCACAATTTGATCATTACTGTACCGCTAGCGCCATGGGAAGCGGCGTTAGGTAGCAAGCTCGCAATGCCCACCCTCGATGGCAAAATCACGATGTCGATACCACCAAACAGCCAAACCGGTCAGAGACTGCGTATTCGCGGTAAAGGACTGGTGAAAAAACTCCCGGTTGGTGAGCGCGGTGATTTATTTGCGGTATTAAAAGTAGTCATGCCCAAAACGACAAACGATGACATTAAGAAAAAATGGCAAGAACTGGCTGATCAGGCTGCCTTTGATCCACGTTCTGAGTGGAGTGATAAATGATGAATAACACCCAACTGTATATAATGAAGTTTGATGAGCTATGTCGCGTTGCAGATCTGCCTGAGCATTTCGTGTTGGAAATTGTGGAGCAGGGTATTATTGAACCCGAAGGTGATTCTCCCGACCAATGGGTATTCACCACCCATATGGTATCCATCACCAAAAAGGCCGTGCGATTGCACCGAGATCTGGATATAGACTGGCCGGGTATCGCTTTGGCAATAAGCTTACTCGATGACCTAGAGCAACTTCGCGCAGAAAATCACCAATTGAAACAGCGACTAAATCGCTTCACTGCGTATTGAGCCGCTGTATATTAAATTAATAAAGCGTGTCGACTTATTAATGCTGCTGTCGATGAAGCACGGATATAACAGCAACGATGACAGCGCCGGCGAATAGACCGATAACGCCGTTGAACAAATTTTGGCTAAGACCATTGGCAAAGGCGTTGTTGAAAATATGAATGTGTGAAAGTGCAAAGTTAAGTTCCACGTAGTGATCGACGCCATGGCTTAATATGCCACCACCTACCAAAAACATGGCCAAAGTACCAACGACGGTGAGTGTTTTCATTAACGCAGGTGCCAGCCAAAGTAAAAAGTTACCGACAAACTGCGCCGCCAAGCTAGTAGACTTCAATATATACAGTCCCAAGTCGTCTATCTTTACTATTAAGGCGACCAAGCCGTAAACAGCCAAGGTAATTCCCACCGCGACTATCGATAGCACCAAAATCTGTTTGGCGAAGGGCGCCTCTTGCACGGTACTAAGTGCGATAACAATAATTTCTAAGCTCAGTATGAAGTCAGTGCGTATAGCTCCTTTAACTCGTACTTTCTCGAGTGCGAGCAAGTCTGACTCGCTGTTCGCAAGTAGGGCTCTTGCTTGGGTATGATCTTTTTTATTCCGATGGGCAATGGTATGCCAGACTTTTTCAGCACCTTCGTAACACAAATACATGCCTCCAAGCATTAGCACTGGGGTTATTAGCCATGGCATAAACAAACTGGCTATTAACACCACCGGAACGATAATCACTTTATTCAGTAGTGATCCTTTAGCCACGGCCCATACCACGGGTAGCTCACGCTCGGCTCGCACATTACCAACCTGCTCGGCATTGACGGCTAAATCATCACCTAATACCCCCGCAGTTTTTTTAACCGCAACTTTAGACAGTACTGAAATATCATCTAGGAGAGTCGCGATATCATCGAACAGAGCTAAAAGTGAACCTGCCGCCATTAAAAATTTCCTGTAGTTAAAATGTAGTGCCTAACTGGGTGACCGAATAAATATCACTAAATCATACTACATCCGCATATCTTATTTTCACCAGCGGGTGTTAAAGCACATTGGGGATTACTGCATCACTATGGGACGGTGATATAACTGGCTCAGTTCTGCTAAGTGCTGTGTAAATGTCCGCGTAGATAAACTATTTAAACAGGTCAATAAAACCGTTTTTCTGAGGTTTTTTTAGCGCGTCGACCGCTTTTTTATAACCAAGTTGTTGGGCCATTGTCAGCGCGTCTTGGTCCTGTTTGTTCCGCTTATTACGTGCAGCGCCAGAGACCAAGGCGGCTTCGATAGTGTCGATAGAGTTCGCTAAAACCGCCAGCATAAGCGGCGTATTTCCGCTGTTGTCCCGACTGTTTATATCGGCGCCTAGCTTTGCTAACAGCGTAATATTTTTTGCCTGAGAATGACTTGCAGCAAGGTGGAGGGGCATATTTCCAGTATGATTTGCTGTATTTAGAAGGCTCACTGCATCGCTATTTCTAAGCAATATCTCTAGGGATGTTGGTGAGTATCCAGCAGCGATATGTACTGGGGTATCGCCGTTGGTGTCGCTGATCAGAACGTTTGCATCAGCTCCTAGTAGAATTTCCACCAGCTCGCCGTTTTCCCTTTTGCTCGCATACCACAGCGCTGTTTTGCCCGTCTCGTCAACAGTATCGACGTCGACACCCTGATCTATAAATAGCAGACAAGTTTCGTTTTGATCATGTGCCGCCGCCATAGGTAGCCACAATGCCTGCCACTGGGAAGAGGGAAGTTGTCTGATTAATCGTGACGCGGATTCAGGGCGCACGCTAAATGCGTATTCAATTGCACTGAGGCCGGTCTCATCCTCATCAGTGGGGGAAATTCCGTTGTCCAGCAATACTTGTAGGTTTTCGTTGTTATCCGCATCCAGCGCAAAAAACAAAGCATTGCGCTTTTGCGGACCACGCTCTGATGGATTCGGTGCTAGTTTTAATAAATAACGCAATGTTTCCGCAGACGCGTGCTGTGCAGCTAAGGTTATTAAGGTTTGCCCCTGTGCATTGGCTTGCCAAGGAGTCGTGCTACCTGAAATTAGTTTTTTAATAAGAGGTAAATCATCTCGTTCAACGGCCAGCTGAATCGGGTAGATACCGTCGCCGGAATCTTGCTGTGCTATTTTTAGCCGCCGTTCTATGTCATTAGTGGCTTCCGGCCGAAATCCATCGCGAGCGAGTAGCGCAAGTATTGGCTTGTTTTGGCGTTGTACCGCAATATTCAGCGCGGTCTTTCCGTCCTTGTCGGTGATAAGCGGATTTGCTTTTTCTGCTAGCAGGCGCGTGGCATAGTCGGTGAGATTACGTTCCAAGGCAATGTGAAGGGCGGTTTTACCGGCGACACTTTGCAGGTCTAAGCTCGCTTTATGGCTGAGCAGCCAATTTAGTGCGCTCAACTGTTGTTCTTGAACCGCCAAGTGGAGCGCGGTTTCTCCAAAGCGGTTTTGTTGATTGATATCCACGCCAGCGTTGAGCAATAGTTCAGCTGTGGGCTGCGCACCCCAAATAGCAGCAATGCTGAGTAGGGTATTGCCATCGCTGTCCAAGGTGCTGAGATGTTTATTCTCATGAATTGCACGCTGGATGGTGTTTTGTATTTTTGTATTATTTGCATCAGAATTTCTAGCAGCGGAAAGAATCTCCGCCTTACTGAGTTCTGAGTTTTCCCGTTCAGTGTTAAGCGAATTTAGCGCTGACTTGGCCGGGCCATAGTTTTGCTGTGCGGCACTTTCCAGCCATCGCCTCGCCTCTGTCCGGCTCTCTGGCCCACCGGTTCCCTTGCTATAGAACAGTCCAAGTAAATACTGGCTGGGTATATGATCTTGTTTGGCTGCCCGCAATAATAGCGTGCGGGCTTTAGACTCGTTTTTTTCGACACCTCTTCCGTTCCGATAAAGCTGTGCAAGTTCGTAGCACGCTCGAGAATCACCTTTTTCAGCCTGAGCAGTGATTAGAACAGCGGCCTCACCATAATGGCGGACACGTATTAGCTGCGCGTATTCTTGCCAGACATCTATCTCTGCATTTGCAGCAGAGACGCCAATGCTCAAGACAATAATGAATACTAGCTGTAGTTGTTTTAGCGACGTTGTGGCGCCAAATATAAGTCTAGCGACTGCCATATTTAGTATCCACCTGAATGCCGATATTTTGGAGAAATGCTGTCGGCAGTACTCCTCCAGCGCAAATGATGACGGCCTGATTAGGTAGTACTTTGGTGCCGTCTGGAGTAGTCAATGTTACGGTCTCCCGCTCAATAGCAGTTGGCTCAGACTCCATATGGAGAGTCAGCTTGTCTTCTTGGCTCAGTATTTGTATTCGCTCTCTGTTTTTGAATTTTGCGCGGTTAAAGGCTTTGCCGCGATAGCACAAACTAACCTGAGTATTCTCTTGTTCAGCGAGACTAATTGCAGCCTCTAGGGCACTGTCTCCGCCACCCATGATCATCACATTCATACCAGCGTACTGAGTAGCGTCTTGGAGGCGATAAGCGACTTTATTTAGGTCTTCTCCCGGAATGTTCAATTTCCTCGGTGTGCCTCGTCGGCCGATACAAAGCAATACGCGCTGGCTGCGGAACTGACCTAATGTTGTCGTTGTAGTGAAGTCGTTCGTGATATCGCCATCGATTGCCGTAACGCCTTCGGAGAAACGAAGATTTAGCGGATGTTTGTCGACAACGTCCTGCCAAAACGCCAACAAATGCTCCTTACTCGTTTCTACAAACTGAAACTTGCCAACCAGTGGCAAGGTAGCGGGGCGTGTCATAACCAGTTTGCCCCGTGGGAAATGCGCGATGGTGCCACCGAGTCCGGATTCGTGATCCAGTGTGACATAGCTGAGGCCCAACTCCTTTGCCGCAAGTGAAGCGGCGAGTCCGGCGGGCCCCGCGCCCACAATAACAAGATCTAGCGGGTCGTTTGGACATTTGCGCAAATTTTTTGCAGCGCAGTCCACCGCTTGAACTCCCTGAGTTATGGCGTTTCTAACCAGTCCCATTCCTCCCAATTCGCCAGCAATATAAATGCCTGGCACTGATGTTTGAAAATCGGCCTGCAACAGCGGGATATCAACGCCTCGCGTCGCTGTGCCGAACACCAAATCAATTGCGTTGACTGGGCAGGCTTCTCGGCAAGCACCGTGACCAATGCAATTGCTAGGCCCCACTAAGGTTGCAATATTATTTATTAGGCCGAGAACATCGTGTTCGGGGCAGGCATTTATACATGACTTGCAGCCGATACAAAGACTTTCATTTATTAATGGATGTAGCGACGCAGGTTCAAGTAATCCTGTCTCAGTAGCCTCGCGAAGCAACTCAAGACTCCGTTTGTGACGACGTTGCTGAGAAAAAATGTATAAGCCCATGATGGCCATTAGCGGAAGTAGGTATATCAGCATAGCCGAGATGTTAGGTGGCATCGGTTGCTTCCAAAATGCGCATGAGAGAGCCCGTGTTATAACATAAAAACCTTACAAAATGTGTGGCTAATATTTGCCTCTTCTGCTAGCTTTAGTATCAGTATCTGAGAACGTGTTCTGCCAAACACACTCTCTAATGTGAATGATATATTTGTTACATTAAGGAAGAATTAAGTGACGGCAGATGCAACGACGAATTTACCTAAGACCTTGCGTCCATCTAAGAGTGGCAGACTTAGCTCTGTGCTTTTTTTCACCACCACGTTCATTATCCTTGTTTGGGGTTGGATTCAGAGACAGGATCAAATTCTCAGCGCAGAGAGCGGATTTGGCTACGCGCTAGGGATAATTGGCGTCAGTGGCATGCTTTTGCTGCTTAGCTACCCACTTGCAAAACGATCGGCGAAACTTCAAAAATTAATGCCTATTCGGCATTGGTTTCGAATTCACATGATGCTGGGTGTTTTGGGCCCGTTAGCCATCGCCTTCCATTCAAATTTTCGATTTGGCTCACTTAATAGCAGGGTGGCATTAAGCTGCATGATACTCGTTGTTATCAGTGGTTTTGTGGGTCGGTACATTTACACCAAGATTCATATTGGCTTGTACGGACAGCGCGCCAACGGTCAAATGTTAGCAGTGCAAGCAAATCGCGAACGTCAACAACTACTAAGCCAGTTTGAGCCGTTTCCAGAATTGATCGATATTGTAAATAGGCTCTATAACAGCCTACTACCCAGCGAATTGGAGAAGCTCACCACTGTGGATGCGGTTCTTGCAGGGTCTCGGCGACGACGTTTGCAGCGGTTTTTGCGACGCGCTGCAAAGCGTCAGAATGATCCAGCCGCGTTTGCACTTTGGCGTGATTCAAAAACAACTCTTAAGGCGTATACAGAGACCTTAGGTAGGCTCGCGCAACTGCGGTTTTTTGAACGATTGTTCTCTTGGTGGCATGTACTGCATTTGCCATTTTTTGTGATGATGTTACTGACGGCGACTCTGCACGTCTGGGCGGTGCATTATTACTGAGGTTAAAAATATCTGATGAATATTATGCGGAAAATCTGTCAGATTTTTTGCAACTGGACGCGCCAAGCTTGCGCGCCGCTCGGCTTGACGCTGTTGCTTTTGATGAGTGTGTCAGGCTCAGCGCTAGCTATTGATTTTGGTTTGGAGCGAATGCTAAGCCCTGGCGAGCTTAGTGAGGCACACAAGAAATTTGATGGCGACTGTAAAGCCTGCCATTCCAGCTTTAAAGATCAGAATCAAAACCCGCTGTGCCTAGATTGCCACAAGGAAGTTGCGGCTGATCTTAAAAATAATCTGGGATTTCATGCCAAAAAGCCCGGCATCGCGACAAGTGAATGCCGCTTGTGCCACTCAGAACATCGCGGTAGGAATGCAGATATCGTACAGCTTAATAGTGCTGTTTTTGATCATGGAAGCACCGACTTTCAGTTGCTTGGGCATCATCAGGGTGTCCCCTGTAATCAATGCCACGACAAAGAAAAGAAATTTAGCGAAGCGCCAGGACAATGCGTCGATTGCCATAAAAGCGACGATATTCACAAAGGCGGGCAGGGAGACTCCTGTGGCGATTGCCATTCAGCAATGGCATGGCGTGAGGTGGTGTTTGATCACCAGAAAACCAAATTCCCACTGCTTGGCATGCACGAAAAAGCAAGTTGTGGGCAGTGTCATCACAGCGCCGACTTCACACAAGCTCAGACCGATTGTGCGTCCTGTCATCGCATCGACGATGTTCATAGCAATGGCTTTGGAGAGAAGTGCGAAAGTTGTCACGCCACGCAAAAATGGACCGAGCATAAATTCAACCATAAGCGAGATACCAAGTTCGAGCTGCAGGGCGCCCGCAAGACACTGAGTTGTGAGAGTTGTCACACGCCTGGTGTCGCGGCGAAACATGCACCGACGACTTGTTCAGCGTGCCATAAAAATGATGACCCTCATTTCGGGAAGAACGGCGATCGCTGTGATCAGTGTCATGACAATAATCGCTGGGGTAAAACAGTTTTCAACCATGCTGATTTTGATTTCCCATTGCGTGGTGCGCATAAACAAGTTGCCTGCGGGCAATGCCATAAAGGTGATGTAAATGCACCCATTGCTGATAAGACCTGTTACGACTGCCATCAGTCGAACGATGTGCACAAAAAATCCCTTGGCACCGACTGTCAGCAGTGTCACAGCGAGGGGAGTTGGAATGGCGATATTCGCTTTGTGCACGATCTAACTGACTTTCCACTGTTGGGAATGCATGCGGTTCAAGCCTGTGAATCATGCCATATTGATTTTGTATTCGCTGGTATCGGAAAAAAGTGCGCGGACTGTCACGGCGCAAACGATCCACACAAAGGCAATCTCGGTCAAGAGTGTGCTAATTGTCATCATCCGGTGTCATGGCGCAGCTGGCGTTTTGATCACGACACCCAAAGTGAATTTCCGCTCCATGGTGCCCACAAAAATGTCTCCTGTGGGAGCTGTCACAGCCAGAAATTAGACACCCTTAAAGGCACTGCGCCACTGTGTGGTAGCTGTCATAAAGCCGATGACGAACACCGAGGCGCCTATGGCGAGCGCTGCGACCGCTGTCACAACACAAGTACGTTTACCGAAGTTGAAATGAGGTGAAACATGGCGATGTATTCTAATAAAAAGTACTGCCATATTGTTTTTGCGTTGACGATGTTCTTATGCGGGATGTCATCAGGATGGGCGGTTGAATTTGACCACGACGCCAGTCGTTTTCCTCTTCAGGGATTTCATCGTTATGTCGAATGCCAGGAATGCCACGTCAACGGGCAGTTCAAGGGTACACCAACGCGCTGTGTTTCTTGCCACAATGGCGGCTCGGTAATACCTGCGGGCGGAAAAACCTTTCGTCACATGCCGACAACAGATGAATGCTCTGAATGCCATCGCTCGGTGGATTGGCAAGTCACTACTCGGTTTGACCACAGCCAGGTAAGGGGGGAGTGCAGTCAATGCCACAACGGCCAGACTCAGCCGGGCAAACCAATCCATCATCCGCAGTCCAGTAATCAATGCGATAGTTGTCACAATACGTTTAACTGGCAGCGCGCAGTATTCGATCATTCAGGTATTACTGCCGCCTGTTCTAGCTGCCACAACGGCGTTCAGTCCACAGGTAAGCCGATGAATCACGTTGCCACGATCTTGGAGTGTAACGACTGTCATCGGACGGTGGCTTGGCTCCCGGCTGGATTCGATCACAGTGATATTACTCAAGCTTGTTCTAGTTGCCACAACGGCAGCCAGGCTGCGGGTAAAACACCAAATCACATTCCTACTAACCAGCAGTGCGAAGCTTGCCATGGCACCCAAGCGTGGCTGCCGACTATGTTTGACCACAGTGGTATTACGCAGCCTTGTTCAAGCTGTCATAACGGCAGTCAGGCAACCGGAAAAACCATGAATCACGTTCCTACTAATCTGGAATGTGATGACTGCCATCGGGTTACGGGCTGGATCCCCGCCGGATTTGACCACAGTGGAATTACGCAGTCTTGTTCAAGCTGCCATAACGGCACTCAGGCCACAGGTAAAACGATGAATCACGTTAGCACTAATCTGGAATGTGATGACTGCCATCGGGTTACCGGATGGATCCCAGCCGAGTTTGATCACAGCGGTATTACGCAGCCTTGTTCAAGCTGTCATAACGGCAGTCAGGCCACAGGAAAATCGAGTACGCACATTAATACAAATGCTGAATGTGATGTTTGCCATACCAGTAATGCGTGGGTGCCCGCCAACTTTGATCATAATAATGTCAGTGCTAGTTGTGACTCCTGCCACAATGGCAGTAGCGCCACCGGCAAAAATACCGGTCACTTTGTAAGCAATCTTCAATGCGATTATTGCCACAGCACCACGCGCTGGGTTCCGACAACATTCCGTCATCAAAGCCCTGGCTACCCAGGTGATCATCGGCAAAACCTGCAGTGTGTTGATTGCCACAGAGGTAATTCTGAAACGGTTAATTGGAGCACGCCGGCTTATCAACCTGACTGTGCTGGCTGTCACGCCAATCAATACCGGGCAGGGGAGCACACCAAGGTGAGCTCTCCGAGGATAAATTATACCGTTAGTGAACTACGTGATTGTACCGGGGCCTGTCATACCTATACCGACAGCACTTTCTCGCGGATTCAGCGCACACGTTCCGGGCAACATCGGGTAACTGATCCTGATTTTGGGGATTGATCATTATGAATATCACGATGCATAGAACGTATTCGCGCAGATCTGATTGCATACGGCAAGGCTGTATTTACTTGATGATACTTCTAGTCTTGGCTGTGTTCGCCCCTTCTTTAGTCGCAGAACCTGCGTGGGTTGAGTCGATCAATGTACTTTTTGAAAAGCAGGGCAGCGCGGCCTTCCAACTTGATCTGGCAAATAGATTTCAGCTTGCCGCCGTGGAGTCGGAAACAGGTAATTCTTGTGTGGTGAGATTGCAGCCCGCATTTACCGGGCAAAATGCCGCCACTGATTATAGTGGTAATGAATTTTTGCCTTGGCAGGCGAGTGAATCATTGCCCCTTAATCGGGTGAATTCAGAATGGATTGCCGGCCAACTATGGTTACGCTTCGATTTTAACCGCAATGTGAATTGCCGCTTTCAGATCAGTGCCGATCAGCAAAGTCTATGGACTGCTGTGGATTCACCGACCCAACAACTACCCGAAGGAATTGAAGATAAATTCGCCGCCGCACGCGCAGCACTTGCCAAAGGTGATGCAGCCGCTGCGGAAGTTTTATATCGTGAAGTCCTTCGTGGCCCACCAAATTCCTTGCAGGAAAAAGCACTGGAATATCTTGGTGTGGCCCAAGAACGGCTAAGCAAGTTCGATGAGGCAGCAACGAGCTACCGTCTTTTTCTGGAGCGCTATCCTCAATCAAACGGGGTCAATCGTGTACGTCAACGTCTGGCGGGTATTTCACTAATGGACGTAGACGAAGTGGCGGCGGCACCGGACAAGAAAAGCGCAGAAAAAGCCTCTTCACTACGCTGGTTCGGTGTGCTCAGCAACGCCTATCAATACTACAGTACAGACAATGGTGGAAGCGGAAGCGAGGTGCTTCAATCGGCGTGGATAACTGATTTAAACCTGAATGGCCGTTATCGAAGCGATACATACGACACCCGCTTGGTCGTTTCTGGTGGTTACTGGAAGGATTTTGAGTTTGATACGTTCAACCCGAAACGTTTGAGCAAAGCCTATATCGACACATTGTATAAACCTGCGGGACAGCAAATACGCATCGGCAGGCAAAATGTGAGTGGGGAAGGCATCTTGGGGCGTTTCGATGGCGTTCGGTACCACTCCGACGTTGGCGACAGTTTTGGCGTCAATTTGGTTTGGGGCTATCCAGTGCTGTCTAGTCGTGATGTGTCGGTGAACTCCGATGCACAGGTCTATGGCCTTAGTCTGGATCTCGCAGCCCGTCAATCGCCGTGGCGCAGCAATGTGTTTGTTACTAAGCAGGAACGCGGCAATATTATTGAGCGTGAAGCACTGGGAGCGGAGGTCAGTTACCAGTCCCAGCGCTACTCTTGGTTTTCCTATTTGGATTACGACACCGGTTTCGCAGAACTCAATACCGCGTTGCTTAGTGCAAACTGGTTTGGTGATGACGAATCTCATTATTATTTTTCGGCAGATTATCGGCGTTCGCCAATGCTGAGTGTGTCCAATGCGCTTATTGGGCAGGCCGTCACCGATTTGAATCAGCTCGAGGCAAGTGGGATCAGTCAAAATGATTTTGAGACCATCGCACTTGACCGTACTGCGATTAGTAAATCTTTGGCGCTCGGTGCATCGCGTCGGTTTTCAACACATTGGCGCTGGTCTCTTGATACAAGCTTCTGGCAGCTTACAGGTACGCCAGAATCATTTGGGGTGCCCGGCTTTGACGGAACCGATGTGGAAGGTAATTTCAGTGCACAACTTATCGCAAACGATATTTGGAAGGAGCGCACAATAAGCTGGATTACACTGCGTTACTCGGAATTGACCAGAAGTAAGCTATATTCTCTAGGCTTGGAAACCCGTCTACCAATAGGCCAGCACTGGCGCCTGCGGCCAAAGTTACAGTTTTATCAGCGCGACTACAGTGATTTGGCGGGGAGTCAAACTTCGTTACAGCCGGGTATGAGATTGCAATACGAACCAACTGAGAATTGGACTTTCGAGTTTGAATTCAGCGCAGAACAGCTGAGTTCCGACCGCGGTGGATTTCAGTTTGATCGCAATGACTATTTTATGTATTTGCGGGCAGATTGGCAGTTTTAGTAGTGAGTTTAATGTTGATGCGATGATTGAGTTACAAAAGACAGTGAATCTTTATGCCAAAATATTTGTCGTAGGCTTTCAGTGAGATAGTAAAAGTGTGTTTCTGAAAATACAGTCATTAGTCAGTATTGAGTTCATGAAATGAATGCAGCAGATAAAGTTATGCTCAGCAAAGTTCCAGAAGTAACTCTAATTTTCTGGGTTATAAAGATATTGGCAACCACTTTAGGTGAGACTGGCGGTGATGTCGTTTCGATGTCAATGGACTTAGGTTATCTGGTCGGTACAGGAATATTTTCTTTGGTATTTATCGTCGCAGTAGCGATACAAATGTACTCGAAGAAATTCCATCCTGCTACTTATTGGGCGACGATAATAGCGACAACTACCTTAGGTACAACACTGGCAGATTTTGCAGATCGTTCTATAGGTATTGGCTATGCGGGCGGCTCAAGCATATTGTTAGTTCTGTTGCTGGGGTCTCTGTTTGCATGGCAGCGGATTATGGGTTCAGTTGCCGTAGAAACGGTAAGTTCGCCAAAATCTGAAGCATTCTATTGGCTAACGATTATGTTCTCACAAACACTCGGTACGGCTCTAGGCGACTGGGTCGCAGATTCCGAAGGCTTGGGGTACGCCGCGAGCGCATTGATATTTGGCGGACTGTTGTCGCTAACTGCACTGGCCTATTTCAGAACCAATATCTCGCGGACAATCTTGTTTTGGACCGCATTCATTCTGACAAGACCCCTCGGCGCGGTCGTTGGTGATTTGCTCGACAAGCCCGTGAGTGCGGGCGGTCTTGAATTGAGCCGTTATTCAGCGACCGCTGCTCTAATGGTATTTATCCTGTTTTTTATCTTTTTCTTTAAGCAGAACCCAGCAAAAAATCAGCATTGAATATTAAAACCATTCGCGCGCTGCTGAAAAGTACATGCCTAGTTGGCGAGCGCGACCATGTATTGATTGTTCGTATTTTGCTTAAAAAGCAGTTTTTCTGTGCTTGGTTTATTGTGGTTAGTAAGACCAAGCAGATCACAAACGGAACCACAGATTTCGGTTTGTTTGGGCTCGCAATCAGTGAGATGGGTGAAACGCTCGCCGATGACGAATAAGGGGATGTCCCGTTCTTCTGGGAGAGTGCCGCCGTGACTTTTATCTGAATTCATACCGTGATCAGAGGTGATCAAAACTTGATATCCTTCCTCGATCCACGTCGGTAGATATTTTGATAATTCGCCGTCTGAGTTGCGAACAGTATTCCGGTAGTGTGAGCTATCTACGCCCTCGTGGTGTCCGGCATTGTCTATATTCATGGGGTGTATCAACAAAAAATCAGGGTTGTGCCGACGTCTTAAGGATTCCGCATCTAGATACACATAGTTATCTGGGTAGTGGTCGCCATGATAGAAACAGCCATGCTGAATCAGTTGCGCAGGATCGTTTGTATGGCGATCCCGGACAGTGTCATAGGGGCTACGGTTATACAATTCACTAAACCAATGAAACGCAGCGGCGGCGGTGGTCAAACCTTGTTGGCGCGCCAAGCTGAAGACACTTTGCTGATTAGAGTTGCGCGCCACGTCGTTATGCACAATGCCACTTAGCACCGGCGGAACGCCAGTGAGAATAGTTTCGTAAAGAGGGCGAGACTTTGACGGTAGCTCGCACTGTAGCTTGTACAGTGTGCTTGTTTTCTGTTCATTTAAACCTTGTAGGAAACCCATGCACTGTTCGGCAGTGTTATAGGCAAGGCCATCGAGCACGATCAGTATTACTTTGTGAGACATAGTTTTCTACCACGGTGATAGCCGGTCAAGATCGGTCGATGATTCAAATCAATCGGGTCGAGGGTAGGCTGCCAGTATGAACAACGTGTGACAACCGCAATATGTTTTCAATTCTAGAAAGTAATACGTCTTGTTGTTTCTTAGGGGACTATGGCAGGTTTCAAAGAAAGTATCGATTCAGATGGTCATTTTTGTTATTTGCTTGGTATGGCTTTGGTGGGCCTCCTTATCCGTTCTATCACGAAGATAAATTATTCAGTTTCGAGGACAAGTCGACGGAGTGATTTAGATTTTTCTATCTAGGACGCAGGTGGCGATATAAAGCGCGGGGTTAGAGGGGAGGGACGTGCCCCTCTTGGTGGATTGCATCGGCTCCTACGCTATTAAAAGGGCGTTTGACTTACTTGTGCCCCCAGCGTGCTGGCATACCGCGCACGTCAACATGTATAAAGGGGCCGTGGGCGGGCGTTTTATCGTAAAGGCCGACGCCACCCATTAATTGCGGGTGCCTATTGTGATTCACTAATTGATCGGCCATATCATAAAGCGCTTCGGCGTCTTTGATATTTGCTACGCCATCACCATTTATATCATCTAAATAGTCATCGGCTGGTTTAACGTCCACAAAGATATCGGCTGCCCGGCCGTAAATATGACTGCTATTCGGCACGTTTCCTATGGCTTTGTTGTAAAAAGGCGTTCGATAGCCGCTCATTACTGTGAAGCCGTCAGTACGTATGCCCTTGGTGTTTACGTGCTCTAGTAACAACTCCAGTTTGTCGAGTAGCTCTGGCTGCAATACTAGATACTTTGGATAGCCTCCATCTTGTTTGCATAAAAATTGACCTAGCTTGAAATGTGGTGAAACCAGTATATTTTCCTCATCGCGAGTCACTTCAATATAGCCTTTTGGCGCTTTGTAAGCTTCAAGTCCGTTTAAGGCGCTGGGATACTGACCAATTCTATATGTATTCAACTTTCCATTTATAAGTTGACTGGCTGGGTGTAAAACAAAAATATTGAGTGTAAGTTGCGCCTCGTCTCGATTGCGGATAACGGTAAGTGGGTAATAGCCGGGCTTCTTAGGCGCAATCCATCTGTGGCTACCTGTCGCATTCAGCGTCAGTTTATTAGGACCTTGATAGAGTGAAAATTCCCCGGCATTTTTCTGCTTTACGGCGATAGAGAGTGTTTTACCGGGCAACACAGTTTTCATATTTACGGCTAGGCGTAGCGAGTGCTTTTCAATGACAACATTGAAAGGCGCGAGACCAGGATCAAAATCCTGAATCTCACCCGCGTTAGCAAAACTACCAATAAAACTGGCTAAGAAACAGCACGCTACTAGTAAATTTGGATCGTTAAAGAAAACTGAGTTTTTTCTCATTTAGTGCTCTACATGATTCAAGGGCTTGCTTAATGCTTGCCATAGCGGCTGATCACGGTCGTATATGTCATTCCTAAAATGATTGACACCTTCGCGATCGACCCAAGTGGTCCAGTATTCAATATGAATTGGCACCGGTGTTTTTAATGTCACAGTTTCCGTTTCACCATTTTCAATTACAGCCGCGATTCTTGTTTTATCCCAGCCCTGACTACGCAATAAAAATTCAGCGAGTTCGAGTGGATCAGACACTCTTATGCAGCCTGAGCTGAACGCGCGCTCCGCCTTTTTAAATAACTCCCGAGAGGGAGTGTCGTGAAGATAGACATCATGCGGATTAGGAAACATAAACTTTACTTGCCCCAATGCATTTTGTGGCCCCGGACTTTGTACTAAACGGAACGGGAAGTTGCGTTTATTAATCTCATTCCATGAAATTGAAAACGGATCAATTGGCACTGGGGAGTCGCCTTTAAAAACACGAATACCCAAGCGGTTTAAATAAGCCGGATCTTTTTGTATTTCACTAAGTTTATCTTCTACCGCCAATTTATAGGGCACGGTCCACGTTGGGTTTAATACTATGTAACGAATCTTATTGCTGAAAACAGGTGTTTTTCGATAATTGCGACCCACAACAACCGGTTTAACAAACACGGTTTGATTGTTGTCGATTATTTTAAGTTCAAACGCGGCAATATTCACAAGCAAGTACTTATCGCCTAAGTTTTCCGCCAGCCAACGCCAGCGTTCCATATTGACAACGATCTGTTTTGCCCGTTCCCGTGGAGATATATTTAAGGCTTTAATGGTTTCTCTACCGATGACGCCATCGGCATCCAAGCCGTGTCGGCCTTGAAACGCCTTAATACTCTCTACCAATACGGCGCTATAAGTCTGAGCGGTTTCATTACTAGGCTGTTGAAGTGATAAATCTCCCCATACCTGTAGGCGTTTGGCAATTACGGGTATGCGATTATCGCTAGCGCTAGGTTTTATTGCTGGTGACTCTGCGAGTTTCTGTTTCCATGCGGTATTTGGCAGTAACCGCATGGTTGCGAGTGCTTTTTTTAATCGGAAATAGCGGGTCTGTTTAGTGCGTAATCCGTCGAGTGCTGCAGATATATCACCCTGTTTAAGCGCGTTTTCGAGTAGTAACTGCAAATCACTGTGTCGTCGATTAGCTTCCCACTCTGCGTTTAAATCCTTTGGGTCAACTTTGCCCGAAATTAAATGACTGGCCAATGTAAGAAAGGCATCACTTAGAAGTAAATCGTAAGTGGCGGTATCCTGAGGGCTAATACTTGCCGTCAATATCGCTAAAACACGGGCTCCGTGATAGTCGGCAGGAAGCAGCCCCTCTTCATTGATACTTGCAATAGCCCCAAGTAGTTCACGACCCTGTTTTGTTAATCCCTTAGAATCAAGCCACGCTGCTTCAAAATTCCGCTCTATATAAAACTTATTCAGTATATCTTTATTTAATACTGTTTCTTCTTTCAAAATAGCGGGGTAGCCGCCAAGCCAGCTTTCGATAGTCTGTTGAAGCTGCGCACCGGCTAGCGCACCATGATTAAAAAACAGGCTAGTCAGTAGCAGAATATGGAAGGTGAATTTTTTCATAACATGCAGCCATTTAAATATTATATTACTGAGTAAACTGCCGTTGTCCGGCATCGACATTAGATTTGGTGGTTGAGTAGTGATTGTCCATTTAACATGGTTAATCTTACAGCTGAGCGGTATAGGATATACACTCATTGATCAAATAAAGCATATGACTAAAGAATTAACACTTTTTAGTGTGCCCAAACCAGCCATAGAACATGCCCTTGTGCCATCTTAGTAGCAGCAATAACAATAGCAGTATTTTGAGCTTACTATCAGATAGCGTGTAGTGACCTTTTTGGCTCGTCGTTACAACCAAGTTCAAGAATCCAAGCATCCTTGCAAAACGAATGGTTAAGACCTTATAGCCCTATGTAGCAATTATGCAATCGCTATCGTTGTTGAAGAATCGCTAAATACGAGCTTATGAGATTGTTTATAGGTGGGAGCTGTGGGCTTTGCTATGTATTAGAGGAGAGTTAAAAAAAGCCGACTTTGAGCGTCCAAACTCAAAATCGGCAAGCAGGTTACTCGGTCGCCTACCAGCGATACGTCGCTTGAAGTGCAAAGGTTCTAGGTGGGTTGGTAAAACCGTGATGAGTAGTGGTACCCGCGATAACTTTTTTAGCGACCGGTGTGTCAATCGCGTACAGAATGATCAGTTCGTCTGTTAAGTTTTTCCCAACCAGTGCCAATTCCCATTCACCGTCATTCGACGATAGTGAAATCCGGCCATTGTATTGAATAAACGCATCCTGTTTTACACGGTCATCAAGGTTGGGTGAGGGGTGGTACTCGTCACTGAATATAGCGTCAAGGTTAGCTCTTAGGATGAGTGAATCACTAATTTCTCGCTCGTAGCCCAGTAGTATGTTGCCAGAATAGTCTGCAGCGTACTGGTTGGTTTTACCCGTGTAATCACAGTTTATGCCGTTTGGGTTGTCCGGTACTTGATCCTGAATACAGGTGCCAAATTTATGGTCTTGGAATTCGAAGTCCAAAAATGCCAGCCCCGCACCAAGAATAATATGCTCACTTAATGCGATACGACCGTCGAATTCCACACCTTGGGTCACAGCACCTGCGGCATTGCCCACGTTAAAGCCTAGTGTGCCATCGAAAACACTGACCTGTAGGTTATCGAACTGGGTGTAGAAAAGGGCGGAGTTCAGTTCAGCGACACCGTCGAACAGCGAAGTCTTCAAGCCAAATTCATAGGAGGTTGCACGCTCTTCCTCAAATTCAAAACTACCGATTAATACGCGGGGATTAGCAGAGGTTGCCGTTGGATTGGTGGGCGTTGGCTCAGCGCTCGGCGATGCGTTTGATCTAGCATCGTAACCGCCGGATTTAAAACCACGTCGGGCTGAAAAGTAGGCCATCGCCTCATCGCTCACGTCCCATTGGATATTTAACAGCGGCGCGAACTGTGATTCTGTTCGCTTGCCGGCCAAATCATGACGTTCTGCGGCAAAGGTGACTGCTGCGGCAGTGTCGGTTTCACCGATTGGCAAAATGGTGCCATCTGGTAGACCAAACTCTAGTTTCCTACTACCACTTTTCTTTTCGTAGGTATAACGCCCGCCTAAAGTAAGGCGCAAGGTGTCGGTTATTATCCACGTACCTTGCATAAAAGTAGATGCAATGATGGAGTCACTTTTAAAATCACGCGGTGATCGAATATCTATGAGCGAGTTACCTGCGTCGCCGATACCCAGTAGTTCAAAGCCTGTGTTGCCGTTCGCGCCGGGATCAATGTCACCGCGGGCGCCACCTTCTAAGATATCTGCAGCATTAATTAACTGAGGAATAAGAGTGGATGGCAGAACGATGGAGTCAAAGAAGTAGAGTTCGTTATATTGAAAATATGCACCGGCGATCAGGTCGAAGTTTTCACCTGGTGCCGACACCCAGCGAAACTCTTGGCTGAACTGTTCGTATTCTTCTTCAAATACAACCTGAAATAGCGGTGCGCCGGTAAAGTCGCAGTCACATTCTTCATCGTACTGATAGGCCATGTAAGCGCTAATGGATGTGAAGGTATTGCCGTTGGAATACCAGTTCATATTCAAGGTGATATTTTGGGTGTCGTTATTACTGAAATCGCCATTTGAAGAGCGTTTTCGGTCCGCGGTGGAATCTAACACCGAGTCATCAGCTTGCATATTCAGAATAGAGCCATTGGGCTGCAGTTGTATCAGGTTGCGTATGCCTGCAGGTAATGAACCAAGCAAAGCACCTGCTGCACCAAAGTCAGGAAATACGGTATCGTTGAGTATTTCGCCGTAGGTACGTCCCGTGAACAGAAAGATATCTGAGTCCGACGGGTTGTCAGTAAGAATTTCAGATTGCCTTCCGACTACATCAAAGCTGCCCATTTCTAGCTTGAGTTTGGCGTCGAAGTCCTTGCCTGCGTCCCATGCAAATTTGATCCGGTAGGTAGCTTCATCACGCTCAGCTTCGTCGCGATTTAATACTTGGTTTTTAACAAATCCGTCTGTGTGGCGTTGGCGCATGGCAAATCGTGCGCTGAGGTCGTCGTTTATTGGGCCGGAGGCAACAAAATCGATTACTTGTTCGTTTAGATCCGGCTCGTAAGTGCCCGAAACAAGAAACTCTGGTTCGTTGCTTGGTGATGCGCTACTAATATTGATCGCACCTGCGATACTGTTTTTGCCTAAAAGAATGTTCTGTGGGCCACGTAATACCTCGACACGTTCTAAATCGAGGAAGGGCGCGCGGGCAAGCTGTGCGCGTCCGTAATATACACCGTCTACATACATGCCCACTGATTGCTCAAAGCCTTGGTTTTCACCTGAGCCGATGCCGCGAATATAGATATCTGTGCCGATACTGGATTCGGTCATTGTAAAGTTAGGAACGTAGGCTTGCAGATCTTCGATTTTAGAAAGACCTGCCTCCATCATTTTACTGCCGCTGATAGCGCTGACTGACACTGGAACATCTTGAAGACTTTGTTCTCTTATCTGTGCAGTAACAATCACCTCTTCGAGCTGCGCAGCTGAAAGATGTGGACTTTGCATTGCGCAGGCAGATATCGCGCCGATAACTGAGATTCTTTTAATCATATTGCTACTCCCATGCTAGCGCCTGTTGGCACTGCACCAAGCTAATTATTGTTGTTTCGCTATTACGCGTTCACGCCTTGATTAAACGAGCTGAAATACACTTTCAGCTTTTCGGACTTATTCGGGTGTACATTTGCTTTGCTGAAATCACCTTGATGGTGCGCCACAACACGAGGATTCATAACCCTGAACCAAAGGGGTGGGAAATAGGCGAGCATCATCATTGACGCGTAACCGGAGGGCAGCTGTGGGCTGTCCTCGAAATGGCGCAGGGCTTGAAAGGCGCGATTCGGATGTGCGTGATGATCTGAATGACGTTGCAATTGATAGAGTACAAGGTTTGTGACTATATGATTGCTGTTCCAAGAGTGCTTGGGTAGGCACCGCTCGTATTGTCCATTGGCACCTTGCTGACGAAGAAGGCCGTAGTGCTCAACATAATTAATCACTTCTAGTAGAGACGCACCGAGAATTGCCTGTGTAACCAGAAAAGCGAGGGCAGGCCACCCTAAGAGTGCCGTACAGATACCGAAAAGAACAATTGTCATTGCCCAGGCTTGCAGCACATCGTTACGCCAATGCCAAAATCCCATACCTTTACGGTGTAAGCGTAGACGCTCAATCTCGCAAGCAGAGCGCAAACTACCGATGACCGTTCGCGGTAAAAACCGCCAAAAGCTCTCACCCATTTTTGAACTTGCTGGATCCTCCGGTGTTGCTACCCTGCGGTGGTGACCAAAATTATGCTCAACATAAAAGTGACCATAGGCAACAGGGGCGAGTGCAAGCTTGGCGAGGAATTGGCTAAGCGCGTCACGCTTATGACCTAATTCATGTCCTGTATTAATACCGATTCCATTTACATAAGCGCAGCTGAATAAGCCGGCGATAATACCTAAGGGGCCAAGTTCAGTGCAGGCAAACCAGACGGTGATTATGGTGCCTGCGTATTGGAGTGGAATGTAGGCGTAAACGATATAGCGGTAGTAATTATCGGCTTCGAGTTGTTTAACCGCAGACTCGGGAGGGTTTGAACGATCTGTTCCGATCAAAAAATCGAGCACTGGAATAATGAAATAGACGATGGCCGGAGTAAGCCACCAACCCCATATATGTCCGGTTTGCATGTAAACGATTGCACCGAAAATTGGAAATAGAGGAACGAGAAGTCCCAATGACCATAGGTAACGTTTAGGATCGCGCCAATGTGTTTCAGTGCTTGTATTCATTTACCATCACCCTTTATTATATTTACAAGTGTTAAGTTGATAATTTAGGTTATAACTTTACATGTGTCAAGTTGAGCATTGAGGTATTTCTTATTCAGCGCGTCAAAAGTATTTGTTTGCCGTAGTACGGCTCTCTAGCCATACTATTTAGCGGAGTTGTATGTTTTTAAATCGAGGAAAATATGAGTTCTAGCAAGCCCAAACAGAGCCGAAAGGGAAATCGAGAGAAGTTAATGGGCGCGGCTCTAGAGTTACTTTTAGAGGATCAAAGCGGCTTGTCCGGTTTAAGCTTGCGGAGGATTACTAAGGCCTGCGATTTAAGTCCTCCGGCGTTTTATAGCCACTTCGCATCTATGGAAGAGCTAGGCTTAGCACTCGTTAGCGATGTAGGAAGTACGCTTAGAGCGCTATTGAAAGGGGTTAGAGATGCTGATACCGAGGCATCAGTCATTGCCGCGTCTGTTAACGCCGCATTTGGTTATATTCGTGGCAATGAGTCTCTTTTTATTCTTATAGCACGGGAGAGGGCAGGAAGTTCGGCCTTGATTCGTAGCGCAATTCGGAATGAAGTTCGTCAGATAGTAGATGAGATGGCAAGTGACTTTCATGCGCGGGGGTTGTTTGAACGGTTCAGTTTGCCAGAGAAGCAAGCTGCAGTAGCGGCGATTGTCTCTTTGGGTTTGGGCTTGATTCCTGATTTACTGGACTTGTCGCGGGAATCATCGGCTGAAGGTGATGCTCTTTTGTCGCAGTTTGAGTATCAAGTGCAGTTTATATTGTCGTAGTGAATGCTACTTTTTTCTATATTTTGCTGAGAAGTACTTAAGGTAATTGGTCTTAGGTGATCGTTCGGAAACTTAAAAAAATAATGGATTCTGGTTTCCGAAATGGCTCGTGAATTTTTACGCTCTAAAGCATAGTTGCAACGTCTCTCAGCCAATTTCTGGCGCATTTAAAACGGATTTTTAATTTCAAATTACATGGAGTTTGCGATGGTCATTTCTCTCAGAAATAACTCACTTATTTTGTTATCGTCTGTTCTACTTGCCTGTGGCGGCGGGAGCAATAGTGGGGCAGGCGTTTCTAGTATTAGTACCCAGAGTATTATGGCAACGCCTTCGCTAGGCAAGGTTAGCCAAGTGAAAATTGAAGTTTACCAAGCCGATGGTGAGTCCCTTTTGGCTAGTTCAATAATTGGTGGGGAGGGAAACGCTGAAATTAGTATCGAGGGCTATGAAGGTCCAATACTGGCAAAATTGACTGCGTTAGAAAATGCTAAGTATTTCGATGAGGCGTTGGCAACGACTATTGATTTGCCTGAGGGTCTAATTCTGCATGCGCTCAGCAGTAGTGTTAATGATATAGCGATTACACCCCTAACAGAGCTAGCCTACCAGTATGCTTTGGTTCTTGATTCATTTCCTCTAAGCACAGCTTCAGCACTTATGTTGAATGATGCAATAAAGTCAGTTTTCGCTCCCAATCTTGCCAGTATTTTATCTGCGCCGGTTTTACTTGGCGATACAGCGGTAAATAGTTTGGCTGATGATGACGCCGGTAATTATGCACTTGTGCTAGCTGCTCTAGCATTACTTGGTGATGACGATACCTCTGGTCAACCGGCAATCGCAACATTAAAAGCGCTAGCGCAGGATATTGTCGATGGTCGTGTTGATGGACGTAAAAATGATGAGGCAATCACCAATTTGCCTTATAACTCATTTATGTCTGATTTTAATATGGCGCTGAAAGATGCGGCCGCTACGTATGCATACCAGGGTGATACAAATAAAAGTAATGTTTCGGACATGATTTTGGTATTGAGGGAGCCAGAAACTGGAACTAGTACTGCAGAGGATTGCAGTCAAACTTGGCAGCTTGTCGATGGTTTGGCTTATCAAATGGTTTATGAAGTCACTAACTTGGACAATGGTATCAAAACAACTACGTCGTCCGACACAACGACAAAAAGTGGTGTTGAGTTTAACGGTGAGCAAACATTTGAGGCCCGTTCGGTGGTCGAAGTAGTTTCTAGTATTGCGCCTGATCAAGTGTTTGAAAGCGTCGATCAACGCTATTTTAGCGCGGCAGAAATAAATGCCAGATTGCTGACTCATGGTTTTGTTGAAACTACAATGCAAGATGGTTTCAATATAGAAACCATTGAATCCAATACACCTGGTGCATTAAGTCGTTTTGATCTGAGCCGAGGTGATAGCTATAGTCAAACTTTTCAGCAGCGTCGGAAGGTAGAGGCGAATGGTGTTCCTGTTCAAGACGCCTCGACTGAAGTCGAATATGAGATTCTATATGAGGGCCGCGAGACAATTATTGTTCCTGCGGGTGCATTTGAGGCTTGTAAGTTCTCTTTGTATAACGGCCCGCGCAAGGAGTCAGTATCTGACGGTGCTATTATTGAGATAGCCGGTGGCGAAAAAGGTAGTGATATTTGGATTTCGAGTGGGAGTGGACTTTTGCTTCGGCAGTTAGTTGGACAAACTGAGGAGCTGCTCTTAGAAGCGACGATTGCCGATGAAGCAATCACGGGTAACTGACCCTTGCTAGCCACCTTCAGTGTTTAGCTGTGTAAATCCTCGCTGCTATTTATCTCTTTGTGCAGAGCACTCTGTGTGGCACTTATGTGTTTATTTTGACGCAAACAAAAAGAGCGTTACCGTTAGCCCCTTCAAAAGGTATAAGTTTTTCATAGTCGTGTTCAAAAACATGAACCTCAAAATAGGGGCTGAGTAGCGCCGTTAATTCCTCGAAGCTCACTGCCACCATTGAGTGTTCGTCCTCCCAAGTTTGGGTTTTATTGTTTGAGGTTTTTTGAATGCTGAGTTTGAGTGACTGCCTTTCTCCCTTACCAAGGTAGTGCCATTTTGAGCTGAAAACAAAGTGACTGTCTTTATGTACTGCGGTGTGGCTAGTAAATGAGCTGTTATCGATTTTGTTTTTATCGACTGCATTAAAACAAAATACGCCTCCCGGTGTTAGGGCGTTATTGACTTGCTGAATACAGTCACTCAGCCTATTGATGCTGCCGCTATAGTGAATTGAATAGAGAAAGCAGCTAATAAGGTCAACGGCGTTTTCTAGCTTAAAATTGCACATGTCTTGCTGGCTAAACAGTGCTTCGGGGCAGCGTAACTTAGCGATGTCTAACATGGGCTGATTTAAGTCTAATCCACTACTGTTGTAGCCGTGGTCAATGAAGTGTCTGATATGGGGGCCTGTTCCGCAGCCTAAATCGAGGTGATTTTTACCTTGGTTTCCAAATATCTGATTGAGTCTACGTACCGTGTCACTTTGGGCTTGGTAGTCAATATCTGCGCACATGAGATCGTAAAAGCCAGACAAATCGGTATAGAGAATGGTATCGGACATGTGCTGGCGCGCAGTGAATTTTTAAGGTCGCGCAGTATAGCAATTAGCAGGGTTTTGGGAAGAGAAAAGGGCGCTTAGAAAACACCTCCTAAACGCCCTTGCGGGTTTTTACGATATGTTATTGAGGCCCAGTTTGCAGGCTAGGATCGGTCCATAATGCCGACCAAATATGGTCGCCAGACAGAAAATACACGGCATCATCATGAATGACTGAGCGATTCTGGCCGCCGTACCAATTTTCTTTAGGACTGGGGCTGGCAATGATATTGCCGATTAAATCTAAGCTAGCGGCGGCAGGATTCGATTTGTCGTTTATCTCCATCAGGTATACACGGTTTTCGCTGATATACGCGCCTTGATCGCTATTGTAAGAACTCTGTACGGGCACTGTTAATCGATCGCTACCATCCGTCAGTTGCAAGTAAGTAAAGGCGTGGCGATTGTATTGGGCTTCTGAATAATTCCAGCCGCCGTCTTTGCCGAGGAGGACGGTAGTTAATTCGATTGGGTTTGAGATGTCGGAGACATTAAATAAGCTAAGTTTTACCAAGCCCTGATTTTGTGCTGTTTGGCCCAAGCCAAGTAGCAAATTGTCATTCACTGGATGCAAAAAGTCAGAGAAACCAGGTATCTCTAACTCACCCGCAATATAGGGATCTGTTGGGTTGCTAAGATCCAGAACGTACAAAGGGTCAATCTGTTCGAAACTAACGAGGTATAAACGGTCATCTAAAAAGCGTACGCCGTAGAGTGATTCATTTGGCTTACCGAGTTCGGCGGGTCTGCTGCTATTCGGTAGGGTAGACACTTGGTCTAAGCGTAAGTCGTCAGCGGCCTCTTGCAAAATAGTTAATTGATGATCACGAATGTCTGCGCTATCGCCTGTGTAAAGGGTGGTGACGACGCGAAGTTGATCGCCTTTTTCTGACATTCTGAAATCGACTTGACCGCGATTCCATAAATATCCCGGTAAGTCAGCCGAGCCACGGTAGCTAGGTTTACCTGCACCAAGTGCAAATTTATGTACCCGAGTTTGACCTTCGCTACTGCCATAGCGCGCTTGGCTTAAGTACAGGGCGTTAGGCGACATATAAATGCCGTTGGCATCTTCGTCATAGCAGGTGGTTTGGGTATTGTTCGGATCGTTGAGTGGAATTGCCGTAATGCTGGTAATAACCGGATAAGCGTATTCATTCGTTTGATCGTTCCGGGTGATCAAGCAGTCTTGCGCTGTGAATAAAGATTTAGTTTGTTCATTGATCGTGATGTTAGGAATGATATCTGCCGATGTTGTGTTCGCTAAAATTTGCTTATTGGCATTCGCTTCTTGCTGGCTAGAAGGGTAGTAGTAAATATTATCCCAGTAAGGCGTGTGGCGACTGATGAGATAGAGGGTGTCGCCAATGCGACGACTGTCTACAAAACCACCTTCGATACTAATATTCCAAGGCCGTGAGATATTGTTGATGTTGCTAGTATCGTAAATTTTTACCGCGACTGACTGTTGTCCCCACGGCGCTATTTGTTGCCACGCATCACCGTAGCTGCCATAAAACTGACTCGTGCCAATACTGATGAGGCGATTATTTTGCACGTACAATCCCTGCACATATTCACCGTCTGCCAACGGAATTGTGGTCACTTCTTGCGCACTGGCGTCGTCAGGGTTGGTGCTTAAAATTCGGATGCTACCTGGATTTTGAGGATTTTGCGGCGCGACTAGGGCATCACTCGCGAAAGCGGCGTTGCCTTGGCTGACAAAACAACAGGTTTGCTGGATGGTTGGTACGATATAAAGGTAATCACCATCGTATTTGAGTACATCAAATTCATCGACGTTATTTTCCAGAGTATAGGTACTAGAGTATCCCTCAGCTGATCCGCTATTGTCTGTTGCAGTACCCTCTGCGGCCTGTGGTGTAAGTTGATCCCTGTTATTGCCATTGGGTTGTGTATACGCAGATTTAAAACGCGCCACGAATTCTTCGTCGCTGCTCACTGATCGTAATAAGCTGTTTGATGTATCCGTACTCGTGGTAGTAGAACTGCTGCCGGATCCACCGCCACAGGCTGCCAGTAAAGTGCTGAGAAGAGTGATGGTGAGTATGTTGGAGTGCCAGTTGGCGCGCTTGTAAGTGTCCATTGGGATTCTCTCTTCCTGAGTCCGCTATCGAACGATTATTACTACATCAGACCAATAGTATCGAGTGCAGTTATTGTATGATTTTAACTCTGCCTCTCAGTTTAGCCCTGTGAATAGCAAAGTAAATGGGTAGTTGCACGTAACGTCGTGCTCTTGGGATTCCACTTTCAGTAAGCATAAACAGAGTCTTAGATTGAAATAATTACTGTCGCCACATGGTTTGCGGTAAGCTTTGGGAAATTCCCTGCTCATTGTGCCTATGCGTTATTACAGTTTAGAAAAGTACATTAACTTGTTTGATGGCTATAGAAAGGTATTCAAGATCGATAGTCACAATTTGATGCTGTTGCAGCTAGATGGCGCTCGTTATTTGATAGAGAGCAACTGCCCCCATCGGGAGTATCCGCTAAGTAGCTCCGACGTGTCTGGTATGGAACTGGTTTGCCCCCAACACGCATACCGTTTCGATATTCGAAATGGCGAATTAACACATTTTAGCGAGGAACCGTGCCGAAACTTGCGTTGCTATGAGGTCATTGATCGAGACAATGAAGTTGGCGTGATGCTGGACGGCTAACTAAATTGGCTTACCAAAATTTGTTAGCATAAAAAAAGCCCTGTCAGTGAGAGCTGACAGGGCTTTTTGTTTGGCTGAGCTAATTACTTAGCGGCAGCTGCTTTCTTTTCTTTCTCTTTGGCAATGACTGCTTCAGCTACGTTTGCTGGGCATGCTGCATAGTGGGAGAACTCCATTGAGAACTGACCACGACCAGAAGTCATCGTACGCAGCGTGCTGATGTAACCAAACATTTCTGAAAGTGGTACATCTGACTTAATACGAACGCCAGTAGTGTTTGGTTCTTGACCAGAAATCATGCCGCGACGACGGTTCAAGTCACCAATAACATCACCAACGTGATCTTCTGGGCTGTACACATCCACTTTCATGATCGGCTCAAGAAGCTGCGGGCCGGCTTTGGGCATAGACTGACGGAATGCGCCTTTTGCAGCGATTTCGAAAGCGATAGCCGAGGAGTCAACCGCGTGGTATCCACCGTCTACCAGTTCAACTTCTACGTCTAGTACTGGGAAGCCCGCTAATGGACCAATGCCCATCATAGACTTAAAGCCTTTCTCGATTGCAGGGAAGAATTCCTTAGGAACGTTACCGCCGACAACAGAAGACTTGAAGGTGAAGCCTGTGTTTGGCTCACCTGGCTTGATTTTGTAGTCGATTTTACCGTATTGACCAGAACCACCAGACTGCTTCTTGTGCGTGTAGCTGTCTTCGATAGGCATAGAGATGGTTTCGCGGTAAGCAACCTGCGGTTGGCCTACAGTCAAATCAACGCCGTAGGTACGCTTCAGAATATCTACTTTAATATCTAGGTGAAGTTCACCCATCCCTTTAAGGATGGTTTCGCCTGAGTCAACGTCGGTTTCAACGCGGAAAGTTGGATCTTCAGCAACCATCTTACCAATGGCGATACCCATTTTCTCGGTAGAGCCTTTGTCTTTTGGTGTAACAGAGATCGAGATAACAGGCTCTGGGAATACCATCGCTTCAAGAGTACATGGGTGCTTTGGATCACACAGGGTGTGACCAGTTTGCACATTCTTCATGCCCACGATCGCGATGATGTCACCGGCTTGTGCAAAGCTTAATTCGTTACGCTCGTCAGCTTGCATTTCAACCATACGGCCAACGCGCTCAGATTTACCCGTGAACGAGTTCAGAATGGTGTCACCTTTGTTCAATTTACCGGAGTAAATACGTACGAAGGTGAGTGCGCCGAAACGGTCATCCATGATTTTGAACGCTAACGCGCGGAAAGGCTCGTCAGCAGATACGATTGCGTAATTGCCGTTTGGATTACCTTCTTCGTCGGTTAACGGTTGTGGGTTAACTTCAGTTGGTGTTGGCAAGTAGTCAACAACAGCGTCAAGTAACAGCTGCATGCCTTTGTTTTTAAAGGCCGAACCACAGTATGTTGGGAAGAACGCGAGTTCCAAAGTACCTTTACGGATACAGCGCTTGATGTCTTCATCAGAAGGTTGCTCACCTTCCATGTACGCCATCATCACGTCGTCGTCCATTTCAACTGCATTTTCGATCAGTTGCTCACGGTACATTTCAACGTCATCAACCATGTCGGCTGGTACGTCTTCGATAGAGTAGTTCTCTGGCTGCCCAGTTTCGTCCCAAATGTAAGCTTTACGGCTTAACAGATCGACAACACCTTTGAACGTGTCTTCACGACCGATAGGCAGAGTCATGATTAATGGCTTGGCACCAAGTACTTTGGTTACTTGATCTGTAACACGGATGAAGTCGGCGCCGATACGGTCAAGTTTGTTTACGAAGATAAGACGCGATACTTTTGAATCGTTCGCGTAGCGCCAGTTGGTTTCTGACTGAGGCTCAACGCCGCCAGAACCACAGAATACGCCGATACCGCCATCGAGTACTTTCAGCGAGCGATATACTTCTACGGTGAAGTCAACGTGGCCCGGTGTGTCGATAACGTTGAAACGATATCCTTTCCAAAAACAGCTTACCGCAGCAGACTGAATGGTTATACCGCGCTCAGCTTCTTGTTCCATGAAGTCGGTTGTTGATTCCCCTTCATGAACCTCACCGATTTTATGAATTTTACCGGTCAGCTTAAGGATACGCTCGGTAGTAGTGGTTTTACCGGCATCGACGTGGGCGAAAATACCAATATTTCTGTAAAGGGATAAATCAGTCATAGCGATCTCTAGATAAGCTGGGTTGAAAATAGGCGGGTAATGTACAGCAAATCGACCGATTTTGCTCGTATAAAAACAAAGAACAGGGCGATTGCCTCATTTTTTTTTCGTAATAGTGCTTAGCAGACAGAAATATTAGAGTTTGCTAACAAAATTGGGGTGAATATTCTGTGTTTTCAGCAGCTTGATGAAATGACTGCGCTAGCATTAGGCTAGGAGTTCGTTCGGCGGATCGTCGCTTATCAGTATTAATAGAGCCTTTTTAAGTAACTTGGCTGCTTTGCATGTGCCCACATTCGGTCAAATCGTTCCTGATAGTCTTTGACCTTGGGTGGCAGGTAGTAGCTGCACCAGTTTTTCTCGGGTGCGTCATTCGAATATACGAAAATACCACTGCGGTCAGCTAACAGAAAAAACTCGTCCAATTCCGCGCGATAATCTGGCGATAGTAGGCGAAGTGGAATGGCGCTTGGCAAACGCTGACTCAGCTCAGATAAGGGATGACGGCTTTCTTTTAGCGCTTCTTCGTCGCATATTAATAAGCGTATTTCGCTTTGACGATGGCGTCTCGCCAGCGCTGATAGAGCGTTGCTTATTTCCTCGCTGGCAAATAAAGCGGGCTCCAGCGCCCGGCTGAAGACCCGGATAGTGCGACGAGTCTGGCGGCATAAGTCTAGAACAGTTGATGTGCTATCTGCGGGATGAAACTGTTGACCGTCTACGCCTAATTTTCGGTTTTCTCTCAGTAGTAATTGCATGGATTGATGCGGAATACCGGCGTCCATAAATATCGGGCCGTAGGGAACAAAGCCGGCGTCGGCATAAAAACCGATAGCGTGGTCTTGGGCAAATAAGCTAAGTGTTCGCCAATCCTGCTGGCGCGCGTAATCAATGGTTGCTTGTATAAGCGCTTTGCCAATCCCGCGCCGCCTAAAATCCTTGCGAACCGCCATGCGGCCGATGATACCGTTATTTAGCAGACGAACTGTGCCGACGGCTTCAGCATTTTCGATGGCCAGCCAATGGTGGCAATGGGAGTCTTGTTCGTCGACTTCTAATTCAATCGGGACATGCTGCTCGTCTACGAAAACTTCGTGGCGTATCGACGTTAGCTCGGCGCTGTCGGTTTGCCAGTCAGTCTTGCGTATCATCATAGAAGCACAATGTACCGTTGCAGAATAAGGCGTAAATCATATCTGGGCTTAGGCGGTGCGCGGTATCAATGGTAACTCCGCACTCTATCTCGCACAGTGCTTTAACATCGTCCTGCTGTTCTGGCGGGTAGGGGAAGGCCAGTCCGTCGGCAAACAGATATTGTTCATCAAAAGCAAGTCTTGCACCTAAGCGTAACTGTAAAACAGCGCCTTCGGCCAATTCTAGCAAAAACTCTTCGGGACTTAAGGAATCGTCGATCATGCTTTCTTGATCGGGGATGCGTGTCATCATTTCGCCGAACCAGCGTGCTAAATGTGCGTCATCATCTAGGTGGCTCAAAATTAATGACTTAACATGCCGGCGAACATTGCTAGAAATTTCAGCCGGATGCGCGCTAGCATCGAGTTGCGGGTCTTTGTATCGCAGGGCTTCATTTAAATAGCTGGCGATATCGTCACTATAGTCACTGAGCAGGGCGGCTTCTGATGGCGCTCTAAAGCCAACAGATAGGGTCATGCAGTCGTCACCTTCTGCGACGCCCCAATGCGCCACACCCGGCGGCACGTAGAGTATGTCACCCGCTTCGAGTAGATACTCTTGCTCAGCGCTGAAATCCTGTAATAGCCGCAGCCCGGCATTGCTTGATAGTGGTGTGGTACTGCTGCAGTGTCCACCAATCTTCCAGCGACGGCGTCCGCTTCCCTGTACTAAAAAGACATCGTATTGGTCGTAGTGGGGGCCAACATTGCCGCCATCGCAGGCGTAGCTCACCATAATATCTTCGGTACGCCAGCGAGGAATGAAACGAAAGTGCGCTAATAACTCAGCTAATTCAGGCAGGTAATGGTCGACACTTTGTACTAACAGCGTCCATTTGGTGTCCGGCAGCTTGCTGAAATCGTCTTCTTTGAAGGGGCCATTACGTAAGTCCCATGCCCCGTCGGATTCAATAATGATACGACTGTCCACATCGTCTTCGCAGGCGAGGCCAGCGAGGTCATTGCCGTCCAGCGGACATTCATAGTCAGGTAGAGCCGCCTTTATCAAAAGCGCTTCGCGCTGCCAAACCTGATCTAAAAACCATTGCTGATCAAAATTTTGCAGCGCCATGACATTAAATCCGCTTAGCTTGGGCAACGGCGTTGCCGATATAGCGCGCCGGTGTCAGCTCACGTAATTCCGCCTTGGCTGCGTCTGGCATATCTAGCTTGTCGACAAACGCCTTCAGGATGTCGGCGGTGATGCGCTGACCGCGGGTAAGGGCTTTAAGCTTCTCATACGGTTCTTCGATACCGTATCGACGCATAACCGTTTGGATAGGCTCCGCTAGGACTTCCCAGCTATCGTCTAAGTCTGCAGCAATACGCGCAACATTGATTTCTAGTTTGTTCAAGCCTTTCATTGTCGCTTGATATGCCATGATGCTATAGGCAATACCCACGCCCATATTACGGAGCACGGTAGAGTCTGTGAGGTCGCGTTGCCAGCGAGAAATTGGCAGTTTTACCGCGAGATGGTGCAGAACCGCGTTGGCGATGCCGAGGTTACCCTCGGAGTTTTCAAAATCAATCGGATTTACTTTGTGCGGCATGGTAGATGAGCCCACTTCACCGGCAATGGTGCGCTGCTTGAAGTAACCAAGAGATATATAGCCCCAAATATCGCGGTCTAAATCAATCAAAATGGTGTTAAAGCGGGCGATGGCGTCGAACAATTCGGCGATATAGTCATGTGGCTCAATCTGGGTCGTGTAGCGATTCCAGTTGATGCCGAGCTTGCCAATAAAGTCTTCGGCATTGGCTTCCCAGTCGATATCTGGATAAGCGGAAAGATGAGCGTTGTAGTTGCCTACCGCGCCGTTGATCTTGCCCAGTAACTCAACCTCAGCAATCACTTGGCGTTGGCGGCGCAGGCGTGCCACGACGTTGGCGAACTCTTTGCCCATGGTGGTTGGGCTGGCTGTTTGACCGTGTGTGCGGGCCAACATGGGGACTTCGGCAAATTCATGCGCTTGTTCGGTCAGCTTGCTGATAATGGCATCGCATTCTGCCAGCATTAACTCGCGACCTTCGCGGAGCATTAAAGCGTGGGAAAGGTTGTTAATATCTTCTGATGTGCAGGCAAAGTGCACAAATTCAGACACCGCGGCTAATTCGGCATTTCCGCTAATAGCGTCTTTTATAAAGTACTCAATCGCTTTTACGTCGTGATTGGTGGTGGCCTCAATGTCTTTTACTTTTTGCGCGCCGCTTTCGTCAAAATTACTTATCAGGGCTTCTAATACTGCATTGGCATCACTGCTTAGGCTGGGCACTTCAGTGATTGCCGGATTTGCGGCCAGCTGTTGGAGCCAGCGCACTTCAACAATTAAGCGATATTTGATCAGTCCGAATTCACTGAAAACAGGGCGCAGGCTAGCTGTTTTGCTGCCGTAACGGCCATCGACAGGTGAGATGGCAGATAGCGCGGATAAGTCCATATTGAATACCTTTTCTTGAGCGGGGCGGGCAGTTCGGAAAGCGCGTAATAGTACACGACTTATCGACGAATTTCAGTTGCCAGCAGGTGTTTGGTTTGGGTGAAAATACGATTTCTTTGTAACACCAACTTCCAGCGACTGCCGCCAGCTTGGTGCCATAGATAGCCAGCTCGTATAGCGGCGAGCAACAGGGTCCGAATACGGGCGGCATTATTGGGGTTTTGTAACTCTTGAGCGCTGCCTGTTATCTGTATTCTAAAGTTGTACTTCGAAATTGTATCTTGATAAATTGCTGAAAGAGCGTTTGATAACGCATTGATATCATTGCCATTAAATTCTTTCTGTTTGGCGGTGTGTTGCAAGCGACTGCGGAGTAATGCGGCAGTGTCGGAGTCGCTCCGTAGCTTTTTATGAAGGTGTAATACGCCCAAACAATAGCGCATGACGCTCTTTCGTTCGCCGTAATCATTGCCACTCAATAAGTCGCGCAAGCCCCGAATGCCAATCTCGAGATTCTCAACGCTACCGTAGGCTTCTTCGGCGGTAGCCGCTGAAAATGCGAACAAACTTTCAATTGAGGCTTCTACTGCCTGCGGTTCGGCCTGGCCGGTGCGGGCGATTTGGTCGACTAATATTGCAGCTTGAACAATCGCGGCTAGGGACAGTATTTGTTGGCGCGCCTGTAGGTCTTTGTCGATCTTTGCAATTTGCCTGTCGTCACTCATCAATACTGATATCCCGTTTCAATAATGCCGCCACCTAAGCACACGTCGGCGTCGTAAAACACAACAGACTGCCCAGGCGTGATCGCGCGCTGTGGCTCGCTGAAGTGGACGTCAAAGCCGGTGCCCGTTTTGCGGATTTCGCACTCTTGATCAGCTTGGCGGTAGCGGGTTTTGGCGGTGCATTTCAGCGGCATGGTTGGCGCTTGACCGCTAATCCAGTGAATTTCACTGGATTGCAGTGCGTGCTTAAAAAGCGCCGGATGCTGACTACCCTGTGCAACCAGCAGTACATTGCGCTCTAAATCTTTTTCGATGACATACCACGGTTCTTCGCCACCGCCTTTTACGCCGCCAATGCCGAGACCTTGGCGCTGGCCAATTGTGTGGTACATCAGGCCGCTGTGCTGGCCCATATCAACGCCATCCAGAGTCTCAATTCGACCGGGTTTGGCGGGTAAATATTGCTGCAAAAAGTCTTTAAAGCGTCGTTCACCAATAAAGCAGATACCGGTGCTGTCCTTTTTATCGTGGGTGATCAGGCCGTGTTTCTCTGCTAGTGCTCGAACCTCGGGTTTTTCGATCTCTCCGACGGGGAATAAGGTTTTTGCGAGCTGCTCACTGCCTACTGCGTGAAGGAAGTAGCTTTGGTCTTTGTTTGGATCCAGCCCCTTTAAAAGCTGGGTTGTTCCATCCATGTCTCTGCGGCGGGTGTAGTGACCTGTGGCGATAAAATCCGCGCCCAGGACAAGGGCGTAGTCGAGAAAGGCCTTAAATTTAATTTCACGGTTGCACAATATGTCGGGATTCGGCGTGCGACCGGCTTTGTACTCTTCCAAAAAGTGTTCAAATACATTGTCCCAATATTCTGCGGCGAAATTGGCCGTGTGCAGGTGAATACCTAGTTTTTCGCAAACAGCGCTAGCATCCGCGAGGTCGTCCTTCGCTGTGCAGTATTCGGTGCCGTCATCTTCGTCCCAGTTTTTCATGAATAGGCCTTCGACCTGATAGCCCTGCTGAATAAGGAGTAGGGCTGAAACCGACGAATCCACGCCGCCTGACATGCCGACAATGACTTTGGTGTTGTTGGGGCTTTGTTGCTTCATTCGTGTAATCCGTTAAACATATTTGCCGCTAAAACGCTGTGGGTGTGCGTTAGTAGATCATCGATAAGGGATAGCGCTGTCCCTTTAAGTATCTTTCTAAGCAGTCTAAAACCATTGGACTGCGCAGTTTGCTTCTGCGTTCGCGTAGCTCATCGGGTGTTAGCCAAATCGCTTGCTCGATATCGCCATCAAGTTTTTGTTCCGGACAAAAAGCAATAGGTCGCGCGAAAAAGCTGGTTCGATGGTAGGTCACGCCGTTTGCGGGCGCAGTGTATAAGCCGAAGCCGACGACACCAAGGATTTCCACTCGCCACTGGGTTTCTTCCAGTGTTTCTCGTATGGCGGCATCAACCAAGGTTTCGTTAGCTTCTAAATGCCCCGCCGGTTGATTGATTACTCGGCGTCCGTTTTTAATCTCTTCTACAAACAAAAACTTGCCATCATTTTCGACGACGGTAGCAACGGTGACGTGGGGCTGCCAATCCATAGTGTTTTCCGAGTGCTAAAGCACGAATTGTAACAGGGCCGAGGGTTTAAGGACTACGCCTGCGGCCAGTAGGTGTGTGAGTTTTAGGTCGCTTTGGCTTGGGGCTTGTGTTGCTGCGGGATTTATATCGCACAAAGTCTGCTCCTAGAGTGACTTTTTTGTGCTCCCCGGGCGCGAGATTTTCGATGCTCCAATCGCCAATGCTGGCCCGAATTAGCCGCAGTGTAGGAAAACCGACGGCAGCGGTCATTCGCCGAACTTGGCGATTGCGGCCTTCGCTTATAGTAAGTTTTATCCAGCTGGTAGGGATGTTTGCTCTAAACCGCACGGGTGGTGTGCGTGGCCAGAGATTTTCTGGTTCGATAATTTTTGATACCAATGCTGGCAGCGTCGGGCCATCCTTTAAATGCACGCCTCGTTGCAATTCTGAAATAGCATCTTTGCCTATGTCGCCGTCTACCTGCACCCAATATGTTTTAGCGAGTTTGTGTCTTGGGTGGCTTATTTGGTGCTGTAATTCGCCATCTCCGGTCAAAATCATCAAGCCTTCAGAGTCATAATCGAGTCTACCGGCTGGATATATCGCCGGTATCCTGATGTAATCAGAGAGATTGGCTCGGCCGTCAGCGTCGGTAAATTGACTCATGACTTGGAAGGGCTTATTAAATAAAAAAAGTTCGCTCACAAGAAAATAGGCTCATTCATAGAAGAAATCTGGGTATAAAGTGTTATAATGTGCCGCTTTTTACAGAAGCTGCATTGTAGCAATTTGCAGCTGTTTTCGTTTGTGAGCGAGCACGAGCACAGATACTAACTGATAAACCATGGAGTCAAAAATGGGATACCAACATATCAAGGTACCTACTGCGGGCGAGAAAATCACCGTTAATGCGGATCTTTCCCTCAATGTACCCGATCGGCCAATTATTCCTTTTATCGAAGGTGACGGCATCGGGGTCGACATTACTCCGGTGATGATCAACGTAGTTGATGCAGCCGTTGAAAAAGCCTACTCAGGCGCTAAGAAAATAAGCTGGATGGAAATTTACACTGGCGAAAAGGCTGCAGAGCTGTATGACGGAGACTGGTTCCCCGCTGAAACTCTGGATGCTATTAAAGATTATGTTGTCGGTATTAAAGGCCCACTGACTACACCTGTTGGCGGCGGCTTCCGTTCTTTGAACGTGGCGCTTCGTCAAGAATTGGATTTGTATGTTTGTCAGCGTCCAGTGCGTTGGTTTGAAGGCGTGCCTTCTCCGGTAAAAGAGCCGGGCAAAACCAATATGGTTATTTTCCGCGAAAACTCGGAAGACATCTATGCAGGTATTGAGTGGAAAGCGGGTACGCCAGAAGCTGATAAAGTAATCGAATTTTTCCAAGAAGAAATGGGTGTTACTAAAATCCGTTTCCCGCAGGAATGCGGTATCGGTATTAAGCCCGTGTCCAAAGAAGGCACCGTGCGTCTGGTACGCAAAGCAATTCAGTACACCATTGATCAAGATTTGCCGTCACTGACCATCGTGCACAAAGGCAATATCATGAAATTCACGGAAGGCGCTTTCAAAAACTGGGCTTACGAGCTAGCTATGGAAGAGTTTGGTGGTTCACTAATAGATGGCGGCCCCTGGGTTAGCATTAAAAACCCAAATACCGGTAAAGAAATCGTTATTAAAGATGTAATTGCTGACGCGATGCTTCAACAAGTTCTGTTGCGCCCCGACGAATACAGCGTTATCGCAACACTTAATTTGAACGGTGACTACCTGTCTGACGCGTTGGCTGCGCAGGTTGGCGGTATCGGTATTGCCCCAGGCGCAAACCTGAGCGATAACATCGCACTGTTTGAAGCTACTCACGGCACAGCGCCTAAGTACACTGGCTTAGATAAAGTGAACCCCGGTTCATTAATTCTGTCAGCGGAAATGATGCTGCGTCACATGGGTTGGAATGAAGCTGCAGACCTGATCATTAATGGGATGAACGGCGCAATCCAAGCCAAAACCGTAACGTATGATTTTGAGCGTCTGATGGAAGGTGCAACCTTGCTGAAGTGTTCAGAGTTCGGTGATGCCATTATTAAGCACATGGCTTAAAGACTAATCACCACCGGCATATGCCGGTGGTGATGTTTTCAATTTCGTACTCCCTTTCTATTTTATAGCTCGTCCGATGCCTGTATGTTGGTGGCATGAAGTCCTTTAGGACCGGGTTCGGCGCTAAATTTGACATTTTGACCCGCTTTTAAGGTTTTGTAGCCTTCCATAGTAATAGCCGAGTAGTGAGCAAAAACTTCATCTTCGCTATTTTCAGAGACGATGAAGCCGTAGCCTTTGGCGTTATTGAACCACTTTACAACACCCTGCTGCATAGCTTTATATCCTTAATTGTCGTTATAGTTATTGTCATCTTTACGCAAACAACCTTGTTTTCTTTCGACTTAGCCCCCATTTTTAAAACAGTCCGGCCTCGCCGTCAAGTTAAGAAGATGTAAGTGGTGAAGTTGGTGAATTTCCCTATTGCGCGGGGTTAAAGTGGTGATAAGCTCAGGTAAAGCCAGTGAAAATGTACATTGATATTCAAAACATAGGTGATAAGTCAGACGAAGATCACGGTAGTGGCTTGGCAATTCAGGAGTCGAAACCAGAACTTAAGAAGCCACGTATGTATGCAGTGGTGTTATTAAATGATGACTACACTCCCATGGAGTTCGTCGTTGAGATTTTAGAAGATTTCTTTTATTTGGATCGGCAACGCGCCACCCAAGTAATGCTTGCAGTGCACACCAAGGGTAAAGGAGTGTGCGGCGTGTTTACCAAAGACATCGCCGAAACAAAGGCGGCGCAGGTAAATCAGTATGCAAGGGATAATGGGCATCCGCTTCTTGCTGAGATAGAAGAAAGCGATGATTAAAATTTTTAATGTCAAAAGGCGGACGTAGTCTATGTTGAGCAAAGATCTCGAAACAACATTGAGCCAGGCATTTAAATCGGCTCGAAGTCGTCGGCATGAGTTTATGACCGTCGAACACTTACTATTGGCTTTGGCCGATAACGAAGCCGCTGTCAAGGTGCTGCTAGCATGCGGTGCAGATTTAACTCAACTTAAGGGTGAGTTAAAAGAATTCGTAGAGGCTACCACGCCTCGAATTCCTGAAGACGATGCCGACCGTGATACCCAACCAACATTGGGTTTTCAGCGCGTGCTGCAGCGGGCGGTGTTCCATGTGCAGTCCTCCGGCAAGCAAGAGGTAACTGGCGCAAACGTATTGGTCGCTATTTTCAGTGAGCAAGAAAGCCAAGCGGTTTACTTCCTAAAATCACAGAACGTAAATCGTTTGGATGTGGTGAATTACATTACCCACGGCATTTCTAAAGTGTCTGGCGCCGAAGGTCTTGAGCATGACCAGCAACAAGATCAAGACTCGGAAAATGCGGATCCAGAACAACGTCCATTAGAAAACTTCGCCACTAATTTAAACGAAGAAGCGAAAGCGGGGCGTATCGATCCACTAATTGGTCGCGCTGATGAAGTAGAGCGCGTCGCTCAAATACTTACCCGTCGTCGTAAAAACAACCCTCTACTGGTGGGTGAATCTGGCGTGGGTAAAACGGCAATTGCGGAAGGCTTGGCTAAACGCATTGTGGATGGCGAAGTTCCAGACGTTCTTGTTGGAAGCGTAGTGTATTCGCTTGATATGGGGGCCTTGCTTGCAGGTACCAAATACCGCGGCGATTTTGAGAAGCGCTTAAAAGGCCTTTTGGCAGACCTTAAAAAACGTCCCGGCGCTATATTGTTTATAGACGAAATCCACACCATTATTGGTGCTGGCGCTGCTTCTGGTGGTGTCATGGATGCGTCAAACCTACTTAAGCCGCTGCTTAGCTCGGGTCAAATGCGCTGCATAGGCTCGACAACGTTCCAAGAATATCGTGGAATTTTCGATAAAGATCGCGCCCTGAGTCGTCGTTTCCAAAAGGTCGATGTGAATGAACCTTCGGTAGAAGACACTTATTTAATTCTTAAGGGGTTGCGGTCGCGGTTCGAGTCTCACCACGATCTTAAATATACCGACGGTGCATTGCGCTCTGCAGCAGAATTGTCGGCACGTTACATCAATGATCGCTTTTTACCAGACAAAGCCATTGATGTGATCGATGAAGCGGGCGCATACCAGCGTTTGCAAAAGCCGGATAATCGCGTTGAAAAAATCGACATAGCTGAAATTGAGGCAATCGTGGCTAAAATCGCCCGCATTCCGCCTAAGAGTGTGTCGTCTGATGACAGAGCCTCACTCGTTAAATTGGAAGATAACCTCAAGATGGTTGTCTTTGGGCAGGATCAAGCTGTTGCGGAACTCAGTGCGTCAATTAAGCTTGCGAGAGCAGGGTTGAAGTCAGCGGAGAAACCAATCGGTAGCTTCTTGTTAGCCGGGCCTACCGGGGTCGGTAAGACTGAAATTTGTCGCCAGTTAGCCAACCTCTTGGGATTAGAGCTGATTCGCTTTGATATGTCTGAGTACATGGAGCGCCACACGGTTTCTCGACTCATAGGCGCGCCTCCTGGATATGTTGGCTTTGATCAAGGCGGCCTCTTAACCGATTCGGTAACAAAGCACCCGCATTCGGTGGTGTTGTTAGATGAAATAGAGAAAGCGCATCCAGATCTCTTTAACCTGTTATTGCAGGTAATGGATCACGGCTCGCTAACCGACAACAATGGTCGTAAGGCAGATTTCCGTAATGTGATTTTTGTGATGACCACGAATGCCGGCGCAGAAAGTATGAGCCGTCGTTCGATTGGTTTTACTGAGCAAGATAATCAGACGGATTCGTCGGAGGCAATTAACCGCCTGTTTACACCAGAGTTCCGCAACCGCTTAGATAGCGTGATTTCCTTCGCGCCGCTAGAGCCGGATGTTATTCTCACGGTGGTTGATAAGTTCTTAGTTGAATTGCAGGCGCAGTTGGATGATAAGACAGTCGTACTCAATGTGGATGATGCCGCACGTCGTTGGTTAGTTACCAATGGCTACGACAAAACCATGGGTGCTCGGCCTATGGCACGAGTGATTCAGCAGCACATCAAAAAGCCGCTGGCTGAAATGGTGCTATTCGGCAGCTTAGAAAAACAAGGCGGGGTGGTAAACATCACCGTTAAGGATGATGGTCTAGCTCTAACCGCAGTTACGGTGGATGAGGAGGAGAGCCAGACCTGCGATTGAAGTATTAACGACCGCGGAAAGTAATGCGACCTTTGCTAAGGTCATAGGGGGTTAATTCAACCTTGACCTTATCTCCGGTAAGAATACGGATGTAATGCTTACGCATTTTGCCCGAGATATGGGCAGTCACTACGTGTCCATTTTCTAGGCGCACGCGAAAGGTTGTGTTTGGCAAGGTATCGATGACTTCGCCTTCCATTTCAATCTGGTCTTCTTTCGCCATTCGGCAACTATCCTCGAAAGTCTTTAAGAATTAATGATAGAGAGGCCCTGATGGCCACGGTGGGCTGTCAAAACTGCGCGCATTTTGCCTTAATTTACGGTGTTTGGCAATTTACACGGGTGATTGATACGACTTACCACAAGATCCCTCTTAGTTAAGTCGTACCCAACGACTGTTTATCAGCAGTTCTATGGGTCGGTAGTCGATTTTGTAACTCATTTTTTGACAGTCGCGAATCCAATATCCTAAGTAAATAAAGGGCAATTCAAGCGATTTAGCGTACGATATTTGCCAAAGAATACCGTAAACACCAAGGCTTCGACGGGTTAAGTCTGGATCATAGAAGGTATATATCGCCGATAAGCCATCGTCTAAAACGTCAGTGACCGCGATGGCAATGAGTTTTGTACCTTCGTAAAAATGAACATACACCGTTGTGGCATTGCTTTGACCTAGAAAACTATCAAATTGTTCTTTTGACGGTGGAAACATATCGCCGTCGCGATGCCGACCATTTATATAGCGTTCGTACAATTCGTAGGCGTCTGAGGACAGTGTTGGTGAAATTTCGCTTCTTAAATCATCATTGCGACTCATCGTTCGCCGCTGACTCCGAGACGGCGCAAATGTGTTCACCGGCACCCGGCTAGCGATGCATTCTTTGCAGCGACTGCAGTCCGGTCTATAAATGTGACTGCCGCTGCGACGAAATCCACGGCGCGATAATTCACTGTATAAGGTTGGTGAGGGAGACATATCAGGATCAATGAAAATCGTCTTCGCTTCCCGATCATCAAAATAGCTACAGGGATGGGGGTAGGTTGCGTAGAGTTTTATTTCCTTCGAGTCTGTCATGCTTATTCCACTAGCGACGAATGTCCATATCGCCAATTCATAGTCCACTTTTCAACGGGTTTACCAGGGGTGTTCGTGTACTGCTCTAGATGTTCTTTGAAGGCCTCGCGGCTAATGTCTTGCGCGCCCATACTGCCAAGGTAGTCATTTCCTACCTGACAATCAATCAGTGGATATCCCCAGTCCTCAAGTTGCCCGCAAAGATGGATTAAAGCGATTTTGGATGCGTTCGTCTCACGACTAAACATGGACTCACCATAAAACACTTTGCCAATCGCCATGCCGTATAGACCGCCAATCAGTTTTTCATTTCGCCAGACTTCAACCGAATGGGCCCAGCCCGCCTCGTGCAGGTCTTGATAAGCGGCGGACATATCGTCTGTTATCCATGTACCGGTGCGTTTGGGGCTTAGTGTCGCGCAACCGGCTAAAACCTCTCTAAACGCGGTATCAAACCGAACTGAATAGTCCTGTCGGCGCAATATTTTGCGCAGACTACGATTGATATAGACCTGTTGAGGGATGAGTATCGCTCTTGGATGCGGTGACCACCAAAGAATAGGCTGTGAATCTTCATACCAAGGAAAGATGCCTTGACGATAGGCAGTTATAATGCGCGCTCTACTGAGATCACCACCAACGGCAAGCAAGCCGTTGGGATCATCTAATGCATTTTCGACGTCCGGAAAAACCAGCTTATCAACGTCTAGCCATGGAATAGTTGGCATATTGATAAGCTGCTAAGGATTAAACTAAATCGTCGAGATAACGCTCAGCGTCAAGTGCCGCCATACAGCCAAAGCCCGCAGATGTTACCGCTTGGCGGTAAATGTGGTCAGCAACATCCCCGGCGGCAAATACACCTTCAACACTGGTGCGGGTCGCGTTGCCTTCAGTACCGCTGTGAATTTTCAAGTAGCCATCTTTCATCTCAAGTTGGCCTTCGAAAATATCAGTATTTGGTTTGTGGCCAATGGCTATGAACACCCCAGCAATGTCAATTTCTTGGGTGCTGTCGTCTTTGGTGCTTCTTATACGTAAGCCAGTTACGCCGCTGTCGTCACCCAAGACTTCGTCTAGGGTGTTATTCCATAAGATATTTACATTGCCGTTTGCTGCGCGCTCAAGCAGTTTATCTTGAAGGATTTTTTCTGAGCGCAGGCTATCGCGACGGTGAATCAAGGTCACTTCAGATGCGATGTTAGATAAATACAGCGCTTCTTCAACGGCCGTATTACCGCCGCCGATAACGGCTACTTTTTTACCTCGGTAAAAGAAGCCATCACAGGTTGCGCAGGCCGAAACCCCTTTGCCCATAAACGCCTCTTCTGAAGCGAGACCTAAATATTGCGCGGACGCACCAGTAGCAATAATTAAACCGTCACAGGTATAGGTTTTACTACCCGTTAGCGTAAAAGGCTTATTTTTGAGGTCAACAGACTCGATATGGTCGAAAATAACCTCTGTGTCGAAACGTTCTGCGTGTTCTTGCATTCTGACCATAAGCTCTGGGCCTTGAACGCCGTTTTGGTCACCTGGCCAGTTATCTACATCGGTAGTGGTAGTGAGCTGACCGCCTTGTTGAATACCGGTTATAACCAGAGGATTAAGATTGGCACGGGCAGCGTAAACGGCCGCAGTGTAACCGGCAGGACCCGAACCGAGAATAATTAGACGATGGTGTTGGCTGTCGCTCATAAAATTACTGTATTCCATTCAGGGGGAGTGAACTTGGTTCATTCCGAAATGACTGATATAAGGCGCATATCATAGGTTAATTCTGCGGCCGCATCAAAATGTCTATGCGGCGACAAATGACCTGACATAGTGCTAATATTGGGCCCGAATTGGTATTTTCAATAGGCTTGCTGTCAGCGCCATTAACATAATTTGAATTAAATTTTTCTCGTAACGGCAAGTATGCTGCTGGCAATCTGCTGTTTTAGCTCGATGTAACTAGGAATTTGTTTTCTTTTGCCTAAACCGACAACGACATCTGCGGATAACCGCGAAATTTTGCATTTGCGACTACGCGAAGGCTTGTTAATCGCATTCGTCGCGGTTTGCATCTATATTTTTGTTTCTCTCTTAACATACAGCGGAAATGACCCCGGTTGGTCTAGAACAGGTAACGGTGATGGCGTAGTCAATGCCGGCGGACCTGTTGGTGCATGGTTGGCAGACGTGTTTTTTGCGTTGTTTGGCTATATGGCTTATTTGTTTCCCAGTATGTTGGCGTTTCGGGCATGGCGGCTATTCAAGTCGCGTTATCGGCCGTCAGCCTTCGATTCCTTAATATTTTCTCTCCGTACTATTGGGCTGGTGTTGGTGATGATCTCCAGTACTGGCCTTGCGGCAAATGGCGATTACGGCACTAGTGGTTTGCCATTTGGTGCGGGTGGCGTGCTTGGCGACGCCGTTGGTCACGCTACCTTGGCGTCGTTTAATGAATTCGGTAGCCGTTTGCTATTGCTGGCTATATTGTTGTTCGGGCTTACTGTGTTCACGGACTTGTCCTGGATACGGCTCATGGACTCTGTCGGCGCACTAACGTTGAAATTATATGATCGTAGCATTGACGCGATATATAGTTATCGTCAAGCCCGTGCAGAGAAGAAAAAGGCCGCAACCGCAGCAAAAGAGCGTCACGAAGCATTCACCACCAAAACCGAAATTTTAAAAACCAGAGTTCCACCGCAGATATCGCCGCCACCAAAGCCGGTCGTTAAATCAGCGCGCCCAGAAAAGGAACGTCAGACAACGCTATTTGATGGCCCGGTCACCGGCACCTTGCCGTCTTTGAGTTTATTAGATAAAGCCATTCACAACCCGGATCGCGGTTTTTCGCCAGAAACCCTAGAAGCAATGTCGCGCTTATTAGAGATCAAACTACTGGATTTTGGGGTATCTGCAAAAGTAGTGGCGGTATTTCCCGGTCCGGTTATTACGCGATTTGAGCTGGAGCCAGATGCGGGAGTGAAGGTCAGCAAGATCTCGAACTTGGTGAAGGATTTGGCTCGTTCCCTTGCGGTTATTAGTGTTCGGGTTGTTGAAGTTATACCTGGCAAACCTTATGTGGGCATCGAAATCCCGAACGAAGATCGCGAGATTGTTAACTTCCATGACGTATTAGCTTCTGAGGTATTTGAGTCCAGTAAATCGCCGTTAACGCTAGCCCTAGGTCACGATATTTCCGGTGAACCAGTATGCGCGGACCTCGGTAAGATGCCGCATCTATTGGTCGCTGGTACCACAGGCTCGGGTAAATCAGTGGGCGTAAACGCGATGCTGATAAGTTTGTTATACAAGTCAACGCCTGAAGAAGTTCGCTTGATGTTGGTAGACCCGAAAATGTTGGAACTGTCGGTCTACGACGGTATTCCTCATTTATTGACACCGGTAATAACCGACATGAAAGACGCCGCCAATGGACTGCGCTGGTGTGTAGCTGAGATGGAGCGGCGCTACAAGCTTATGTCGAAAATGGGTGTTCGTAATTTAGCGGGCTTTAATCGCAAGATTAAAGACGCCATTTTAGCGGGCGAGCCCATAAAAGATCCGCTTTGGAAACCGGAAGACCATTATCAAGCAGGCTTAGAAGAGGCCCAAGCACCAGACTTGGTGGTTCTGCCATCTATCGTCGTGGTGATTGACGAGTTTGCTGACATGATGATGATCGTCGGCAAAAAAGTTGAAGAATTAATTGCCCGTATCGCGCAAAAAGCACGAGCGGCGGGTATTCACTTATTACTTGCGACGCAGCGGCCTTCAGTGGACGTTATTACCGGTTTAATCAAAGCAAACGTGCCGACGCGTATTGGTTTTCAAGTGTCATCCAAAATTGATTCTAGGACGATTCTTGATCAGGGTGGTGCTGAACAGCTACTTGGCCATGGCGATATGCTTTATTTACCGCCTGGCGCAGGTATTCCTATTCGTGTTCACGGCGCGTTTGTCTCCGATGAAGAGGTTCATCGCGTGGTTGCGGATTGGAAGCGTCGCGGTGAACCTCAATATATTGACGGCCTCTTAGAAGAGGGTAGTGCCACCGATGCGATGCCGGGTATGGCACCTGAAGGCGGCGGTGATGACGGCGAGGGTGACGCACTATACGACGAAGCGGTGCAATATGTTACCGAAAGCAGACGGGCCTCGATCTCGTCCGTGCAACGTAAATTACGTATTGGTTACAATCGCGCAGCACGATTAATTGAAACAATGGAAGCGGCCGGTGTCGTAACTGAAATGGCCAGCAACGGAAGTAGGGAAGTGCTGGCTCCGCCGCCACGTGATTAAAAGTGAAAATTATGCGTAAGTTGTTTCTATTTTTATGCTTATCTCTGTTACAAATTTCAGCCTATGCAGAGGGCGACGTTGCCCAATTACATCTACATCTTTCCGGTGCCCAAAGTCTAAACTCTAAATTTATTCAGCAAGTTCGCGACGCTAGCGGTGAGGTACTGCAAGAAAGCAAGGGAACAATTGCGCTAAAACGTCCTAATTTTATTCGCTGGGAGAGTCTTGAACCGTTTCACTATCTACTGGTGAGCAATGGTAAGACGGTATGGCGCTATGATGCTGATCTTGACCAGCTGAATTCTGATCCTTTCGATTCGCAAATGTCGCAAACCCCTGCAATGATTATTGGCGCATCAATAGATCAGCTGGCGGCGGACTACGATGTAAGCGTGATTAAATCAGGAAACACCCGAGAATTCGTGTTGCTTCCTAAACAGCCCGGTGCATTTTCTGAAATGCGTCTGCTCTTCACCATGGGCAAATTGACCGGTATGCGTTTAAAGGACACCTTGGAGCAGACGACTCAAATCGATTTTATCGAGCCTAAATACAACGGCAAGTTTGACGCGAAAACCTTCGAGTTTAACGAGGCTGAGGCTCGCCAGTCTTGATTGATGGGCCCATACAAGCAGGAATGCCGCTAGCGGCGCGTATGCGGCCGCAAACCCTAGAGCACTACCTCGGCCAAGAACATCTGCTGGGTGAAGATAAGCCGCTGCGCAGGGCCTTAGACTCCGGCCAACTTCACTCCATGATCTTCTGGGGGCCGCCAGGTGTGGGTAAAACCACACTTGCGCAATTGATCGCCCAGCTTTGCGATGCGCATTTTATCAGTATTTCGGCAGTACTTGCCGGCGTGAAAGACATTCGAGCTGCCGTAGACGAAGCAAAAAAGCAGCAGTTTTTTAAGCGCAGAACGATTTTATTTATCGACGAAGTACACCGATTTAATAAGGCGCAGCAGGATGCCTTTTTACCCTACGTAGAAGATGGCACTGTCATATTTGTCGGCGCGACAACAGAAAACCCTTCGTTTGAAATCAATAATGCCTTGTTATCGCGCGCACGGGTTTATCAGCTTAACGCCCTGAATGATGATGCTCTGACCCGTATTATTCAACACGCGGTAGAACGGGAGTCGTGGGAGCTTGGCGATGAGCAAATTGCGCGCATCGCCGCACATGCCGACGGCGATGCAAGGCGTGCGCTCAACCTTATTGAGCTTGCGGGAGACATGGTGCTTGACCGTGGCGACGGTCGTGTTTTGAGTGAAGATATTGTCGATCAGCTCTTAAGTGGTCAGCCCCGTCGTTTCGACAAAGGTGGCGATTTGTTTTACGAGCAAATTTCTGCGCTACATAAATCTGTACGGGGTAGCTCACCTGACGGCGCGCTATATTGGTTTGCCCGAATGTTAGATGGTGGCTGTGAACCCTTGTATGTTGCCCGCCGCTTAGTGCGCATGGCCAGTGAAGATATTGGCAATGCCGACCCACGTGCACTGCGTATTTGTTTAGATGCCTGGGATGTTCAGGAACGGTTAGGGAGCCCAGAGGGTGAATTAGCGATGGCGCAGGCTGTTTGCTATCTTGCCGCTGCGCCAAAAAGCAATGCGGTGTATACAGCCTATAATGCCGTGAAACGCGACATAGCGGCTGCACCTAGCTATGAGGTGCCCATGCATTTACGCAACGCGCCAACAGGGATGATGAAGACGCAAGGTTTTGGCGATGGCTATCGCTACGCCCACGACGAGGTAGATGCTTACGCCGCAGGTGAAAATTATCTACCTGAAGAGATAAAAGACGCCGTCTATTATCAACCCGTCGAGCGCGGCTTAGAGAAAAAAATCGCTGAAAAACTGCGATATTTACGCGAACGTGATGCGGCATCCCCGCATACACGTTATCGTTAAGCCGAATGCGGTAGAATAGCGCGCCTCAAATCGGAGACAAACTCGTGCAAGTCTATTTTCTCATTGCCTTAGGTGGTGCCTGTGGCGCCTTAAGTCGTTACGGAATAGGCCGTGCGGTCGCCACTTATCTAAGCCAAGGTCATTGGCCAGTGGCTACATTTGCAGTAAATATTGCGGGCTCGTTCACCATTGGTGCAATCTATGTATTGATCACCGAAAAATCCGTTATTCATTCAGATTGGCGTTATGTACTAATGGTCGGCTTTTTGGGTGCATTCACGACTTTTTCTACGTTCTCACTGGAATCTGTCGCGATGTTAGAAACGGGCAAAATCGCTTTGGCACTTAGTTATATGTTGGCAACTCTGGCGAGCTGCGTCTTTGGATGCTGGCTGGGCATGACTTTATTCCGATAGTTAAAAGTATTTAAAAACTTATGGTTGGAGATTCATATTAATGTTAGATATCAAGCAGGTTCGGCTGGACCCTCAGGCTGTTGCCGACGCGCTGAATAAAAAGTTTTATAGTTTTAATGCTGCCGAGTTTGAGGCCCTAGACGCGGTGCGTAAACAGGCCGATATAAATAGCCAGAATTTGTTGGCAGAGCGTAAAAAGGCCTCTAAACAAATTGGCGAGCTCATTAAAACGGGTCTTAATATTGACGAGGCCAAGGCACAGGTAAACGAAACGCTTGCGAAAATAGAATCGGAACTTGAGGCGCTTAAACTGCAAGCGAAAGAGGCTAACGACGCCTTAGATCAGTTGTTGATGGCCGTACCAAATCTACCTGCAGACGACGTACCTGACGGTAAGGACGAATCAAACAACGTTGAAGTGTTGCGTTGGGGCGAGCCAAGAAACTTTGATTTCGATGTTAAAGATCACGTTGATGTTGGTGAAAAACTGGGGGGCCTGGACTTTGAAGTTGCGACCAAAATCACGGGCAGTCGCTTTGCGGTAATGCGTGGCGGTTTGGCACGTATGCATCGCGCGCTAATTCAGTTAATGCTCGACACCCACACCCGTGAACACGGTTACCAAGAAGTTTATGTGCCGTATATGGTCAATGCAGATTCGTTGCGCGGTACCGGTCAGCTTCCGAAATTTGAGGCCGACTTGTTTAAATTACAAGGCGACTCTGAATACTATCTGATTCCGACGGCAGAAGTACCCGTCACCAATTTGTATCGCGATACGATCGTTGACCCCGCGGAGCTAGAAAAAGGCCTTCGCTTTACCTGCCATACCCCGTGTTTTCGAAGCGAGGCGGGCAGTTATGGTCGCGACACACGGGGCATGATTCGCCAGCATCAGTTTGAGAAAGTAGAGCTTGTTCAGTTCGTTCGCCCGGAGGAATCTGATTCAGCTTTGGAAGCGTTAACGGGACATGCAGAAGCTATTTTACAAAAGCTAAATTTGCCCTACCGAAAAGTGATTTTATGTGGTGGTGACCTTGGGTTCTCCGCACGCAAGACCTATGATTTGGAAGTGTGGCTGCCGGGGCAGAGCGCTTATCGAGAGATATCGTCTTGCAGTAGCTTTGGCGATTTTCAGGCACGGAGAATGATGGCGCGCTGGCGCAATCCTGAAACGGGTAAGTCAGAATTATTGCACACGCTAAACGGGTCTGGCCTCGCGGTTGGACGAACTCTGGTTGCGATACTTGAAAATTACCAACAAGCCGATGGTTCACTAAACGTACCCACAGCACTGCAATCGTATATGGGCGGCATACAACATTTACTACCGGGAGAGCTCTGATTCAATGGAGTTTCTCCCCCTTTTTACTGATCTTCGCAACAAACCCTGCTTACTGATCGGTGGCGGGCAAGTCGCGCTGCGCAAAGCGCGTTTGCTCTGCAAAGCCGGCGCGAAATTACGGTTAGTTGCCCATGACATTCTGCCAGAGTTGTCAAAACTCTGTTTAAATGCCGGTGGCGAATGTATTCGCGGTGAATACGGCGAGCATCTGCTAGATGACGTATTTTTAGTTATTGCCGCGACAGATGACCATGATTTAAATACTCGTGTTTCGCAGGCTTGTCATAAGCGTCATATTCCCGTGAATGTTGTTGATAGCCCAAGTTTATGCAGTGTTATTTTGCCTGCGATTATCGACCGCTCGCCACTAATCATTGCCATCAGTAGCGGTGGTCGAAGTCCAGTTGTCGCGCGCTTAATGCGCTCCCGGTTAGAATCCAGCATTCCCGCGGCTTACGGTCGTTTGGCCAATTTGGCTGGCCAGTTCCGTGATAAAGTGAAGGCTCGTTTTGACAATATTGAGGATCGTCGGCATTTCTGGGAGCAAACCCTACAGGGCCCAATTGCTGAAATGGTGTTTGCTGGCAACGAAAATGCCGCGGCGACTATGCTCGGCGACGCGATAAAAAATGGCACGGTAGAGCCAGGCGGTGAAGTGTATTTAATTGGCGCCGGGCCAGGTGATCCAGATCTTATGACGTTCAAGGCCTTGCGCCTTTTACAGAGAGCGGACGTGGTTTTATACGACAGGTTGGTGGCACCCGCGATTGTTGACATGTGCCGCAAAGACGCAGAACGTATTTATGTCGGTAAGGCACGGTCAGATCACGCGGTCCCCCAGCAGGATATAAATATGCTGCTGGTAAAATACGCAAAAGAGGGGAAGAAAGTTGCCCGCTTAAAAGGGGGGGATCCCTTTATTTTTGGTCGCGGCGGTGAGGAAATCGAGCTACTAGCCGAAGAAAAAATTCCCTTTCAAGTTGTGCCTGGTATTACCGCGGCAGCTGGTTGTGCAAGTTATGCAGGTATTCCGTTAACCCACCGAGATTATGCTCAGTCAGTGCGTTTTGTGACTGGCCATCTGAAAGATCACAGCATCAATTTGCCCTGGGACGAATTGGTCAGGCCCGCGCAAACCGTGGTTTTTTATATGGGCCTCGTAGGCTTACCCACTATTTGCGAAAAGTTGATGGAGTTTGGTCGTCCCGCTGAAACCCCAATTGCGGTTGTTCAGCAAGGAACGACGCCGAATCAGAAAGTCGTAGTAGCAACATTGGCAACAATGGTTGATACACTAAAAGACGAGCCAGTTCGTGCGCCGACGTTAATTATTGTTGGTGAAGTAGTTAAGTTGCGTGAAAAGCTAGCGTGGTATGAAAAATACGATTTGGCTTCTACTGCACTATAAACATCTTATTTCACACAATACCTATAAGAATTTAAAGGAGAACCCGTGAGCGAGACGGATTACGACTTGTTTGTTATTGGCGCTGGCTCTGGCGGTGTGCGCGCTGCTCGAATGTCTTCTGGATTTGGGGCTAAAGTCGCTATTGCTGAATCCCGTTATTTAGGCGGCACCTGTGTAAATGTTGGCTGTGTCCCTAAAAAACTATTCAGTTACGCCGCGCATTATCGTGAAGACTTCAGTGATGCAAAGGGCTTTGGCTGGGACTGTGAGGTTCAAGAGCTCGATTGGCCGCGTCTTCGGGACAATAAAACCAAAGAAATTGAGCGATTAAACGGCATTTACGGGAATTTATTGCGCAACGCCGGGGTTGAGTTAATTAATGGCCACGCGCGAATTATCGATCCAAATACCGTTGAGGTGGAAGGAAAGCAGTACACAGCGAAGTCTATTTTAATTTCTGTAGGTGGCTGGCCGTTTATTCCAGAGTTTCCGGGCCGCGAGTTTGCGATCAGCTCCAATGAATTCTTTTATTTAGAACATTTACCTAAACATGCGGTGATTGTTGGTGGCGGTTATATCGCCACTGAATTTGCCGGAATCTTGCATGGTTTAGGTGTCGACGTAGAGCAAATTTATCGTGGTGATTTGTTCTTGCGCGGATTCGATTCAGAAATACGCGCGCAGTTAGCCGAGGAGATGCGTGCCAAGGGTATCAAGTTACGATTCAACGATAACGTGGCGGAAATCATCAAGAAAGACGGGCGCTACCAACTGACATTAGAAAGCGGAGAAAATGTAGTTACCGACCAAGTCTTATATGCAACTGGTCGCAAACCGTTACTGGATGGACTTGGCCTTGAAAATACCAGTGTGAGCTTAACCGACGAGGGTTATATTGCTGTTGATCAAGGTTTTAAAACAACGGAGCCTTCGATTTATGCCGTTGGTGATGTCACCGCTGGCATGGAATTAACGCCGGTAGCGCTCGCTGAGGGCATGAACTTAGCTAAACGTTTGTTTAAAGGCGACCAAACCGTTCTTGATTACAGCTTTATTCCAACGGCAATTTTTTCACAACCTAACTTAGCGACTGTCGGATTTAGTGAAGAAGACGCGCGGGAACGCTACGGCGATATCGCTGTATTTACCTCTCGGTTTACCCACTTAAAGCACACTTTAAGCGGCAACATGACTAAGACGTTTTTAAAGTTGATTGTTGATAAGGCCAGCGACAAAGTGGTCGGCGCTCATATGATGGGCGACGACGCAGGAGAGATTATTCAGGGGATTGCGGTGGCGATTAAAGCGGGTGCAACTAAGGCCGATTTCGATTCGACGATTGGAATACACCCGACAGTTGCTGAAGAGTTTGTGACGATGAGAGAAGCTAGTCGCTAATCCCTATTCATAGACCAAGGAAAAACCAGACGCTAGGGGCGTCTGGCTAAACGCTCAGGTTCAAAATAGGGCGCCGCGTCTACCAAAATATGGCTAGCTTCGGTTAGCAGTGGATCAGGCTCTTTTTCCTTATCTTTGTCTTGTTCGTCCTTCTCTGCTTTTGCCTCTAATTCTTCTTCAGTCATGGCAAGCTCGGCGGTCGTGTCGTCTTCAAGTGCCTCTAAAGGTTCTTCACCTTTGGCGACGCGGCGACGATTTTCCATTGCCAACTGTTGTACTTTTTGCTCATCACGTTCTTTTTTACGCAGATCAATATTCAACGATAAGTGGGTTTTGCTACGCAGTTTTTCGATGACATGGATTTGCTCCTGCAAAAACTGAAACTCTGGGTCCTTGGCAATGCGTTTATCGTGCTTGCGTTGCAGTGTTGCTAGTCCGTCTTTCAAATCGAAGTAGTAGCGGTGATTAGCTTGTGGAATACGATCCCAGTGCAGAGCGTTGTCTAGAACGCTTTCACCAATATCTTCTTTGCTGTAAAGCGGAGGGAAAGCGATATCTGGAATTACACCACGGTTCTGAGTGCTGTCGCCAGAGATACGATAAAACTTAGATTCTGTGAGTTTCAATTGACCGTGACTGAGTTCATTTACTGATTGAACGGTGCCTTTGCCAAAGGATTGGGTTCCAATAACGAGGCCGCGCTGGTAATCCTGAATCGCACCAGCGAAGATTTCTGATGCCGACGCACTCATTCTGTTTATTAGAACCGCAAGCGGACCAGTGTAGTAGGGCGAGCTGCGGCGCTTACCCTCTTTCAATACACGGGCGTTTGACTGCCGAATTTGTACCGTTGGGCCTGATTCGATGAAGAGTCCTACCATGCCATTTGCTTCAGCGAGCGAGCCGCCGCCATTGTCACGAAGATCGATGATAATCCCTTCGGCCCCTTGGCTAAGAAGCTCTCCTAGAATCCGATGTACATCTCGCGTTGTGCTGCGGAATTCAGTATCGCCAAGACGGTAAGCTTCAAAGTCTAAATAGAATGTTGGCACATCTATCACACCAACATGATGCACTTCGCCATCGCTACCGGTGATATCGATCATTTCGCCCTTGGCACTTTGATCTTCTAACTTAACTTCATTACGTTCGATGAGGATTTCACGGCGTGCTTCATCACTTTTAGCGATGGCCGGAATAACTTCAAGCCGGACGAAAGAACCTGACGCTCCACGGATTAGATCGACGACATCGTCTAGACGCCAACCGATAACATCCTGCATTTCACCTTTTTTGCCTTGAGCAACTCCAATAATTCTATCCGCAGGTTGGAGCTGGCCTTCCTTGTCGGCAGGCCCAGCTGGCACTAGACGGACAACCTTGGTGTAGTCATCCTCCATTTGCAAAACTGCGCCGATACCTTCTAGCTTAAGACTCATGTTAATTTGGAAGTTTTCAGAAATCCGCGGCGAAAAGTAATCGGTATGTGGGTCGTAGAGAGAGGCAAAGGCATTGGCGTAAATTTGAAACGCGTCCTCTGACTCCAATTGATTCATACGCTTGATTTGGTTTTTAAAGCGTTTGCTGAGTAATTCGACGATAGCGTCGTTGTCTTTATCCGCCAGACGTAAGCCTAGAACACGATTCTTAATTTGTTTGCGCCAAATTTCATCGGCTTCGGCTTTGTTCTCAGGCCATTTCGCTTTAGTCCGATCTAGCTCAATGTCTTCCTTTACGCTGAAATCCATCGCCGCCACATTGGCTGCTAGCGTATCCAAGATGTCTTGCATACGCGTGGTCATGCGTTCGCGATAGCGGTTAAAAATGAAGAAGCCGGCGCTGAGGTCCGATTTCTTTAGCTCGTCATCCAACGTGCTACGATATTTTTGAAACTCGGCGATATCACTTTTAAGTAAAAAAAGTCGATTCGGGTCCAAGTCGTCGAGAAAAGCATCCAGTAGCCTACCCGACAACTCGTCATTTAATGACAGCTTCACGTAATGGCGGCTGTTGAGTTGCTCGATCATGTCGTGAATTGCAGTCTTATGCGATTCATCAGGCACCAAGGCTTTGATCGCGCCGTCGGCACACGCCGAAAGGTTAAATACTGATAGGAATAGGGCGACAATAACCGCGCAAGTGAATTTACGATTGCGTGATGATTTTATAGTTAACATTGAATACCGCATCTCAAAGCCTAGGTGACATTGCTATGTTACACCGCCAGCGCGCGTAATGCAGGTCTGGCGGCCACTTCAAACATGATCTACCAAAAAGTCGTGGTGTTAAAAGCACTGCGCGCACAAATATCTAGAATGTGCGTAGGTTAATAGCATATTTACTGCACTAAAAAGTCATTCTTTGTATACGAAATCGCCATATTCCAAAGCCCTCTCTCGCGTTACACTATTTTTAATCAATGTGTGACAAATGAAATGGAGCAGTTCTCGTGAGTAAAAATCCAAAATTAGCCGCAGTGGAAAACTATATCAGCGCCTTAAGCAATCAAGATATGGCTGCTATTACCGATTTATATGCAGACGACGCCACAATAGAGGACCCCGTAGGTAGTGATCCTCTATCCGGCAAGGCTGCTATCATACGATTCTATGAAGTCGCATTTAGTTCCGGAATTTCTGCTCGACTTGATGGCCCCGTGCGATTTTCAGCAAATCACGCTGTATTTCCTTTTGTCGTCGAGTTAAATCCGGGCAATGGTGAAATACGAATAGACGTCATCGATCAATTCAAATTTAACGACGACAACAAAGTAGTCGCCATGAAAGCGTTTTGGGGCGAAGAGAATATGAGTACGCCCTAGATTTTAGTGAGATCAGGCGCGATATGCCGTGATGAAAGTTTCGCTGACATCACGGCATTGGGGTTTTAAAACCATTCGGTTTTCATATTAAAGGGCACGTCATCAAAGCGGCAAAGCAGCTCAGCTTGAGGTCCAATCTCTGGCAATTCCCAGTTTATATAGTAGCGCGCAGCCTCTAGCTTACCGCGGTAGAAGTTTTGATCGGCGTCGTGTGCGCCCGGCAAGTTCAACCCTTTTGCGGCACTCACACCTTGTTTTAACCACAGCCAAGATACTAGAACACGGCCAAATAGATCTAAATAGACTGTTGCATTCGCCAAGCTAAGATCGGTGTTCTCCGCCATATTTCCGAGCAGGGTGGCAGTGACAGTATTGAGGGTTTGAAGTGCGTCAGCAACGGGCGTAATTAGCTCAGCCAGTTCTTGATGGTCCTTGGCTTCAGACAAGGTATCTGCAAAGGTTTGATTTAAGATTTTTATCCCCGCGCCATTATTCAGCAGCACTTTGCGGCCTAATATGTCTATACCGTGGATTGCCTCGGTACCTTCGTGAATAGGGTTTAGGCGATTGTCTCGATAGTATTGCTCCACCGGATATTCCCGTATGTAGCCAGATCCCCCTAATACTTGAATCGCAATCTCATTGGCTTTTAAGCCATATTTTGAGGGCCAAGATTTTACGATAGGTGTAATCAGGTCGAGCAGTAAAAAGGCCTGCTGACGATCAAATTCGGTGCCCGCAGTGCGCGAATCTTCATACAGCGATGTGGCGTAAAGACACAAGGCGAGGGCGCCTTCGGCGTAGGCTTTCTGAGCCAACAACATACGCCGAACATCAGCATGTTGAATAATAGCTATCTGGGCCGATTTCGGGTCTTTGTTAGACGGTAATCGCCCTTGCGGACGTTCGCGTGCGTAATTCAATGAGTAGTTGTAACCCTGATAGCCGAGTACGGCTGCACCAAGACCAACGCCAATTCGGGCTTCGTTCATCATTTGAAACATATATTGAAGGCCTTTGTGAGCCTCGCCAACGAGATAACCTGTTGCACCGCCGTTTTCACCAAAATTCAACACCGTCGACGTGGTATTCCGGTAGCCCATTTTGTGTAACAAGCCCACTAGCGCAACATCATTACGTGCTCCCAGCGAACCGTCGTCGTTGACCAGATACTTCGGGCATATAAATAGGGAAATACCTTTTGTCCCTACTGGTGCGCCGTCAATTCTGGCAAGTACCATATGCACAATATTTTCTGTGATCGTTTGGTCACCGCCCGATATGTACATTTTCTGGCCGGTGATCTTATAAGTGCCGTCAGCGCTTGGCCTTGCGGTGGTAGTAATATCGGCAAGTGCAGATCCTTGGTTTGGTTCGGTTAACGCCATTGTGCCGGCGAATCGCCCCTCTCGCATCGGTGGTAAATACAGCGCTTTTTGTTCTTCATTGCCAAAAGAATGAATCAAGTTGGCAACGCCAATGCTTAGAAAGGGGTAAGCGGCACTCGCTATATTCCCGGCATTAAAATACGCCATTGCGGCCCGCAGAACGATTTCCGGTAATTGGAGTCCGTCCTCATCTGCGTCGTAATGTGCTGCTAAGAAACCAGCTTCGGCTAGCGCATTCCACGCCTCCTTGGTTTCGGGAATCATCTGTATTTCTTTACCGTCGAATTGCGGCTCGTTAGCGTCTCCCTTGGCGTTATGATTGGCAAAATAGCGTTGCGATATGGTCTGCGCGGTTTCCAAGGTAGCGTTAAATACTTCACGAGAATGGTCTTGATAGCGTGGTCTAGTGAGAAGCGATTCGGTATCGAGTAGTTCATAAAGCAAAAAATCGATGTCTCGGCTATTTAGCAGGGGAGTCGTCATAGGATTTTATCTTCATCATTAGGTTTAAATTGACACGCTAACTTACTGTTATATTTTTAGTTTGATCAGTTTCTATTCGATTAAAGATGCTAAATGTTGATACCTATCACACCTTCACATAAGATTGCTCAAAGAATGTATTCTCTGCGTACATTTGCTTTCGTGCAAGTGCTGATCCAATTAATAAAGGTCGATAATAATGATTCCCATGATGAACACCCAACTCACCATCACCTCACTCATGAAGCATGCAGAACAAGTAAATGGCAGTGTCGAGGTCGTGTCCGTTACCGCTGACAACCCTAGGCATCGTTATACCTATCGAGACGCATTTGTGCGCGTTAGACGCTTGGCAAATGTCTTAAAATCCCTTGGTTTAGAGCGTGGCGACACGGTGGCAACATTCGCATGGAATGATTATCGCCATTTAGAAATTTATTACGCTGTATCTTGCAGCGGATTTGTTTGCCACACCATAAATCCGCGGCTGTTTCCTGAGCAAATTGAATACATTGTGAATCATGGTCAAGATAAGTGGATATTCATCGATCTAACCATGGTGCCTTTACTCGAATCACTGCAACACCTTATGCCCGACGTTAAAGGTTTTGTGGTAATGACCGACCAAGCACATATGCCAGAAACCAAGCTCAACAACGCACATTGCTACGAAACCTTATTAGAAGGGCAGTCGTCAGAATTCGACTGGCCAGAGCTTGATGAAAATACACCATCAGCCCTGTGTTACACGTCGGGCACCACAGGTAATCCAAAAGGCGTGATGTATACCCACCGTTCTACTTTGCTGCACTGCTATGCCAGCATCGCACCTGACGTATTTGGTTTATCGGTCAAAGATGTCGCGCTGCCTATTGTTCCCATGTTCCATGTTAATGGTTGGGGCATGGTGTACTCGGCGCCGATGACTGGGGCTAAGTTAGTTATGCCCGGTCATAAAATGGGCTGTGGTGAAACGCTGTGTAAACTGATTAATGACGAAAAGGTTACCGTTTCGGCTGGGGTACCAACGGTGTGGTTGGCGTTGTTAGATTATTTAAACAAATCTGGAAGTACTGTCGAAAGCCTCAACCGCTTAACAGTAGGTGGTGCGGCCTGCCCGTTTACTATTTTTGATGTGTTCCGCAAAAAGTACGGTGTTGACGTGCAGCAAGGTTGGGGCATGACCGAAATGAACCCGCTGGGCACGTTTAACGGCAATGTTCCTAGTGCGGTGAGTGAACTACCGAGTGATGAATACGACAAAATGCGCTTAAAACAGGGGCGCCCAGTATTCGGTGTGGAAATGAAAATAGTGGATGAGGATAACAAATCCTTACCATGGGACGGGAAAAGCGCTGGCGCGGTTAAGGTGCGCGGACCATGGATTATCAATGAATACTATCGCTACGATGGCCAAACGCTAGACGATGACGGCTGGTTTGAAACCGGTGACGTCGCAAGCATCGATCAATACGGCTATATGCAGATCACTGACCGTGTCAAAGACGTTATCAAGTCTGGCGGTGAGTGGATTAGCTCTATTGAGCTTGAGAACTGTGCGGTCAACCACCCAAAGGTAGCAGAGGCGGCCGTTGTTGGTATGCCTCATCCAAAATGGAGCGAGCGTCCTTTGCTCCTTGTTATCCTCAAAGAAGAGGAAGAGCTAAGCCAAGAAGAGATGTTGGCGTGGTTTGATGACAAGGTCGCAAAATGGTGGATACCGGAGGAATGTCTGTTTGTAGATTCTCTACCTCATACAGCCACTGGTAAATTAAGCAAAAAAGACATTCGGGCGCAGCACGCAGATTTCAGGTGGGCGAGCGAGTAAGCCGGTATTGAGGCCAATAATACACTGTGCGTACGAACCCTTTTTGAACTAAGGAATACAAATGCAGAATTTTGAGGCTCTACTGAATAGCGTTCAGGCTACTGGAGTTGAAAATGAGTACAGTGCGTCCATTGAGGCGTCATGGCTACAAGGACGAACCGCTTTTGGAGGCTTAAGTGCAGCCTTGATAGTAAAGGCCATGAGTAAGCAAGTTCCCGCTGATCGACGTTTACGCTCACTCGCGGTTATGTTTGTGGGGCCGGTGCCGGTGGGAGAGCACCGTATTGTGCTTCGCGAATTACGGGTTGGTGGGTCAGTAACTCATATTCAGGGCGAAATCCTGTGCGGCGGTGAAGTCGGGGCCACGGTGAGTGCCGCCTTCGGCAAAGACCGTCAATCGGCAATTGCTTTACCGGGGCCAGAGATGCCAACCGTACCCGAACCGGAAGAGTGCGAAGCTTTTCATTTTATCGAAGGTTTAACACCTGCCTTTACCAAGCATTATGAGATGCGGATGTGCACCGGCAGCCTGCCATTTAGCGGCGCAGATTCCGCCGATTTTTCTATGTGGCTGCGCTTTAAAGAGCCGGGGTCAATCGACTTATCGGCATTGGTCGCTTTAGGAGATGTTCCGCCAATGCCCGGTCTCAATATGATCACACCGCCAGGCATTGGTAGTTCATTGAGCTGGTATCTAGAGTTCCCGCAAGCACTGCCTACGGCAAGTATGTCTGATTGGTGGTTTTACGATTACAAAACCCAAGCGGCCGGGAATGGCTATTTTCATAACTACGCTACCGTGTGGGGGCCTGATGGAAAAGCGGTAATGTTTAGCCGACAGATTGCCACTGTGTTTGAGAAATAGGCTTATAATCCGCATTAATCACGGCCAAACAACGGCTAACCCGTATTGTCAGATTTTTGCCTCTAGGTTTATATGGGCAATCAACTAATCTGGAATAGTACATGGCGATAGATCTTAGCCCATTTATTGACAATACTGCGCGCCTGCCGTCCATCCCTCGTGTTGTTGCCAAAATCGTTGAGATGGCGCGTTCGGGTGAGGTAGATATTCAAAATTTAGCATCGTTAATAGCGAGCGATCCCGCTTTGGCGGCGAAGACATTGCAGTTCGCCAACTCACCGATGTATGCCAATGAACAAAAAATAGAAAATTTGCGCCGCGCTATTGTACTGCTTGGTTTAGATACCACGGTAAATCTCGCCTTGAGTTTCTCTCTAACTTCCTCACTAAAAGAGCAATCTCAATCTGGTCTTCACTACCCTTTGTTGTGGCGTCGTTCTCTGATTGCCGCCGTCGCTGCCCGGGAACTTGGGCGTATAACGGGGGAGCGTGCGGTTGAAGAATTATTTCTTGCGGGTTTGCTACAAGATATAGGGATGATCGCAATAGATCGATTACATCCTGATTTCTACACTGATTTACGAAGTGACCAAGTGTTCCATCAACGTGTTCGTGAATATGAAATTGAACGAATGGGCGGTGATCACGCGGAAGCTGGTGCTTGGCTGAGTAAACATTGGGGGCTTGCAGACCGAACGACTCTAGCCATTGCTACTAGCCATAAGCCTGTTCAGTTTTCTAAAACAGATGTGGATGGACAGTTTGTGCGCTGTGTTTGTGTGTCCGGTACGGCCGCTGATTTTATCATTCTTGGTGAGTCTGCTGATGCACGGAAACAATTGTACATGCAGGCTCAGCGTATCTTAGGGCTACCCGCGGCAAAAATAGACGGCTTAATTAGCTTTTTACTTGACCAAATTCCTGAAATGGAAACGTTGTTTAATGTGAAGTTGACTGAAAGCGAGAGTCAGTCTGAATTATTGGAACAAGCAAATGAAACACTCGCAGAGCTTAGTCTGCAAAATATGACGAAGACCCGCGGCAAGTCTCGCAAAGCGGAAAAGGTAGATATAGCAAGCCGATTAGATCCAGTGAGCGGTGTGTTTTCCAGAGACTTTATAAATGGATACTTACCAGACTCATTTAGTTTAGCATGTCGCGCAGGACGGATTTTAAGTATTTTGATGATAGAAATTCGCAACTTAAAGGCGATTAAAAAAGTACTAAAAGACGGGGCGGACACGTTTATAGCAGAACAAGCAAATACACTAAAAAGTAAACTTAGGGCGGGTGATATGATCTCTCGCTACAACGACACTACCTTTATCATTTTGCTCCACGACACCCTAGAAGATGACACAAATCAGATCGGCCTGCGCTTAGTGGAGGCGAGTAGAGCAGTTGTAATTCCTGGTCAACATGGTCGCTTATCTGCTGAGATCGTTCTTGGCGTTGCTACCCATGGAAATAAAAGTGAGTTTAAAAGCGTTGATGAATGGATAGACGAAGCCAATGAAGCTTTGCAAAGATAGATTTTAACTACCGATCCGCAGTGGTCATTGAGATAAACCTCTTACTTTATGAGCTTCTCAGAAGGAAAAGTTTTTGCACTGTTTTGAGGCGCATAACTGTCGAGGTCATACAAAGTAGGCCGATTTACGATGGATTAAACGAGGTAGGCTCAAGCTTGTTGCAATTGATAGGGTTTTTGTCACAAAATAATTAGCCGACTGTCATACAATTCGAAAAGCCATCATGAATAAAAACTACAAAGCGGCAACTTTCGTCAGACGTTTAGGTGAAGAAGCACTAAAATCCTCAGCTGTATCCCATCCTTATCTGCAAGCGCTACAAAAGAGCGATTTTCCTGACGTTGATATGGCGTGGAGAGATTTTGCTTTTCAATATGGTTTGTACAGTTCGCAATTTACTCGCTATTTAAAAGCGCTGATCTCGAATTTACGGAATGTTTCTCACCAGAAAATACTCCTGTCTAATTTAGCGGAAGAGAAGGGACATATTGCCGATGGCGAATTGCCAAGCGAGGTATTAGCCAGTATTGAGGGGCAATCACACGCGCAGTTATTTCAGCGTTTTCAGCAAGCGTTGGGCGTAAATCCCGAAGATCCTACTAGTCTATCTGAGGATCTAGCCGGCGGATTATGGTCCCGGCGGTTTCTAGCGCTTTGCAATACTAACGAGTATGTTGGAGTTGGCGCCATTGGAATTGGGACGGAGTTAATTGTATCTAATATTTACCAGCAGATTCTGTCCGGCCTTAAAAGTTACGACGCGCTGACTATGCAGCAACGTGTATTTTTTGATTTACATAGCTCTTGCGATGATGATCATGCAGAGCAAATGTTGATAGTTGCTAGCGAGCTTGCTACCGACGAAGAGGCGTGTGCCCAAATAGAATTTGGTGTTAAGTCCGCGCTCGACTTGCGGACAGCATTCTGGGATGCCTTGTTGGAGCGAGCACAGTGCTTAACAACCGTAACTACTCCTGAGTCAAAGGGAATTTCAAACTTTGGATACTAGAAAAGTTTACGACGACAACGCCAAGAAATGGCTACGCTTAGAACCCAGTTCCTTATCCGATTTTACTGCACGACCCTTCGTGTTTGACGCATGTGGTGAACTCAATAATCGCTCGGTGCTAGATATTGGTTGTGGCGAAGGTTATTGTGCGCGTGAATTGAAGCGTCGGGGAGCAGGCGACTACCTTGGCGTAGATCTATCAGCACAGATGATTGACGCCGCGCAGGTTCAAGAAGCGGAAGATCAACTGGGTATAGAGTATCGCACACTTAATGTGCTGGAGTTCGTTCCTGAACGAAAGTTCGATCTAAGTGTAGCGGTATTTTTGTTTAACTACCTTCGGGTGGATGAAATGCAACGGGTATTTTCAATGGTGTACCAGTCCTTGGAAGAGGGAGGACAATTCATTTTTAGCGTACCCCATCCGTTTTTTCCCTTTGTGCACAACAAACAATCAGCGCCGTTTTACTTTAATTCCACGGGCAAGAATTATTTTGCCGACGTGGATCAAAAGTTTGAAGGGGAGATTTGGAAGCGAAGCGGGGAGCCCTTGCACGTGCAATGTGTGCACAAAACCTTTAGTGATTATTTCGATTGTTTGCGGAATGCGGGCTTTACCACCATGCCCGAAGTAAAAGAATTAACCGTGACACCAGAACTTATCGCCATTGATGAGGCATTTTTTTCGCCGCTGAAAAATGAACCCTTGCACGTGTTGTTTAAGGTCACAAAGTGACGTTAGCCGCTCAAGCTAAGGAATATCACTCATTAATTGGCCGACTCTTCTACCACGCAAGAATGCATCCCGACCACGACGCCATTGTCTGTATGGATGTTACGCTGTCATACGCCAAACTCGCTTCACTTGTGCAGCTTCAGGCTTACAAATTCTATGAGGCAGGAATTCCATCTAGTTCACTGCTCGGAATTAAATGCGCCGACGACACACAACATCTCACTTTCTGCCTTGCCGCTGCCTACGTAGGTGCAACATCTTGCACTATACCCTTATACGAATCTGAAGAGACACAGCAGGCAATCAATAAGAATTGCGGTGTTAGTCATGTTATTGATGAAAGCTACGCTGTCGATGATAAAAGCGCTATCGTTTCGCAAGTAAATACCGACGGTCGAAACGCAGCTACAACAGCGAAGCTGTTGTTTTCAACGTCGGGGACTACTGGTACGCCAAAGCTGGTCGTTCATCATGACAGTGATATTGTTGCACAGGCCCATCGGCACATCGTTTCCGCCCACGAGCGATTTGTCTGTTTGGCCTCAATGGAACACAATTTTGCTAAGCGTCATCGCCTCTACTGCGTGGCGATGGGCGCCACCAACGTTTTTATCGATATTAGAGATAACTCGCTGCTCAGTCAGTGCCAATCTCTCAACGTCAACGTTATGCATGTGTCAGCGTTTCAAGCCCAAGAACTACTGGCAATACCCGGCATTCAGGCCTTGTCTAATATTCAATTAAAACTCGGTGGTTCCCACGTCTCAATGACGCTTCGAACAGCACTGCGAAATAAAATTACTCGCGATTTACGGGCGGGCTACGGAACAACAGAAACCGGCGCTATCGCCTTTACTGACCCAGATGATGCCGGCTCGGATAATAGTGTTGGACGAGCGCTGCCGGGAATAGAAGTACAAGTGCGTAGCGCAAGTGGAAAAATACTTGCTAGCGGCGAAGCTGGGGAGTTGCTTGTACGTTGTAAAGGTATGTTTCGTGGCTATTCTGGCAAGCCTGAATTGACCGCAAGCCGACTTATTGATGGCTGGTTCCACACGGGTGATATTGCCTATCTTGATAAAGAAGCGCGCATTCATTTATACGGCCGAAGCGACGATATGTTCGTCTTCAATAGCATAAATATTTACCCGCAAGATATTGAGTCCGAAATTAGCCAATTTCCAAATATCGTAGACACCGCGGTCTTCTCCAAACCGTCCGCTGTACACGGCAATATTCCCGTTGCCCTTGTGGTATTTTCAAAAGAGGTGAGACCTAGACTGAAAGACTTAGAAAAATTTTTAAAGCAACGACTTGGCTTAAGAGCACCGCGGCAACTTATTATTGTCGACGAGATCCCGAGGAATGCGGCGGGAAAAATCGTTCGCCAAGACGCAGCGACGCTTTCCGCGAAAGCTGGTTCAATACGTAAAACTATTATCCAAGCCTTAAGTTCCAAGGCAAAAAAACCACTAAGAGCTTCGCAAATCGCTGAATTCGAGCTTGGTAACACGGATATTCCGCTGCGAAAAATCGACTTAGATTCAATCGGCCGCATGGAATTATTAGTGGTCTTGGAGCTGGCCTATGACGTTGTTATTCATCCCAACGAGTATGCTAGTTTTCGCTACCTTGGCAATCTTGTTGCGCGGGTATTAACACTGCAATCGCAGCAGTCTCGTATCGATACTAAGGTTCAGTATTCCAACAACGATGTCATCACAGAGGAATTACCTTATATAGTACGATTTTTTCGCCGCATCGTTAGGGTCTGTCCGACAGTCGCCCATTTAAATCGGGCGCTATCGACGCTTGAATATCGCCTGACACCGCTTGATATTGACCTTTTAAGTAGACGAAATCGTCAAGGTCAACTCGTCGCGGCAAACCATAATCAAAAGTATCAGTTAGCCATCGGCAGCTGGCTAGACACGCTGCAGAAACAATTATCTGAGTCCCTCACGCTAAAGCCGGAAGCCTTTGTATTACAGCGAATCGCGCCCACCGCCATGGTATTTATTGGCGCCGGAGTGCCAAGCGAAAAAGGCCTTTTGATATGCTTTCCGGGAAGAGGTGATCGCAGCATGATGATTTCAAACCCCGTATTACTTCAGCATACTAATTCCGCGGATTACGATGTATTAATTCTCGCGGAGCCCAGAAACCAATCTTACCGAAAGGGTATTCCATTTCTAGGAGACAAGGTCAGCGATGTTATTAACTGGCTCGTCAATCATAAGCAGTTAAGCCAGTACGGCACATACCGAACGATGGGCTGTAGCGCGGGAAGTTATCCTGCCTTAATAGCGGCTTATCAATTGCGAGCAGAGCTGGTCTTGTGTATCGGCGGTCGCTTCCACAAAAATAAACGTGTCATTAAAATTTTAGAGCGAATTTATACAATCTGGCGCGCCCAATTAAACGGCCATCGTCCGCAAGTGCTACTAAGTTATTCTAGATTGGTCGAAAAAGACCGGCAGTATGCGCGTGTTATTTCTAGATTATTTGGTGGCAATAGGGTCGAGATAACATTGAGTTCGGGAAAGCTGGGGCACCGTATACTCGCAGATTTACTAAATAACGGTGGGCTAAACGTGTTTTTGACGAGCAGCATATTTGCGAACACAGATAATGAATTTTACGCCAACAATAGCGCGAATATCATTCTGAGCATCCCTGAAAACACTGTGCGCAAACGTGAATAAAGACGTCGTTCCTAAGACAATTCTCAGGGACGACGTTAACATTAAAACCAGAATCGTAGGCCAATAAGCCAACTCATTGTCTCGGTATCTGTTCCAGAATCTCGACTGTACTCCGCCGTTTGGCCGTATTTCTTGTGATAGTTTACACCGATATACGGCGCAAATTTTCTCGTGAATTCATAACGTAATCTTAGGCCAGCTTCAATATCAGATAGACCTCCACCGGTTCCAGTTTGGCGGTCGTTACGACCATGGATGTTAACCTCAAGCTCTGGTGAGAGAATGAGTTTTTGAGTAAATAAAAGCTCATACTCAGTGTCGATTTTTAACGCGGTTTGGCCGTGTTCACCGAGATAGAATGTCAGCTCGGTTTCAAAGAAATAGGGCGTTAGGCCCTGCAGCCCGAAAGCGAACCACTGACGATTTTCTGTGTCATTAAAATCACCGCGCCAACCTGTTTGTATATCCCAGTACGTCGCAACGGCGCGGCTATACAAGACTTCAATGCTGCTGTCCTGCCGCTGTCCGTGTGCGAATTCGCCATTCGTTTTAATCCACAGCTTGTCATAATCCTTGCCGATCCAGGCATCTACATTCCAAATTGCTGCCGTGTCATCTCCTATCTTGCTTTGCTCGAACTGTTTGAACGACAGCATGCTGACAATAGGATCAGCGTCTGAATGAGCCCATGCGTAGGGTGTAAGGTTTGTAAGTAAACAGGCTAAAACGGGAGTTAAGAAACCGTATTTCATGATAGGTCTCCTTGTTCACTAATATGCACTTCCCGCATCATTCCCGGCATATGGTAGAGCAGGTGGCAGTGGTAGGCCCAGCGACCAACCGCGTCGGCGCTCACCAAATAACTTATTTTTGAGCCCGGCTGAACTATGACGGTATGCTTTTTAGGTATATGCATAGGATCGCCAGTTTCTAACTCGCTCCACACACCGTGCATATGTATCGGATGCGTCATCATTGAGTCATTAACCAAAACGATACGCAGCCGCTCCCCATATTTAAATTGCAATGGCTCGGCATCGGCAAAGGGTATGCCATTCATGGACCACATATAGCGTTCCATATTGCCTGTTAGATGCAATTGAACTTCCCGCTGAGGATCACGACGATCTTCGGTTTGATATAAATTACGCAAATCTGAATAACGCAGTACTCGGCGTCCGTAACGTTCTTGGTGATCTCGAAGACCGACGCCTGGGTCGCTTAAACCGTCCATTGGCGACTGTGAACGCATATCAACCTGCGGCCCAAATTCGGTGTTTACATGCGCTATTTTCCGCTGACTTCCCATACCCGCTGGGGCTGGTTTTTCGACAGGCATTTTGTGCATAGCATGCTGCATATTCATGTCGCTATGCTGCCCCATGTCCATATTGTGTGTCATGCCAGACATATCATGACCGCTATGATCCATACCTTGCATTGGTCCCATACCGGCCATTGCGCCCATATCGTGTCCAGACATAGCCATTCCCATATCTCTATGGGCGAGCAGAGGCGAGTAGTCCATTTTTGGTACTTCCGCCTGCCAGTCTGGGCTTGGGCTCAGTGTACCTCGGCAATAACCGCTGCGATCTATGCTTTGCGCGAACACGCAATAGGCACTATCGTCACTTGGCTCGACAACAGCGTCGTAGGTTTCCGCGACACCTATACGAAATTCATCGACGCTAACTGGTTCGATATTTTGTCCGTCAGCGGCGACAACGGTCATTTTTAATCCGGGAATACGCACATCGAAGATAGTCATTGCAGCGCTATTTATAAAACGCAGCCTCACCTTTTCACCGCGTTTGAAAACGCCATTCCAACCTTGTTCTGGCGTATTGCCGTTCATGAGGTAGGTATAGGTATAGCCGGTCACATCCGCGATATCGGAACGACTCATGCGCATCTCATTCCACATGCGACGGTCTGCCCAGCTCTGGGAGAGCCCTTTGTTTTTTATGTCCTGCCAAAGATCCTTAACCGTCGGTTGCTTGAAATTGTAATAGTCACCGCGTTTTTTAAGGGTGTTGTAGATTTCTTCTGGCCGCTGATCTGACCAGTCCGAAAGCTGCACAACGTAGTCGCGGTCATAAGTCACCGCATCTGGATTTGCTGGCTCGATAACTATGGCACCATAGACCCCGGTTTGCTCCTGAAAGCCAGAGTGGCTGTGGTACCAATAGGTGCCGTTTTGCTGAACTTGGAATGCATAGTCGAAATAACTACCGGGCTTTATTCCGGCAAAACTCATTCCCGGTACGCCATCCATACCCGTTGGCAGAATCATGCCGTGCCAGTGGAGAGAGCTATCGTGATGAAGGTGGTTATGCACTCTCAGGGTGATGTGTTCGCCTTCCTTCCAGCGCAAAATCGGGCCTGGAACACTGCCGTTGATGGCGGTGGCAATACGGTGACTGCCGGTAAAATTGACCGGTTGATAGCCAATATTGAGTTCGAAATGGCGCCCCTGTAGTACTTCTGGAGATTTCATCTTTGGCAGACTATCTGAGCCAAAACTCAGGGGCGCACCGCCAATACCTATTAAAGCGCCGGCACCGGCAGCGCCTTTAACGAAGCGTCGGCGTGAAAGACCGTAGGATGTTGTTTTCATAATAGTTCCTAACCATTAGCTAAGGCATAAGAATCGAGCAATAAACATGAAGATTCATGTACGCTAAATTTACATAGAGGTATGCAGTATTACTGAAAAACCCGAATCACTGGCGGAATGAGCCTGTGTTAGCCCAAAATCGGCGGTCTAAACAACGAGGTGACAAGTGGCAGAGCTTTAAAGAGAGGACGTTGATCGCTAACGTGCTGAAGGTGTTTATCAGAGTAATTAACGCCCGTGATAAACAGGACCGGTGTGTTGCAATGACCGATACAGCAATCGCATTTCGTATTGCAATCTGCGTTGTGATGATTCGTTGGAGAGTCGGATTCGCCGCCCTCATCATGTTGACAATGACTATTCATTACTAAAGTTGATTTGTTTAGCGCTTCTTCATGTTGATGCGAAAACATCATCTTTGCAGGCGTCGTAGACAATGTTAAGGCTTGCAGTGGCTGGACAATAGCGAAGGCCATTTTGCTGAAAAATACTAGCATAATCCAAAGGGCTATATTTTTAGTGCGGTACGTTTTCATTAAAATTTAGCTTACATATCCACTGTACTGTGGTCGCGTTCCAAGCCCGAGAGAATAGGGCACTCAGCGCGATTATCACCGTGACAAGTTGACGCTAAGTCGGCTAGTAAATCACGCATTGCAGTTAGTTCGCGTATTTTAATATTTAACTCTTCGATATGTTCTGTTGCTAGGGCCTTGACGTCGGCACTTGCTCTGTCTCGATCTGCCCAAAGTGACAACAACTGCTCTATTTGGGCCAAAGAAAATCCCAGTGATCGCGCGCTTTTAATAAAACTCAGGCTGTGAATATCACTTTCGGAATAAAGACGATACCCGGCTGTGGTGCGCTCGGCCTCTTTTATTAGACCAAGTGATTCGTAATGGCGAATCATCTTTACAGATATTCCACTGGCCTTAGCTGCCTCGCCAATATTCATACTCGTGCTACCTCGTAAATATCTTTTTCCATCTGCGCTAATCTGTATTTGACTTGGCTCAAGCCTTTGGTTTCCAACGTTTCAATAATAGCGCATTACTAATAACACTCACGCTACTAAATGCCATTGCCGCGCCCGCGATAACCGGGCTGAGCAATCCACTCGCGGCTAAAGGTATTCCGAGGAAGTTATAGATAAAAGCCCAAAATAAGTTTTGGCGAATTTTTTGATAACTTCGTTTGGAAATATCTATGGCATCTGCAATGAGCGCTGGATCGCCACGCATTAGCGTGATTCCCGCAGTATGCATGGCAACATCAGTACCGGTCGCCATGGCAATGCCAACATCAGCCGCAGCTAAGGCGGGGGCATCATTGATACCGTCGCCCACCATAGCAACAATATTGTTAGCGTTACGTAGCTCCCGAATGGCGTCGGCTTTGCCCTCGGGAAGAACGTTGGCAATATAGTCGTGCAAGCCTAATTTAGCGGCAACCGCGCGGGCGCTACCTTCATTATCACCGGTGATCATCACCGTTTTTATACCCTTATTACTAAGGCGCTCAATCGCTAACTTCGCAGAGGGCTTTATTTCATCGCCGAATGCAAGCAAACCGATCAAGCTGGGTGTGTCGCCCGCTTCAGCAAGCCACGATATAGTATTGCCTTCGTTCTCCAATTCTTTGGCTTTGGACTCTAAGCCTGTCAAAGACACCTTGTATTCTTGCATTAGGCGAGTATTGCCGAGTAAAAAAAACTTACCGTTTACAGTTGCCGACACTCCACGTCCGGCAAGGGCCTTCGATTCCTTTGCAGAGGCAATAGAAAACGTTTTGTCGGCAGCCTCGTTCAGAATCGCCTGGGCCAGTGGGTGATCACTACCTTTTTGGAGAGAGGCAGAAACGCTCATTAGTTTGTCTGTATCGCCATCGCAGGCAACATACTCCCGTAAGCTTGGCTTGCCGACGGTCAGCGTGCCAGTTTTATCGAAGACCACGGTATTGATGTTATGAGCATACTCCAATGCTTGTGCGTCTTTGATTAGAATGCCGTGCCGGGCGGCAACACCTGTCCCGGTCATAATTGCTGCGGGTGTCGCTAATCCCAACGCGCAGGGGCAGGCGATGACTAATACCGCCACGGCATTGATAATGGCACTTTGAATATCGCCGTTATACAAAAACCAAGCCACTAAAGTCGCGATAGCGATTGCAATAACCACCGGCACAAAAATCATGCTGACTTTATCTACAAGGCTTTGAATTGGTGCTTTCGCTGCTTGCGCACTTTCCACTAAGCGAATAATACGTGCGAGAGTTGTTTCTGCGCCCACCGCAGTGGTCTTAATGAGAAGCAATGCATCAGTATTGATAACTCCGCCGGTGAGAGAGTCGCCTACGGATTTATGCACCGGCATGCTCTCGCCGGTAATCATCGATTCGTCGAGATAGCCACTTCCTTCAATAATCGAACCATCAACAGGAACTCGTTCTCCGGGCTTTACCACGACAATATCACCGCTGCGTATATGCTCTATTGGGGTTACAGTATCCACATTGTTCTTGCGGAGTCTCGCGGTGTTCGGACGCAAGGATTGCAATGCCTTTATTGCTTCGGTGGTTTGCTGTTTAGCGCGCCGCTCTAACCACTTACCGAGGAGTATTAGAGTGATGACAACGGCGGATGCTTCAAAATAGTAGTGCCCCATGGTATGACTGGGTTGAATGACATACTGTTTGAGTAATTCGAATACACTCAGACCGTAGCTTGCGCTCGTACCAATGGCGACTAGTAAATCCATATTTCCAGTACGCGCTTTAAGGGCATACCATGCTGCACGATAAAAACGGGCACCTAGCCAAAACTGAATTGGCGTGGCAATCAGAAATTGCAGCCAAGGTGGCGGCATAGCATTGAGACCGATGCTACTTGCTAGCATCCCCAGTACTAGGGGCGCTGATAAGCAAGCTGCAATGAATAAATGGCGACTTTCTTTGCTGTGCTGAGTGTTTGAATTTGTATTCTGTTTGCTTGGTGTATCGGAACCTTCTGGATTTAATTCCTCACCGGGTGTGGTTGCTGCGTAGCCCGCATTTTTGATGGCGGAAATAATGTCAGAATTAGTCACTCGGCCCTTTAATACCTTTACGTAAGCGGATTCAGTAGCCAAGTTCACATTGACTTCAATTACCTCTGGGATTGTATAAATCGATTTTTCCACGCGGCCGACGCATGAGGCGCAGCTCATACCAGTAATTAGAATTTGAAACTCTTCGGTCGCTACTGAGTAGCCCGCGTGTTTTATGGCGGAGCATAGTGTTTCCAGTGATACTTCCTTATCCAGCGCGACATACGCAGACTCTGTCGCCAGATTTACCTGCACCGAATCAACACCATCTAAGGCTTTAAGCGATTTTTCGGCACGTCCGGCGCATGAGGCGCAGCTCATGCCCATGATCGGAAGTTCTATTTCCTTCAGTTCGTTGATTTGTGCTGACATGCCGTGCTCCTTACACAACTTTGACCCTACGCCACTGAGGTTAATGCCTCCCATCATGGGAGGGTCAAGTACTAAATATGTATTGTTCTTTTTGTCACGGAGAGCTTGAATGTGACCTCTGATTTCGATTTTGATGTATTTGGTGAGTGCGACCTATCCCCCTAAATATCAGTCTTCGCATACGGGGTTATGTGACCAAATAAAAGGAATACAGAAATTAATTTATAGTGGGTCACATTTATCTTATGGTTTGCTTTACCGAGCTAATCACGCTGTTTACAGTGGTGGATTAAAGACTCACACTTCGGATTATTGAATGCCTCAATTCAAGGACGTACCAGGAATTATTGCATTATTGCTGCGCCTGACTATCGGTCATATCCAAACCCCACGCCAGAATTTTTCGATTAAACAACGCGTTGATGCACTTCCGTTAGACAACGCGCCTCTCATAGATAGTATTAAGATCCACTGGAATGATAATCTCATACCTTTTATACACGCTGAAAATGAAAGTGATCTCGCGGTTGGCCTCGGTATTAGCCACGCTCATTTACGGCTTGGCCAAATTGAGTTTCTTAAGTACGTTAGCCAAGGACGATTGTCAGAGTTACTTGGCCCAATAGCTAACGACATAGATCATACGTTGCGTGTTCTCGATTTAGGCAAAGTCAGCAAGGCAAGCTACGCAGCAATGCCAGAAAGCACTCAAAAGTGGATGCAATCATACGCGGCAGGCATTAACTATGTGGTAGAAAACATAAGTGACAACAAGTCGCTCTGGCCTGAAGAATTCCAAATACTCAATGTTCAACCAACCCGCTGGGCAGTTGAAGACCTGCTCACATTGGCTAGGCTGAATTGCGCTGATTTTACATGGGGAATGTGGCCTAAACTTTTACCCTTAAGAAAACGTAAAGATTGGTTTGCCGTCTGGCGACACTTGATGAAATTCGGTGGCGGCCCGCCAGTCCCTAAGCATAATGATCTATCAAGCGATGATGCTTTGGAGTGGTTAAGCGGTTTGTTTGGCAAGCCCGGCGGGTCTAATGCTGTCGCAATCGCCGCAGAGAAGACCGCAGCGGGAAATGCCTTGCTTAGTGGTGATCCACACTTGCCAATGGTGCTACCGAACTTTTGGATACTTGGTGGCCTGTATTGTCCAACATTAAAAGCCGTGGGATATATGTTGCCTGGCTTACCTGCAGTTATGGTTGGCAGGAGTGGCGATATAGCATGGGGTGGGTCGTCAATGCACGCCGCATCTAGTGATCTATTCGATGTTTCCCATCAAGCTTCAAGTAGTTTTAAAACCCGTACAGAAACGATTAAAACTCGATGGGGAGGCAACAAAACAGTCACCTTACGAGATTCAGACTACGGCCCCTTACTTACCGACGCGCCGATGTTTTCAAATCCAACGTCGCCCACTGCCAATTCTTCCAATACCAAATCAAATGACGTCAAGTTTGCATTTCGATGGGTTGGACATCAGGTAAGCGATGAAATCACCGCGATGTTGGGTGTGGCGAGATCACGCACTTTTGGTGAGTTTCAAACAGCCTTAAAGGACTTTGCTGTTGCTGGTCAAAATATGGTTTACGCCGACACCTCAGGTAATATTGGTCAACTGATGGCTGCGCGACTGCCTAAGCGACCAAGCGAAAGGCCTAGCGATGTGGTTCTCGATGTGTCAGAACATCAGTATTGGAATCATATGATAGATACACGCGCGCTGCCGACAATACATAACCCAGACATAGGTTTTGTGGCCTCCTCGAATAATAAGCCAGACGTAGACTCTGATGTATTAATCAGCTGCTTTTTTTCTCCGGACGACAGGGTAGAGCGACTGAAATCAGTTCTTAGCGAAGCTACAAATATCGACAGTTCCCTGCTGAGGGCATTAATGACGGATGTTAAGAGCGATACCGGGGTCGAGTTAAGAAACGCAATACTACCGTTCATCAAAATAAAGAATACTCACGTGTATGAGTGTTTGGCCAACTGGAACGGCGAATATACAACTGATAGCGCTGGCGCATTGGTATTTGAATTTCTGCTTTACCATTTTGCGCTAGCACTACACGGTAAAGAAGATATGGATGTGATGACCGTGAGCTGGGACCCACGGAGTTTACTCATGGCAGACATACAACATGTCCCGGCTCCAGTATTGGCAGAAGCATTAAATGAGGCACTTTCGAAGTGTAAGGTCGCACTGCAAAAATACGGTACTTGGGGTGCTGTCCATCGCCTACGCATGAATCACCCACTTGCGGCTTTGCCCGTATTAGGCAAGCGCTGGCGCTATGGTGAATCTGCGGTCGCCGGTGCGAATGAAACCCTAATGAAATCCGCTCACGGCTTTGCAAAAGGTAAGCATTACGTAGGCATGAGTTCCACCGCACGATATTTCTTTGACCTTGGCGATACCGATTCAAATTGGTTCGCGATGCTTGGAGGTCAAGATGGGCTTCCCGGTTCTGATGCGTTCATAGACCAAGTCACCTTATGGAATGCGCAGGACATGATTCAGATACCTATAAACATAGCGACAGTTGAAAAAACGTTTACACTCTGTGTGACAGTGAGGCCGAGTAATAATTAAAATTGACAAGGTGGATATAAAATAAAGATGTATTCTTACCGCCACACGCTGGTTGCGATATGCGTTTTTTTTGTCGCGAGCGTAAGCAGAGGAGAACAACTTTCTGTTGCCGTTGCATCTAACTTCACTGCAACAATGCGGCAGCTTGGTGCTGAATTTGAAAAGGAGTCCGGACATAATCTCAATGTATCCTATGGCTCTTCGGGTAAGTTCTACGCGCAAATAATCCACGGCGCGCCATTTCAGGTTTTTTTGTCTGCTGACCAAACAAAACCTGAAGCCTTAATAACGGCGGGCTTTGTCGCTCCTGAAAACCGCGTTACCTACGCAGTAGGTGCTCTAGCACTTTGGTCATCTAAGTCAGGGTTAGTAGATGGGAATGGCGAGATTTTACGTTCAGGATCATTTGATAAGCTAGCCTTGGCTAACCCCTTACTAGCTCCTTACGGCGCCGCCGCGCTCGACGTTTTACGATATTTATCAATAGAAGAGTCAACGCGCAGGTCTTGGGTGAAGGGCGAAAATATTGCCCAAACTTACCAATTTGTTAGCACGGGTAATGCAGATCTTGGCTTCGTTGCGCTGTCACAAATAATGGATAATGGTCAGTTAAAAAGCGGCTCGGCGTGGATTGTCCCCCCCGAACTTTACCGTGCGATCAAGCAAGATGCCGTGCTGCTAAAAACAGCGAAAGATAGTGCCGCCGCAAAAGAATTTATGGCCTTTTTAATATCGGATAAGGCCAAGACCATTATCCGCTCTTTCGGCTATGGGGTTGTCGAGTAGCGCATTATAAATGGTGCGCCGCCTTTAGTGATGATGGTGGGCTAGTTCATTCGCCGCATCGTCGCGACAAGATTCATCGGGGAATTCAAACTCGATCGTGGTGTGACTAAGTGGAAAACCTTTCATCGCGCTAGCAATTAATACTTTTAAACGGAGTAGCTCGGTTTGCTCATAATGTTGTTTTAACAGCAGGTGCGCCGTTAAAACATGTTGTTCGCCATCCAGAGACCAAAGGTGTAGGTGATGTATATCGCTAACGTGATCTAGCGCAGCTAAATTTTCTAAGATCTGCTCGCGCAATTCGTGATCGGGGGTTGCCTGTAAAAATAAGCGCAGGGTTTCGGTCAGGTTTTTAGCGACGTTAAATAATATAAACAGTGTGAAGCCAATCGATAAAACCGGATCAAGAATCGGTAATTCCACAAACATCAACACAATGGATACGATGAAGATCGCCACCCAACCCAAAACATCCTCGAGTAAATGCCAGTTTAGCATCCGCTCATTCAGAGTTTTGCCATCGTTTAGTTTATATGCCGCATAGCCATTTACGGCAATACCCAATACAGCTAAGCCCAGCATTCCTTGCGCATCCGGCATTTGAGGGTTTAAAAGCCGGGGGATAGCTTCACTGAGAACCCATAAAGAACCCAATACAAGAATCACACCGTTGATTAACGCGCCTAATAACGAAAAGCGACTAAAGCCGTAACTAAAACGGCTATTGGCTTCTTTGGCGCCAAGCTTGTTCAACCACCACGCCATACCAATTGCCAGGCAGTCACCGAGATCGTGCACCGCATCGGCCATAATGGCCGTACTATTTGTTAACCAGCCGCCGATGAATTCGATAATCGTAAAGCAGAAATTTAGGGCAAAGGCCCAGCCGATGCGTTCAGAAGCGGTGTGATGGTGGTGATGGTCGTGCATGTATTAACCTATTCGATCGTTGTATCGCTGCACGAGAGAGTAAGGCGTTTAACACAATTTTAAAAGGGGGCTATGACGATGAGAATCGAATCGTCATTATTATGGAAGCACCCAACTAATCACCTTTTTGTCGTCAAGTTGGTAGTGTGCTTTAAAGACATGGCCCTTGAGGAATTCTGGAGAAAGGTCTTTCACTAATGTTATCTCTAATGTTGCCGTCTCAATAGAGACTGTTGATATACGAACATCTAAAAAATCGAAATACTGACCGACAGCGGGGTAGATCGCCTTGAATACAGCCTCTTTAGCTGAGAATGCAAGGGTTAGTGCGCGATCCAGTCCGTGATAGTTTTCTAATAGCAATTGTGTTTCTGGTATAGATATCACGCTGGGCGCGAGTAATTGACATTCATTCGCTGGTAGCACCGACTCAACATCAATCCCCACGGCAGTTTGGAGCGATAAGTTAACCGGCCGATGCATCAACATGCAATATCCGGTGTTGCTGTGATGACTAATAGATCCTATAGCTGATTTCGGCCATAAAGGTTTTCGATGGGTACCTATTCCCACAGTTTGAGGTGTTAATCCTAACTTCAAAAATGCGAGGTTAGCCGAAATCCGTCCAGCTAAAAATGCAGCTTTCCTTTTACTGTTAGCACTGTTTAGGGCCGAGGGAAATTGCACGCCGTAGACAGCAAATAACTCATCGCTGTAATGTAGGGGATTGAAATGGGTGAATAAGCACACCCCCTTAAAACCAGCGAGAGTGAGACAGTCCGTTTTAGCGACAAACTCCAATGACGCCGACGCAGGATTCATCGCGACTATCCCTATACAGTTCTGGGGGAAGGTTCAGGCCGGGACGCACCGAAATCAGGGTGCTCAGTAGATTGTGTTTCGCATGATTTTTGAATGGATAACTCATCTCCACAGGATGCCGCATTCGTATCAATAGGAGAATTGCCCTTATCGATTAGTCCCCATTGCACAAGCAATGAAATCGCCGTTTTAACGCCATCTTCCTTTGCCACTTTAGCCGCTAGTGACTTGGCAGCGACCTGCATATTTTCCGAACTTGCTTCCGCTATCGCCGCGACTAATTTATCAGCAGTCAAGCTATCACGCCTAATTGCTTTAGGTGCTACGCCATTTTGAGCTAGCCGCCAAGCCCAGAATGGTTGGTCACCAAAGAAGGGCACAACAACCGACGGGATGCCGGCAAGTATTGTCGCAGCAGTTGTTCCGGCGCCACCATGATGCACCGCCAGTGCGACTCTTGGGAAAAGCCAATCGTGGGGAGCGGCATCAATGACTAAGACATTCTTCTGTTCCTGTTCCTGTTCCTGCTTGGCAAGTCCACCCCAACCGGTTGCAATAATCGCTCTACGACCACATTGAGCTAAGACTTCGTAAATTATCGCGCTGAGGTTATCCGTGTCGTCGCTCAGCATACTTCCAAAACCGATATAGATTGGCTCTTCTCCGCTTGCAAGAAAATGCTCAAGTTCAGCGCTAGGCTGCCACTGAGATTCACCGGTAAGAAACCAGTTTCCTGTAACTTGAACTCCTGTGGGCCAACTGGGCGAAGGCGGTAACAGTGCAGGGCTGTAGCCGTAGAGAATACGACGGTCTTCTTTTTTCTGACGGTAGTAGGGACCATACCACGGCAACGAATTTAGATTTAACGACTTGCGCACAGGGCTGTATGCAGCGCTGAGCATTCGCCATGTCACAGCACGTAAAACGTGGTATAGCATCTCATTTATTTTGCCATTTCGTGGCCTGTCGGGTGGCGTCAACATCATCGGTGGAATATCAGGGCAGGGGGTCACCGGTTGTAAATGAGTTTCCACCATGGGGATATTGAGTGCCTCACCCAGCGAATTCGCCAGTACGGCCATCATGCCATTCCCCAGCAGAAGATCAGCTCCCTGTGCCGCTGCTAGCCCTTCTTCCGCCCAATGTGCAGACATTTCTTTTAGGTGCCGACGCGCTGTGCTCATCAAGGCCACAGGGTTCAGTCCACGCTGAATGGCTCGCGGATCTTTAGCCATAACCTCAAGAAAGTCTGCGGTCAGCGGAGCGTATTCCAATCCGTGACTCAACACTAAATTTTCACAGGTCATGCCACTTGCTATGCGTACCCTGTGACCCGCACTTTGCAGTCCTAGCCCCAAAGCGATAAAAGGCCGAACATCTCCTTGGGTTCCGATGCTGAATATAGTGATATTCATTGTTAGCCAAGGTGCCTTTTTTTGATGCCTATACTTTGTTTAGCGGATGTCTTATACATTTAGGGATTCAGCTATTAGCGGCCCAATGGATGCCAACGGCTCAGCGTCGAACATTTGTTGATGATGACAATCCACACTATGTACTTTTAGAGCACCAACATGGTTTTCCCAGATAGTTGCATTATTGTGCAGCACATCGCCCATATTTGTTTTTGCGGTTTGTGATGCGCCAATAAATAACATGTCCGCAGATACTCTCCCGGGTACGAAGGCACGGGAAATCGCTAAATTATTTTCGATAATTTGACGGACTCCTTCGATTATATTGCTATTGCTTTGCTGCATTTCTTTGACAAAGGGGAGATTGTAAATGTCGTACTCTCGGCAGAGGAGGGACGTTAGCTCCGCCATATTTTCTGAACCGTATGGCAGCGATTCAGAAGGTAAACCCATGAAGGTAAGTGCACTTCGTACCAATTGGACTTCGTCTGAAACCTTATCCTCACCTTGAACATAGGGGTAAGCGTCTAAGATGGTAAGGTTACTAATTTTCTCTCCGTCGGCTTCTAATCGTCGAGCAATCTCATGGGCTAACAAACCACCTAGCGACCAGCCTAAAAGCTTGTACGGCCCTGCGGGCTGCACACGGCGAATATGATCAATGTACTCGCTTGCCATCTCTCCAATGCTTTGCGGCAAGCTCGCTGTGTCATTGTTGATATAGTCTAGGCTAAGTCCTCGTGCCTGTACGCCATACAGATTTTGCTCGCTGCCTATATATCTAGCCAAGCCTGTGTACGCCCAGCTCAAGCCAATGACGGGATGAATACAGAAAAGGGGAGAGGATGTGCCAGTAGACTTTAGCGGCAATATCATTCCAAGTGGGTCTACGGTTTGCTGGTTCTCTAACTGCTCACAAAGTTCAGCGATCGTACTCGCTTCGAAAATGGCGGCGAGTGGAATGTCCCGCTTTAATAGCTCACGTAAGCGAGCGACCATTCTTGCCGCAGTAAGTGAATCACCGCCTAAATCAAAAAAGCTATCGTGTATGCCAACACGTTCCACCTCAAATACCTCACACCACAACTCTGCAAGCTGAGATTCTAGAGGTGTTCTTGGCGCGATGTACTCGTGCGTAATCTGCCAGATTGGCGAGGGTAAGGCTTTGCGATCTAATTTACCATTAACATTAGTAGGTAGTTCTTCAATACACGTAAAGACTGACGGGATCATATAATCCGGCAGTGTTTTTTCTAACCGTTTACGAAGTATGGACGTATCTATAGTAACTGCGCTTCCATCGTCAGTAGTGAAAGGTAAAATATAGGCAACCAGTTTTTTCTCTCCGCGTGGATCTTCACGAAGTGTAACTACAGCTTGCTTAACGCCTTCGCAGCGCTGAATGTTTGCTTCAACGTCTTCCGCTTCAACCCGGAATCCACGAATTTTAATTTGAAAATCATTGCGTCCTAGATATTCGAGAACACCGTCAGCACGCCAGCGCGCTAAGTCGCCAGTTTTATATAGACGACCATCGCCAAAGGGGTTGGAGACGAATCGTTCAGCGGTGAGTTCTGGTCTATGCAAATACCCTTTTGCGACACCCGCGCCGCCAATGAAAAGTTCGCCAATTGCGCCAAGCGGCACTGGCTGCATTGTTTGGTCTAACACATAAACTTGAGTGTTTCGGATGGGACGACCGATCGGCGGCGAATCTAGATCGTCACCATCTAAGCGCATTATCGTCGACCAAATTGTTGTTTCAGTCGGACCATATAAATTAATGATGGGGTAGCCGAGTTTACGCATTTTACGCGCTAGTTGGGCGGGTAGTGCCTCACCACCGACCAGTGGTCGCAGGTTTTGTATCTGATCCGCATGGTCTGCAAGTAGGGCCTGCCAATGGGATGGTGTCGCCTGCATGACGCTTATTTTTTCTTTGTTAATCAAAGATGCAAGCGCCATAGGGTCTTTTGCAACGTCACGGCTGGCGATGACTACCTGTGCACCAACGATGAGAGGTAAATATAGCTCTAGTGCTGCAATATCAAACGCGACGGTGGTTAATGCTAATAATTTATCATCCGCGCGAAGCTGTAATTCATCCTGCATGGCTAGCAGAAAGTTTAATAGTCCATCGTGACTAATCTCTACGCCTTTTGGGCGCCCGGTAGAGCCAGAGGTATAGATGACATATGCGCTGGTATCACCTTTTACAACCTCACGCGGTAGGGCTAGGTCTGAATTCGCTCTGAGGTCTACAGTGTCGAGATTTAAAATCGTTCCGGCGTTCGCAAATTGTTTCTGACTAATAGCAGAGGTAGAAACAATGAGAGAGGGCTTACCTTCTTCCAAAATCATTGCCAAACGTTCGGTGGGAGCCATTGGGTCTAGTGGTAAATACGCAGCACCGGTTTTCATAATGGCCAGCAGAGTTGCTGACATCCTTTCATCACGGGGCAGTGCAACAGCGACAATATCGCCGGGACCAATTTGTCTCGCGAGGAGAGTTTGAGTTAAAAAATCCACCTGCTGTTGTAGAGCTTGGTATGTAAGCGAGTGATTATTACTCACTAGTGCAATGGCACTTGGTGTTTTAGCGGCCTGCTGGTCGAATAAGGCAGGTAGGTACGTGCTTGTTAACGGCTGGCTGGTTTGATTCCAGTCTACTAATAATTGCTGCTTTTCATCCGAAGAAAGAAGATTTAAGCGACTTATAGCGGTCTTTGGCGCTGCCAAAATTTCGTTTACTAGTCCTTCAAAGCGATCACAGTGGGCATCTAAGTCCGACTGTGTGTAGAGCGATGGGTTGGCATCAAAATCAACACGTAAGCCTTGAGCCTCGCCACGATCGTAAATGAATACGGTTAAATCTTCGACCGTACCATTAGACACATTGTGGGCAAGGCACTTGTGACCACCAAATTTTAAATCGTAGTCGAATGGCTCTATATTAACGCCAACCCAAGAAATTTGTTGACCTTGGCCAAGCAGGCCAAGTTCGCGGCGAAGATCTTCGTAACGAAATTGTTGATGACGCAAGGAATGTCGAACGGTCTTAGATACCTGCGCAACTAAGCTATGTAAGTTAACATCAGCGTCAAACGCCAATCTAATAGATACCGCATTGGCCATCATCGAAGGGATATTACGCATATCCCGATTCGCTCGCGCGGTTACGGGCATCCCAAACACTAAATCTTCCGCGCCAGTCATACGGTAAATATACGCCGCAAATAATGCGATTAGTATTTGTGGGAGACTCGCATCGGTGGATGCGGCAAGTTCGCGTAGTTGTTGGCTTAGCTCACCTGAAAAGCACGCGGTGCTGCGTCGTAGACCACCTGCGCGGACGGCATTGTGCTTTGTCAATGAAACCGGGTCGGGTAGGGATTTAAGTTGATCTAACCAATAAGACCGATCGCGCTCAAAGCGCGTCGATTGGCGGTATTGCGCTTCTTGCTCATGCTGGACACTCAAGGGCAAAAATGGACTCGGGCCAATATCTCGACCCTCAAGATAGGCGTTGTATATTTCGGCACAGCGTCTAGAAAGTATACCCGCGCCAAAGCCGTCCAGCACAACGTGGTGACTGCGCTGATACCAAAAATAACATGTGTTGCTGATTTTAAAAAGCGCGCAAAACCAGAGCGGATCACAGGCGAGATCGACCGGTTTATTTAGTTCGTTCATCATCCATGCTTCGGCTGCTGCGCGCGGATCTATTTCAGCACTCATGTCTACAAACGGGAATTCGCCCTTATATATATCGAGTATTATTTGCTTTGGACCGTCCTCCGTGTCGTGGATTTCGACACGGGTGGTTTCTGCTTCATAAGTGATCTGTTTAAGTGCGGCAATAAAGAGATCCGCTTGAATCTCGCCCAGAATTTCGCAATATTCGGCAATATTGTAGATCGCGTCTTTTGGTCCTATTTTTTCACCGAACCAAAGACCGCGTTGCGATTGAGCGAGTGGTAAAAACTTGGTCTCGGGAGCCACTAAAGGCCGATTCGTTTGCCGTTGATGCTTTAATAGTGAGAAGTTTTTCGTATCTACGGCGGAATAACCGCCGTTTGTGGTGGCAAGAGCTAATGCCGTAGTGCGTAATTTTGCGGCAATGCTTTCGGTCATGGGACTAATCTCACTAGTTGGTGTATTTACGTTTTGTCAGGTCGACTAGAATAAACGTGAAAGTCCAAACCTAAACTTCTGTAAGACAAGAACCGGTGATTCATTCATCGAGAGCTAAATATCTTTATCAGCATGTACTTTTGCTTAAACATCTCTTTGTTAATTGAGTGCAATAAGCAAAGAATAATAACAGCACTGACACGCCCCGAAATCCCACCTAGTTTAATGTCGTTGGCTGTAGGCACATGATACGTATGTCTCCATCTACTATATTGTGACATAGCGCTCATGAATAGATTTTAATGTTATGAAAATCGCTCTATTTTCCGCATTACGACACACTATTAATTCAGTGTGTAGTTATGACTTTTGGGAAATACGCTTAGCCTAATGTGTAGTAGTGCTTTTATGTTAGAGGCGTTAATGACGGCAAGCGCATGGATTTAGGTTGATTATTCTAAGTTTTGTGGGGTAAGCCAATCTTAAAATAGGGCGAGCTAATTGAATGCATGTGCACTAATGGCGCTACATAGACAAAATTGCAGTGATGTTTACCTGGCAAGTTACAAGGGGGGGGGGTGTTTTTTGTGGGATTAAGTCATATTTGAAATTAAGCCGCTTAGTGTCTCTTCGTAATTTTGTAGAGCGGGGTTCAAATTTGAGCGCTGCTTTACCTCTATATTTTCTCCGGTCGCGGTGATCGGTATGTCGAGCAAAGGTTCAAGTAATCGCATTGTTGCAGCGGGATCTGCAACTAAAGATTTATAGTCAATTTCGATCGCACTACTGCGGGGCATGCCAGTAATTTCCTTGCGGTAAATTACCACTTGGCGTGCAACGTCCTTTGCAAGCAGACCGCGGGCGAGTCGTGCGGTAATATTCCGTCCCAAAAATTTTCGTAGGATTCGCAATATGACCCAAGCGATATAACCGGTTCTGTAGCCACTGCGCCCCGAACCATTATCCAATAGTGTTTCTAAATAGTCTTGAGGGCCCTCCAAATACGCAAGCAAGGCGTTTAACATGCTGTTAAGTACTGCGATGGGTTCGCGTGATATGTAAATGAAGCGTGCATTCGGGAAATAGCTGAGAATTTTTTTGGCATTGCCCGTATCCCAGGGGTTCTTTAGCAATACCGCTTTCTTGCCTTCTTGTACTGCTAGTAATTTTTGGCACAAGCAAGCAAATAAATCGGTGTTTGATTCATTCAGTTTAAATGTACCGGACTTTTTCCTGAGTAAAAATCCATATTCCTCAACGGCATCAGCGTCTATGTGCGTTCCGTCTATATTTCTGTCGCTAATTCCGTTAGCAGCAAAATATCGGTTAAGCCGGTCCTTATCCCGCTGCTCGGTGCCATGGCTTTTATTGGTGAGCAGACGATCAAAGTACAGTAAGTGGTATAAGCTCAAGTGCGCTAATGGAAATGACTTCGCAACTGTGTCGTACAGGAATGTCGTACCAGAACGATGTAATCCCATTATAAAAATGGGTCTAATCGGCAGATGACAAATGCTATCTAACTTTGCAGCGTCTTCATTACTTGTCGGAAAGTGCGCGTCTTTACGGTGTTTCATGAAACGACTCAGTTTGAATAACGTGTTGAAAAAAGGTATGTATAAAACATTGCGCAGTGTACGCAAATACCTTAGGTAAAAACCAGACAGCGTTAACAATACTGGGAGTGATCTTGGCAAATCGACATCACTAAATTAGGTTTTGCTTTATAGCGACCTAGTGAATAAAGGAAGAATGTTCCTGTATGCGCGATTTATTTTACAATTTTAAATGCCTTGAACTTTATTACGTTTTCCTTAGACTAACACTCCCACGAACTTTTGAAGGTTACGAATCAGGTGCGAAGCGCGTCTATACGCTTATTACTAACCGTCGTTATGTTGCTGCAATCGCTAGCGGCGGTAGCGGATGTGCACCAGTTCCACCAATCCAGTGATCAACATGAAGTAGTAAGTGTCCATCTCGACACCTTAGAAGCTGTTGATGATGTCAGCGAACAACATACTGACTCATTAGATTGTCATCATTGTTGTCACTGCCACGGTATGACAAGTTCTGTGTTGCCAGCCTCGCAGAGTCATATAGGAAACTTCGCGAATCCCGCCATTAAATTTAACTCGGTTACACAAACCCCCACAAAATTAAGCACCTCACTATATCGTCCTCCCATAGCGTAATTCTTGCCACAAAGAAACGGCCGATTCACGTCGGTATTCGATTTTATCTAGCAGGAATATTTTGCTATGTTTTTCTCCAGCTTATGGGGGAGGCGCGTGCGCCGCGCTGTATCCTCTTGTCTCGTATTGTTTGGCGTGTTGGTAACACAGGCTATCGCAGACAACTCACGTTAGCCCTTAACGCTTAATAGAGCTATTGCGAACACCTTAGCTCAACATCCTCAACTCCATCAGTTTGAATTCAAAGAACAATTACTCCTTGGTCGACGCGAATCATATCAATTAAAGCCCAGTGTGATTGTGGGCCTAGAGGTAGAGAACTTTGCTGGGAACCATGATTTTTCGGGAATTCAAACGGCTGAAATTTCCCTCGCCTTATCTTCTGTTATTGAATTAGGTGGTAAGCGTCGCTCTCGAGTGGCGCTTGCCGACGCTCGGATTCAGGAGCTGGAATATGCGCGCCAAGTTTCAACCATAGATATTTTAGGGCAACTCACCGCGAGCTATATTGAAACCATTGAGTTTCAAGAACGAATATCACTGGCCAGGGAAGACCGCGATCTCGCTAAAAAGATACTGAGTATTGTCAAGCACCGATCGGCAAAGGGCGCAACACCAGAGAGTGATCTCCTGCGTGCCACAGCAGCTCTTGCCAAGGCAGATTTAATTCTAAATGCGTTACAACAGGGGCACCAACGACGCGTGATCAAACTTGCAGCGTATTGGGGAGATACTTCACCAAGCTGGAAACAAGTAGAAGGCGATCTGTATCGTTTTGCACAAGCTGCGGAATTTGACGAGCTATACCGACGTGCGCTGTCGTCGCCTGCGCTTGCAGTATTAGCTAGTGAAAAACGTTTGAAGCGCGCGGAACTTGATCTTGCGAAAACAAATTCAAGGGCAGATTTAAGCTGGCAGCTAGGGGTGCGTCATTTTGAAGGCAGTGGCGACACCGCGCTCATCGCTGGCATGTCGCTGCCGCTGTTCAGCGGAAATCGGAATTCCGGCGCACTCAGGTCGGCGCGTGCAGCGCATAACGAAGTCGAGCTTTTGCACCAAGATGCCAAGTTGAAATTGCATGTGCAGCTATTTGAAGCCTACTCCCAGTGGCAGCAACATTCTCAGGCGGTAACAACATACCGCGAGACGATTATTCCTGACTTGATCAAAGCATTGAATTTAACTCAGAAGGCCTATGAGGCAGGTCGGTACAGCTACCAAGACTGGTCCAGTGCGCAAAAGGAATTGCTTGATGCAAAACGCGCTCTTATCGACAACGCAGTGGCCGCATCTCTGAATCAGGCGGTGATAGAACAACTCATCGCCGAGCCTCTTAATCAACTGCGACGTATCAATCAATAGCAAATTACTTAGTACATTGATACGGCACTGAAAAAATATCAGGAATAAACGATGAACATTTTTAAAATTCTATTTTTTATAATCTCGTGTATCTCAATGCAAATTTGCTTCGCGAATGAACACCACGACGGTGAAGATTCCCAACACAGTGCAGATCGTCACGGCGAAGAACAAATCAGTAAAATTGACGATGATATGGCAAAAAAAGTGGGCATTCAGACGTCTCAAGTCGGAGCGAAGGTATTACGCCAGAACACTACGAGCTTTGGAAGACTAACTACGGCACCAGAGCAAAGCAGCCATATTCGCGCACGCTTCCCAGGGGTGATCCGCACCGTGGCAGTAAATATTGGCGACAAGGTTGAAGTCGGCGATCTGCTCGCCGTGGTTGAGTCAAATGAAAGTTTAAAGCGCTATGAACTTCGCGCTCCCATCAATGGCATTGTAACTCAGCGTCATGCCAATGCCGGTGAAATGACCCAAGACCAGGTGCTGTTATCTATATTAAGCACCGAGTTCTTGTGGGCAGAAATGCGTATTTTTCAGGCTCAAAACTACCTTGTTGCGGTTGGCCAGTCCGTACAGATCTACGCTGGCGAGCAAGAGGCGAATGCACGTATATCTCACTTGCTGCCTGCAGAAAATTCGTCGCCATATCGCATTGCTCGAGTGAAAATTGATAACAGCAAAGGCGTTTGGTTTCCCGGCCTGATGGTGCAGGGTGACATTGTTAGTCATGAATTTGAGGCTGAACTTGCCGTATTGAAATCAGCACTACAAACCATGGATGGTAAAATAGGGATATTTATAAAGGAGGGTCATGACTACCAATTCACAGCCCTTAAGCTTGGTCGTGCAGATAGCGAATTTATCGAAGTACTCTCCGGCGCTGCCGCAAATACAGAATATGTATCAGTAAATAGCTACCTGATAAAAGCGGATATCGAAAAATCCGAATCCAAGCACGAACACTAAGGGGCGTGAAATGATTGATTCTATTTTACGCCTCGCCATTGAGCGGCGTATTTTGTTTTTATGCAGCACGTTTTTAATTGTCGCTATTGGTATTTGGAGCTATCAAAAGCTACCAATTGATGCGGTGCCAGACATTACCAATGTACAGGTACAAATCAATACCGCAGCGCCGGGCTTCTCACCGTTAGAAACGGAGCAACGGATTACCTACGCGGTAGAAACGGCGCTCGCCGGCTTACCAAAGTTAGCTTATACCCGGTCAATATCACGCTATGGCTTGTCTCAAGTAACTGTTGTATTCGATGAAGACACGGATATTTATTTCGCCAGAAACCTGATCAATAACACGCTCAATTCTGTTAAAAGTAGTTTGCCGACCGGATTAGTGCCAGAAATGGGACCTATATCTACCGGCCTTGGTGAGATATTTATGTACACCGTGCAAGCATCGGCCGATGCGCTGCAGGCGAATGGCTTACCCTACGATGCAATTGCATTAAGAGAGATACAAGACTGGATAATTAAACCTCAATTGGCGCAAGTGAAAGGCGTGGTTGAGATCAACAGTATTGGTGGCTACAACAAGCAGTACCACGTCACGCCAGATATTCAAAAGCTGCTGCAATTTGATGTATCAATGAGTGATATCACCAGTGCATTAAAAGCCAATAATGACAGTCGCGGCGCCGGCTATATTGAACGCAATGGTCAACAGCTATTAGTGCGCTCACCGGGCCATTTGGCAGGCATTGACGATATTGCAGATGTGATTATTTCTGAGCGGGATACTATTCCTGTAAAGCTCAGCGATGTAGCTAGCATCGCGATTGGCAGAGAGCTGCGCACCGGTGCCGCTACGCAAGACGGTGTTGAAACTGTACTCGGTACCGCGATGATGTTAATTGGTGAAAATTCTCGAACTGTCGCGCAAAACGTGGCTGATCAATTAGAGGCTATCCAAGTGTCGTTGCCGCACGGTGTGATAGCCACGTCGGTCTACGATCGTACAGCCCTTGTAGACAAAGCCATAGCCACGGTAAGCAAAAACTTACTAGAAGGCTCTCTGCTTGTTGTAGCAGTGCTCTTTCTCTTACTCGGCAATTTACGAGCGGCGCTAATTACAGCGGCAATTATTCCCTTGGCTATGCTAATGACGATTACAGGCATGGTTAAAACGGGAGTCTCTGCAAACTTAATGAGCTTGGGTGCGCTGGATTTTGGATTGATTGTTGACGGCGCTGTCATCATCGTCGAGAACGCCATTCGACGCTTGTCGCAAGCTCAGGCATCTGGTCAACTCGCGTTGCGTGAGCGTTTGAATGTGGCCTACGAAGCAAGTGCAGAGGTTATCCGGCCAAGTCTTTTCGGTGTCGCGATTATTACCGTAGTGTATATCCCAATATTTTCGCTGAGCGGTGTTGAAGGGAAAATGTTTCACCCCATGGCGGCAACCGTGGTGATGGCCTTAATTTCTGCGATGATTTTGTCTTTAACACTCGTGCCTGCCGCAGTGGCGGTGTTTCTAAAAGGACATATCAGCGAAAAAGAAGGCCTGTTGATGCGCGGCGCGAAGCACGCGTACAGGCCAACTCTAGCAGTAGCCATGAAATTTAAGTGGTTAGTTTTGGCTGCCGCAGGAGGATTGGTAGCGCTCAGTCTGTATTTCGCGACAACATTAGGTTCTGAATTTGTACCGCAGCTTAATGAGGGTGATATTGCGCTACATGCTATGCGTATTCCAGGTACTGGCTTGGAGCAAGCTGTCAAAATGCAGGGGCTTGTAGAGAAAACTATAAACACCTTCCCAGAGGTAGAAAAAGTCTTTTCTCGTATCGGAACCGCAGAAGTTGCCACAGATCCAATGCCGCCAAATGTCGCAGATACCTTCGTGATCCTAAAGCCACTTTCTGAGTGGCCAGATCCCTCGAAAACCAAACAACAATTTTTACAAGAAATGGAAGCGACTCTAGAAACGCTGCCGGGCAATAATTATGAGTTTACCCAACCGATTCAGATGCGATTCAATGAATTAATCTCCGGCGTTCGAGCCGACTTGGGTATCAAGGTCTTTGGCGATGACCTGGATCAATTGCTTGTTACAGCCAATGACATTTTGCTAGTCCTTAACAGGGTCGAGGGCGCAGCTGATACCCGTGTTGAGCAAGTCACTGGGCTACCTACCTTGTCTGTCGTCCCAAAACGAATCGCATTGAGCCGCTACGGGTTAAGCGTAGCGGATCTGCAGGATTGGGTCGCGATGGCGATAGGCGGGGAGAGCGCCGGAATATTATATGAAGGCGATAGACGCTTTGAGATCGTTGTACGACTTCCTAACACCTTGCGGCTAGACATTGAACGGCTGTCATTTTTGCCTGTTCCACTGAGTGGAGGAGGCTATGTACCGCTATCTGAAATTGCGACCATAGACATTGCACCTGCGCCAGCACAAATTAGCAGAGAAAATGGCAAGCGCCGTGTCGTTGTAACAGCCAATGTAAGAGGTCGTGACCTCGGTAGCTTTGTCGATGAGGTGAAGCAGAACATCGCCCGAGATGTAGATGTTCCAGCCGGCTATTGGCTGCACTACGGTGGTACATTCGAGCAATTAGAGTCTGCCAGCCAACGTCTGACTATTGTTGTGCCGCTCACTTTAGCGTTAATTATCGGCCTATTGGTAATGGCGTTTGGCTCACTAAAAGACGCTTTCATCATCTTCAGCGGCGTCCCGCTTGCCTTAACTGGGGGTGTATTCGCACTTGTTATTCGCGATATGCCGATGTCTATTTCGGCAGGTGTTGGTTTTATCGCACTGTCTGGTGTTGCCGTTTTAAACGGCTTGGTAATGCTCGCGTTTATTAGAGATGTGTGGCATGAGAAAGGCGACCTATTGCTTGCCGTAACCGAGGGAGCATTAGTGCGATTGCGCCCCGTATTAATGACGGCCCTAGTAGCGAGCTTGGGTTTTGTTCCGATGGCGTTAAATACCGGCACTGGTGCGGAGGTACAGCGATCTCTAGCAACGGTTGTTATCGGCGGTATTCTATCGTCAACATTGTTGACCTTGTTTGTATTGCCGGTGCTGTATTACTTGTTTCATCGTAATGACAGCGTTAGCGCGAAGAACAAATTGTAGGGCGATACTGTGGGGAAGGGCGCAGTAAATAACTCGCTCTTCCCTAATTTACTTTGCGCATCTTGCCGCTTTGCGCTCTCACTCTATTTTCCGTTTGTACGTAGACGGTATCTGTCGTCGCCATACTTGAGTGACCCAAATCTTCTGATAAATCTTTTAGGGCGCGACCGCGTTCTATTTCCATGCTGGCGCCGGTGTGTCTCAACCAGTGGGTTGACGCTTCTTTTAATTTTCTGGCTTTGTCATCGCCTTCTGCGCGGCGCATCTTTTCGTAAGCTAAATCGAATATATCTTGCACGATACGAGTCAGCTGACGTGACGTCATGCCGCCTTGGCCTCGGATTTTTTCGACAATGGGCTGATTTTCGCCAGAAGATGGTAGGGGGCTTAAGCCTCTAAATTCACGGTAGCGTTTAAGATACGCTATAAAGCTATTCGGAACCGTCGTGTCCCTTAGCTTTCGCCCCTTGCCGTAGACCTTTAACCACCAATTTCCGTCACTATCCTCCCAGAAATGGCTCATTACCGGCGACCAATTGGGTCGTTCAGACAGCTCAGAAATACGCAGAAATAGGGTCTTTAAAGCACAAATCACGAAAAGGCTGCGCTCATAGAGATAATCTTCCTCAGCCTGGGCTTCCGCAACATTAAAGACATACTGCCACTGGCTTTCGGTAAGGCGTCGAACTTCTTTAACTTGTGAGTCTTTAATGAAGTGTCGGCAATCGGTTTTAGCGATTTGCGCGGGATTGCCGTATAAATACTCTTCATTCATTAAGTATTTATAAAAGGAAATTATTGCGGTGAACGTTGCTGTTAGTGTTTGCTGCGATGGCCGGTATTTTTTCTTATCCGGCTGTGTATCACCGTGATCCGTGTTTTTGGCCAGTTTTAACTTAAAAGGTGCCCATTCTGGGTTTTGGCAAAAGTACCCGTTACTCAGTTGAAATTTTTCATAGTTGGCCAAACAAATCCAGCTTGGCGGCGGCTGCCAGCAAAAATCAGCGTATTCCAAAATGTCAGCTTTTCGTAATTGATCCATCGGTTTTGATTTGAACAAATACAACCACAGCAGAAAACGTTCCGTTTCATTTCGAAAACGTGTGAAAGTATGCTCAGACTTATTGCGCCCAATGTAATCTAAGAACTCGCGAC
>NZ_JANZNQ010000039.1 GCF_027257955.1 Zhongshania aquatica | reverse complement strand
CCACGCGACCACTCTTGTTGAAACCTGACGGCGGCATAGACAAGGCTAGATATGAATGGTTCTTGTATTTGCAGATTCCCAGCCGCCTAAACGGCCAGTTAGTGCTGCCAGAAGTCATACGGTATCGTGCACTGGACGACGATCTGGTAAAACCACAGACTTGGAAAAATCAGAAGCAGGCCTTGGTCGAGGGTACGAAGCAACCCAAAATTACTGAGGATCCAAAGCAACTGATCCCGCGCATGGCGGATCGGTTGACCACTCGGCTATACGAAGTCAGCGACTATCTGGAACGCGTGGACAACAGGGATATCATTCTGCGCCCGAAGGGTGGTAAACACCTTTGGCGCTTACCGACCACCGGCAAAAAACATCTGGTGAACAATCCGTTCTTCCAGCAAATGAGGGCAATCGGAGTCGCCGATGTCTTGCGCGTGGTGGATCAGGATACCGGATTTATTGACGACTTTGAGCACGTGCTGGGCATGACCTCCAAAAGCCGCCAGTATGAAGTGGACCTGTTGGCGATCTTGATCGCCAATGCCACAAACCAGGGCATCTATGGTATCGCCCAGATCTCTGACCGCACCTATGATCAGCTGAGTACGATCCAGGCGAACTACCTTCGGCTGGAAACATTGAATGCCGCTAATGACCGCATCAACAACGCCACCACGCGACTGAGCATTTTTAATCACTACAATATCCAGGATGACAACCTGCATGCCAGCGCCGATGGCCAAAAGTTCGAAGCTAAGCGCGAGACATTCCGTACCCGGTATTCCTCAAAATACTTCGGTACCAGCAAAGGGGTCTCAGCGATCAGCCTGAATGCCAATCATATGGCAATCAATGCCCGGGTGATCGGCGCTAACGAACATGAATCCCATTACATCTTTGACCTTCTGATGAACAATAGTACCGAGATGGGGTTCTGGGGACATTCCGTCCTGAAGTGACACTTATTGCTATAGCCCTCGCCTCATAAGGCCTACAGAGGCACCTTAATTTTCATTCTGCACGATTGATTGCATAATCTCATCCAAATTGAGTGTATTTTGTTCAAAGCTAAAGCTATAAGTCCCGTTCAAATTGATGTTGTGCCAGGCCACTGGTGAAACCTGCTTGATGATTTCGAGCTTCTTATCGTCACCTTCCGCTTCAAAATGCTCGAGTAATCGCGTCAGTATCAGCGAGTTAAAATAAATAATGGCGTTGGTTAACAGCCTAGCGCATTCATTCCACAAAACGATTTCGTCGTCTGATTTCCCTCTGAATCGATTACCATTCACATGAGCAATGGCACGGCGTAGTTGATGATAAGCCTCTCCGCGATTCAATGCTCGCTGCACATAAGCTCTTAAGCTGGCATCATCAATATAATCCAGTAAGTACATGGCCTTGAGCATACGGTTGTACTCAGTTAAAGCTTTCAGCAAGGGATGGTTTTGACTATAGCCAGACAGCTTTCTAACAAGTGTTGCCTGCGTTATCGTCTTTTGCTGCAGCGATATAATAATGCGTTGAATAGTATCCCACTCATCGATAATTAGTGCTGTATTGATAGGCTTTTTCAATGAGAGCGTCGTCTTATTATCGTCTCCCTCACTCACATCAAAAAGGTCTGATATCACCGTTCCAAACTGAGCATAGCGCGGCGCAAAGGTATAGCCAAACAGGTTCAGCAAGGCAAAGTTCACATGATTAACCCCGTGTGTATCCGTTGACAATATATCCGGCTTAATTTCAGAGGTGTTGTTATGAAGCAGATCCAAAATAAAGTGTGATTCATGTTCATTAGCACCGATAATTCGGGCATTCAATGCCACATGATTGGCAATCAGGTTCATCGATGTCAGTCCTTTGTTTGTGCCAAAATATTTCGATGAATAACGGGTTTTAAAAGTATCTAACCGTGATTCGAATTTCTGCCCATCGGCACTGGCATGAATGAGTCCTTCTTGGATATTGTAATGCTTGAAGATTGATAATTTTGCTGTTGCATCGTTAATGGCATCATTGCCGAGGTTTAGCGTTTCTGGTCGCAAATAATTGGCTTGTACTGTGCGCAAATGGTCGTATGAACGATCAGAGATGCTGGCCATACCATGTAAGCCGTAATACGTTCCATTGCCAATGAGGGCCGCCAATAAATCATTCAGATGATCACTCTGCCCAGACTGTACCTGACGAACATGCTCAAAGTACTTTAAAAAATCTGTCTCCTGGTGAACGAAGCGTAATACGTCAGCAACGTTGATGGGTTTCATGCGATCAAAAAAAGGATTGTTTAGCGCAGTTTTAGCACCGGAATACGGCAGCCGCCATTGGGTTTTACCCGAACGATTACGTAATATCACATTTCGATTGTCGCCTTCATCAATACGCTGGCAGACCCGCTGCAGCTTATCGCTCATCTCTTGTTCCATTGACTTGACCAGCTGGGCAGGATTGGTATTCATACTGTCTAACAGGGAGTCTTTGAGTAATTTGTCTTTCTCTTCCCAAGGGATATCCCCAACCAGATCATCGTGTAATGCGCGATATTTGATGGCCGTGGGTATAAAAAGTTGACCATCCAGCTTATTTTGGGCTACTAAATACAGCATGATCTCGTAACGTTCAGAGACTACTTTGTTATCCGCATCGATCACATACAATTGATGTTTGGACAAAATTAATCGCCGGTCTGCAGACTCCAACTGCCCGGTATCTAACAACTCCTTTTGCATTCCATTTAGTTGTGCTGCTAATGCCTGCGTATTGTCTGACCCTTCAAACGTCAGACATAAAAAGATGGGGCGTATCAACTGCCGAATCAGATCCTGATGTTGATCATAATATTCCCAAATATAATCATTTTTCGTGCGTTTTTGCTTTTTCAGATACAGGCACAGTGATTCTATTTCCCGTGCTCCAAGTAAGTTTTGTACCCGTTGTTTTATTTGTTTAAATGACACTTGATCATCAATGGTATCGTCAATAAAAAAATATAGTAATTCGGCTGCTTTACTGATATTTGCTGCCGCACCTTCCCAGTCTTTATAGGCCATCTCCTTAGCATACGCTTTTGCCTTTTCACGCAATTTTCGAACATGGTAGATAAAGCCATCGGCCAAACGCTCAATATTGATTTGTGCTCGTTCTTGAAGATAACAAAGTAAATAGAGTTGCTGGGTAGATCGATCGAAGCGTTTCAGTTTGGTAATGGAATAGTAATCGACCATCGTCGCATAGTGAAGCTGGTTCTGTTGCGATAGTGACAAAGCAGATACAACTTGATTTACTTCATTCATCCAAGGCTGAATGAGCTTGTTGACGTTCAATTCTTTTCCCAATTCGGGGGCATTAAAACTTTTGGCTGCCTGCTTAAGTTCTTTAACCGTTAGCGTGCTTTCCCCATCGATTAAATCACCCAGATCAGAAGATAATTCATTCGATATGACTGTTGTTAATGTGTCAGAAAGCCGTTTGCGTTCCTGCTTAATTACCTGACTGATAATCCGCTGAAGTACGGTATATTTCGGGATAGTTATATGATTTCGAGCCAGATACTCGGTGCAGGCATCAAATAAAAAGCGTGGATCAATCCAGGATTTGGCAATCTGTTGTAAATAATATCTGAGAGGATCCTGATGTTGCTCTACTTCCCATACTTCAAAGTTCAACAGGCTAAGAATCTTGTCGTAGATGCGTGTTTTCTGCTTACTGCTAATACTGAAGCGAGGGACTTTAAATCTAGGGAAATATTCTTCAGCAATAAAGGCTAAGTCTTCCTTCAATTCCTTGTAAGCAGGATTGAGCTGTATGGGCTTGATCTTAAAGTAGCCCAGTAAAGCAATGGCATAGCATTTATGATTACGATTTCTGAAGGATTTAATAACATCCAGTTCTAGGTCATTCAGGGCAAAGCTGACACGTTTTTCTTCCAATGACAGGCTGGGAAGACAATATAAATCGTTTATTTCTGCTTCATGGAGTATCGTCAGGCGTTCTTTGTAAGACATGGGCTTCTCGCAAACCCCAAATACTACTATGAATTGAATTTTACAGCGATTTTGAAAATTAGGGCCCCGCTGTAGGCCTTATGATGTAAGGGCTACAGCGATAAGTGTCACTTCAGGACGGAATGTCCCCAGAACCCCAATAGAAAAGCTCGCGAAATCAACTGTACAATCTGACCTGAAGCGGCTATTAAACTCCTTTTGTTCCAGAAGCTGACTGTAACGATAATGTGAATTCTGTGTTAATGATACTTCCTCTATGGGGACCTCAGCATTAATTTCACCATGAATGCCGAAATGTTCTATCACTAAAACATTATTCCGTTGCTCGATTTCTTTTAGCTCATCTACCGCAGCGTTTGCCGATTCAATATATGATAAAAATGACTCATGGATCTTTGCGTCACTTCTATACAAAAGTGGCGATACTTTAAATTCAGATGAAATTTCAAACATATCCCAATCATGTTTTGATAGAGATACTGCCCTTCTGGCTGACTTGCTAAAGTCAAGGCCAGGGTAGGGAAGCTTAAGAATATCGCCTGGATTAGCGTGAATCCCTGGATTTATTAGCTTTAGTAACCAGCTTATCGCATTAGTGTTTAATAGCCCGACGGCGTTATCTATACATTCTTCATTTTCTTTTGGGAATATTGTTGGCGAAACCGAGCTATATTCAGAATCATCGCCTTTAAGTCTAAACCCATTTAAAAGAGCAATATCTGACCAAGTAATGGCGACTCTACCCCAATATTTTTCTTTTGTCAGGCCTCCGTGACTTTCGTAGATTGCACGAGCATCTTCGCTCCAGTTTATGACGTGTAGACGATTTCCATACCAGCGACGATAGTCCCCACCCTTTTCAAAAAAGCGCCATTTCCGCTTTTGCCCCACGGAAGCTTGATCAAGCTCCCAATGATACCGGACATACCTATCATCACCATGTGTTTTTACCCTTCCTCCAGACTCAAAGCTTTCCGATAGCTTTGAACCAGAAAACAAAAGACCAAAATCGAACCAATAAGCAATCGGTGTGTCTGGAATTGATAAAAATGTATTCTGATCAACGATAAAGTCATCATCAGGATCTCTATTCATGAATAGAAGGTTTTTGCATTCGGACTTCCCAGCAGAGTTTAGATCAATGTATTTCCCATAGTAGCCATCAACTTTTAAGTTGCGCATAGAAAATGCGCACGCCAATACAATTTTGGTATTCATAGATGGAAAGCTGTTGAACCCAATCTGTAGAATGGAATCAATTTCTTTGGCCCTTAGTAGCTCGCTCCTATATTTCGAATAGGTGGAAAGAAACATCCATGATTGCATATTTACCTGTGCATTAAACCCGGCTTCGTTTAGTAACGAAAATCCCCTTTGCATAAATACAGCAAACAAATCTGATTTGCTGATTGGGTACTCTTTCTTTGCGAATTCCTTTAAGTCAGCATTCATTCCTTTACTGCCCATATAAGGAGGATTCGCTACGACTGCATCATATTTATGAGCTAAAAGCACAGCCTGATGAACATACGGTATCAATTGCGTTGCCGTAGCCTTTTGCATTGAGTCGCCCGCACCCTCCAATTCACAAAGGGTAGCGAAAAGCTCCTTCAGATTCTCATAGTCCTCATGAGGAACATTAATTAAAGAGCCGAATATTTTGGCCTGTTTGAATCGTTCTAACGTTCTCTGAAGCAACTGGTAGCGGTTGTCTGCTGCAGATGCACTCAGTTCCTGCTGCTCTTCTTCAAATAGTCCTTGCGATGTGCCACTCTGCCATTCTCCGGTCAAGTTCAATGACCGCCATATAGAAAGCAGATTTATATTGGAGCTTTCCTGTAATGACAGAACATTGAGTCTGATATTGCGACTGAAGATTCGTCTATCGTCCTCTCTCGCGAGCATCATCAACGCGAATCCGGCCAATTGTCCGGCACGATCATCAATATCCAGACCGAAAAGATTGTTTTCGAGAATAAGCTGCGGAATGTCGCGAGTTCGATAACCCCTTTCTTCGTAAATCGATTTAAAAACCTTGTACGCTTCGATTAGCAAGTGACCGCTGCCAACTGCGGGATCAATACAGGAAAGTGCTTCCGGTTTAAGATCTTTTGGAGTCATCGCAGCGAGCTGTGCCTGTACTTCAGGTGTTTGCTCGGCAGGCTCAATGTAATACGGCATTTTCTCCTTGAGAGGAGAATTCGGATACGTCTGAAGCCACTGGCGACCAACTGAGTTCTGCACCAAGTACTGCACAATCCAATTGGGAGTAAAAAGTTGTGTCGCGGCTGGAATATCCTCGCTCTTAACGACCTTACCCATAACCTGATCTTTTTTCTCGGATATATAGAACTGGTAAAGCCAGCCAATAATCTCGATATGGTTCCAGTCTTCATCGGGAACACTGGTCACAAACTCACGGATCAGTGAGTCGGTCTTGGTCAGGTTTTCTGGCAACAGCAACTCGGATTCATCTGCTAACGCCTCAAACAGAAATGGCATTGCTTGATGCAGGACATGACACTGGGCCAGCAACAGCTCACGGTAAAGCTCTTCGTCTTTGGTGCCATCTAGCTTCAGCTCTCTAACCTTGGTCTGGTCCAGTCCAGGCAACTCGACATCCAGACACTCTTCCAGGATCTGGGGAACACCGGCACTGCCGTCAGCCGCGCTCAATACCCGACGCCCGTGATCAAGAAACCCTTTGCGTTCCATGTAGCGAATAGCGCATAGCCGGTTGAACCAGCTATAGGCCACATGCTCCAATACCCGGTCGAAGCCTTGCTGCTCGATGCGCTTTACCAAGCGTTCGCGAGGTTTGATAACCGAAGCCGGAAACGGTCTATCACCAATCAGAACAAGGTCGCCCTTCTGCTCCGTTGGCTCGACTTTCTTTTTGGTAATCCCATATTTCGCAGCCTGTTTACTCATGGCCTCGATGAAGGCTTTACGGGCTTTGGGTGCGTATTTTTTTACGTTGTTGGTGTTCATAGGCCTTCCGTAGTTACTCTCTATCTTCCGTGACCGACAGGAAGTTCGTTGAGTCCGTAGATTGTTGAACTGATTGTGTGCCATGAACCATCTGTAACCAGCTGGCATCATCTTCCAATTCTGGCAGTGCTACCCCCCTGAAAAGGTGTTCACACCAGAACCCATCGGTGGCTGCCAGCACAGTTGCATCCTGTGCTATATCTGCTTCGATTAATTCTGGTTGAGTGAAACGGCGCGCATTCAGGGACTGGGTGAGCGTTTGTTGAGCAACCTGCTGTTCATCCGCAATAATTGGACGCCCCTCCACCCCAGTGCGCTTATAGATCTCTGTACTTTCGATACGGTGAGGCATGTTAATCCAATCTATTTTTGCTCCATTGCTCTGTACCCCAATTCTGCAGTCTCCGGTATAGAGCCATTGCAGTTTGCCGCTTCTTACATTGAGGATGAGCACGCCGTAGCTTGCGATGTCATAGAGAAAGTCGCTTCGCAGTGTTTTTTGTCGGTCGGCTAACTGCGCAATTACTTGCTCTGTATTTAAGTATGAACCTGATTCCAAGATGGTTTTGGTGGTGCTATTGGCCCAGTATTGTGCGAGCCGTTCACCTCGGTTATTGATACCGTTGAGCATGTGGCCATCGAAATGTTTCTCAGCCGCGTCAGCTAGCGTCGCGATAAAGTATTCCCCACAATACCCAATGGCGGCTGCATCGCTATTTTGTCTGCGTTTTTGGCCCTGCTGGCTTGTCCATGAAACTCGCATAGGCGCGGTTACCCTTGGGTCGCTTGAAGGAGAGTGGCCAGCTTTTCCAATCGCTGAAAAATGATCGCTTCCCGTTCGCTGTTCCCGCCAGCCTGACTGCTCACGGCGTATTCAAAGTTTTGGTCTTCGAGTAATTTAGACAACTCGTCAACGAAGTATGCTTGCACTTCCGCCGACGCTGCGCGGACTTCTTCGACCAATTCCGGTCGGCCATCGACAAGATGCAGTATGTCCTCAATGTCCCTGCTTCCAAGCGTGTCTCCATTTCCCCGGCCTTTAAAGGCTTCGAGCTTCGTGGCTAAGAAGTAAACTGGCGTCACTAGGCGAATGGTGAGATCTGGATTCAATTCGTATTTGGTTGCTGTTTCCATAGCGTCCTGATACCAGCGGTTCCCAAACCCCAAAACTTTCTCGTCGTCCGGCATGAAGTCCACGCGCAGTGGGCCGAGTTGCATTGCGCAGATGGGGAGACTCTCCCCTGGCGGTGGCATCGGAATGGTAAAGCCCTGTAGACGTAGTTGATCTTGAAGCGCGTGAAACCCGAGGTAGCCCATTGTATGAACGATGAGATCCACGTCGTCGGTGTGGCGAACCTGCTCTTTGGTGAAGTCATCGGTGAGTAGAAGCCCTGTAGTGCAGCCTCCCACAAAGGTCATTTGCGCTCGCAGCGCTGGGCCGAGGGCAATGGCGACCTGTTCGAGCATCTTCTTAAGTAGCGGTAAATTTGACACTACCTCACCCCCATGTGTTTCTTGAGTAGTTCGCAGGCCAGGTTTGCCTCGCGTGGTTGTCCAATCCGTATGGCGTCCACTAGCGCCAACAATGCGTACATTTCTGGGTCTTTACGGACGGCATAAGGCACGGACTTGCAAAGAGGCTCCACAGCTTGTCCCTTGGTATTTCCTCTGGCGTCTGGCCACACTGGAACCCATTCGCCTGCGCTCATGAGTTTTTCATTCAATACCGGTGCAGCGAATGCCGTGGCAATACCCCGCGTAACTTCGCCTGGCCTGCCAGGGAAAATGTATTTCAGGCCATACACGATGAAGTCATAGAGCGCTCGGGTATTGGCCCTTGGCACGCCAGTTCTGCGGTCTTTTTTTGCGAGACCGACGTCCATACAGCGATTCAGGGCGAGGTTCACCTGCGATTTACTGATCCCGGTTTCCTGTTCTAAATGCCGGGCGGTATAGCGTGAGGCTATGTACTCGCTAAAAGGGTCCTGTTTCGCAGGGAAGAAATCGTCGATTTCCGTTTGCTGGGGATGCGCGTCTTCCCAATCCTGCCAATCGAGCGGCCATGTCCGGCTCGCGTTGCTACCGGCTTCCGGATCGAGCTCCAGCTTGCTTAAGGCGACCAATTTAAGCAGTAATACAATATCTTGACTTTTCATGTGAATGGCCTCGCGGGCGTCCCTAGTCCTAGGACATGGGACAAGCCTTCCAGACAGTACATGGAAATGCAAGCCTTTTTGCTCATCGGAGGCGAGCCCGCTTTTCGGCCTGAATGATGGCCTGCAACTCGGCCCTCAATGCCTCGACAAACTGGTCGATCGATTCCTGAGTTTCCATATACGCGCCCTCGCATGTTTTGTTGTAGACGCTAGATACATTGACCTCGACCACTGGCTTGGGTTTTGCAACGGGCCTCTCAGGCTGCGCGGCCGGCATAGGGGGTGTCGTGTCCGTGCCGGACGTGTCATCTGGTTCGGTTTTGGCTACCTCTTCCGCTTTGGCGCGACGGTCAATCTCCGCCTGGACAGCTCGTTCTAGCTCATACAGGCCATCATCGAAGCGCTCGGTGGCCGTCTCGGTCTGAAGCATATAGATGCCGGCAATACCGGTCTCCGTTTCCAGATCCGATTTTACCAATTGGAGAGGCCTGAGCAGGCGGTTACTCAGCTCGGGCGTACCGATACCGCTTTTGGCTATTTCCGCTTCCAGTTGCTGGGTCTTGTCATCGACCCGAGCAATGGCGTGGACGCGTTTTTCCGTTAGCAGCAGTTCGTTGACGCTCTCTACTGCGCTAATCAGCGTGGCTACTTTGTGCAACATGCCATAGGGGGCGGTGGCAGACTCGATAGCATGGAGCTCGGCCAAGGCCTTGTTGGCCCCGGCATTTTTCTCCAGAGCCTGGCGATTTTTATCAAAGTGGCGCAAAGCCTGCTGAAGCTGTTGCCAGGTATGTATCTGGTTACTGAAAAACTCGTGGATGTCGCGATAGTCTTCTTCCAGATCGAGGTAATCGTCTTTTTTGTCCACAACCTGCTTGAAAAAGTCGAAGCTATCGTCATTGTTGAGCACGCGTTCCAGGGTCAGTATGGACTTTTCGATAACAGCCTTTCCGGGGAAACGGCCAACATCGGTCTTACTTTTATAGGATTTGAGATTGCCTAGCCATTGACTGAAGTGTTGGAAGTAGAACTCAAATAGCTCCTTTTCGGTCGCCGGCCCCATTGAGGAGAATAGATCCTGGGTCAGGTTACGTGCCTGCTTGAGGACTGCTTCATCGGTTTGGCGTTTCTTGATGATTGAGACATCGCGGCGCCGGCGGGTATTCTGGAGGGGTTCCAATGCCTCCCTTACAGGCAGGGTTCCACCCCCTAGCTGGAAGGATATCCGTCCAGCCGCAGCCAACCGGCCGACCATTAACAGAATTTCAGCGTCTGGCCAGCCATAGGGTCGCTTGCTGAACCGCTCAACGATATCCGATACCAGAATTCGCTCGGTACCGCTCGCTCTTAGCCCAATGTATTGCTCAACGTCACGGATGGCTTTTGGATTACCTTCTTCCCCCTCCAGTGACAGGCCAATCTGACCAATATCATCAATGGTCAGGATGGCGTTGAGTTCTCGCCATGGATCTTGCTGATAGACCTTAATATAGGAGAGTTTGGTATAGGTATTCTCCAGCAGATAGCGACAGGCTTCGTCGAGCTTGGAGATGGCATTGGCTGTAGATAGGGACAGATGCTGACCAAGGGCGTAGGCCTCGGATTTCAGTAAAATTTCTTCAATTCGGGCGCGGAGGCGCTTCTTGCGTTCCTGGTTTTCTCTGCCTCGGTCGGCCAGTATGCGTGTGATGTCGGCCTGAGTGCCGTCGTCATTCAAGCGGATAAATTTGTTGGTTCTCAGCCAGGTTTTCAACTCACTGAAGAATTGCTTGTCATCACCAAGCTTGAACAGGATCAGGCCGTCACCCTCAGTGCTTTTGTTGATGCAGCCAGCTTCGGAATAGAGGGCATAATCAGTATCTAGGGGAGACACGATTTCGACCTTGAGATCCGATTCGTATTTGCCATCAAGGGAGTGGCCGTCTAAGTAGCGGCCCAAGCCGTAGTCCATCTTGTTGGGCTGGTGGCGGTACTTGTTGGTATCGCGGAGTAGATCCTTAAAGATCAGGTTGCCCAGTTCTTTGTTTTCTTCTGAGCTGGAAATGTCGGTTGCCTTGATCTTTTGGGTGATGTCGCGCTCTTCATTGGTCAGGAATAGGAACTCGTCTCCATTCCGCGTGATCAGGCTTTCTTTTTCCAAGCGCTGTAAGCTGTCCTCGATACGTTTGCGCAGCGCTAGTTTATCGTCATCGATTTTCTCGATAGACAGGGTAACCAGGTTGTCGAGGGTGCCTTTGATCAGATCAACATAGCGGATCATGAACAGCGTGCGCAGCATCTGAACATCGAAGCTGTCCAAGGTGGCATTCTCACCAGCCTGATCGATAGTGCGCTTTACCGCGGTATCCAAAAAGCCCTCAACGGCGGTATAGAAGCGGTGCATGGGCACAAGGGCGCCGATTTCTTCGTTCGAGATGGCACTCGCTGCCATTTGGAACGCATCGAGCATGGAACGCTCACCGTAAGCCAGGTGCGCACCTGTGGCACCAACTTTGCGGATCTCTTCAAAGACCTTCTGCACCAATTGGAAATGGTAGGGGGCAAAGGGGTAGTTATTGACGAAGCTGTCCGGGCCGTCAAAGTTTTTCAGGGTGGGCCCGGATCGGTCAAAGGTGATCTGGTTTTTCAGGATATCACCCTTCTGGTCGAACACAGATTTCAATAGCTCCGCAGCTTCCGGAGTTTTGCGTAGTAAGCGCTTCTGAATGACCTCATCGGTGTTTGAGCTGGACAGCGACAACCGCGTCTTAAAGCGACCGGCGATCTTGGAGAAATCATTCGCTTTTGAGGACGACAATTCGCCCAGCACTGCGTCCATATCGGCCTGCGAGGTAACAATGATCCAGGCGCGACCCTTGCAGATGGTGCCAAGATTCTCTGTGATCGTCTGCAGTGTCAGCATCAGTTTGGTATCGCTGCCGATAAACTGCCCCACTTCATCGACTAGGAACAGGATACGGCTATCACCGCCTCGCTCTTCCAGATACTCCTTCACCCAATGGCAGAAGTTTTCAACCGAGACACTGAAGGTCTCTTCTGACGCTTCAAACCACTTATGCGCGGCTTCGGGTGACATGTTGAGGGTTTCAGAGATGGCCGCCTCTACATCATCCTGATAGAACTGGAAGCCATCACGCTCTGACTCCCAGGAGTGGCCAGAGGATCGTTCAAAAGCGACTTTGAAATCCTCATACACGCCTTTCTGGAACAGGTGGCGCTCCATGTGCGCGATATGAGCGTGGTCTCCGCTGAAGCCCTGGTGCTCGTTAAATACGCGGAGGAACACATTCAAGATAGGATTGCCGTCGTCATTGGAGCTGGCTTTGCTGTCAATATTGAACAGGATGACATCGGCATGAGTGCTCACAGCTTTATCGATGTCTGCTCGAATAAACGCGTCCCTGACTTTACTTTCGTCAAAGAAAGAGACGGCATGCCTTTCTTTGCCTTCCTCGTCGTGAACCGGCGTGTTTGCAAGGATATACGACAGGGTTTTCAGGAAGTGGGACTTACCAGAACCGAAGAAGCCAGAAATCCAGACACCGACGCGGTTGGCTATCGACGGGTCTTTCAGGTCAGTGGCGTAAGACTGGAAAAAGTCCCGGAAATGGCGCTCAAGCTCGTTGGTGACGACATACTCGTCCAGCTCTTGATACACCGTGGCGTCATCATTCTGGTCGGCCTTCACTACCCCGTTAATTGACCGATCCAATGGCTTGAAGAAGAGTTCCTTGATATTCATGTGAGTGCGTTCTCTTTACGTTGTCGTTATAGGCGATAGCGTTCAGGGTACGAGCTTGAAGGCCCGGTAGTAGTTATTGCTTGGAATGCGTCCAAACAGGCTCATGCTTTGGCCGTCGTATTGGCCGGGGTAGAAAAGCACCAAAGGCACATGCCCGAGCACGGAATGAAGGCGGTTGAGAATATTGTGAGCACGAATCATCGGCCATACAGAGCCTACCCCTGACATCAGAACTAGGCTTGCCTTGTCGGCCTGATAGCGTTCGTTCAGGTACGGGACAAATTTGTCCATGTGCAGCGGGCCCTTGAGGGCGCTGAGCAGTGCATCATCCCCCTTCGCTCGCTGCAGATTGATTGCCTTGTCTATAAAACCGCGATCCTTGAGGTATTCGATGAGCGCGGAGAGTAAGTTGATGTGCACAACCGGCAGGTGGGCATGCTTCTTGGCTAGCATGTCCTCCAGAAAGGCGATGTATTCACGTACCTGCAGCTCGGTTTCTGGTTGGTAGTCAAAGACCCAGAAACCAATTTCATTACCAAGCCCATGACCTTTCAGGAATTCATCGGCCAAAATCTTTGCTGGGATCTGGTTAAGTCGTTCGTTGAGTGATGCGTCCATTGCCATCCTTCTTATTGCGCTCGTCGTGAGGACACGTCCAAGCATTGCAATATGCGATGCCGGTAGGTGTCTTCGAGCATTATGCGAATTTCAGGTCTCACCAAGACATGCTGGAGCACGGTGTCTCGGGTGTTCTTAAGGTAATGAGCCTCGGCCAAAATCCGGAAAGCGACCTGCCCCATCTTCTTCCGAGTTGAGGCCTTCCAATCAAGGATCTCTGGTGCCCGATTAGCCTGGTGGTCGAGAAACTCCTCCCATAGGTAAAAAGCCAGAGTGTCGGCGCGCGTGGTGTAGGTATCCTTCACGACTGACTCAACGAATTCCACGAGCAGGAGGTTGCGCTCCAATGAGGCGCAATAGGAGGCCTGGGTGGCGAGTTCTTCGTCGCCATCACGGATAGCACGCCAGAATTCAGGTTCCAGTCGCTCAAGACGTTTTCTGATCGCCTGGGCGTTGCGCTTTGCAGAAGCGGCTGTTGGCTTCTGGAGGCGGTTTTCGACGCGGATGGCGTGATCCCACGTCGCACTATCAGCTTGGGCAAGAAGTAGGTCTGCCACTACACGACTCTCCCTCACCATCAGGGAGCCGCCGGTGAGATCGCTGTCGTAACGAAAGTTCTCAGTCATGCCGTCTCACACATCGGCTCCAAACAAGTAGGGACCGATTTTCTTGCGGTCGTCGGGTAGCAGCATCAATGGGTACCTTAGTTCGTCCTGGGACTCTTCAGGTGTGATTGCCGCTTGGTAGCGCTGGATTGTGTAATGAGCAAGGGCTTTGCGGACAACGATTTGTAGGCGCCCTTCCGGCATCCCATAGTCCACCTCAACCAGTGAACGCTGTACTTCACTCAATTTGAGGTTGGCCACGAGATTGATGGTGACTGATTCTTGCCAGAGCGTGTCTTCCGCTGGGAGTGGCGCAGGTGCTTCAGAGGGTTTGGGCACTCTGTCTATGCGGGACAGCAATAAGTCTCGAAATTCGTTGCGCTTGTGGCAATAGGCCCTGACATGCCAGCGAAATCCTGTATAAACAAGAGAGTGTGGAGAGATGATCCTCTCGGCCCATGCGGGGTTGCTCATTGACGCATAGACGATTTTGAGGCTGCTTCCAGTTCGGCAGGCATTGACTACTTCCCTTACAACTTCTGGTCTGACGGCACGATCGGGAAGCCTTACACCAGTCAGGCAATCCTCTGTCTCTACGACGGCCGAAGTGGTATCGCTGCTATGCCCGGAAAGCATGTCGAAATATTCATTGACGTGACCGTGGGTCAGTACCGGCTTGAAAGTCGGTGACGGAACGTAGGCCTTTAGGCTGGGATCGTGGATCAGAGACCCCGGATTGTGCTCAGTGAGATAGCGTCGAATATCCCCGGACGCCTGCTGGCGGCTGATGCCAAACCAGTTAACCAGGCGATTTGTGACCAGTCGCCCCTCCCATAGGGCGAGCAATTCAATCACTGTAAGCCTCTGTAATACATCATATTTATCTTTTTTCATGGGCCGGTGCGTGTCAGGCTACCTCAGAAGCAGTGAAGAATCCTGATCATTGCAGAAAATTGCTTTACAGTAAACTTTGTTTACATATAATTTACTTGATATGGCGGCATGGAGGTGGATGCGTGGAAAGGGAAAAGGGTGATCTAGCCCGCGCTGTGAGCAACCAGAGAAAGGCCCTTGAGGCACTCGCGGAAGTTGCTCATCACTTTGAACTAACAGCTCCTGACAAGCAGCTTCTCGATGAGTTGATGGCAAAAATGGAGCGGCAACTGTCAGATAATCGTAAATTGATGATTCGCAATACCACGGAAGCGAGAGCCGCCAGGCAAAATGCAGTTCCGGCCGCAAAGAAAAAATCTAGAGCGGGCAAACAACACGGCAGGAAATTCTGCACGCAGTGCCAAGATTTTTTATCCTCAGGCGACCTGACAAAACATTTCAAGCGGGTTCATGGTCGTCCACCAACACCAGGCGAGAAAAACCAGTCTCGCAAGCACCGAAAGAATTCCGGTACCACCTATGACGGTAATCGTCCTCCTCGAGGGCCAACGGTGCAAGGAGGTTCACCGGGCTTAGGGAAACGCTCTTGACTGCGATATAGCTGTCCAGGTGCCGCTCATCTGCTTTCCAATAGAGCGTAAACCTCAGCTGGTGGTATATTAGCTCTGCCGCGCGATAAATTACATGGAGATGCTGTGGAGAAAAGGGAAAGGTTCCTGCTGTATGAAAAGCTTTACTTTCATGAGCTGGAGCGTATCGAAAAGGTCAGTGCCCGTCTGAGCCTTCCATTTACTGTAATGTTGGCGATCATTGCATTTTTGGCGTTCATGCTGAATTCGGAATCCAAGCCAAATGATTCAGGTATAGCGACACTTTGTTTCTGGTTGCTGTTCTCCCTATCATGCATTGCGTTGTTGGCTGGCGCGTGGTTTTTCCGGTTAGCCTGGTTCGGGCATGATGACAAGTTGTTACCAGTTGCAGGTACAATTGAGGACTATTTCCTTGAGCTCGAAGAAACCTACAAGGACTTCGATGGGGGCGATAAGCTAACGAAAAAACATTTTGATGATTTTTTATTCGATTATTATGCGCAGTTCGCCTCGGAAAATGCGATAAACAACGACAGGCGTTCTTATAATATTTATCGATCTATTGTGGCGCTGATGTTCTCGGTTTTACTAGCATTTGCAGCAGCAATCCCGTTTTACTTACACGACAATGAGAGTGGTTTCTATGACAAAGCCAGCACCGCCGCCTCCGCCACCCAGGCCTCCTGAGAGGAGTGTGAAGGGAAATACTCAGAAGCCACAACCCCGGCCTCCCAGAGGCAGGTGAACCTTATCTGTCCTTGCAGCGAGGATAGTTTCTCTGCATGTATCGGGAAGACTACTTCGACACCTGGAAACGACTAAAGGATCTGGCTGAAGCTTGATCAACAGGTGGGGCAGCAGCTAGGGTAAAAGCTACTTAGTTAAGTCGTACCTAAAATCTAACCACTAAAGAGGAAACACGGATGTTGATACTGACAAGACGGATAGGCGAAACATTGGTTGTAGGTGATGAAATCACGGTGACCGTATTAGGAGTGAAGGGGAACCAGGTTCGGCTGGGTGTCGAAGCTCCCAAGGAAACCGAAGTTCACCGCGAAGAAATTTACGAGCGAATCCAGCTTGAGGCTGCAGAAGAAAAGTAGCAAGGACTGAAAAAATGTCGGAAAAAGAAAAATCAGGGTCAGAGTTGTTAGAGGCGCTGAAATACGCTACTTCAGACCGACTAAAATCAGTACAGAGGAAGCTTACGATCGCTCGTAACACTATTACTGGTGATGCCTTAACAAGGCCCTACGACGCCTTCTTTAGTGAGAATGACAAAGAGGTACTTCGCCAGGCTGCTAATATTCTTGGTCAGTTTAAGAACAAAGTTGAACACGCCAAGGAGATTAGGGCGCGGGAAGAAAAAGAGCGGGATGCATTCTTAAAACGCTGCGGATTTCTGCGGCAAACGATTTTGAATAAATATCTTAAGAGTCCCCGCTCGATAGGTGAGCACACTGAGTCTGTTGTTTTTCATTTGGCCCTTCAGCGTTTCAGGGACTCAATAGCGCGCTATCGTGGGACTTACTTTGGTCATGGCATTAAGTGGACTGAGGATAATTTTAACTGCGGTTTGGATGATAAATATCCTCATATGAAAGTAAAGCATGTTGCACCTAAGTGCCACACAGAATCGTTCGATTGGTTAAGTGAAAATTTGTGGAAGTATGATGAAGAACCTACTGCTGACCAGGTAATTAAAGTGATGGATCTTTTCCACGGTGAATGGCGTGACGTTACGCTAGATAGCTACAAAGACTTTTTCCAACATTATAATAAAGCCTTGCTTTTTGAATTCGAGGGTAACCGTCCGGCGAACTCACCTTTCCATTCGATTTTAAGCTAGTAGCCTTGGTGTCCACCTCATTTTAAGTGGACACCTATTATGAATACTCAAGGATTACTTCCCTCTCCAAGCACGCCACCGC
>NZ_JANZNQ010000038.1 GCF_027257955.1 Zhongshania aquatica | reverse complement strand
CGCGTTTCCGAAGTCGATGCGCCTGTCGGCGTTTTTCTTCAAGAACTTCTAAGGATAATTTTCTTGCATCAATTTTTTCGTCCATTCGCGCATTATATCAGATACTTTTGATCGCCGGGTTAATAATGATGAGTTGGCAATGATTTTTACGGCATCGACGACTAAATCTGAGGTTGATAATTCATCATGGAATTACACTGCCTTTAACTGCCCGGGTGGTGTTGGTGGAATTAACCCCGATTTAAAGTGCGGTGATAATTTTGTTATTACACAGAATCGTATGCCATCCGTGTTGGCAAATAGCTTGCCTTACGCGCGTAGCAATGGCGATCTTTTTAATGAATACGAGTCATATTCGTTGACGGCAAATGTCGAGTATAGCTTTGAACGGTTTACTATTACGTCACTAACAAATTTTCAAGATAATCAAAATACCTTTGGATTATCTGGTGATTTTCAGTCTATTCCAACGGCAACGTTTGCTACCGAGAAAAACACCTGGGAAGCCTTTTCGGAAGAGCTTCGTCTAACATCAGAATTTGATGGCGCGCTTAATTTTATGTTGGGTATTTTATATCAGAAAACCGAACGTAAATTTGATCAGTACGTATCATTGAGCGGATTGATGGATAGTAGCGTATCAGACCCATCTCTGGTTTATGTTGGTAGTCAGAAGAAAAGCTTCACCGATGGGGAAACTATTTCACCGTTCTTTCAAGTTAACTATGAATTTACCGATCGCGTTGAGCTGAGTGTAGGTGCGCGTTATACCGAAGAAACTAAAGACTCTGAATTTGTTCACCCATACAATAATTCGGGTTTAGGTGGAATCTGGCGGACAAATGAAATAGCGCGGGGTGATCAAAGTTTCGAGGAATTGTCTCCAGAGGCGACGTTGAGCTGGCAGGTTCTTGATGATGCCCTAGCGTATATTTCTTATAAAACAGCCTATAAGTCTGGTGGTTTCTCTAACAGTGGCATTTACTCTGCCGACTTTATGGGCGGCTCAGAATCTGACTTTTTGTTTGAACCGGAAACGGCTGCTGGTTTTGAAGCGGGCTTAAAATCAACATTGCTTGATAACCAATTGCGCTTGAATTTGGCGGTGTACAATTTCGAATACGATGATCTGCAAGTTGACTTCTTTAACTCGCCAACCTTCGCATTTATTACGCTTAATGCAGGTACCGCGAAAACCAAAGGTATTGAAGTAGACGCAGAGTTTGCGCCAATGTCGGTTCCCGGTTTGTCGGTACGCGGATCTTTGGCATACAACAATGCCGAGTATGCTAACTTTATTGCACCCTGCTGGGCCGGCCAAACTGCAGCGCAAGGATGTACTAGTACAGTTCCAGGCACTAACGGCACACCTGGTCAGGATATTAGCGGTGAATCAACGGCTATGGCGCCAGAGTTATCCGCGTCCTTCGGCGTAAGTTATAGCAATTATTTGCAGAACGGTTGGGAATACGGCATAGCGATAGATGGTATTTACTCTGATGAGTACAACGCATCAGGTTTTGCTAACCCACATGCGATGAGAGATAGCTACACTACCTTGAACACCAGTATTTCTCTTGCAGGAGAGGGGCGTAAGTGGGAAGTTCAGCTCTTAGGTAAGAACTTGACCGACGAGCATATTGTCTCCGGTGTTGTCGATGGTCCTAGTACGCCAGCAGCAGGTGGTGAATATGCCGATCAAATGGGCTTCACATCCTTACCTAGAACCTTAGCTGTTCAACTAACTTATCGTTTTGACTAAAGCTAAATAAGTGTCAGCCTGCCTGCGTGAGCTAGGTGGGCTGTTTATTTTGTTGATTCTGAGGTTAGTCCGTAACGGATATAACGATGATTTATTAACGTCATTGATCATAAAAAAGATAAGAAAATCGGAAGCGATATTTGTATTTTGACAAGGTAAATTCTCGCTTTAAATGTCTATATTACTGAATGTGTAGAAAAATATTGGAGTTATTCTTATGGGAAAACTGCAGGGTAAAATCGCCTCTATCATAGGCGCCGCCGGTGTCGGGAATATGGGGCAAGTCATTGCTCGTCGTTTTGCCGAAGAGGGTGCAACAGTTATTGTCTCTGGGCGTAATGAAGAAAACCTGAAAGCCTTGGCTGAAGAAATCAATGGTGACTGGGTCTATTGTGATCTGTGTAACAAGTCGTCAATTGATGCGATGTTTAATACCATTGTCGAGCGTCATGGGCGTGTCGACATAGCCCTAAATTGCACTGGTTGGGGACTGCTTGTTCCTTTTACTGAAAATTCAGAGGAAGACTTAGATCGCATTATTGATTTGCAGTTTAAAGGCCCCTTTCTGTGGCTTCAAAAATTGCTTCATGTCATGGATGCAACAGGCGGTTCGATTATACAGATTTCGTCGGCAACAGCGACTATTATGCTAGATGACCACGCAGCCTATATGGGCACAAAGGCAGGGATAGATCATGTTGTGCGCTGCGTTGCGAATCAATATGGCGAAAAAGGCATACGAGCGAATAGTATCTCGCCGGGATTAACCGATACACCAATGACATCTGACGCGATGCAAAGCGGAGCCTTGGTAGAAACCTTTCGCAAGTGTTACCCACTAGGCCGTGTTGGCACCAGTGAAGACATAGCCGCAGCGGCTGTGTTCCTTGCGTCTGACGAGTGCTTTATGACCGGCCAAAATATGCAGGTAAATGGCGGTCTTACCTTGCGTCGAAACCCGCTGGGGACGGATATCTTTGATGCCATGGTCGCGGCGGGCGAAGTTTAAGGGGCTGATTTCTAGTCACAATAATTTATAAATAATGGTCCGAGAATGAAGGGGTTCTTATGAGATTAATTGATAAGGTTGTATTAATTACTGGCGCTGCAGGTGAGGTAGGTAAGGCTGCGGTTCAGCGATTTCTAAAAGAAGGCGCCAAGGTCATGATGGCAGACTGGGACGTAGATAGTTTGTCTGCGTTTTCTCAGACCTTGTCCGGCGAGTTTGCCTATATAAAAGCGGATGTAAGCTCCGAAGATGACAATCTTAAGATGGTTGAAGCGACTTTGCAGCGCTTTGGTCGCCTAGATGTTTTTGTCGCGAATGCCGGTATAGAAGGAAAAATTTCACCTATTCAAGGCTGTTCCTTTGAAGATTTTCAGCGCGTCATGTCAATTAATGTTAGCGGCGTATGGTTGGGCTTAAAAGCGGTTTTGTCGGCAATGAAAGAAGAGGGGGGTAGCATCATTATCACGTCCTCCGGAGCCGGTGTTCAGGGCAGCCCGAATATGATGCCTTACAATACCAGCAAGCACGCCGTCATTGGTTTAATGCGCTGTGCTGCCAAGGAATTTGCGCCGTTTAATATCCGCGTGAATACCGTTAATCCGGGGGCATTAGATACCAGAATGATGCGGTCAATAGAAGACGGTTATGCGCCCGGTAATAGCGGCATGTTTAAAGATCAAATCGAGAAGGTCACGCCATTGGGCCGCTACGGCAGACCGGATGAAATTAGTGGCATGATGTTGTTTTTGGCAAGTGAAGACTCTAGTTACTGTACTGGCGGCGTCTATATGGTTGACGGCGGTAATTCCTGCTAAGGAGATGAGTCATGTTCGATTTTAAAAATAAGATTGTATTTATTACTGGAGCGGGTGCAGGTTTAGGCTTGGGCTGTGCGATCGGATTTGCAAAGGCTGGGGCGAAAATTGCCGTTGCTGATTTGTCAGAGAAGGCCGTTGCTACTGCGATAGCAGAACTCACGGCCTTAGGTGCAGAAACCTTGGCGTTACATGGCGATGTGAGTAAGGCGTCAGATGTACAGTCAATGATCGACCAAACAGTAGCAACATGGGGCCGTGTCGATGTGGCGGTAAATAATGCCGGCATTTCTGCGCCGATTCGGCCCGTTGCTGAAACCCTTGAAGAGGACTACGACCGTGTCATGGGCGTCAATCTAAAGGGCGTATGGCTGTGTATGCGAGCTGAGTTGCAAGTGATGCTGAAACAGAATAGCGGTTGTATCGTGAATATGGCATCGGCCTTGTCTCAGCGTGTTTATCCTGGTGCATCGTTTTATGTAACAAGCAAATTCGCGGTAGCGGGGATGACGAGAACCGCGGCGGTTGAATATGCAAATACGCCTATTCGAATCAATGCGGTATGTCCTGGTAATGTTGCAACACCGCTGGTATTGAGCACCGTAGATGATCTTGATTCTCTTGCGTCTTTACATGCAATGAAGCGGCTTGGCACGCCCGAAGAAGTGGCAAATGCGGTGATGTTTCTTGCCTCAGATTTGTCGTCATTTAACACCGGAACTCTATTACCAGTAGACGGTGGCTGGACGGCGCAGTAGGGAGGTTTGAATGCGGTTTACAAATAAAACGGCCTTAGTAACAGGTGGTGCCGACGGAATTGGTGCGGGTATTGTGCTTCGTTTAGCCCAAGAGGGCGCGCGGGTTTATGTCGGTGATATTGATACCGTAAAGGGGGAAGCACTGGCAGCAAAAAGCGCGAACATCCATTTTGTACACCTTGATGTTTGCGATAATGAACAATGGCTGGCCACCATGGCAGAGATTGACGCTGCGTCGTCGGGTTTAGATATTCTCATTCAAAGTGCAGGTATCTCTCGTCCCGGTAGTATTGAGGATGTGGATATAGATGAGTGGCGCGACCATATGCGCGTGCACGGAGAGGGTGCGTTTCTAGGCTGTAAGTATGCTATTGCCAGTATGAAAAAGTCCGGCGGTGGTGCGATTGTGAATATCTCGTCCGTCGAAAGTATTCGGCCCGGCCCGTTATTTACTTGCTATGGTGCGGCCAAGGCCGCACAAGACGCGGTAACTAAAACGGTGGCCCTGCATTGTGGAGAGATGGGATACAATATTCGGTGTAACTCTGTTCATCCTGCGGCGACCTATACGCCACTGTTGCAACAGTATCTGCATAGCGCTGACGATCCAGAAGCATTGGAACGTATTTACGCGGGTATGCAGCCTCTGAATCGTATCGCAACGGTAGATGAAGTGGCTAATGCCTGTCTGTTTTTAGCATCCGATGAGTCTAGCTTTATGACCGGCCACCAAATGTATGTTGATGGCGGCGTGTTAGCGAAACCTTATCCTTCTGGGCAGGGGGCGTAGTAATTTTTCATGAAAATAACGCTGAGTGTTGTTGGTAATACTCAGCGTTTCGCATTAGCTAAAAAGTCGATCCGGCGCATCTTGATCAACAATTTCTTGTAGCTCAAACACATTGCCATCCGGGTCGCGGCCATAGGTTGCTTTTACTGCGCCGAAGTCTTGAGGTGGAGCATGAAACTCAATGCCCGCAGCCTTTAATCTGGCGTATTCTTTGTCTATTTCTGTCACGTCAAAGCACATATGAGTCAGTCCCGGCTTACTTACTGATCGCCGTATATGTTTGTCAGTGACTGTTGGTTCCGAGAATTCAAAGATTTCAATACACAGATTTTTTCCCCGCAGCATAACCTGTCTCGCCGCGCAGTCAGGTAGATCCAGTACGCTATTGATAAGCTCTGTACCTAGTTGCCATTTAGCGTCTGAAACCTGTTTGAACCCCATCAAGTCGCGGTAAAAACCAAGAATACGTTCGAGGTTCGGTGTAGAAATGGCGATGTGGTGGGCACCCTGAATCATGATTGTCTCCCGCTGAGGTATTTGTCTAATGTCATATGAAGTTGGCGAATTCTAACTTCCTGATAGTTTCCTAGGGTCTCGCCCTTCTTCAGCGATGATTTAAAACCCTTTTGCTGACTGAGTAGGTTGCCGGTGTCTTGGTCGTAGATCGTCGCCAAGCCCGGATCGAAGCCAGGTACCTCGTGAAATGACTGGCGCTCGTTTAGCTCAAATGGCTCTGCTGGGTCGGGAACCTTACCAGAGTCGGGTAGTGGTTGTAGGTAGAGTAGATCGAAGATTGTATTGTCAGGATTGTTGCCGTCAGGTCGAAAACGATAAACCATGGGGAACAGTAAAGACGGAAAAAAACAGGTGTTCGGAAATACTGAATACTCGATAGCGTCTATTGTTTCACTTACGCTTAAGTGCGAGAAATCACGGTCGTAGGCGTCACCGAGTACCGTTTGCATATGTTCTGCAAACACCCGTCGCGCCGTATCACCTGGTGTTACAACAAGGTTGTGTTGCTGTGATTGGGCGCCTTCCACAACAGATTCTGCAAAAAGTGCATCAAGTATTCCCTGCTGATCAGGTTGTGAATCGAGGTGGGGGCTTGGGTAACCCACTAAATGTACGAAACGCGATACATGGTCACCGTAAGTGTCATATTGGGTATTAGCGTCGCCCACCGTAGAAATACCTTGGGGGTGTGTTTCTAGCACGTGATATGACTCTAGAAATGCCTCTATGCAGGCCTTCCAGTTAGCGGGCAATCTCTTCCGCACATACATGGCGGTAAATTTATTTTTAAAATCCCAGTGCCGAAAATGCTCAGGAAGCACGTTTAAGTACTCTGATAGTGGCTGCGCGTCTTGATCGAAATTGATGAAAACAAAGCCATTCCAACATTCGAGTTTTAATTGCGGTAGGGAAAACTCCTCTTCATTTATATGTGGGAAATCCCACTGGCATGGAATGTCGGTAATTTTACCTTCCAAAGACCATGTGAAGCCATGAAATGGACAACGGAGCTCTTTGCTGCGGCCACAACTGTCTGAGGGCTTTAATTGCGTTCCTCTATGCAGGCAGGCGTTAGCATATGCTCTTATACCATCGTTTGCGGTGCGGACAATAAGTACGGACTTATCGATAATGTCATATACCGTGTAGTCGCCTACTTCGGGAATGTCTTCCTCTCGACAGGCCCATTGCCAGACCTTCATCCACATAGAATCCTGTTCTTGCTTAAAAAATGCCGGATCAGTGTAACGACTAAATGGAATATCTTTATCTCCTAAGAATGTATACGACTCCTCGGTTAGATGATCTTTGGCGTGATCCTTGTCGCTCTGAATAATGTCTCGGGTAGACGGGCCGGGACAACGAGCCTCGCCTGGATTAAGTAGCTTCGTTGAATTAGAGGTTGAAGTGGTCATAAGGGAAACTCCGCTAAAGCGCATTAATTTTTCTTATTGAGATAAATTCGTAAAAGGCTGTTTATTTTTGGCCTTTGTTGGGTATACTTACTCACTCTACAATAAAAAACAAGTATGATCGTTTTTTTATACGAAATTATAAATCTAATAATATTTATGCCTTTTGGAGTGAAAATTATGTCTTTCAGATTTAAGAAAAAATTCTTGGCAGTGTCTGTTCGTCAGCTTGTTTGCCATACCGCAGGTGCAAGCGTCTTACTGTGTGCAACTAGTGCCAGCGCCCAGAACGAAAATATTAGAAATACAATCGAAGAGGTTCTGGTCACGGCGCAGAAAAAGGAGGAAAGCCTTCAAGAATCGCCTGTCGCAGTGACTGCGCTAACGGGAAATAATTTAGAGCGCCAGTTTGCTTTAGACTTAAAAGATATAAGCGGCACCGTTCCTAGCTTAGTTGTAACGAGTGTTGTGAACTCGGGCATGACCGCTGCGATTAGTATTCGAGGTATTGGTGTTCAGGAGGCGGATGGTTTTATTGATCCTTCTGTGGGTGTTGTTGTAGACGGCGTTTATCAGGGAAGTAATACCACGGCCTTATTGGATTTATTCGATATTGAACAGCTGGAAATATTACGTGGGCCACAAGGTACCTTATTCGGTGCTAACACTATCGGTGGTGTTGTTAATGTCACTACAAAAAAGCCAGAGCCTGAGTTTGGCGGCACGGCAAAGATTAGTGCCGGGAATTACGGTCGTCGAGACGCCGCATTAGCAATTAACATACCTCTGGTAGACGATGTTCTACTGAGTAAAATCGCAGTGATGCAAAAGACGTTTGATGGCTTCTACACCGATGTTCAGAATGGTGCTGATCGAGGCGGACAAGATGTCCTTTCTGCGCGCGCCTACTTGTCATATATCGGCGCCGAAAACTTTGATGCCAATTTACAGTTTGAATACGGCCGGGGGCGCAATGGCTCGCCTGTTGTAATGAATTACGCCACCTCAGATATGGCGCTGTACGTACCCAATTACTCTAAATCATTATCTGATAAAGAGGATTATCGAACTGCTGTTCAGGTAAAAGATGCCTCTGATTACGATATTGGTGGCGTAACACTGACCATGAACTGGGACTTCGAAAACACGACTTTAACCTCTATTACCAACTATCGTGATTTTGAACTCGATGAGTGGACTGACCAGGATGGCTCTCCCGAGTCCTTATTCGACACTCATCGTGTAACGAATAACCGTCAGATGTCGCAGGAATTACGTGCCAATACAAATGTTACCGACCGCTTTGAGTTAACAACGGGATTCTATTACTTCTTCCAAAACTGGCAACTGGACTCCTTCTCAGATCTCACCGCGTTTGACGCGGCCTTGCCTGAATATGAGACGTTTATTTATCCAGAGCAAGATGACGAGTCATACTCCTTTTTTGCGCAGGGCTATTATGATTTAACCGGCAGCGTTCGCTTGCAGTTAGGGCTTCGCTACACCTACCAAGAAAAAGAACTCTATGTTTTGAATCAGACGGGATCGTCCGGCGCTATTGTTGCTGAGACACCAGCTGAGGGGAAAGATCACTGGGAAAATATAGGTTGGCGCTTAGGTTTTGACTGGCAGATAAATGACGATGCGATGCTATACGCGTATCAAGCACGCGGATTTAAGTCAGGTGGTTTCAATGCGCGTATCAGTTTCCTTGAAGATATTGGCCCCTACGATCCTGAGGTGGTTGATACGTGGGAAGTCGGTGCCAAGACCGATTGGCTGGAAGGAAAGCTCAGAGCCAATATGGCAGTTTTCTACAATGACTATAAAGACCTACAGGTTGACCAACTAAACTACGTTGGAGCTAATGTAGTGACCCGTGTAGAGAACGCGGCGGAAGCGGTTATACAGGGTATGGAACTTGAGTTAGTTGCTGTGCCTCTCCCTGGTCTTACGTTTAATACCACATTCAGTTACCTAGATGCCGAGTATCAAGATTTCTTTTTTGATGTCGATGCTGATCCATCTAACGGTCAGGAAGATGCCAGTGGTTTGTCGCTTAGAAACGCGCCTGAGGTACAGGCTTCTGTGGGTGCGGCGTACGACTTTAACGTCGGCGCAGGATATAGCACGATTAATTTAGTGGCGACGTATACAGATGAGCGCGACACCGATACCCGCAATCACCCAGTAGGACGTGTTGATGAGTTGGTTTTGTACAACGCAAGTGTGCGATGGACGGATAACTCCGAAACATGGTCGATAGCCCTTCAAGGAAAAAACCTAACAGATGAAAAATATATTGCATCGGGTTTTCACGCGCCCGGCGTCATGAATTTTGCGTCTTATGGTGCACGTCGAACCATTGCGGCAGAGGTGAGCTACAACTTTTAAGTGATATCGGTTTGCCCAGTCTTAAAGACCCAGAGCGTAGCGATTTCGCTAATAAATAGGTCTTGGAAACTCCACTTTGGGTGGTACATCCACCCCTTTTTTAGAGTTATCAACAAGCAGCAGGGTTTGATATGAAGAACACTCAGTGGATATTACGCAGCCGTCCTGAAGGAGAGGTAGAGGAAGAAAACTTTGCACTTCAGGAAAAGGATATACCTTCGATTTCTGAGGGCGAGTTTCTCGTTGAAGTTAAATACCTGTCTGTTGATCCGTCGCAAAGAGGTTGGTTGAACGACGTGCCTAGCTATGTGCCTCCGGTTGCTATAGGCGAGGTAATGCGCGCCACGGGTGTCGGTTACGTGGTCGAATCAAAACACCCTAGCTTTAGTGCGGGCGATGTTGTTGAAGGCGGTGTGGGCTGGCAAACATACGCTACCTGTAACGGTAGCGAGTTATTTCCAGTACGCAAAGTGACCTCGTCTTACCCCCTTTCCTATTCCCTGCATGTATTGGGTTTAACCGGTTTAACCGCCTTCTTCGGCATGCTCCGTGTTGCCCAAGTTAAGGCTGGCGATGTTGTTGTGGTGTCTGGGGCGGGCGGGGCTACTGGCTCAATTGCTGGGCAGTTGGCAAAGCTGCGTGGTGCTCGTGTTATCGGTATTGCCGGTGGCGCAGAAAAGTGTAAATGGCTGGTAGATGACTTGGGCTTTTCTGCGGCGATTGATTATAAAAACGAGTCAGTAGCGGATGGCTTGGCACGGCTTTGTAAAAATAGCATCGATGTTTTCTTTGACAATGTTGGCGGCCCGATTTTAGACGACGTTTTAGTTAATTTAAAAGTCGGTGGACGCATTACTTTGTGCGGCGGTATATCCAGTGGTTACGGCAAAGTAGATTTACCCCCTGGTCCCAAAAATTATATGCAGCTGGTTATTCGTCGTGCTGTTATGCAGGGCTTCTTGGTGCTCGATTACGCTGAGGAGTTTCCTGCTGCACTTGAGGAAATAGGTGCCTTGATTGATAACGGAAATCTTAAAGTTCAAGAGTCTTGTATGGAAGGAATTGCGTCATGTCCGTTGGCCTTGAAAGGATTATTCCGCGGTGAAAATATCGGTAAGCAGCTGGTAAAAGTGTAAGTTAGGTCAACATTATGGGTAAGCCAATGTCAGTAACGCAGCAAAAAAGTGTTCGGGATTTTAAGAGTTTCGCGGTTCGAGCCGAAGAAAAGGCAGCGGAATGTGGTGACGATATTGCCATTTTCTTAGAGCACGACGCGCCAATTCGCTATGGCTCAATATTCTCCGAAGCGATGGCGTTGGCAGCGGGCTTGCACCGGCTGGGTTTGGGAAAAGGCGATGTTCTTAGTTTTCAATTGCCGAATTGGCGGGAAACCGTAGCGATAGATATCGCTTGTTGCTGGTTGGGTGTAGTGCTGAATCCAATTGTGCCAATTTACCGCGCTAACGAAGTGCAGCATATCCTTGCTGATTGTGGCGCTAAAGCGATATTCATACCCGATAGTTATCGTAATTTTGATTACCAAGAAATGATTGCTGAAATGAAGCAGTCATTACCCCTTCTGGAACATGTCATTCTTGTTCGTGCTGCAGATGAAGACTCTGGCGATACTATTAGCTATACATCGCTCATTAACTTGGTAGAGGATGCTGCTGGGCAGGGCAGACTTGAACGAGTGGAAATCTTGCCGACTGATACCAAACTTATTATGTATACCTCAGGCACTACTGGTAGAGCTAAGGCGGTGTATCACAGTCATGACTCACTAGCGCATGCTATCTTCAATGGTGTAGACGGTTGGCATCTTGGTGAGGATGACATCATGTTGATGCCGTCACCGGTAACACATATCACTGGCTACGCCAATGGCATCGAGCTTCCATTTCTAAGCGACGCTAAGGCTGCCTTTATGGAGCGTTGGAACGTGGACGATGCGATGAGCTATATCACTCGTATTAATGCGACCTTCTGCGTTAGTGCTACTCCGTTTTTACAAGAGTTAGTGGAAAAATCAAAAAGTACCCAGCAGCGCCTTCCTAGCCTGCGCGGTTTTGCCTGTGGTGGCGCAGCGGTGCCTCCTAATTTAATTACGGCAACAAGAGATGTGTTAGAAAATTGCCGCGCTTTTCGTGTTTATGGCTGTACCGAAGCACCACTCATATCGGTGGGCTTTATCGGTGATGACGAGTTGAGTTTAGCCGCCAATACCGACGGTAGAATATACAACTGGGACGTTAAAATTATCGATGAGCAGGGCGGTGAGCTTGCTCTGGGTGGTGATGGCGAAATAATTGTGAAAGGCCCAGCAATGATGAAGGGCTACGGCGAGGCTGAGCAAACCGCAGAATCGGTAGATAGCGACGGCTACTTCCATACTGGAGATATCGGGCATATCACCCCCGAAGGGGCGATTGTAATAACTGACAGGAAAAAGGACATCATCATTCGCGGCGGTGAAAATTTGTCTGCCAGAGAAATAGAAGATGTGCTCTATAAGCATCCCTTGGTGTTAGAGGCTGCGGTGGTGTCTATGCCCCATGAGCGTCTGGGTGAGGGCGTGTGTGCGCTGTTGGTAACCCGCGATGGAAGCGAGCCAACGCTCTCAGACCTGATTCCATTTTTTCAGCAAATGAAGCTGGCAAAGCAGAAGTGGCCGGAGCGGGTAGAGTATCGCCTTGAAATGCCTAAAACTGCATCTGGGAAGATTAAGAAAGATGTCTTGCGAAAGGAAGTTGTTAGTCATCTGGCGAAAATTGCCTGATCGTTCCAATGAGTCGTAGGAGCTAAATCCCATGTCCAGAATAGATTATACGAGTGATTTGAAGTTGCTCATTTCTGTTAAAGGGCACCCCTATGACAGAAACGCTTTCGCAGAGCTATTCGAAAACATTGAAGATGTTAGTTACACAATAGTTGAGCAGCCTGCTAGCCAGGCCATGTTCTCGCCGATCCTTGCCAAGGATTACGACGTGCATGTGCTCTATGATATGCCGGGTCTGGATTTTACCACTCAGCCACCCAGCCTCATTGACCCGCCTGAGAAGTTTGTATCGGATTTTGAAGACTTACTTGAACTCGGACATGGTTTTTTGTTTTTGCATCACTCTATCGCCAGTTGGCCTACATGGCCGAAATACGCGGAGATTGTCGGCGGGCGTTTTCTCTATGTACCAAGCGAATTGCGTGGCCGCTCGTGTATGGACTCTGGTTACCGTCACGATGTGACGTATACCGCCAAGACTCACTCCTGGGGTGCGCTGGCAGACGGCGTGCCAGACACCTTCTCGATGACGGACGAACTCTATCTCTATGAGGTCTTTGAGCAAGATGTTATTCCGCTTCTTAGTGGTAATTACCCTCCCATCAGCGATAATTTTTATTCGGCTGCTCACGCAGGTCTAGGGCGTATGTTCTCAAATGCCGACTGGCCGCATCCGCAGGGCTCAAACTACTTAGCGTGGGCTAAGAGCTATAAAAATAGCCCTATAGTCTATATCCAAATCGGTGACGGGCCATCGGCCTATGAAAACCCGCAATTCCAGAAGATTCTTTCGAACGCGATAGCGTGGCTAGGCAGCGCAGAGTCACTTGCTTGGGCCAAAAAACGAAACCAATCATAAAAACTTAACATAGTAGATTGCATTACTGCGATGTAATGCCTACAATAAAAAACAACACAGATTGTTTTATTAGATCTTGATTGGTTTTAATGTAAATTCATGTTCGAACGTCGAGCAAAATATATGAATGATAATAATTTTAGAGCAGAGGTTCGGGCCTTTCTTCAAGAAGAGTTAACGCCCGAACTTAAACGCGCTGGTGAGCTTATGACCAGCGTGTTTGCCGATTTTGATGCAACGATGGCGTGGCATCGAAAATTGTACCAAAAAGGTTGGGTTGCGCCAGATTGGCCTGAAGCTTACGGCGGCACAGGCTGGACACTCAATCAACGCTATATATTCCAAGAAGAATGTAAGTTGTCTAACGCGCCAGCATTGTTGCCTATGGGCTTACAAATGCTGGGGCCTATGTTGATTCACTACGGCAGCGACGAGCAAAAAGCGCACTACTTGCCACGTTTGCTCTCCGGTGAAGACGTTTGGTGCCAAGGCTATTCTGAACCCGGTGCGGGGTCTGATCTTGCTTCTTTAAGCACCTCAGCAGTGCGTGATGGTGACGATTACCTTATAAACGGCTCAAAGATTTGGACTAGCTATGCCCAGCACTCCAATAAGATTTTTTGTCTAGTACGCACCTCCAAAGAGGGCGCACCGCAAGCAGGTATTAGCTTCATTCTGGTCGACATGGATACTGACGGCATTACCGTAGAGCCTATTGTGGGCCTAGATGGGCGTGTCGAGCAATGTCAGGTGTTTTTTGATGGGGTTCGTGTTCCCGTCGCTAATCTTGTTGGTGAAGAAAACCAAGGTTGGGAGGTCGCGAAATACCTCTTAGAGTTTGAGCGTGGTGGACATAACTTCACAATCGACCATAAAAAACAGATGGCCAAAATTCGCAAACAAGCGTCCGAAGAATACGACGCCGATGGATGTTTGTGGCGTGATAACTCGGTATTCAATGCTCGCTTTGCCGAAGTGGCGGTCGATGCCTTGGCGCTGGAGTACACCGAGCTAAGAATTAAAGGGGCATTAAATGCCGGGGGTAATCCCGGCGCGCTGTCTTCGCTCTGCAAAATCGTCGGCACTGAAACTGGCCAACGCTTTAATGAAATCAGTATGGACATCTTGGGGCCGCAGGCACTGCCATTCCAGATCGCAGCATTAGAGCCGGACTTTGAAGGCGAACTCATCGTCGCAGATTACGCTCTGACCTGCATGCCAGAGTACATAAATAATCGTGCAGCGACCATTTACGGTGGCTCGGCTGAAATTCAGCGAGACATTATTGCTAAGCGCGTGCTGGGACTCTGAGGAATTTATTGAATGTATATCGAATTTTCAGAAGAACAGCGGATGCTCAAAGAGAGCGCTGAAAAATATTTGAACGAAAACTACGAGTTTGAAGCGCGTCAGAAAATCGTCAAGTCAGACAGTAACTACTGCAGCACCCAGTGGCAAACCTTTGCAGATTTAGGTTGGCTGGCAATGACCTTTGCTGAAGAGGTGGGTGGCTTTGGTGGCGGGGCTTTAGAAACCATGCTGTTAAGCGAACAGCTTGGTGTCAACCTAGTAGTTGAGCCGTATTTTGAAACGGTGGTGTTCGGCGGTCAGCTTATCTCTGCGGGTGCCAGTGACGAGATTAAATCACGTTACCTAGACGCTCTGATAAGTGGGCATTGCCAAGTTGCTTTTGCCTGGTCTGAGACCAAACATCACCATGCGATGAGCGACGTCGCGATGGCGGCTTCTGTCTCTGGCGATAGCATTCTCTTAAATGGCAGTAAGACTGTTGTGCTAAATGGCGCTGCCGCAGATGTTGTGCTGGTTTTGCTACGAACTGCGGGTGAACGAGGTCAGTCCGACGGATTGAGCTTGGTACTGGTAGACGCTGACGCGGAAGGCTGTGTTCGCCGCAGTTACAAAACCTACGATGGTCGTAATGCCGCCGAATTCAGTTTTTCAAACGTCAATGTACCCCTCGCCAATGTATTGGGTGAACAGGGTAGCGCAATGGAATTACTTGCGCCGGTAGTGAATCGCGGCATCTTGTCGCTCTGCGCTGAGGCCGTCGGTGCCATGTCGGCATTGGTGGATGCCACTGTAGATTACACCAAGCAACGCAAGCAGTTTGGTCGCTCTATTTCCCGGTTTCAGGTGCTTAGGCACCGAATGGCTGACATGTTCATCGACTTGGAGCTCTGCCGGTCGCTCATGTTAGCCACCGCGTGGAAGCTCGACCATAGCGATGCAGATGCGGAACTTACTTTAGCCGCCTTAAAAGCCAAGGTTGCCAGCGCGGGTAAGTTCATTGCCCATAACGCAATTCAGTTACATGGCGGTATTGGCACCACCGATGAGTTAAAAATTGGTCATTACTTTAAACGTATTGCAGCAATAAATAGTCAGTTCGGAAGTCGCGATTTTCATCTGGCTCGTTTCGCCCAACTATCTCAAAAATAAGTATCAGAAGGAGTACGTCATGGATCTTAAATTAAAAGATAAAGTTATTTTGATAACCGGTGCGTCTAAGGGCATTGGCTTGGCTGTGGGTAAATATCTTGCCTCTGAAGGCGCGAATATCAGTATTTGTGCCAGAAATGCCGACGAAGTAGCCGCCGCGGTCAAAGAGATTAAATCTTTGGGCGTGAAGGCCTACGGATCTGTCGTCGATGTGAAAGATACAGATTCACTTACTGCCTGGGTCGAAAATTCGGCAAAGGAACTTGGCGGTGTTGATGGTTTTGTATCGAACGTAAGCGCGGGCGGGGCTGATGCGGAAGAGTCGGGTTGGAGAATGAATTTCGAAACCGATGTGCTCTCAGTGTGGAAAACTGTACAAGCAGTGTTACCGCATTTAGAGAATTCTGCGTCGCCATCAATTGTTAATATTTCGTCTACCGCCGCCTTAGAGGCGTTCGCCGGAGCCGTACCTTTTGGCACGTTTAAAGCAGGCATGCTTAATTATTTTGGCAATCTAGCAAATGTACATGCTGCGCAAGGCATCCGTGTTAACAGCGTAAGCCCTGGCCCTGTGTTTATAAAAGACGGTGCGTGGGATCAGATTAAAGCCAGTATGCCAGAGATATATGATGCAACTGTTTCTGCTATCCCGATGGGTCGTATGGCCGCGGTAGAAGAGGTCTGTGTTCATGTGGCGCTGTTATTAAGCCCAATATCCAGCTTCACCACAGGCGCGAACATTGTTGTAGACGGTGGATTCACTAAGCGCATTCAATATTAATGTGCCGGCTTAAGGCGTTATTATGAAAAAAAATATTTTAGATTTAACAGGTAAAGTCGCACTGGTAAGCGGTGCGTCTAGTGGTCTTGGTGAACATTTCGCAGAAGTGCTTGCCGCCTACGGCGCGGTTGTTATCTGCACGGCCCGTCGTGTGGATCGACTGGAAAATCTTGCCGCTAAGATACAAGCCAACGGCGGTAAGGCCTACGCCGTCGAAATGGACGTCACCGATAGAGCTTCAGTCAAGCGTGCACTAGATAAGGCTGAAGAGCTGGCAGGTGTCCCTGCTGTTGTTGTCTGTAACGCAGGTGCAACAGGTGGTCAACCCTTCCTAGAAATGGAAGAGGCCGTTTGGGATCACGTACTAGACGTGAACGTAAAGGGTGTTTTCAACTTGGGGCAAGAAGCCGCTCAGCGTATGGTTGCGGCCGGAATAGCGGGGAGTATAGTTAATATTTCCTCTATCTGCGGTACTAGGACCTTCCCTGGTTTAGCGCATTATTCCTCGTCCAAAGCCGCGGTAGATCATTTAACGCGGAGCATGGCCCAAGAGCTGGCGCCACACAATGTGCGTGTTAACGCCATCGCTCCGGGCTATTTTTTAACAGATCTTACTGCAGATTATTACGCTACTGAAGCAGGTCAGAAAGACGTAGCTGGTTTGCCTTTAAGCCGTTTAGGAAAGCTGGAGGAACTAGATGGTCAGCTACTGCTGCTATCAAGCGATGCTGCTAGCTTCATGAGTGGCGGCGTATATACCGTAGACTCCGGTCACTCAATCCGCCTAGGTTAATCTCTTTCGAACATCTCTCTTTTGGCGGCCGCATGGTCGCCTTTTTTACGGGCATTTTTTGAGTATATTTGCAGAGGGTATTCCAGTTGGCGAACATGTCTTCCTAGCGCTGTCGGGTGCAAATGATGCCGTCTAAAAATACCTGAGCGCACGATAATGTTGTTGCTACTAAAATCGATATCTTTGATGCGAAGCGCCCATAACTCAGCACTTCGTAAACCACTTCCATAAAGTAACGCGACCATTAATCTTTGGGGGCACGAAGCTGAACTAGAATTGATTCTATTTCGCTACGGCTATAGACCACCGGCAATCGCCTTGAAGCGCGTGCTTGCGTATATGCCAAGTCCTCTAAGGCTAATCCGAAAATCGCCTGTATAGATATGTCAGTGCATTCAGTGCATTCAGTGCAACTTTCTGCGTCGCCACTGCGCAATGGCGATTTATTGCCAAATGATTTAAAAACGCTTCGATATGCCGTGCACCAAGGTCTTTGGGGTGCTGTTTGTTGTGAAAATAAATGAAGTGCTTGACCCAATAAACATAGGTTTGCTCGGTGCGGTAAGACAGCCCTACGCTCCGAATATGGTGCCGTAATTGGTCAATAAAACGCGCTGGGCGTACTGGTATGTGGTGCCTGACGTCATCCATAACAAAGCGCTGGAGGACTGGTCATATACGCGGTGATTAAAAATATCAAAGCTGTCAAACTCGTATTCAGCAGCATTGCGCTCACTAATCCCGATATGATTCACTTAAGTAATTGATTTTTATTTAGAAGTGATTATGATCAGTGCCAAGGGATTCCACATCAAATGCAGGATGCACGCACATGAAAAAGCCATCTCAAGCTTACTATCGCCCTGATTTAAATAGAATTATCCTGCTTAATCATCTCAAGGCTTAGGCTCGCTATGTACACGAGTTATAAAGCGCAACGCATTAGAATTTACTGTTAAGTTTCATCAATAGGATCGTGCTTTGAGCGGAAAAGAATACATAACGATTTGGGGGATTCTTGTAGGAGCCATCCTGCCATTACTTGGTTATTTGGTTTTTCATTGGCTGGCAACCGCGAGAGAAGGATCGTCGAGAAAGGCAAAAGCATCCAATGACTACCGTGAAAGTATTATTCGTGCTGTATCAGTACTTCCAGAAGTAAATACTCATTGGGGTAATGAAGTGACCTCTAGCTTTCCTTCGATTCTTCAGGAAATTAATACTGCCTCCGAAATATATAAGTATTTCCTTAACCCAAAAGAAAGGGTCAAATTCAAGCGCACGCTCAAGCAACTTGAAAATTTACTAAAAACACATTTGCCAAGTTCTCTATCGGCTCCAAATATAATGTATCCCGGCGAGCAGAGAACTGCCGAGCAGGCAAAGACGGAGCTAAACGGAAAAATTGAGGAACTAAAATCCTATGCAAGCAAAACTTAATCGGGTAGCCAAGGGTCTCTAACCCTCAGCCCCCACAACACCCTGCATGCGGATCCGCACAGGGCGTTTCACTGAGAATGGTGAAGCTTAATCCAACCATCGCGCAATTCGTACAGCCCCT
>NZ_JANZNQ010000037.1 GCF_027257955.1 Zhongshania aquatica | reverse complement strand
TCAGGGGCTGTACGAATTGCGCGATGGTTGGATTAAGCTTCACCATTCTCAGTGAAACGCCCTGTGCGGATCCGCATGCAGGGTGTTGTGGGGGCTGAGGGTTAGAGACCCTTGGCTACCCGATTATATGCCATCGAACTCGAATCCTATGTATTTTGGGCCAGGAAAATATTCGATAGCAATTCTGCGTAGATTTCCCATTTCTTCTTCTAAAGCTTTTAGAGTGCTGTCTACCATTTCGAAAACGTCATTTGTCGATTTGTACGCTGTAACCGCAATTCTCTCACCAACCGCCGCAGCAACATTTGGCAGTGTAGGATGCCTGTCGTTGTACTTAGCGTCGGAAAGTGCAGGTTGCAGATGATTTATATGGAAAGAGCTTCGAATCTTGGCTATTCGGATTGTTGCTTCAAATTTTTGCTGCAAAATAGAAAGCTCGAATAAAAGATTTGCTTCGTGATCAAGTAAGAATTGAAGCGCCATTACGTCTATCTTTAATTCCGCGTAATCACTTCCAAGTATGGCTGGCATTTCAACAAAAGCAGAAGGGTTTTCCCTCCACGGTTCGATATCGCGCTTTATAAGAAGGATGGCGTTAATTTGGCTACCAATTACAAAAAGGGCACGGTTCAGGGTATCGGTTTTACTTTTTAAGCGCTCCTTAAATTCTCGATATGCTTGGAACCGAAACGCAGCAAAAGCACCTGCGAAGGCACCAATAACCGCTACCGCGAGGTTGAATATATATTCATAGGATCTCGGTAAAATATCCTCCGAAATAGCCAAAGCCGAAAAATAGTAAATCAGAAGGACGCCCAGCCCTGCCAAAATCCCTGCAATTACGTCATATGATTTACTCAACATTCTCTCCGCTTAAGAAGCATATAACGCCCACGCCAGGGGAAGACAAAGCGGAGCACGTTTTTGTGTAAAAATGAGCGCAGCGATTGCACAAAAAGGTGCGGAGCTTTGACTGTCCTGCCGCGTCTTTTAGCGGTTAACTGCGCGTGTTTGTTACGTGTTTTTTTGATTCCGTTCATTCTCTTGCTCCTTAACCCACTCAATTATCTCAGGGAGATTAAAGGGGGCCCTAACACACCAATAAATTAGCGAAAAAAGCATGGAGCCTAACCAAGTAAAAGCAAACATCCACACTATGAATAGCGCTCCCTCTATAGCGAAGTAATCAAAACTGAGAAATTTTGATATATCTCTAGAATTTTGAAGTACCAATTCATTGACGTACCTCGCAACTGCCAGCAGCCCAACGCCCAAAGCCAGCAGCGCCGAGGAAAAAGCTATAGGCTTCCAAGGGTGCAACTGGAATCTACTTACATATCTGGGCAGTAAAGAAAGACAAATAATGAATGACAGGCTTGAAACCGCCATTAATGCAGCCAATCCCAGTAGGACTTCTACACTAAGCGCCCATACGTACTTGGCAGAACCACGCAGCTCTACATCAGAAAATTCAATTACTTCGTTTCCCATGAGGTAGAAAACCAAGACTATGAATCCTACTCCAGCCAAGGCTAACGGAAAGAGCTTATATTCTTCAAGCTCAGCTTTTTGTCGGTGGTAATCGGAGTCATTTTTCTTGTTCATAGCGAAAACACGTAACGCCAAGGTAACGGGCAGCTTTGTGGCGAAGCCACGCTTAAAGCTGTCCAGCCAGCTTGCTGGCGTTCGTTGACCGCCTTGTTATGAGTTTTTAGGTGCATACTACGGAGTCTGTCTCTTTTAAAGTAGTGGTGTCTTTGTTTTTGCTGATGATAATACGATCAGCGAAACAGCCCTCGTGATATTGCCGCCACATTTTCTTGTCAACGATGCAGGCAAGAACCTCACCGGACTCAGCCTGATACCAGAAATATTTTCTTTTGTTGCCTTTATTCATGAGAAAGGCATCCTTTGGCGCTTTAGAATAATGTTCTTCTACTAAGCCAGTGAGTCGACTTTCAGTGTCGCTATCCAGGGCAACCTGCGACCATTTGGGCTCTTCCTCAAATTGCATGCAGTTATACGACTTGAATCCATTGCTGGCACAGCCTGTGATTACAGCTGCTAAATAGATAAAAATAATTATCCGGCTCATCAGACTCTCATGACTCATAACAGTTTATCTATGGACTCTCTCCGTTTTGCAACGATAATCTGGTCTTCTAGCAAGCATTAGACTGCGTTTATCTATTCGGTCTCTATGAGCACGCTCATTGACCAGGATGACATCTGCACGTAAGCCCCTCATTATTATAACGGTCTTTTTATAACCAAAACTGTTATCAGGTTCTTCTTACGTACGGTCTTTGCCGCTTTCCATCCAACTTATCATGCAATCGTGATGAGTCATTTATTTATGCTACTAACGGTGCTGGCTTTCCTGCCATTACTGCCCATAACATTCTTGCTTGTTTTGCCGCATACGCTACCGCAACAACATTATCTGGCTTTCGTGACCTGAGCGATTCAATCCAGTCACTATGTTGCCCGCGGCCTTTACTAGACATGAGCAATACCGTTCTAGCGCCGTGGATTAATAACATCCTTAGATAGCAGTCACCTTGCTTAGTGATTCGCCCTAGCTTGTTCTTACCTCCAGACGAATACTGCCGGGGAACGAGCCCTAACCATGCCGCAAATTGACGACCATTTTTAAACGCTGATGCATGCCCTGTAGTCGCCACCACCGCTGATGCGGTTATTGGCCCAACACCGTCTAATTGTGTAAGTCGTGAAGCCATTTCATTACCGTCTACCCAACTGCTTATACGTTTGTCCAAGCTGTCTACTCGTTCTTCTTCCCGAAGTAACGCGGCAAGCAAGTCATGTAACAACTCATACAGCAAGGGCGGTAATGTTTCATAACTAAAAATATCCGCCAAATCCCTCTTTAACTTATGCCTACCCTTACTAACCACAACACCAAATTCTTGAAGATGACCGTGAATTTGATTGATCAATGCTGTCCTTGTCGCGATGCTTTGACTTCGGATTCGGTGAGCCATCAAAATAGCTTGCTGATCTTCAGACTTAACCGCTACAAACCCCATCCCAGGGCGGCTTATGGCTTCGCAAATAGCTTCTGCATCATTCGCGTCATTTTTACCTTTCCGCCGGTAAGGTATTACAAACTTAACGGAAATTAACTTGGGATTGTGTCCCAGCTTTTTCAATTCCCGAGCCCAATAATGACTCCCTCCGCATGACTCAATGCCCACCGTACAAGGGGTTAGCTGAGCAAAATATTCTAAAACCTTTTTCCTCGATATATTTTTTTGTATAACGACATTACCACTATGATTAACAGCATGAATGGCCATTACATGCTTAGCAATATCAAGGCCGCACCGAACTGGAACATTATCCATTGTCGCTCTCCTCGTTTCACTCATAGTCGGATAAATCAGACTAAGGGAGGAGAGAGTCCATGTCATTATTATAACGACTCAGGCCATATATCACTTTGGCCCCCTTATCACGGAACTGGCTTTTACGTTGACTGGAAATTTATAGTGAATTCAATGATGTAGCGACATCGCCATTAGCGAGTGCCGGTCAAACGGAGACTACTTCCCTTTATCTCTGCCAAACATTCCTTTCCATTGATCATATCGCGTTTTGTATAAATTTCAATCGGTTAAGTGATTCGTCAATGTGTTAATGGGAAGTACTCTCTTGTTCACTTGTCTAGACGACGCGAAAACAGCGACTGACCGCTAATGTGACGCTAGAGCCAAACACACCCAGCATCTACGGGCCGCTTCCCGATCTGGTAAAAAGCGGTCAGTCGAACGGGGTCATGCTGACATGCTAGAAGGGTGTTGTGAGGCGGAGGGGTAGAGACCCTCGGCTACCCGATTATGCTTGATCTCCCGCACTATCTATTTCCTTGTAGCCAACATACAAACTTATACGCAGAGAAAAAACAAAACCGAAAATTAGTGACACCAAAGCAACTAACGCCAACACACCAAAGCTTTGCCAGCCTCGAGTATATTGGTCGATTGCCACACATGACGCCATCACTACTAGAGCTGAAGCTGAATGAGCGTGAATGCGGCTTTTAATGAAGTAACATGCAACCGCTGACTCAACTGCTGCGACAAACATCAAGATGACAGCGCTAACAAAATACTCGATAAAATGCTCCTTGCCCTAAAAAATAACGCCCACGCCAGTGGTAGACAAAGTAGAGCGCGTTTTTATGCGACAAAGTGCGCAGCGAATGCCCGAAAAGGCGTGAATCTTTAGCTGTCTAGGCGCGATTTACAGCGGCTAACTGCGCGTGATTGTTATATGAAATCATATTTCTACAAAGCCCACCTTACTTGGCACATATTTGTTAAACGCGGGGAGCCACGGAAGAACAACTTCCTGTGATTCTTGACTTGATTTCGTGAATATTATTTTTGCAAGTTCACGCGAAGAATGAAACTCAACAACTGATATATTCATCCAAGGCAACAGAATTTTATCGAAATAAGGGGCTAATTCATTAAATATGATAACTCCGTCATTTGATGCGCCTATTAACGACCGAAAGACCAACTTTTCGGCATACAATCTACCGTATATTTTTTCTGTTTTTCTTGGAGTAGAACTAGTTTCAAAACCATCAAAAACGGACTTCCAAGTCTTAAATGCTGGCTTTTTAAAGTAAAAAAACGCGCCGAGCAAGACTGATAAAACACCTGCAATTCCGAAAAGTAATTCAGCCATTTTTCACATAACGCCCACGCCAGGGGCTGGCAAAGTGGAGCGCGTTTTTGTGCAACAATGAGCGCAGCGAATGCACAAAAAGGTGCGGAGCTTTGGCTGTCCCGCCGCGTTTTTCAGCGGCTAACTGCGCGTGCTTGTTATGTGGCATTGCTAATTACGTACCAAACACCTAAACCAAAAAATACCCAAAGAGCCACAAAACTCAATGGCGCTAACTTTAATTGCCAACGGTAGTAGAATTCATACCAGCGGGACAGCGGATCACATGTGCTGTTTAGGTCAGCCGAGCCGACCTTTCTGTACTCCTTGGCTATAAGATACTGCGCCAACTCACCTTGGAATAATATATTGGACGCGAACCAACCTTTTGTGCCCAGCTTATCTAACTCTTCAGGGTATGCTAGCTCAATTTGTGGCCACATCACGTAGTACGTGACAAACCAAATATAGAACTGATGAGCCCTGATAAAAAAGCCGGGAATACACAATATGAATAAATACTCCAATCTAGGCACCCACATAACAGTTTTGTTATGACGACTCTGGCCACATATCACTTCGGCCCCCTTATCACGGAACTGGCTTTTACGTTGACTAGAAATTTATAGGGAATTCAATGATGTAGCGACATCGCCATTAGCGAGTGCCGGTCAAACGGAGACTACTTCCCTTTAATTCTGCCAAACATTCCTTTCCATTGATCATATCGCGTTTTGTATAAATTTCAATCGATTAAGTAATTCACCAAGGTGTTAATGGGAAGCACTCTCTTGTTCACTTGTTTCGACTACGCGAAAGCTGTGACTGACCGCTATTGTGACAAATGAGCCGAGGAAACGCTCTTGCGATCACATACCTGCTCGGCAACTATTCCCGCATATAAACCCAAGCCACACGAGACTTATCTTGCGTCCCCAGTGGTTATTTGGACAGATTACAGCATCTAACTCAACAACCTAACCTGTAGCTTCTATATAAATATATTCACTAATGAGAACTGCCGTTAACCGGAAGTATATATGTGATAGCATTAAACTGCGGTACAGGCTGAAGAGCCGATGACCGCGACCGGCGATGAGGGGGCCTGTGCTTATTCAAGCCTACCCCTGACTCCCCCCCCTCCGAAGTAAGTCTTCTAGAAAGCTATTTCGATAGTCGGCGCTCCCCGGACTCTCAATAATCGCCCTAAAATCTTCCTCGCTCCCCACAATATGCACTTCACTCTCAGCCCTTGTTATTGCAGTATAAAGCCATGCGCGATCTACAATTCGGCCCTTTTGGAGCGCGATAATTATGCGCGGAAATTGGCTGCCCTGCGCCTTGTGAAGTGTTATTGCGTAGCCTAGTTCCATGCAATCTAGAACAGCCTGATTTATCTCAACGGTTTCCCCTGTATCTAAAGTGACTTCCCCGTATTTGTCACCATGCCCATTTACGCTAGTCATTACGCCAAGACTTCCATTCTGAATGCCTTTGTCGTATTGGTTTTTCGTAAAGAGAATTGCATCACCAAGCCTTAAATCCAGGTAAAATTGCTCTCCATTCATAGTGAATAGCAATCGCTGCCCGCTTGGATTTACATCCTTCTGAATTAGATCGTTAATTTCTCTCACGAGCGCTTTCGTTGGAGCCATGACACGCCCCTCAAGCGATGACGTCTGGTAAAGCTCGCAGCACAACCTGGCAATACCCTCTTTACCAACATGGTGGAAATGAATCCCCCCAGTAGACAGCTCTTCCGGGACACGCCCCTCTTTGACAGATTTTGAGTATTCAGGGATACCCGTACTACCTTCCTGCCGCTTAACAATATCTAACGTGGTGTTTGCAATAGACTCCGACTTAACAATGTCCGACAAAACCTTGCCGCAGCCGATCGGCGGAAGCTGATAAGGGTCACCAGAGAAGATAATACGCACGGAAGGATCAATATGTGTAACGAGACGGTACATCGTTGGCAGATCAATCATGCTAGCTTCATCTATCACCAATAAATTAAGCGGCTGAGCTAAGTCTGGCTCAATTGGGTCATTTCTAAGCAGCGCGGCAATAGTCATCGTGATGAAGCCAATCGACTCATGCAAGCGCATTGCAGCCCTTCCACTCAGCGCTACCGCATGAATAGTAAATCCAACGCGACTGTATGCTCTCAATGCCGTGCGCAGAACGGTCGTTTTTCCTGTGCCTGCGCCTCCGGTAATACAGCTGACCGCATTATCGAGGCAGCTGGAAACGGCTTCCAACTGCTTCCCAGTTAGGTCGTATGGCAGCTCACCTATAGCGATCTTAAGAGCCTCATCAGCATCACAGTCAAACAAATCCTTTTGCGAAGCTAACCACAGCAGCCTTCTTGCAACGACAATTTCCATTAAATATTGAGCAGTTGGATGATACGCCCCGCTATCATGGTTGCGAATGAACTGCACCTGATCGTGCCCTGCACTAAAAGCCTGACCGACCAAATTCTTATCTTTTAGCAGCTTAATTAAGTGCGCACGAAGATTCTTTTGATCAGTATATGTATGGCCTTTTTCAATCTCTTTTCTTATTGCTAACTCCAGAGCCGCACTCAGACGCCTGTCGTCAGACCGCTCAATTTCTGGAGTCAACTCCCAGGCTGGCAAGATCGAGTCAATGTCTTTAAATGACATCCCAAACCCAACTAGCAGAAACGGATTTTCCTTAATCGCTTCAATCGATTTTTCACCATGATGCCTAAGAAGTCGCTGCTGCACGCTTGCGGGAATTTTACGGCTCGACATCCAGTTCGTGTGGCCAAGGATGGTGTACTTCGCATACCCAGCAAACAAAGCTTCAATCGATTCTTCGCTGAGAACTTCCCTCAGACGTTTTCTCGCTTCAGGTGTATCAACGGACAGAGTGGAGTGAAAGTCTTTCCCTAGCAGCTCCCAGAGCGCCCTAGCTTTGCTTTCACCAATACCCTTAAATGCTTTTTCGCTTGCGATAAAGCGAATCAGTTGCTCCCCCGTATCCGGTAAACTACATTGAACGTACTCTGGGGAACTGTAAGTGTACTGTTGCATGATGTAGTCACCAATCTCCACATCTTCAACAACCCTTTCTCCTTTTACATCCCAGTGCTGCCCTATGGCCGGCTGCACCGGAATGAATTCAGGGTCAGCCTTGATGGTCACATAGTATTTACCGCTATGCTGTTTTGACGAATTCTTCTTCAGCGGGACTCCGCTAAAAATCACCAATAATGATGACGTGAACGGAATGCTCGTTACGCGAAATTGATCAACATTCATCGAGGCATAAACCCCATCTCAGACAATGTCTCTGACAACTCACCGAAGCGCTTTAGATGGCTCTCAAGCTCTCTTACCTTTGCTTTAAGCTCTAGGTTCTCAGCCTCGACAATCGCCAGACGACGTGAATCCATTGACTTGCGGTTAGCTGTAACATCATATTCCTTAGGCTTACCTTCGTTTGCTTTTGCGGCACCAGTGAGCCTCGGCATAACCCCTTTGCAGCGAAGCTGCTCCTCAAGTCCATGAAGAGCCTCACGTATCGATGGGTTTTGATTAAGCGCAGACTTGCCACAGCCGATTGCTTTAGCAATCTCACCCCGATTGAGCTGGCCTCGATACACTATCTGCCTAAAGTCATCATCACTCTGAGTTGCTACCCAAGTTTGAAAAGCATTTAAATTTTGCTGTGCTTTTTGCTGTCCGTTCGCCACCGCAAGTCCCTCTCTTTCTGCTCATATCTGCCTAGATATTGTGCTCACTATCAAAGCTCGGTTTGGGCAATGGCCGATCCAGCACATCTTTCCCGACTCCCCGCGCTTCAGCGTTATACTGCCAGCGCTTGAATATCTCGCGATACCGCATATTCTGAGCTTCCAGCTCTTGGCTTCTCTGCGTCAATCGGTTGATCCGATCATGCGCAGCGTTAATACTGTTCGGCCTTGATGTTTCATCAACCCCTGTTTTCAGGGATCGTTTACGAACTCCAAACTCTTCTTTGATTTCTGCTTTTCTGTTTAGCGCCTGTCGAGTTGTCTGTATATCGAGCGAAACGCTACAGGCTTTAACTAATAGATCCCACGTCAGATCAAACTTCCAATTTTTAAGCAAATTGACAATACGCCGCACATCGTCCTCTGTTAGATGCCGAGCCATGATTACCTTCCCATTAATTTACGCAGTTTTTCTAATTCTGCTTTAGCTTTTGGTTTGTCGGATTCAATCTTGGTCGCGTCGGATGCCGTTAACTTACCTTGCGCTGCAAGCCCTTTTTCCAAAGCCGAATAGCCATTATCAGAACATACAATCACAGCGCCGTCCGATACGCTTGGATCATCCATAATACCAATCAAGGCGTTTACTCTTTCCAGTCTATCCATACTGTATGCCAACCATCGGTCGGCACCGTAAAATTCTTGATCAACACCTCTGGTAGCCTGATCCAGTGTTTCCGCCAGCCCATCACGGTAAAAACGAATGCGTCGTTCTTTCTCAGCATCCCCTTTGATGCATTTGTGCTTTTTACAAATCAGACAATCGCGGAACTTAGGGCAAGGCTCCGCTGCAAAGTCATGTACGCAAACACCAAATTCGGTGTAGTGGGCTACGCGATCATCATCAACACCCAGATCTTTTAAAAGGATTGGCTCATTCTTTCTCGACAAAGTTGCAAGCGTTGTAGGTTGATTCCCTAGTCCTATACCTCTAACGCTCTCGACGCGCTCATCATCACTGACATGGTTGTAAACTTTGTTCTGACCAATATCCAACCGCCCAGACCATCGCGCAATCTCGACCTCACCCACCCGGCCTTTCGCAGCGATGGTGTTCAGATAGTGTCGAAATTGGTGAGTAGTCATCGAGTACTCAACTCCTTGATACCCCCAGCGCCGGAAGATATTTGATTTCTTTCTTTCTTTTGTTGCGCGCGGCGGTATGCTCAACGACTTATTGAGGACACCGTTATCAATATACTGCAAGGTATAGGGCTTTAAACAACCTCCCCCCTTTGCATTCAACTGGCCATAAAAGTAGCAGTTAAGAGCATGCTGATATTTTGTTTTTTTACTGTCGTCGGTGTAAGGAAAATAGGGAGGAAGCCAATATTCCCGCAATAAGACATTGAGTTTACGAAGTGTCAATGTATGGACGTCTTTTGATTCTCCAGTGCGCTGCCCCTCATACATATTATCGAGCTGTTCTTGTAGGATAGCCTTGCTAGCAGAACACATAGGTTTTTTCTCCAGCTTAGTAAGCATACCTCTAATCCACGTCCTAAGTCCGGCTCTGACGCTACTATTTCCCGTGCTGATACAGATAGCATCTGCTGCCTGCCGAATTGAGAGCGGGGTATCCTGCCCAATGTTAGGGCATCGCTCGTGCACCGGAAATTCATTAGGGTTTTCTTCAAGAAATTTAGCTAGGCGACGGGGAGCCTCGGTAATTTCTTTAATGCGGCGAAATGACTCTTCCGTAAAGCTCCTCCACACTTCGGGCACCGCCTTCTGGGAAAACCCAAAGCCTTTTTTACCGTACCAATTTATAAACAGTTCAGGTTTTCCGTCACGATTATTCTTGTAAGTAAGCGCATCAGCAGCCAACAGATTTAGCTCACCCACGCGACCTGGAGAACTAAGTAAGAGAGCGCAATTTGACGAGACAAAAATATCTCGGTGATCGGTTGGGCAGGCAGACCAAATTTCAGCTATTGCATTCAGCGCCTCACTGGGAGGCATTTTCTTATCAGCGTCATCTTTATTCTTTTGATGACCATGAGCGTCATTAGGACGCTTAAGGGGGTTAACCCATACGTCGCCGCTCTCAGCGAGCCGATTTTTTACGACAAACTCAGACAGTTTTTGAACATGACCACCGATTCTGTATGCAGCTGCAGGAGTGTAGTGGCTTTTTATTAACTCACAGGCTCGGTCATAGACATGAAGATTTACTTTTGTTATGTCGGCTAATGCCTCCATTTCTATAAGCGCCGCCTCAACAGCACGAACAGCAATAACTTCTTGGATATTCTTAGTTGCGTTTAGCGACTGATGCTGCAATACATAAGCTTTGGCAAAGTCCATGATATTCGGGTCAAGTAACTCCTTAGTTGCGTCAAAGCTTAAATACTGCGACTTCACACCAAGCTTCACGAAATCCAAGCTTCTACCAAACCATATCTTCCACCTCCAAGCTTCCCAATCCAAAGGCAAGCCTGGCTTATCAAAACCCGTCAAGCCCTTCGACCAAGCAATAAACTCTTCAACTTGATTTTGAGCCTCTAGCCCCTTCCTTGGCCGGAACGATATTACATTAGCCATCTTTTGGCTCCTTTTTCAAAAGAGCTTCACAGCGCTGAATAACATCCTCTACCGCAAGAATTGTTCTATCCAGAATTCGAGCTATAGTTTCGTCTCCTGTTGCTCTAAGTGTGCGTTCACGCTCCTCATACAGCCGAACTAAAACATCTTCATGCGGCGCATCTAGCCAGGGCTGAAATTTGACACATGTGTAGCAAGCCACAGGCGCGTTGGAATTACAGAACGCATAGCTGCCGCAGGAGCCAATATTTTCATCTCCATCTATCGTTCGTATTCTGCTTGTTGGATCGTTACCTCTTGTCGCATCTCCCTCATCGCGCACAACCAAGCCAGCAAAAGCTTGCGCTAGGGGCGCCAGCAATCTGCCGACTTTGTGGTTCAGCCTGGTCGCATTATCACCCGTAGACTCGACGTACACGCCCGCATTCTGGTGATCTTCGTGATCAAGAGCTGCAGCAATAACCCCGACACCAGCACCCTCTCGATTCAGATCAGTTCCGAGCGTTAAGCGAAATCGCTTGGAAGCTAGTATTATCCGTTCACCAGTACGCTCAGAAAATGCATTAATTGCACTTTCAACCCGTTGAAGTAGCCCATTTAGATACTCTCGAACCTGAAAGCACTGCACCTCGACTGGATCTCCCCGCTTTGCGCACAAAATAAGCACCTCATGCCTTGGAAATAACGGCACAAGGCTTAAGCTCTTCGCAATATCCGCTGAGCCTAGGTTATTGATCTCCTGCACTCTCTGCGCCTTCAGAAGCTGGACAGCAGCAAAAAGATCTTCGGAAATAGGATAACGACTAAAACTCTCGCGAAAACTCTCGCCGCGCTGCTTCGAGCGTGGCTGGTCAATGAAGCACGCGCCAGCTTCTTTCGTAAAATCTTGAAATGCCAATTGAGCCAATTGAGCCCGGCGAAGACCCCGCTCAAAGTACAGTTTGAAGAGTACCCATTCTTCCAAGGAAACCCTGTTTTCCATGAACGCATTAGTAAGTCCGTCATTCAACGCCTCCATTTCAAGTTGGGTGTACGGGCCTTTCAGCGGGTCGTGGCTCCTCACCGCACTACCTTTATCATTACCCTTAAAAGTGAGTTTATAGACAGCCTCTATAAACTCATCACTTACCCCATACAGTCCGGACCGATGCCAAAACTTCAGGAACCCGCGAATTGTTGAGAGCTCATACTCACGCTCCCTCCCTGCTTTCACTTTTGCTGAAAGGAAGTCACGCTCGTCCAAAATATTTAAATCGCCATCATGCCGAGTGGCAGCCATGCGAAGGTAGGAAGACACATTAGCAACCGAATCAGCTTTCCGACTGGACGCAAAACGAGCGAGCGCCAGCCGGAAATACGGACGCACATCCTCCGAAAATGCTAGCTCAGCCAACTGCGGAGTAACCACTTTATTGGAAGTCATGGTCAGCCGCCAGTGCACATCCAATGGCGAAATTATCATTCCCTCCAAGGTCTGATATTCACTATTGAGCAGGGTTTTGAGTTCACTAATTTGTAGTTTTGTCGCCTGCATTACTGGCCTCTTTGTCATTTAATCTATTAGAGCGCTCAACAAGCATTCTTCCTGCTTCTTCTTGGTTGTAACGTCGGTTATAGAGTTGCTGCATTTTGCTATCTGCAGACCACCCCATGAGATAGGATCGCGCCTCTTCATCCGCCGCCGCTTTTTCAAACGGGGTAGCATCTTTGTAACGCTGATCAATCATTCTTGAGATGCGGTAGTTCATGTGATGTCGCAGCTTGTGAGGAGTCAAACCTTTCAACTCAGGCAAGACCGCTTTAGCGGACTTAAACACCTCTGCAATGGCGTTGAGCGACATGGGTTTACCCAAATTCTTTCTATGGCTAACAAAGAGGTAGGGGTGTTTCCTTGCCGCCTTAATCGATCCGCGATGTGCCATCACATAGTTATCTATCAGCTGCGCTAACGAGTCAGGAATAGGGATTGTCCGCTCGCCTGTTTTAACACTAGGCGCCTGCTTTCTAGTCTCAAGGGGGTTGTTTTGACGGCGGTATATAGATACTTCCGCGCCTTTGATGTCGCCCACATAGAGGCCAGCTAACTCACCTCGGCGCATCCCCGTTTCAAGCAGAACATTGAAAATAAGCAGATTCCGCAGCTGAACCGCCTTGTCCTTCCACGGGTTTTCAGGGTGATCAGGAATTAGTTTTTCTGTGATCGCTGCGAGTTGCTCATCGGATAAAGCAACGACATTATTCTTTGCGTGCTTTTTAATACGAGGCTTATAAGACTTAATCGTCTCGCTAAACGCCCTTGTAATATCAGCCTTATCTCTTCCACGGGCTAGATGACGGTATAGGAAGTTTAAATAGTCACGAATTGCATGAATTCGTAAGGCAGCCATATCTCTTGATACTTGCTGATATGAGCTTGGCAGAATTTTCACACCCATCAGTAAACGTTTGCGCGTATCTGCCGTCCACGCACAGAAATCTAATAGCCGCAGCACTTCCATCTGACTTAAGTGTTCGTCACGCTCAAACCTAGCCTCTAGATCTATTCGCTCACACAGACACCAGTCGAGTAAAACTTCGATGCTATACAGTACGCTCCTCTGCCTGGAAGCGGAAAAACGGCGCAACGCCATCGTGCTATAAAGCGTGGGGTAATAAACAGGGACGCCATCTTCAAGGAGCAACACACTCCGAACACCGCCGCCCTCTATTAGCTCTTCAATTCTACGTCCCATCCGCCGCCCTCAAATGTAACAAATCACAAAATACCATGACTCGCCAAATGCTGGCAACACCTAACGTTACTAATTTACCTTAGACAAAAACCAAAAAGCCCAGCATTAGCTGGGCCTTAGGGGAAACAAAACTTCCTAAACGTTACGTTTTACATTAATAGTTGGTTAGAACGGAATATCATCATCAAAATCATCAAAACCACCGGCCGGCGGCGCGCTTTGGGTTGGCGCCTGGTTCTGCTGCGGCTGCGACGGCGCACGACGTGGCGCTTGTGACGGTGCTGGCGCTGAATACCCGCCACCGTCATTACTATAATTGTCGCCACCCGATCCACCGCGCCCATCAAGCATCTGCATTTCTGCTGCGACAATCTCGGTGGTGTATTGATCTACGCCCTCTTTATTCTGCCACTTGCGAGTACGTAGCGAGCCTTCCAAATAGACCTTTGAGCCTTTCTTCAAATACTCACCCGCAATTTCTGCAAGGCGATTAAAAAACACCACTCGGTGCCACTCGGTGCGCTCTTGCGGCTGGCCACTCTGCTTATCTTTCCAGGTTTCACTCGTTGCCACAGTAATATTTGTCACCGCGCCACCAGATGGCATATAACGAGTTTCTGGATCCTGGCCTAAATTCCCAACCAGAATTACTTTGTTCACTGTCCCTTTACTCATAATTATGTCTTTCCTTTTTAAATTCAATAAGTTACAAGCATGCAGAACAAAAGACACTATACCCTTTTGAATTTAATCGTTCTGAAGCTGGAATTTTCGCAAAGACGTCATCGTAATAGTAGAGTCTTTTATCATTGCACGATAACGGTTAATACCGTGAAAAGCCAGTTCTAGACGCTCAGATCCGGCATGCAGATCCATGTACCTTGCCGTCATTTTCTTAAGCTCTGGAATGGCTCCATCGACCACACCATCCAATAACAGCCCCATGACAAAGCAATCATCCTCTAGACGCTGTAGTTGATTATGGTTTCCGGTATCTGTTTGCGTTATTACTCGAATCTTCTCTTGCTGCGATACTATCTCGTCTACTAAACGTGCATTTTCTTTCTTGAGATCCTTAACTTGCTCCCTAAGCCCATGCATAGTTTCAGCTTTAGTTCTATTACCACTCTTCTTTACCTGATTGCTTGCAGCGAGGTCAATTTCCCTAAGTAAATCACCATGAACAAACTCCTTAGTATTAAGGTTTTTTCTGTAAAGAGTCGTTTTACCTAGACTAGAACCATCTTGAAAAACGGCATTAGCTATAACAGCCGCTTGGGTTATTTTTTCACGCGAGCGTATCAATCGCTCCAGGGAGTCCATCACAGCAGCTCTAATACGGAGCTTATTCAGTTCGCGCTTGTTCATCTTTTTAACACCTCAATGAGAGTGAGACTAGCGCTTACTTAGCTCACGGTATAAATTCTCTGACGGATTACTCCCTTTTTCTGTCAATCCAAAAACAGTCAGATAATTGTATTCATCAAGCTTATTCTCCGTCACCCACGAAGAATACTCTGCAAAATCAATCTTCTCTTCTGGCTGCACAGCACCAAGGCTTACCCTCGGCACCATTGGCGCATTGATAACAAAAAACTCATTTGCTTCCTTTTCATTTGAATGATGAACAACATCGTAAATCCTATATCGTTCAGCATTTTCAAAAATCGCGACCGCCCAATGAAACCCTTTTGGAGCATCTTCGTGATAGAGTGTGGTTACTTCCAACCCTTCCTGTTCTAGCGTTCGGCATTTACAAATGTGCATGAGATACATTCGATCATCGTAGTATTTCTTTGAATCAATCATAACTAATTCCTATTTGAGCATAGCTTTAGCTATCAATGCCCAAAAGCTTCTGGCAATGACATTGCTGCTGCCAGAGCTTTAAGCGTAAAAACATAGTCAGGCGAAGTGAAATTAAGCCTACCACCATAGAAATCAACTAAAAGGTATTGGCCATGTCGATCAAAATGAGAGCATATAAAAACGTACTCTTCCGAAAATGCAAGATCAAATCTAGTGCCAGATATTTCCATCGAAGCCGAAATACCTTCAACCAAATTTCTGATCGTCCCTTCATCTAGCTCACAAGCCATATAAGACGCGGAACCGATATGCTCCCTAATATAAACAACTAGTTGAGAAACCTTCTCAGAAATTTCGTTTGTCCAATAGTATCTACGAGTCGAATTCATGTTAAAGATCCATAGCTTTGGGCTTTCATTTATTGATAATTTCGAAGTATGTACCCGAACGCAGCTCCAGCTGCCAACCAACCCCATGAGAATGAACTTTTCTGGTATAACTTACCCAAATGCCCACCAATCTCTTGGAGCTCTATACGAAGATCATTCAGAACGCTATTATCGCCGAACTCGTTTGCATCCTGATGTTCACCTTTATCACCGATCATCAACCTGTAAAGCTCGGCTACTTGTGCATTTAAAGACTCAAGCCGTTTATCTCGACGTTCTTCTAGGTCTTCTATTTCTTCAAACGGTATCTCGCCCGACCAGCTATCTCTGAACCAGCCTGGATACTTAGAGACCAACCGCTCAACTTGAGCATTAAAAAGATTTGGGTAATCCATCATGCTATGTTTATCCGGCGCATCCCAACACGCCTTCCGTAGAGCACCTCGAACTTCCTCGCTTGCATAAAAGGCATCATTGTAAAGTGCCGCCTCCAAAAAATTGGAGCCATCATTGTCGAAACCATCTTCGACATCTGCAGGCTTAGGGCTACGCTGATTTGAGTAGTATCCTTGTCTAAGCGCTAAATCTTGATGGCTTTTCAAGCCTTTAAATTGGTTCGTATAATTTCCAATAATTTTCACAAGAGCGGTGCGCACACTTGTGTAATACTCTTCCTCTTCCTCATCGCCAGATCTCCAGCGCTCTATTACATTAGACACATTCATATCATACGGGGATTCGGGAACTAATCGGGCAGACAAAGCACCTAGGACAGTCGCAGCTTTTTTACTGACAGGCAAGGTCTCAAAAAGGCGCCATGCCGCAACAAAAACAGAGTTATAGCGATGCTCATCAAAACCATCCATCCAGGTACTTTTATACGGCACGGCCAGCCGCTCATTTCGAACGGTCATTGCAATCAAAGCGAGCCACAAATCAGTATCTACATCGGAGAAACAACCCGACTTTTCATACACGTTTTCAAGAATCCCACTAGGTATGTGCTTACTGCTTAAAAGCTCTGGTAGAAGACCCGACTCATCTACACCCTTTGATTCGCGGCGATGCCTCTCTTCATCCAGTAAAGCAGGCAGAACGTCATCATTCAAAATCCAACTATCGTCTAGAAATATTGGCTTAACAGACCTTCCTGAAAGAGCTGCTCGCTTAAGTATCGAATCGCCCGATTGATAAAGCTTATATCCAACGGAGGGCACTTCACCAAAAAGGGCTAGACCTAAATTGATTAATTTTTCATCCCGCGCCAACAAGGAGTTTTCAAGCAGGTCTCGCTTTTCATCACCTATTAGGTGCTGCTCAACCACGTTAGCCTTCAACCACTCGAATACATGTTCAGGTGCAGAATTCACTAACTGAAATTCAATTGCCCACAATTCCATAACCTGTACCATTCAAATTCCCTCTTTCCATTCGGAGTAATTATCAATCATACCTTCACGCTATATTCTCACGCCCGGCATCAACCCACTTCAAGACAGTTTCAGCCCTATCCGCAGACTCAAGCGCAGCCGCCCGCAAAGTAGGGATATCCGCTGAAGATGCCACCTGCTTGTGAGCAGAAAGACGCTCTTCCCATACAGATCTCCTATTACTTGGCACACCAAAATTTTGACAAGTAACACAAAGGGAATCATCCCGATTTGAATAATTAGGGCCTACCCCGTCTGTCGAGCACTTAGCATATTTTCCCCGAACATCCGACATCACACAGAAACCATCTACTTGAGGGATTATCCGATAATTGTGACGCCCCACGATGGCACGGACGAAACTATTAACTGATTCAGGAGTGATTACATTTACGACCGACTGCAATCTCCGCTTGTAACGCCGCATAGTCTTATTAAAATTACCACCCAATCCCGTCCCACCCAGCAATGATTCCTCCATGGTTTCGTACATAAGCTTTTGCAACTCCTCAGGTAGAAACTCAAAAACATTTGAGTCGTCGGTGTATGCCTTTGTAAAACGCTCATTATTGTGATGTAACATTTTAGAAAGATGGTGCAAATCACCTAAATCGAAACGCCAAGCCCACATCATACTAAACGCCCGACGCATCATGTGCGGGCGAACTTTCTCTATATTTGCTTTTGTTCGTCGAGCGAACTCATCAAGCATCCCATATAAAAAGTTCGTAGAAAGAGTTATCTGGCCAGCCCCGCTATTCGAGCTATGCTGGAATGGGTGGCGAATGAAGAACAACTCGCCACTGTATTCTTTGCGCTTATAAGCCGTTAGCTTCTTAACAACCGCCAAAGCATTTAGAAGCTCAGGAACTACCGGCCGCTCTGTTTTTCGTCCAGATAAGGTCGGTGAGGTTTTAGAAACTCGCCCCACCATATCAACCGCACTAGAGTCCAGCAGGGCATCCACATCGACCAATTTTGTCGCCGCCAACTCATGTTTCCTTTCACCAAACAGAAGTAAAATTAGAAACACCGCCGCCGAATAGATATATCGCGTTTCGTCAAACAACCTTAGTGACGACTCACCGGTCAGCCTTGTATATACACGCGCACGCTTTTTTGTTTGAGGCAATTCAATATACGAATTGAACCTCTCAAAGAACAAATCAGTATCACTGATTGCCTTAAGTGCCTCCTCGATCATAACAAAGAGATCGCGCGGTCTAATTGTCGCAGTGTGTCCTCTTGAGCTACCTATCCTCTTCGAGGCTTTAGTAATCGAGCCAGACTTCATGTAAGGATCGAAAGTAAAGCCACCGCGAATCTCTCTCTTTAAAACCCACGGCAACCTACAGACTATAAGCTTAATCTCTGCCGTTGATCGTAACCGTCCGGCGAACTCACCTTACATCAAGGCTGCCAATTGTGCGGCAGTAGCTCACCAATGTTTGAGGCGCGATGTGTCGGCAGTTTCTCCATCACGTCTTTCAGGTAAGCCTGCGGGTCTAG
>NZ_JANZNQ010000036.1 GCF_027257955.1 Zhongshania aquatica | reverse complement strand
TCCGCGTTTCCGAAGTCGATGCGCCTGTCGGCGTTTTTCTTCAAGAACTTCTAAGGATAATTTTCTTGCATCAATTTTTTCGTCCATTCGCGCATTATATCAGATACTTTTGATCGCCGGGTTAATACCAGCATCAATACTGATAGCTGTCGAACCCATCTTTTCGGCTGGCGCTGCTGCTTTATCATCTGAGCATGCTACTAGAAAAAACGCTGCAAATGTCAAGCTGCTTACGGTCAGAATATTTTTCATAATGTTTCATAGCCTATTCAGAAAATTGACATTGTTAGGACTTCGAACCAAAAATTAAGTTCCAATAACAATTTTTTAATTAATACTCTATGTAATCATCCATGATTTTTCCCCACATAGATACTAGTTGTAAAAAATTACAACACAAGCACTACCCTTAATAGTGCTTGTGTTAATAGCGACACATACTAAAAATAAAATTTATTCTTGATAGATCCAAAGATCCATAATTTCTTCACCCCTGCTAGCAATCAATCTAAACACAGCTGGCTGATAATCACTATCGATCACCAAAACACCGTCCATTTCTTCCGGTAAATCGCAATTTTCAGATGTCAGTGCCACTGCGAGCAATCCTTCTATATCGCCTTCCGAGACCGTGCCTACAATATGACAATCTCCTGCCTCAGCGGTTAATCTACCGTTGCTGCCAAGGGCAAATTTCACAACTTGATCTAAGGAGGTTTTTGTCACAAAACCACTTGGCAATTCAGCCAAACCGATGTTCTGATCCAAAACCGGCGTACTATTTACAAGTTTTATCGTCGTATCTTCGCGAATATTCGGCACCGCAGTCCACTCACCATTCTGTGTACGTCGGTAGATTTGTGCGACTTTGCCATCGACACTCTCTATAAACACAAAACGGCTATTACCATTACCTGCGTAATACTTTCCGATAGACGGTGAATTCTCATCGCCTACACTTACTGTGTATCGCCCACTTTCAAGCTCATCGACGGTCAGTTTAGCGGTGCTGCTTTTTCCGCCGTTATCGTCGCAAGCGACAAGAAACGACACGGCAATCACCAAGATAAAATAAAATATATTTTTCATTTATTGTCCCTCACCTATTTTGACAGCAAATCGCGTAAACGAAGCTGCAACCATTGCTGACCATATTGACTATGATCATAAGAGAGCTGCATAGCGGTAACCGATACCGCGGACTCTGAAACATGGGCTTCGTCTGAGGCTTGGTCTGGATCAATCTCGCCATCTGCAAACCGAATGGATACACCGGGAAAGGTGAACGAACCTAAGCCTTGCGATTGCGCGAAGGAGTCTTGCGACAAGTCAGATACAAATACAAATTCTAATTCCTGAGCACTGCCAATGCGTGAGAACTTGAATGCGGTGGTCGCCGTTACGACATCCGGAAAATTAACGTTTAATAGCATTCTTTCCGGTAGCAAAGGACCACCGGCTGCCTTAGTGATTAACACATCCAAAAGCTTCACACTCAGATTGGCGATCACTACTGAGTCTGGACTGTCATCGTAATTACCGGCCTCGTCTTTAACGCCCTTGCTTTCAATTCCACCACTTAGCGCGATAGCTGGCACTCCGCGACCACCTGCAAATTGAACGTTATTTACCGTGCCTGAGGAGCTAACAATATAGCCTGTATTCCGCCCTTCGTTCGGGCCGGAAAGCAACAGATCAGGATACTTACCCCAGCGAGCTTGAGCGAGCACATCAAGGCCATATGCGGTGGCCATCACTGGAGTACCATTCACATAATAGAAGTCGCTGTAGTCATAGCCATCTTCGACTTTTGTGATTTGACCAGCGCCGGGATCGCCTGCGGCGGCAGCATTATTTAAACAGGCATTGCTTAGCGGCGTTAAGGGACGCAAAAACTGAACGGCACCACCCATTCCGCTTTGACCCTGACAGGGTGTCGATACGAGCACATCATGGCCTGCATTCTTCAACGCGGTATATAGCGCTTTTACATTGCTAGTAAGTCCGTCGTCGTTACTCAAAAGAATATTAAGCGCTGACGCTGAAGGGGAAAACACGTTTAGGCTTGTAATTACAACACTGGCTGTGATGATTTGTTTTATCGAAAATCGACTGTTCATATTCCAAATTCCTATCTCAACAATTATTGTTTTGGCGATCAGCCGATACTCTTGGCACTCGGCTTTCCGTACTAATCGTGGATTGGAACTTGCGTGTGTACCTCTTGCTTTACAAAGTGAGAGTACATAGTGTGTGTTTAGACAACGCACTCCTTATTGTTGAATAAGTTGATTACTAACAATCACTTAAGTAAATAATGACCACTCTCACTTTATAAAATGAGAGTGTTGGCAGCTACTAACTTATATGCACAACTATGAATTCCCAGACTAGGTCTCCCTTTTCACTTTACTTGGCACCGTCTCGATCATGTACTGCTTCGGTGTATGTCCTGTCGACTTTTTGAACTGTTTGTAAAATGCCGACTGAGAATTGAAGCCTGATTCCAACGCAATAGTAATTATCTTGGCGTTAGGCTGCTGTGCAAGGAGCCGAATCGCCTGCGCAATTCGATATTCATTTATAAACTCAAAAAAGTTTTTACCGGCATATTGATTAATTATTTGGCTTAAATGATTTGGAGGTATTTTCGCCATCTCAGCCAAATCGGAAAGTCGAAGGTCATTCTTAAGGTAGGGTGCGCGATCCTCCATCAGCACTTGCAAATCCCGCCACAGCGACTGTGCTAGCGTTTGCGTAAGTGAGCTTGTTTCATACTTGCCTGCGTTGACACCGGAGGCAAGATCATGCGTGTCGTCGATGTTATCAAGGCGCTGTTTTTGGCTAGCGAAAATATCGGGCTGAATAACCGCGGTGAAACCGATCAAATAATAAATTACCACGATAGACGCAGTGTAATAAATTGAACGCGGCCACAGCTCGATGCCGGGTAACAAGCGAATTAAACTGATTGCCAATCCGAGCGCTAACAAACTCAAATACGCGCATATTAAGATCCGCAGCCATCGCAACTCAATGCGTTCTTTATTAGAAAATTCATTCTCTATGGCCAAGGTATGTGATCGCGTTAGTTTTTCTGCAACAACTAAATACGCGCCTTGCAAGGCATAAAGTAAAATTCCAAACACCGCCAACGGCGTCGGCGGCCAACCACCGCGAGCATCAGCCAAGGCGCGCGCATCGATGTGAATTGCGTCTTTCATTAAATAAACCAAGACAAAGAACGGCAGCAATAAGAGCAAATTTGCTGCCGTAAACTGGTAGCTTGGCGTCACCATCTTTTTCACATAAGCAAGCAAAAACACCACGCTGCAAGACGATAGCGAAATCAGCAGGAAATTCGCATTCCTAAGATCTAGCCATCGATAGTGACTAAATAAGATAGACGCGGCCGTCGTCATTTGACAGATCAACGAAACCGCCAATAAACGATTAGCAATCTTATGACTATCATTTTTAAGAAGTAGCGCTGGAATAATAAATATACCAAGCACCAATGCGCCCAAGGCGAGAAAAGCCGAACTATTCATTTACCGTCAGAATTATTATTTAAAGAACGCCGAGAATCAGGGATCGTGCGAATCATGTCAACCGTCACAACCCACAGATTTTAACAAGTGAGCAAGCACAGCGAAAATATTTTGTAGACGGTGGCGGCAGAGTATCTGGCGCCACAACGCAAACCTATTTTCTTATTTCCAACTTAGCTTCTAGTCCATCGTTCGCTGCCGAGATGATAAAGGCGCGCAACGCTGCTAAATCGTCCTTGCTTATATTGCCTTTAAATGACGGCATACCTCGGGAGGTTAAAGCACCATCAATCACCACCGCTTGCATAGCATCGTCTGTAACTAATAGCGGTGACCAACGTAAATCTGGAATCAGGCCGCTAGAAATGACGTGGTCGCCATGGCAAACCGAGCAATTGGTGTCGTAAATAAACTTACCCTTGGCAATAGTTGCCACATCGGCGTTGGATGTTGGTGGCGTCGGTTTCGCTATATTGGAATCCGCCAAGGCGGGCAGTGCAGCTTTAGCACCGAGTTTAAATACCATTAAGCGGCCAACCCCGGGATCGCTTTCGGCAGGAAATAGCCCGCCGTAAAGCAGCGCAAACACACCGCCCCAGCCAGACGCCACGGCAATATACTGCTCGCCGTCTAACTCATAGCTGATCGGCGGCGCGACAATGCCGGTTTGCGCAAAAAAGTCCCACACGCGCTCACCGGTATCGGCGCGGTAGGCGACTAATTTGGCATCCGCATTGCCTTGGAAAACCAAACCACCTGCGGTTGAAAGCACGCCACCATTCCATGGGCTATTGTGTTCCACCTGCCAAACCGGCTTCTGGTTTACTGGGTCCCATGCCAAAAGTCGGCCTTTTACGGCGGCTTTTACCGCTTTAAATTGTGCGAGATCCGTGGGTAGCGACGCCATGGAACTGTCTGACCCGGTATTCCATCGTCCTTCCTTATACGAGAAACCTTGATCATCCGCGTAAACAAAGGGCGTTTCCAACACAGGAATATAGACTAAGCCAGTACCCGGATTAAACGACATAGGGTGCCAGTTATGTCCGCCCATTGGCCCCGGCAACTGCAAGTATGGCGCCTTACCGCCCCAGCGCGCACCAGGTACTTCTACTGGGCGCCCAGTTTCCATGTCGATGTGGCTAGCCCAATTCACCGGCACGTAATTTTTAGCTGATAGGAGTTCCCCGGTAGCGCGGTCTATTACATAGAAGAAACCATTTTTGGGCGCCTGCATGATGACTTTGCGGTTTTTTCCGTTTATCTCCAGATCCGCCAAAATCATGTGTTGGGTTGCGGTGTAATCCCAGGTCTCACCGGGTGTGGTTTGGTAGTGCCAAACGTATTCACCGGTATCGGGTCGCAAAGCCACAATGGAAGAAAGGTAAAGGTTATCGCCACCACCGGGGCTGCGAATATTTTGATTCCACGGAGAGCCATTACCCACGCCGACATACAGTAAATCTAGCTCGGGGTCGTAGGCCATGGAATCCCACGCCGTGCCGCCACCGCCGTACTTCCACCACTCGCCATTCCAAGTCTTAGCGGCCTTGGCCATCTGTGGACTCTCAAAGCCCTCTTCCGGATTGCCGGGAACGGTGTAAAAGCGCCAGAGCATCTCGCCATTACTAATGTCGTAAGCCGTGACATAACCGCGAACGCCATATTCCGCGCCACCATTACCGACAATCGCCTTGCCATTAACAATACGGGGCGCGCCAGTAATAGTGTAGGGTTTACTTTGATCTACGGTAATCACGTCCCACAGCTTTTTGCCGGTTTTGGCATCGACCGCCAATAAACGGCCATCAATGGTGCCGGTAATAATTTTGCCGTTGGAATACGCCACGCCGCGATTCACCGCATCGCAACACAAGTCAGCCGCTTTACTGCGGTCTACCTGCGGATCAAATTGCCAGAGCAGCTCGCCAGATCTCGCGTCCAGAGCAAATACTTTATTCCACGTTGCGGTGACATAGATGACACCATCAACCACCAACGGTGTTGCCTCAATACCCCGACTGACGCCAAAGTCAAAAGCCCACGCTAAACCTAATTGATCGATATTTTCGGGTGTAATTTGTTTTAGAACAGAAAAACGTTGCTCCGCGTCGGTTCCGCCATGCTTATTCCACTCCTTTGCAACGACCGGCGCAGCATCTAACGCGGGTGGCGCTGGTGTTTTTCCGCAAGCGACGACTAGTAACGACGCACAAACTAAACCCGCGCAACGCAAGGCGGGCAGATGGATCTTTTTCATTATTATCCCCATGTGTTAGCTGATCACTTAACAGATGTGAACAATGCCAAGCAAACTCTTCCGAGTAAAGTAGTTCCGTATTGGACGGGGAGCTATCAGTCGCGCTTCAGGAATACATAAAAGGAAAGGCTGACAAATTTTAGGCAAAAAAAGAGCGCTCATAAGAGCGCTCAAAAATACCTAGAGTAGGAGACTTCAAATGATTAGAGAGACCCTATTAAAGAAAGTTCAGCCGCCGAGGGAGCAAACCAGTAATTTCCACTCACAGGGGTAGAGAAATCAGTCAAATGATCGTGAATACCGTCGCCACTCACCCCAAACATACTCTGCAATATATTGTCGAATCGACGAATATCGCAGCTAAATGCCAGAAAATATAAACCATGTTCTAATACGCCGCCATAGGGCACACTGCGCCGATATAATTTTTGCGACACGCCATTTATTTTCACATCACTGCGGCTTACGTGGGAGTTTTCAGGCATTACATCATCTTCAAGCTCAATGCTGTCTGGTTTAGTGCGGCCTATCACCGCCTCCTGCTCAGCCTGACTTAGCGCGTGGAAGGATGACAAATGATGGACCCACTGTTGGCTCAACACATAACTGCCACCGGCATGGGGTTCGCCTTCGGGAATCAGCGCTACCGTTTGCTGACCGCGCCCTTTCGGGTTTTCGGTACCGTCGATAAAGCCCGTTAAGTCACGGGAATCTTTATACAAAAAACCGATTTTCTCTAACTGCAGCATCGCCACCGGCGCCAAGACACCGGTCGCTGCCATCGCCGCATCGAAGTTAGCACTGTGATTATCACCGTGCAGCCACAATAAAATCCCTCGTTGCGTAGCCGGTGCAACACGCTTACCTTCCCCAATTGCAGCGAAGGGTTTTAATTCTGCAGGGCTGCCTGCGGGGGCTATCATTCGCCAGCAATCTGCACCAAACGCCCACACTCTATTAACACCAACATTGCTTAGCGCGATAGCCTTAGCCAGTGTTTCACTAAGCTGGCCAGCGCCAATACCGTCTATCACGGTGAATTCCAAGAAAAAATGGGAGGTGCTCCCTTCAGCAAAAATACCGGCTTGCGGTTCAGACATCATCGTTCTCCTTATCCAGCCCATTGTTTTATCAGTACTTTATAAAGATGACAATCCCGTCATTCACAACGCTTGTTCGCAAACCTACACGGATTTACACTTAGCGGCCTTTTCATGCTCCGCTGAGGACGCAATTTTGGCCACATCGCTAGAAACAAGACTGGCATTTTTTGCAGCTACCGAAAAACAACATTTATTAACGCAAATCCAACGCGGCATTGAGAAGGAAAGCCTCAGAGCAGACCAAAACGGAGTTCTGGCACAGACAGAGCATCCCGCAGCCTTCGGTTCGGCGCTCACGCATCCGTCAATCACCACCGACTTTTCAGAGGCGCTGCTAGAGTTCATTACGCCAGTTAGCAACTCTATAGACGACACCTTAAACGAGCTCGATGCCATCCATCGCTTTGCGGTCAGCGAGTTGAAAGATGAAACTATCTGGAATGCGAGTATGCCCTGCCGTCTTGGCGAGGAAGACGACGCTATTCCGGTAGCGCGTTATGGCATCAGCAATACCGCCACCATGAAAACCCGCTACCGCCTTGGCCTAGGTCATCGCTACGGTCGCAAAATGCAAACCATCGCGGGAATTCACTATAATTTCTCGCTGCCTAAATCCGTATGGCAAGAACTCCATACCGCAGAAAATAGTGATCTTTCGCTAAAAATCTTCATCACCAATAATTACTTTGGCATGATCCGTAACTTCCGCCGCTACGCGTGGCTACTGATCTACTTGTTTGGCGCCGCCCCCGCCGTATCTCGCTGCTTTTTAAACGGCAAACCCCATCAATTGGAAGCCCTTGGTGAGTACACACTATACGGCCCCCACTCGACTTCTCTGAGGATGGGTGATCTCGGCTACCAAAGCGATGCCCAGAAAAATCTGCACATTTGCTACAACCATTTAGATTTCTATGTAGAAACACTGAAAGGCGCCATCACCACCTCGCACGGTGACTACGAGAAAATCCCACGCGAAGAACAGCTGTCTTCTGGCCTACTGCAAATAGAAAATGAGTTTTACAGCCCCATTCGCCCTAAGCGTGTCACCGAGAGCGGCGAGATTCCTCTCGGCGCATTGCGACGCGGCGGAGTGGAGTACATAGAGGTGCGCTGTATTGATGTGAACCCCATGTTGCCAGTGGGTATTAACGACGAGCAAATTCGCTTTATCGACGCATTTTTACTGTTCTGTCTCTACCAAGACAGCCCGCCGTGTGACGACGATAACAATGCCGAGATCAGCAGTAATTTACTCGCTGTGGTGAATCGCGGACGCGAGCCGGGCTTAATGCTTGATCAGAGCGGCAATTCTCGCCTAATGACGGAATGGGCAGAAGAGCTCATCGGCCAAATCAGTCGCATTGCCGCGCAACTCGACACGGCGCATGACACAACAGCCTATAATGAAAGCTGCACTGTGCAGTTAGCCAAAGTTCACGATGTGTCGCTAACACCCTCGGCGCAAATCGTCGCGGCATTAGAGCAACGCAATGACAGTTATTACCACTACGCCATGGCGCAATCCGTCGAACATGCCAAGGTATTTCGCGAGCGGGGCCTAAGCGAAGAGGAACGTCAACGCTTTGCGAGCCTGCGTGAAGACTCTATGGCAGCTCAAGCCAAGGTTGAGGCGGAGCAAAGCGAGAGTTTTGACGAGTACCTGAGCCGCTTCTATCAGCAATACCAGGATCTGTGAATTATCTCGCCCACTTCCATTTGGCCACGGCGGTCGCAGGACGCTGCGACTTAGATCCACAGGGCCTGCTGATCGGCGGGCTTCTTGGCGATTTTGTCAAAGGGCGACTGCGAGGAGACTACCCCAAAGAATGGGAAGTTGGTATTCGGCTTCACCGTCGGATTGATGCGCTCACCGACAGCCACCCACTGGTAGTCGAATGCCTAGATCAACTCCCGTCGAGCTACCGGCGCTACGGCGGCATTATGCTCGACGTGTGTTTTGACCATTGCCTTAGTCTGCGCTGGAATGACTTGCACCCAACACCAATAGAAATCTTTACCCAACACTGCTATCAGCAACTCTTAAATAGCAAAGACAAGTACCCCCGTGCTGCTATGCGCCAAATCGGTTTTTTGGCCGACTACGATGTACTAAGTAAAATGGACAGCTGGAATAATATCGAAGCCATGCTAGGCCGTATTGCCAAACGAGTGCCAAGGGAAAACCCGCTAAGCTACTGCGGACATGAACTCGCGCGATTACTGCCGTTTATTGACCAGCAATTCGGCGCTCTTTACCCCGCATTGCTAAGCCAATTGGCAGAAGAATTTAGCGTGCCAGCGAGTCCTTAAAAAATCGCCGAAACCGGCACTAACAACAGCGACCAAGGTCGTACTTGTCAGCATTTACACAATCCCCTACTGTATGGCGCTTACGAAGAGAGAAAACACTATGTCACTGACGCCCCGATGGATCTATGCCTTTATTGCCGCCAGCTGTTGCTGCCTATTGGGCTACGCGCTTTACACACAATATTTCGATGGCCTGCACCCTTGCCCACTCTGCATAACCCAGCGCGCCTTTTTCGTGTTAACCGCGCTGGTTGCACTTATCTCCCTCATTGCCAACCCTCACCAAAAAGGCCGCTATGTCGCCACGGGGTTGATGTTGGTCACCACCATTGCAGGTGGATCGGTAGCCTATCGCCAAGTGTGGCTGCAAAGCCTGCCACCAGACCAAGTGCCCGCCTGCGGCCCCAGCTTAGAATATATGTTCAGTAACCTGCCCTTTGGTGAAGCCTTTAGCACCCTAATGCTGGGCGACGGAAACTGTGCAGAAATCGTCTGGACCCTCTTTGGCCTAAGCATGCCCAATTGGTCTATGTTTGCCTTTATCGGACTAGGCTTGGCGGCCATTGTCAGCGCCCTGCCCATGCTAAAGCGCTAATGCTTGCTGGCTTCCTAAGCCTTATCGGCTGCCAACTACTGGGTGAGTTTATCCAGCGGGCGCTCGGGCTACCACTGCCCGGCCCTGTCATTGGCATGCTGATACTGTTTATAGGCCTTTGTATTCGCGGCGACGTACCAAAAGATTTAGAAATTGGCAGCCAGCGACTTATTGAATTACTGCCCATGCTGCTGATGGCACCCGCCGCCGGTGTGTTTTTTCTGGGTGCCGGCTTTGCTGACCAATGGCCCGCGTTTATCGCTGCGGTCACTTTGGGCACACTCTGTACACTGGTTTTCTGCGGATTATTAATACGTTTCCTGCACGGTCGAACAGATAAAGACCGGAAAGACCGCGCATGAGCGAACTATTACACGGGCCACTATTTGCGATCACGCTCACCTTATTGGCTTACCAAGGGGCGATGTTTGTATATACCCGTAGCGGCCGCCTCGCCCTGTTTCACCCCACAATCAGTGGTGCCACATTAATCGCAGCGGCGCTAATGCTGCTGCAGCAGGACTATCACGCCTACTATCAAAATATTAACTGGCTGACGTTTTTATTAGGGCCTGCTACCGTCGCGCTGGCCGTTCCCTTGTATCGACAACTCCATCTATTGCGGAATATGGCAGGGCCGCTACTCATCACTGTTACAGTCGGCGCTATTTTCGCGTCCGCCTCTGCGCTGATCATTGCCTGGCTATTTGGCGCCAATCACAGCACCTTGTTATCCCTCACCACCAAATCTATCACTACGCCCATCGCGATCACGGTGACCCAAGACATTGGCGGTGTCACCACCATCGCGGTGGCGTCGGTCATTCTCACCGGCGTAGTGGGTATCACCACAGTGACATGGTTATTCGAAAAACTAGATATTCAAGATGATCGGCTTTGGGGATTTTGTCTCGGGCTGTCCGCCCACGCTATTGGCACCTCAAGGGCCTTTGAACGCAGTCCCGTGGCGGGCGCCTTCTCCAGTTTAGCGCTATGCTTAACCGGCACGTTCACTGCGATATTTGTGCCCTTTGCTGCGCGCTGGTTTATGTAATTTTATTTTTTAAGTAGCTTCGATACACCGCCGCTAAGATGACGCAAATACATCCCGGAACCAGTAAGGCTTGAAATTTAAATAAGATAAACAAATACGCGCCAAGGGTGCCGCCGAGCACAAAGCCAACAATAATATGTGTAAAAAGCGCCGCCTTTCGTTTATCAAACGCCTCTCCTTTAAGCGCCGCACCGAGCATAAGACCAAGGTCAGTAAAAATACCCGTTAAATGGGTTGTACGGATTACCGCGCCACTATAAGTGGTCGCCAAGCCATTCTGAATACCACAGGCCAATGACGCGGCTAACTGCCCGGAAAAATAACCTTTCGACAATAAAAATAACGCGACAAAAATAAACATCGCCTCCAAGAGTAAGGCGATGTCGTAACGGCGCCCAAGTTTTAAACGACCACCATGGAGTAAAAAACCAGATATCGACGCGCCCGTAAAAAAGGCAAACAATATTCCCGCTAAATGCAGTGTATTTTCAAAGGAATCACCCAAGAAACTGGTGCCGAGTAATGTCGCTGTACCAGAGAGATGGGAAACCGATTGATGTTCAAATCCCAAAAGGCCGATCGCATTAATACACCCGGCAACTAGTGCCAAAATAAACGCGCCGTATTCAATCCACCTGGGTAACTTAGATAGCAAAATTATTTCTCATCCACCAACGACGCAAACTTTTCCTTCATCCCTGCGCGAATAGCAGGGAAGATAATCACCCAAGCTTAGCACTATTGTGTGCCTGCACAGACATTATTGAAGTTTAGACGACTCGTGCCATCGCTTAAAAAGCAAAGACTGAAAACCTGAAATGCCGTCAATTGTTTTTACTCAAGCCCACCCATGCACATATATTTGAGGACCTGATATTCATCAATACCATAGTGCGAACCTTCGCGGCCAAAGCCAGACTGTTTTACACCACCGAAAGGAGCGACCTCATTTGAAACTAAGCCAGTGTTAATACCAACCATTCCGTACTCTAATGCTTCGGCCACTTTCCATACCCTGTTAATATCGCGACTATAGAAATAGCTCGCCAAGCCAAACTCAGTATCATTAGCCGACTGAATAACTTCATCGTCGCTGTGAAAACGGAAAATAGGCGCGAGTGGTCCAAAGGTTTCTTCACGCGCAATGCACATATCTTGGGTCACATTAAGCAATACCGTCGGCTCAAAAAAATGACCGCCTAGCGCGTGACGCTTGCCGCCGCTTAATACCGTGGCACCCAATTCGACTGCGTTGCTAATATGTTGCTCAACTTTTAAAACGGCATCCTCATCAATAAGCGGGCCCAGCGTAACACCTTCATCAACGCCATTACCCACCTTCAAGGCGTTAACCGCGTTAGTTAGTTTTTCTGCAAAAAGATCATAAACTTTATCATGCACATACAACCTATTTGTGCACACACAAGTTTGCCCAGTGTTACGGAATTTAGATGCCATAGCGCCCTCTACCGCGGCATCTAAATCTGCATCGTCAAACACAATAAAGGGTGCGTTGCCGCCCAGCTCCATCGACAATTTTTTTAATGTCGGCGCGCACTGCGCCATTAGGGTTCGGCCGACTTCAGTCGAGCCGGTAAATGATAATTTACGCACTATGGGATTAGATGTCAGCTCGGCGCCTATAATACGAGACTTACCCGTTAATATATTTAACACCCCAGCAGGAATCCCCGCTTCCTCCGCTAGAACTGCCAAAGCCAATGCGGTAAACGGTGTTGCATCTGCAGGTCTCACCAGCATGGTGCAGCCCGCCGCCAAGGCAGGTGCTGCTTTACGCGTTATCATCGCGGCCGGAAAATTCCATGGGGTGATAGCAGCACAGACTCCGACTGGCTCTTTCACCACAATAAGACGTTTATCGCTAGCGGGGCTTGGAATTACGTCGCCGTAAGTTCGTTTTGCTTCTTCAGAAAACCACTCTATAAACGACGCCGCGTATTGAACCTCACCTCTAGCCTCCGCAAGAGGTTTACCTTGCTCTGCGGTCATGATCTGGGCAATGTCTTCGGCGTTATCTTGAATCAGAGTAAACCAACGGCGCAGTAACGCACTTCGATCCTTCGCCGTGCGCTTGCGCCATGATCTCCAAGCGACCTCGGCCGCAGCAATCGCATCTCGAGTTTCCAATTCGCTGATGCAGGGAATGGTGCCTATTAACTGGCCTGTAGCAGGGTTATAAACCGACTTAACATCGCCAGACGCGGCGTCGACCCAATCACCATTAATATAAGCTTGCTGCCGAAATAAGTTTGCTTTGTTTAAAGAAAACATAATTTTATCTCTTAAAATAATAACTTTCTAAAATAAAAACTGTATTTAAAAATCCTAAAACGGCCAGACCACCTTTGGGAGCCGCCCTTGTTGAACTAATGACGCGACATCCATCCCCACCGCCACACCGGCGTGGACAAAAAAGCCGCCCCAAATTGATTTCGACCGCATCGCTAATAGGCCTAAAAACAAACCAAAAGAAATGGCGCCGAAGGCCTCTGGCCATAACTTCGGAAAGTGAATCATCAAATATGGCACGCACATTATCCACACGGCATTGGCACCAACAGCAGGTCGCAATGCCTGCAAAAAGAAGCCACGAAAGAAAAATTCTAGACATATAAACTGCGTTAAATACAACAACTCCCACGCTACAAAATCAAACCAACTACGACCTGCTTGTTTATAGAAAGGGTAATGAGCCAAAAAATCTCGGTTAAACGAGGCTATCACAATAAACACCAAAATTGGCGAAAGCAGCAAGGCGTATGCACGCCAATGCTGGGATGTGGTATTCCAACGCCAACCGAAATTGACGACTTTATCGCGGAGTAAATATCTAATCACTATAGCGGGAATGACCACGTAGCCAACAATATGCCAGAATGTCCACCATCCATAAGTAACAAGTTCTAAAAATCCCGTTTGACGCAATTTTAGGTAGAGATAATTCGGTGATTTTTCCGCCACGCCGCTAAGTATTTTCAAAAGCTCTAGGAAGACACTTGAATATTTAAGGTAATGTATAAGAAGCAGGCATAATGAAACGCAGGCAAGGACAGTAAACACTCTACGCAGTGCCTGCGGACGATCAAGACTATAGCTAGGTGATGACCCATCAATGTCATCTAATATCTGCATAATCCGCCGAGGATGTAGGCTGGCAAGAATACCGATTGATCTAGCTGGTTTTGTTCTGTCCATGAAAGATTCTCAAAATGAAAACGCGTGATCCCAGTTCAACAGGATGCAATTATTCTATGATGCTATAGTTACACCCCGTAGCAAACAGAAAGGCACACAATACTTAAACTCTGCCGCACGCTGCCCACTATCGTGCGCCCCCTAACTGAGACCGCTAAATGATTCGTAGCCGCCAACCGCGTCATGCTCGCTAAACTCGTATTACCCCTGCGACACCTCGCTTACAGCACCTTGTGTCTCATTACAGGCCTATACTTAAGTTGGCAGGCCTTATTGGGTGTCGATTTCTTTTATGGATTTTGGCACGACAATATCGGCATTGCCGAGACCATCGCGGAAACTGGCCCGGAAAATCGCTATCGCGTAGGCTTTGAGCAAACCGACCGCGCACAGCGTATACACATATTCCACCAAATTTGCGTCGCCATTACCCATCAGGGTGAAGGCTTAAAAGACATCACATACTCACCAAGACCAAACACGAAAATACCCCTGCTACATCGAGCAGAAATTGTTCACCTACAAGACGTGGCGAACTTAATCACGCTTACCCAAAAAATTGCGCCCTATGCAATCACGCTATGGTCTATTCTGATAGCGCTATTCTTAGTCAAGCGCTGGCCACTACCCAACTACAAACAAATACTCGCGGTTAACTCTGTATTAATAGCGGGTCTTGCGGTGGCGGTGATATCAGTGGGCTGGGTTGAAGTCTTTTACGCAGCACACCGTTGGATATTTCCTGATGATCACCAATGGTTCTTTTTCTACCAAGACTCGCTGATGTCAATGATGATGCAGGCACCCGACCTGTTTTTGTATATTGGCATTACTATGCTGTGTATGGCCATCATGTTCTTTGTTTCACTTCATCTGGGGCTTAAATTGCTTAATCAAAAGCGTGGTGTGAAAGCCACGTAATCACGTCTTCCATCGGCATTCCTCCGAAAAACCGCTGTCCGAAATTCTACAGTCAGTGTCCGTCCCCCACATAGAACGATCTGCGCATCACTATATGATGGCTATTCTCATTTTCACATGATAAGAAAAATAGCAGGATCGCTTTATGGCCACTACAGAGTTCAATAACACATTAGACGTTAAGGCAACCCAAATTTTAATTGTCGGCACTGGCTTCGCCGGTCTTGGTATGGCGATCCGCTTAAAAGAAATGGGCATCAGCGATTTCATTATTATTGAACGCGCTAAAGATGTCGGCGGCACATGGAGGGATAATCGCTACCCCGGCGCGGCCTGCGATGTACCGTCCCATTTATACTCCTTCTCCTTTGAACCTAATCCAGACTGGTCGCGGGTATACCCCACCCAACCTGAATTAGAAGCCTATTTAAGAAAGGTTGCCGACAAATGGCAATTGCGCCCGCATATTCGTTTTGATCACACCCTAAGTGAAGCCCGCTACGACGATACCGACAGCAGTTGGCTGGTCAAAACATCTGGGGGAAATTTTAAGTCCCGATTTGTGATCAGTGGCAATGGCGGTTTAGCAGAACCAAAACTGCCGGATATACCCGGCGTAGAAGCCTTTGCGGGTCATCATTTTCACTCCGCAAACTGGGATCACGACTACTCGCTGCCAGGCAAGCGGGTTGCGGTTATTGGCACCGGCGCATCGGCTATCCAGTTTGTACCAGAAATTGCGGGCATACCGGCAAAATTGTCTGTATTCCAGCGCACTCCGAACTGGCTCATTCCGCGTGGCGATCGTCCCTATAGCCGCATTGAAAAATGGCTTTTCAAACATATTCCTATTACGCGCAAAATAATCCGCGCCAAGATTTACTGTCAGAATGAATCGCGGGTACTTGGCATGGTCTTGCACCCATCCCTAATGAATTTATTTCGTCGTTCGGCCATTAAACATATTGCGCGTCAGGTAGCAGATCCCGCACTTAGGTCCAAACTAACACCCGACTATCCCATTGGCTGCAAGCGAATTTTGGTCTCCAATGATTGGTATCCAGCACTGCAAAAGCCGAATGTAGACGTGGTGACCAAGGGTATACGGGAGATTCGCGAGCACAGCATTATTACCCAGGACAATATTGAACATGAGGTAGATTGTATTATCTTCGGTACGGGTTTTTACGCCACCGACAACCCCATCGCCGCGATGATTTACGGTCGCAATGGCGAGCAATTATCGCAAACTTGGCAGAACGGCGAAGAAGCGTATTTGGGTTCAAGCGTGCACGGTTTTCCCAATTTATTTTTTATCGTGGGTCCAAATGTCACCCTTGGGCATAGCTCGATGGTATATATGATTGAGACCCAAGTTCAGGCGATTAGTCGAATACTGCAAGCTTCCGACGAAAGTAATTCTGCTACAGTAGAAGTGAAATTAGACGTACAGCGAGAATACAACGAAGGCTTACAAAAATTATTGGGCGGCTCGATATGGGCGACCGGCTGCGACAGCTGGTATAAACACCGCTCGGGGAAAATAACGCAGTTGTGGCCCGGCTTTACCTTTACCTTCCGTCGTCGCAATAGAAATTTTAAGCGCTCTGACTATATTTTTAGCGCAATAAAAAATAACAATTAGGTGGACGATTATGGCTACTGAGTACGATTTCGATGTCATTATTATTGGCTCCGGATTTGGGGGCAGTGTCTCGGCTTTGCGCCTTAGTGAAAAGGGTTACTCCGTTGGTGTAATGGAAATGGGTCGCCGCTGGGGCCCCGAGAATATGCCGCCCACCAACTGGAAAGTATGGGACTTTTTATGGCGACCCCTTCTTGGTTTACGCGGTTTTTTCAGTTTACGGTTTTTTAAACACGTTATGGTCTTGCACGGCAATGCGGTGGGAGGCGGCTCAGTAACCTATGCAAATACCTTATTGGTACCGCCGGACTCTGTGTGGTCGGATGGTAGCTGGCAGGGTTTAGACAATTGGCAGGCCGTCATGCCCGATCACTACGCCACCGCAAAACGCATGTTGGGCGTGAATAAAAACCAGCGCTTTGCTGCCGCCGACCATGCGCTGGAAAAAATGGCCATCGCCCAAGGAAGACACGACACCTTTTACAAAACCGATGTCGGTGTTTTCTTTGGCGACGAAGACGACGTAGGCGGCGGTAAAGTGTATGCCGACCCGTATTTTAATGGAGAAGGTCCGGAGCGCTCAAGCTGCATAGGCTGCGGTAGCTGCATGACCGGTTGTGTCCATAACGCGAAAAATTCTCTAGATAAAAATTATCTTTATCTTGCTGAGAAAAAAGGCGCGAGCGTTTTTGAACAGACCCGTGTTAGCGATGTACAACCACTAGACGGCAAAGACGGCGAAACAGGCTACGAGATATTCACCCGTCACGGCACATCGCTATTCACAAAAAATAAACGTCGCTTTACTGCTAAGAAAGTTATTTTTGCCGCGAGCTCCTTAGGTACACAGGAGCTTTTGTTCAAACTCAAGCAATCGGGGTCAATGCCCAATATTTCTGATGAACTTGGCAATCGCGTTCGCACCAATGCAGAATCCTTACTCGCGCTGCGCTTTTCTGGTGGTGAGGATATGTCAAAGGGTGTGGCCATTGGTTCGGGTTTCTACCTCGATCAATACACCCATATCGAAGCCACACGCTACGGCAAAGGCCACGATTTATTGAGTTTATTATTTACGCCCCTCACCGGTGGTAAACCCGGTTTACTTAGGCCGTTTTTATGGCTGGCGACGCTTTTAATGTCCCTGCTGCGTCATCCCATAAAAACGCTGCGCGCTTGCAACCCCTTTGGCTTTGCCAAAGAAACGATTATTTTTCTATGTATGCAAACCGTTGATGGGCATTTAAATATGCGCTATCGCCGACCTTGGTATTTCCCCTTTACCAAGGTCTTACAAACCGAGGGCGAGCCCATTCCGTCCTTTATTCCCGCCGCGAATAAATTTGTGGCCGATAGTGCCGAACAAATGAATGGCACGGGCGCCAGCATGGTGTCGGAAATATTTTTTAATATTCCAACCACGGCTCATTGTATGGGTGGCTGCGGCATGAGTGAGTCAGCAGAGAGTGGCGTAATTGATAGCCAAAACCGCTTGTTCGGATATCAAAATGCCTATGTTTGCGATGGCTCAATGCTAGGTGCCAACCTCGGCGTGAATCCCAGTTTGACGATCACGGCCCTTACTGAAAGGGCAATGAGTTTTATACCAAGTAAAAATACCCTCGCAAGCAATTAGGCGCGACACTATGCAGCGGTGCCTCGCTTTCGCAACGCCCCCGGCGTTTGGCCGCTCATGCGCTTAAACGCTTGGGAAAAGCTAGATGCATCGGCGTAGCAGAGCCGTTCAGCAATTTGTTCGACACTAAGCCGGGTACCGGTCAACATTTCTTCCGCAAGAGTCATCCGGATTTCGTCAACTAGCTGTCGAAATGACGTGCTCTCTGCGTCCAACTTTCTGCGCAGGGTGCGCGATGTCATACACAACGATTCTGCGACCAACTCCATATCCATCGTCATCGGCTTTTGACGCAGGAGTATGTCGCGCACCTTTCCAGACACACCTTTGCGCGCCGAGCGTTTAGCAATAAGCTCCGAGCACTGCTTATCTAGCAAACTCGCCGTGGTATCGTTGCCAACCATTCTTGGCTCATCCAAAAGCCGGCGTGGAAATATCAACGCGTTTTGCGGCGCGGAAAAATCGACCCTACCACGGAAAAACCGCTGATATAATTCATGATGCGGTGGCGGCGCATGTCTAAAGGTCACCCATTCCTCGGTCAGCTGCGGCCCTACAATTTCGCGAATAATCAGCATGGCCGCTTGAATCTCTCGCTCTATTGAGAACAAAGCCACATCTGCCGGTAGATCAGAATTATCAAACACTAGGCTAACGTATTCCCCAGTCTCTTCTACGGTAAATCCGGAAAAAACAAAGGTCAGCTCCTGATAAGTTTGCGATAACTCAACGGCCTTGCGCGTAGTGGGACTACTGGCTAGGGCAAAACCCCAAATTCCGTAAACCGACAAGTGATAACGCTCACCCGCGTATAAACCAACACCAGCCAAATCCGGTAATTCACGTATCAAGTTACGAATGACCATAAGCTCATCGCTGGCTTCAACGATGGTCTCGGGGTTATTTAAGCTCTGTTGATTTAAACCCGTGTTCAGTAGCAAGGCAGATTGCTTTGCACCGTGTTCAACGCCTAAGGCGACCAGTATTTGTACACTTGTGACGCTACGACAGAAGTCCCAGGTTTTCATTTTTATTTGCACTTTTTGACTGTTTAATGAAATCAAAACTCGTTTATTTGTCGTACACACTCCGGAAAGGTCGATTGAAGCTAGATGAAATTTTGTCCGCCAGACCCCAGAAATGTCCGAATTTCTACATAGCTTATCAATTATAATGAGCAGTTACATAATACTTTTAACGTTTGATGTCGCACTTTCGACATCTTGTTCTAGTATTAAGACCAAATAATAACTAATACGTCATAAGACTTTAGGTATATACGATACACCTCACAAGTGGATTAACAGCCCAGTCTTTGAGTCGTCATCATTTTAGGAGTACACCCGTGCCCGTTTCGAAATTCACACGCCAATTCCTTCTCAATACCAGTTTAAGTAGCTTGGCCCTGCTCACAGCAAGCCATGCCACTGCCGCGCCAGCATTAGAAGAGGTTCTAGTTACGGCCCAAAAACGCAGCGAAAGCGCCCAAGATATTCCCATTGCTGTGACCGGTGTTAGTGCCGATATGCTAGACAAGCTTGGCTTTAGAAACGCCAACGATGTGTCTGCACAAGTACCTAATATGCAGGTCAGTGGCCCCTACGGTGATGTGCAACCGATATTCTCTATACGCGGTGTGAGCATGTCGGATTACAGCTCTAACCAAGCCAGTCCTATTGGTGTCTATGTGGACGAAGCTTACTTAGGCCCCGTATATAGCCACGGTGCAAACTTCTTCGATATCGAGCGTCTGGAAGTACTGCGTGGACCACAAGGGACGCTATACGGGAAAAACACCACAGGCGGCGCAATCAATATTATTACTCGCACCCCCGGATTTAGCGGCGAAGGCAGCACGTACATCAAAGGCGGTATCGGGAGCTACAACGCCACCTCACTCGAGGCCGGCACCGAGGCCGTATTAATTGACGACGTACTTGCCGCACGAATTTCAGGCAGTTTAAAGCGCGACGAAGGCTATGCTGAAGTCGTTGGCCAAGATACCAACGCGGCGCAAACCGATTTCCAAGGCCTTCGCCTCAGTCTCAACTGGATTATTAACGACAAGCTAGACGCAATATTAAAAATCACCAAGTCGGGCAACGATTCCCTAAGTACGCCTGTGCGTCATGAGGCCCGCACAGACCTGCGCGGCACCGGATTAGAAGGTAACTCCAATGGTTTTATAGACTATATAGGCTATTCAAGCGGTACCCGTAACCTCGACTTTCATGAAACTGAAGCAAACCGGATCGGCGCATTGATTACCAATACCGAACTGACGGTGTTAACCATGAATTACAACGCCGACAACTACACGATTACCTCGGTCAGCTCCTATATGGATGCCGATTACTACCAAATGGCAGACACCGATGGCAGCCCCAACGGCTTGCTGGAAATCACCTGGTCTTCAGATTCTGTGAGCTTCAGCCAAGATCTACGTTTCACCTCTAACTTTGATGGCATGTTCAATATCATCGCCGGTGTATATTACGGCAGCGAAGATTTATACATGCAAAATATTTATGACATATTCGACCAAATTCCTGATGTAAGAGTTGGTATAGCCGAACCAGATGCTATTCCAATTTTTCCATATTTAATTGACTTTGGCATGATTGATCAGCGCTTGGAAACCAAGAAAACCACTGCAGCGGTTTACACGCAAATGCGCTTCGATTTTACCGCGAATTTCGGCATGGATTTCGGGCTTCGCTACACCGAGGACGACAGCACGCTCAGTTATTTAAATATTTCACGACTTGGCAACGACGGTTCCCCACGGGGTAGCTATGTGCCCGGCAACACCACCGGAACAGACAATGCGTGGATCACATTGCCGTTAACAACTTTCGATTTACAAAACCTACTCACCAATCCAACGGCGCTTACCAACTATCTGCAGGCGGGTTACACTCACGGAGCCTACACACTGGATTCAGCACCAAGATTGGATGCACCAGAGCAGGAGTTCACCGGTAAACTCGGCCTCGATTATCGCTTTAGCGATGATTTAATGGTCTACGGTAGTGTGAGTCGCGGTTATCGCGCCGGCAGTTATAACGGCGGTGTGTACTACCAGCCACGGCCTATCGAAACCGCTTATGCTTCACCGGAGTTTATCGACGCCTATGAAGTTGGTTTCAAAGCCGACATGGCCGAAGGCAGTGTGCGTTTAAATGGCGCGGCGTTTCTCTATGACTATACCAACCAACAGTTTATCAACGTGGTCGGTATTTCTAACTTCCTAGAGAACGCCGGAGGCTCTCAAATTCTGGGGGCAGAGCTTGAGTTGTGGGCACGGGTTACCGAACGCCTAACATTACAAGCTGCGGTAGGTGTACTTGAAACTGAGTACACTGAATTGTCACTTGCAAACACCCAAACTATCGCCGATCAAGAAGACCGTGTTGATCTATCAGGAAACGAGTTAATCTCCGCGCCAAAACTAAATGTGAGCTTCTCTGCTGACTACGACCTGCTTATTGTAAGCGTCCGGCAAACCCACATTGCTACGGCCGCCAATTATGCGGCAGTAGTTCGCTGATCTTTGACGCACGCTGTGTCGGCAACCTTTCCATTACGTCTTTCAGGTAGGCCTGGGGGTTGAGGC
>NZ_JANZNQ010000035.1 GCF_027257955.1 Zhongshania aquatica | reverse complement strand
TGGTTGCGTTAATCGCAAGTAACCATTTTAGGATGGTACCTTCTTTTAAACTAGCCTCTTTTGCTGACGCCATCACTTGCGACAGTTCATCGTGGTCTAAATTGTGAGTATCTTTAATTTTCGCGCCAAGGCTAAGCGAATCCAAACGAGACTGTATGGCGACAAGGTTGCCACTGTGAAATACCTTTAGCATGCGGTTGGGCGTGTCAAATTCTAGAACTACATCCGGTTCAATGCCCTCTAGAACCATCTGAATTAAACGTTCCTCAGAAGGGCAATCCATTTTAGAAACCACAAACTCGCTAACGTAGATTTTATCAGGCTGCAGAGTGCTGATACTGCCTTGATCATTGGTATTCTCTGCAGATTGACGGTTGCCAGTCAGTGTCATTGCGCCGCTCCTTTTACTTTGAATCATACATAGCCTAAACTCTATGGTTACTATAGAGTCAAGTGTTAAGGTGGGATTGGTGAAAATTGGAGAGCTAGCTAAGTTAACTGGGTGTTCTGTGCAGTCCATCCGCCACTATGAGAAAGAAAAACTATTGGCCTCGCAGCGGCGCAGTGACGGCAACTTTCGCTTGTATGATTCGGCGACGGTAGACCAGCTAAAATTTATCAAGCATTGTCGAAGCCTTGATCTTTCGCTTGCCGAAATTCGGCAACTTATCGCGCTAAATCAGCAGCCGGGAATAGGATGCGATGATGTGAACAGAATGGTTGATAGCCATATAGAGCAAGTTGCACTTCGAATAAATGAGCTACAAGACCTCCAAAACAAATTGATGACGCTTCGAAATAGCTGTTCAAATCAAAGTACTGTTAAAGAGTGCGGGATTCTTCAAACTTTATCGGTAACTCGAAAATAACTTGAGAGTTAATACACTCACTCCACTATTATAAGCTTGCCCATGCCAGGTGATAAGGAAGCGACCGCCGAATTGTGACAGCGGTAGCGATCGAGAAAATTGTATTTAGCCGATTAGATTAGTGCGTACAAAATACAGGGAGTCGTTTGAAGCTTCCTGCTAGAGCTTGTTGACTGCGCTAGACGCAATTTACGAACCATCACTATTGATTAAGTAATGTGTCAGTTTGCTGTAATGTGTTTTTTAACTGCGCTAGTGATTCTTCTACACTTTTAATGTAGTCGAAAGAGTACTTGCTCATTTTTTCCTTGATATGAGGATAATCGCTAGCCATCAAATTTCGTATCATAAGTATTTTACTTTCCATGGCGGTAATTTGGTCTTGGAGATTTTCTATTTTTTGCCCTGAGTACTGTAATTGATCAAATTCGGACTGTCGGGTCGCAATCGTCTGATCTTTTTTGTGAATTTCCTTAACAGGGTCATGTGCTGAGTGGGCTGCGGCGAAAAGGGGGCTAAGGATGAATACTGCCAGCATATATTTCAAAGTATAATTAGCGCTTGCCATGGCTATTTCTCTGGTTGTTAGTAGAGTTTTTAAATGTCATCACAGAAGGGTAGTGCGGTATTCATATTGAATTATCGAGTGTATAGCGTTAATTGGAACATTGATTAGGCAGTAATCAATGTTCCTGTTTTTTGGTGTTGTCACTACGTGCAGTGAGAACCTGGTACTGCCCAGTACTTAGTTCAGGTAATCGTTGTAAAAATGACACCATATTCCATATACGCTCATCGTCATGCCCAGGTGCCCATGATGGCATGCCAGATGCTTTGATACCGTGTTTAATAATCCAGAATTGGCGTTGTAAAGCATAGGTGTTGTCATCGTGGCCGCCATCATGGCCATGATCATCACCCTTCTGTGCTAGATTGGGTGGGGCGGGGTAGAGGCCCAAAGTAAAGTCGCTTTGGTTTTTGCCGGGTTTCAGGTGGCAGCTGGCGCACATTGCATTGTAGTCAGCAGCGCCTTTTAGCAGTCGCTCTGATGAGGCTAGATCATTGGGAACCTCAATCGCACTTGCCGCTCGGGCGATCGAGCGTTCTCGCATCGTTTCGAGCCCCCAATATGTTATGCCATTGTGCGGCACATCAGCTCCCATAGGGTAGAGACCAGAGTAAAGGAATGCTAGACCGCCCAACATCGCGACAACGGCGGTAATCATCAAACATTTACCACAGCGTAGAAATTTGTTTGCGGCCATAGTATTTCCAAATCGTCTAAAGAGTTAATGAAGTCTTGCTGGGTGACTCGAAATAGTTATATCAGTGATTATGGCCAGCCTGTTCCGTGCTACTTTCATTTTCGTGTTGCTCCGGTTTATCGCCTTTAGGCGCTTCACTGCCACTCATACCTTCCATGTCGCCCATGCACTGTTTCATCATGGCTTGCATAACAGGGTCGTTCACATCCATTTTGCCGTGATCCATATTTTCCATGGCCGCGCAATCTGGCTTTTCTGCGTTATTCATGTGCTCTTTGGGATCATGAGCCTGGGCTGATAAAGTAAAAGCCAGCGTAGAGATTGCAATTGACAATGTTAAAAATTTTGAGCGCATTGGAATAATCCTTAATCTTTGAGTTGGGAATATGAGGAATCGATAATTTAATTAAAACCAGAACCGAAGGCCTGCTACTAATTGCGTATCGTTAATGTCCTGTCCTGCAGCTTGTCGATAATCAGCGGTACCGCCATATGCGTCCGACCACTCCACGCCGACATAGGGCGCAAACTGGCGATTTATTTCATAACGCAAGCGCAAGCCAATAGATGCAGTCGACAAACCACTGCCGAGGCCATTATTAGGATCATCTTTACCGTAAAGATTAAGCTCCGCGCGAGGCTGTAATATTAGCTTTTGTGTTAGTAGTAATTCGTATTCTGCCTGAATGTTCAGTGCTGTACGTCCATCGTCACCGAGGTAGGCGGTAGCGTCTAGCTCAAACCAATACGGCGCTAAACCTTGGATGCCCGCAGCGAGCCATTGGCGATCACTACCTTCGCTGTACTGGTCGAGGCGCACACCTAACTGAGTATCAAAGAAGACGCTGATAGCGTGACTCCAGAGTAGATCTGTCTGACTTTCTTCCAATTGACCACCGTTAGTATCACCTTCAGCTTTTACAACGAGACTATCGTAAGTAGTGCCATACCGAGCTAAAAGGTCAAAGGTCGTATTGCCACTATCCTCGCTGTATTCAAGGCGGTCGCCTAATACAGAAAGGAAAGCATGTTCGTCAGCCAGTTTTAGTTGCCTTGGGCCTTGTTGGGCATATGGGCCTTCGGTAAGCGTATAGCCATCTGAATAAGCATGTGGATCACGAGCATCTTCGGGTGCACTGCCACCTTGCATTTGCATCTTTTCACCATCCATTTGGGCCCATGAGGCCGATGTCGTAAAAATAGCTGTAACTGCCACTAGGCTGATGACGTTTTTCATTTTCGTTTTACTCATGACACCACCACTTCGCGGAACATCCCCGCATCCATATGAAATAACAGGTGGCAATGCCACGCCCAGCGACCAAGGTCATTGGGCGTTGTTAAAAAGCTGATGCGTTGCGATGGCTGAACCGGAATGGTGTGGCGCCGAACCCGCAGCTCACCCTTGTCGGTTTCGAGTTCACTCCACATGCCGTGTAAATGCATTGGATGCGTCATCATGGTGTCATTTTGCAGAATAACCCTAACGCGCTCACCGTGTTTCAACGACACCGGTGTGCTTTTACCAAACTCCAAACCATCGAATGACCAGCTGTAGCGCTCCATATTGCCAGTGAGGTGTAGTTCAAGTTCTTTGGTTGGTGTGCGGTGATCATCCAGCAGCCCGTTAATCGATTTCAGGTCGGCTAGGGTCAACACTCGTCGGCCGTTATTACGCAAACCGATACCTGGATCATCAAGATTGGTGCGCGGTGTATCCACTCGCATATCTACCGACGCGCCGTATTCACTACTGGCATGGTTGACAGTGCTAGAGGGCTTGGCCAACGGGTTCTTTGGCTGGTGATTCATGGCCGAATGATCCATACCCTTCATACCGTCCATGCTGCCCATTCCCTGCATACCCTTCATCGAGCCATGATTCATTCCTTCCATACCTTTCATCGAATCATGATTCATGCCGGCCATGCTGCCCATTGCACCCATCATGTCTGACATCGTCAGCCACTCTGCCGGATCAAGCGCAGGGACTGGCGCGGATAGACCTTGCTGCAATGCTAATGTGCCTCGGGCATAACCGGTGCGATCCATACTCTGGGCAAAGATCGTGTAGGCATCGTCTGCGGGTTCAACCAATACATCGTAGGTTTCGCCGGGGCCAAAGCGAAATTCATCGACGGAAACCGGTTCGACATCTTGGCCGTCGGCCTGAATGACGGTCAATTTTAAGCCGGGAATACGCACATCATAAAAGCTATTGCTTGCCGCATTAATAAAGCGCAGGCGTATGCGTTGCCCTTTCTGGAACAGTCCCGTCCAATTACCATTAGGCGCTGTACCGTTCATGAGGAAGGTCAGCGTGGCCGCCGATAGATCGTTTAAGTCGGTGGGATTCATGCGCATCTGGTTCCACATCTGACGCTTTTCCAGTGCGCCCTGTAAACCGACCTTTGAAACATCTTCACTAAAGTCAAAGAAGGTGGGCTGATTGAAATTGTAGACATCGCTCTGCATTTTCAATTTACTGAAAGCGCGCATAGGGTCTTCGTCAGTCCAATCTGAAAGTTGCACCACATAATCCTGGTCAGAACGGTGTCTTTCGCCTGCTCTAGGCTCAATGATTAGTGCGCCATACATCCCCGTCATTTCTTGAAAACCGGAATGGCTGTGATACCAGTAGGTACCGCTTTGCTTTAGGGTGAATCGATATGTGAAGGTCTCTCCGGGCGCTATGCCTTTGAAACTGATGCCAGGCACGCCATCCATTTGGTAGGGTAGAAGAATGCCATGCCAGTGAATGGAGGTGGCTACCGCCAAGTGATTGGTGACGCGAATTGTCACTTCATCGCCTTCGCGTAGACGCAAAGTAGGGGCGGGTATCGAACCGTTGATCGTTGTTGCCATCCGTGTCACGCCGGTAAAGTTGACGGGATTTTCGGCAATAACAAGATTGATTTCACGCCCACTTAGAACAGGTGTTTGCCCCTGTGCCACTTTGCTGCTCATTGCTGCCTGCAACCAAGTGGGTGTTGCCGCCAGTACGCCGCCAGCCGCAAGGCCTTGTACAAAGCGACGACGGTTTGGCTGCAAAGATCGTTTTTGTTGGGGAAGCCATTGGCTCACGGGCAACTACCTCATGCATTTAGTGATTTGTGTTCGTAATACTAGAGACCTACACCTGTCACTCGCATGACTTAAAGATTACAAAGCTGTAATCTTTAAGTCATCTTGGTGTTGGAAAGCCTCATCCATAATGTTTATCAAACTGACGTAAGCCAAACGACGGAGCGACGCAATTTTGCGGATATTGGTAGTGGAAGATGAACTCAAGACCGGCGATTACTTGCGCCAGGGGCTTTCTGAGGCGGGGTTTATGGTCACGCTAGCGCGTAACGGCCTCGATGGCCACCATCTTGCAATGACGGAAGTTTTTGACCTGATGGTGTTAGATGTCATGTTACCCGATGTTGATGGCTGGCGAATTATGCAGTCCCTTCGGGAAGCTGGTCGGCAAACTCCAGTACTTTTTCTTACCGCCCGAGATAGCGTCGAAGACCGGGTTAAAGGACTTGAGCTTGGCGCAGATGATTATTTGGTTAAGCCATTTGCCTTTGCTGAGCTACTAGCTAGAGTTCGCACCTTGCTGCGCAGAAGTGCAGCGCCTGTGCTTTCAGATCAAATTACTATTGCAGACCTCACCTTAGATCTTCCGCGCCGCCGGGCTAGCCGTGGAGGTAAAAAAATTAGTCTTAGCCACAAGGAATTCTGCCTGTTGGAGCTTTTAGCGCGTAGAGAGGGCGAGGTATTACCACGATCTTTGATAGCCTCCCAAGTTTGGGATATGAACTTTGATTCCGATACAAACGTTATTGACGTTGCGATTCGCCGTCTGCGTGCCAAAATCGACGACGATTTCCCAGCAAAGTTGATTCACACTGTGCGTGGCATGGGCTACAAGCTGGAGATCGAAGACGATAATGATGTGGCTTAGTCGAGTTAAGCGTCGCCCTTTATCGCTAACAACAAGAGTGATGGTCTTCGTTGCCCTTGCCATCGGCCTAAGCCTATTCATGACTGCACATCTTGTTCAGCAAGCCGTCAAACGTCACTTTGCTGAGCAGGATGCCGATGAGCTCATTGTTATTACTCAGGCCGTGGAGCGAGCGTTACGGGCAGGCGCAGGCGACATCCCGCGGCTACCTGAAGTGCTATCCCACGCGGTTTCAGGGCATCATGGCGTATATTTCCAAGTTTGGGGCCCAGACGGACAACTTATCTACGGGCCGAATGCTGACGAACTGCTCACGCCAGTGACTCTCTATACGCCCGTCTCCCGTATTTTAGCGGCTAATTTACATAGCTGGAAGGCAGGGGGAAATGCTTATCGAGGTGCCATTACCCAAGCTCTAATTAGTGGCCAGAAATATCGTATTGTCGCGGCCATTGACATGAATTTCCATATCCGCTTTCTCGATAATTTTAGGCGCAGCCTGTGGCTTATTATGACTTTAGCTGGCGTCGTCACGTTGTTGGCCGCTTGGTTTGGCGTACATCAGGGGCATGCGCCGCTACGCGGCTTAAGCGATACTATGCGTGATGTCCAAGCGGATCGCCTGCATGTGCGGCTTGACCCAGATATTGTTCCGGGTGAGCTTCAAGCACTAGTCAATTCATTCAATTACATGATTGGCCGTTTGGAAGACAGCTTTGCTCGACTTTCGCACTTTTCTGCTGATATCGCCCACGAACTGCGTACACCCTTAACAAATTCCATTACCCAAACCCAAGTGGCGCTTAATCGGGCCAGAAACTTGGAGGAATACCAAGAGTTACTATACTCAAATTTAGAAGAACAGGAACGCTTAGCGAAAATGGTCAACGACATGCTGTGGTTGGCTCAAAGCGAACACGGTTTACGTAATCCAGTACGTGAGTGGCTGGATCTCGGGCATGAAGTGCGGGAGTTATTTGACTTTTTTGAGGCTTTGGCAGAGGAGAAACAGATTGTTCTGGCTTTAGACGGAAGCACACCCATGCTGAGTGGCGATCGGGCTATGTTGAGGCGCGCCATATCTAATTTGCTATCAAATGCATTGCGATATACACCGGCCGGGCAAACAATTAACGTGAAACTAAAAAAAACAGATGATGCATGGGTAGAGCTCCGTGTTGAAAACCCCGGTTTAAAGATCCCCCCAGAACATCTACCAAAAATATTTGATCGATTCTATCGCGTTGATCCTTCGCGTCAGCGTCTCAGTGAGGGAGCTGGCCTAGGCCTGGCAATAGTTAAGTCCATTGTTGAAGCTCATGGTGGTCACATCGATGCGTTCTCAGATGACGAAATCACGCGTTTCTCAATTCGCTTGCCCCTAGTTACTAAAGACATAGACGCCTAAGTGTGTCGATTGCCCGTGTGTGAAGTCGTCTGAAAAATAATGACCAGTTTCCCATAACTTTTCTATGCTTTTCATGTTTTCACATAGTACAGATAAGTACTGCGGGTCGGCGGTTCAGCCAAGGCGCTTGAACGGTGCTAGCATTTGTGGAATATAAGCTACGGGATAATCCGGCGCGGTTCCGATGCCCAGATCTTCTGAACGGATAACTCTCTCTTTGTCATAGTACGCAGTGCCTAAGAGATGATCCGTTAACGTTGTGAATAGACCGAAATTGACATCGCCGTCTTTTGCCGTATTCAGGTGGTGGAAGCGATGAACTTGATTGATAGCCAGAACATATCTGAGCGGCCCTGCGAAATAGGCAACATTGGAATGTTGCAGTAACAGCTGAATAACCACCGCAACAACCAGCAGCAGTAAGACTTCTTGTGGAACGCCTATCAAGAGTAGCGGGGCAGTACCTGCAAGGGTTTCAATGGTTTGATGCAAGGGGTGTTTCATAAGACCGTTAAACCCATACATACGTTTCACACTATGATGTACTGCATGTAGCTGCCACAGCGCGCTGTACCTATGACTGGCGTAATGTGCCAGTGTAATGCCTATATCGGCGATGATCACCGCCAACAATACTTGCAACCACAGCGGTGCGTAGGAGGGCCAAATAGAATTAAATGGGATGTAACTAGCAATGATTGGGACACTTAATACGCCGACAATACTCAGTGATTCATTGACTAAGGCATGAATAACATCACGCACCGAGTCTGCTTGAGGCTTGTTGAATTCGGGACTAAATGGCATCCATTGTTCAATTAAGAACGACACAGCGATGAGTAAGCCGACCCATGCAAGCAAGGCTAATTTGGAATAATCTTGCCCCGCCATATAAATAGCAATGCCATTTCCTACGATCAGAAAGAAAGGCAAGTACAGAACTTTGACAAACATTTCCCAGGTGCTTTTCATAAGCAAAAACTTCCAGAGCTAAAGAGCGCTTAGTTTGTCATTTTTCAATGGCGAAACATTGAACGAAAAAGCTATTTATGTAGCAGCAGTTGTTTAATGGTTGTAGCACTGACGCCGAAGGCCAGCGTTACTGCTCGGCAGAAGTGGGCCTGATCAGAAAAACCAGATAAGAGTGCTGCATCGGTGAGAGGCATTCGCCGCGATAGTTCAAATCCGACCAGCAGTTTAAGCCACTTCCTGTAACTGCGTAATGGCATGCCTGTTTGCTCTGTAAACCAATGAGAGAATCTGCTGGGGGAGAGATGTACCAAACTCGATAAGGTTTTCTGCGTGGTATTGTTGCCGCTACTAATATCATCTTTAAGTGATGCTAAAATGATATTCAATCGCTCGTCTGGAGTGTCACTGAATTGACAGCGACATTGTTTGTCGAAGCTTATTAACGCTCCTTGGAGGTTCTTTGCTTTAGCGAAGCGCATTACATACTCGGATGAAATTTCTTCATCCAGTACGGATATAGACCATTCCTCTACGGCTATATGTGCTAGCAGTGTTTTACAAAAATCATGTGTTGGGTCGATATAGATGCATAATACATGCGCGGTTTCTAGTTGATGAGCGGTACCTGCAGGTATCCATAGCCCGCGTTCGAAATATCGTGTTTTGTCAGATTGCAGCGCTATTGGTTCTTCTAGGCCAATAGCGATTTGATGAGCCCAATGTCGGTGAGGTTTGTTGTCGCCCGAGGCGCCAAGAAATACCCCCATGCCTGCAGTTATGGCCGTCGACCCTAGCCAAGGCTGTGATAAAAATTGTTTTTCATGCATTTTTTCGAGTCCTCAGTACTTATCGTTGCCCCAATATTTCGCCCCGGTATCTTTAATAAAATCGTTGAGGGTCAGCGTAAATCGCTAAATTTATATAACGGCCAGCTTGCGCCTTCTGCAGAAGAATTCTAATGGATCAGCAAACCTTAATATTTCCCACCTCATTCAATTAGAGTGGCCGACTTTAAATTGAAATTCACTCAGGTTCCATTGTGATACGATATTTCGGAGGGTGACTTGCTGCGAACTTATAATAATGCCGAGTAGCCTTAACTACCCGGCCAGCGTTAAACAGTAATGTTATGGGGATTCGATAGTGGGCCCAGCTCTTTTAGTCGCTTGCTTCCAGATCACGAACAACGCAGGAAAAACCACTAAGACCATAATGAGTGAGGTCGCAACCCCGCCCACCATCGGCGCGGCGACCCGTTTCATTAGATCAGCGCCACTGCCATTACTGAGCATGATTGGCACTAAGCCCATGAGTAATGCGAGCCCGGTCATTAATTTGGGGCGTAGCCGCTTGGCTGCACCATCGACCACTGCCTCGGTAAGGTCATGAAAGGTGTTGAGCTGCCCGTCATCACGACGTTGTCGCCAAGATATATCTAAATACAGCATCATCAGTAGACCAAGCTCAACCGCTAAACCGGCCACGGCTATCATGCCTACGGCCACGGCGACTGATATCTTGTATTCCAGCATCCACAAAAACCACAAACTACCTACTAAAGAAAAAGGCAACGCGAGCATGACAATAAGCGTTTCGATTAGCGATTTTCGATGAAAGTACAGCATCATAAATATCAGGCCGAGGGTCATCGGCACGAGAATTTCTAGACGCGATTTTGCACGCTCGTAATTTTCGAACTGCCCAGCCCAGGCGAGGCGATAGCCAGTGGGGATGTCGACTTTTTCATCAACCACTTTTTTTGCTAGCGCGACGTAGTCCGGAATGCCGATATTGTCGGCAACGTCGACAAAAACAAAGCCGACTAACTGACCGTCTTCATTGCGAATCATTGGTGGGCCTTTGCGATACTGTAACGTCGCGACTTGGCTTATCGGGATTTGGCTACCATGGCTGGTAGTGACGTAAGTACGCTCTAAAGCAGCTATCGAGTCGCGATAGTCACGGTTATAACGCATTAAAATATTGTATCGCTCACGTCCTTCAACCGTTTGCGAAACCACCTTGCCACCAATGGCCATCTCAATAACATCTTGAATATCAGCAACATTCAATCCGTACCTAGATGCTGCGTCTCGGTCAATATCAAAGTCTAAGAAGTAGCCACCCGTGGTACGCTCGGCAAATGCGCTTCGCGTAAAGTCAGTGGTACGACTATCACTTTGTAGTGCACGTTCGATCGCGGTCGCGGTGCTTTCAATCGTCGCGAGATCCGGCCCAAACACTTTTATGCCCAATGCCGAGCGAATCCCCGTAGCGAGCATTTGTGTGCGTGTCTGAATGGGCATCCACCAAATATTGGGCATGCCGGGGAAGCGTAACTTTTGATCCATCTCGGCGATTAAGCTATCCCAGTCCATTCCTTCGCGCCATTCGCTTTTCGGCTTGAGGGTAATATTGGTTTCAATCATCGATAGTGGCGCGGAGTCAGTAGCACTTGTTGAGCGACCAATTTTGCCAAACACCGTTTTTACTTCCGGGAATGTCATTAGTTCTCGGTTCATTGTGTGGAGCGTCTTTTGAGCTTCACTAATCGACATGCCGGGTAGGGCTGTGGGCATATACAAAATACTACCTTCATTCAATGGCGGCATAAATTCACTACCAAGTCCACGGAAGGGGATGATCGCAGACAGCAGCACGATGACGCCCACTCCCACCACCAGCCAGCGACTATTTACCACCCAGCGCACCACGGGCGCATATAGCGCAATCAAACTGCGATTTAACCAACTGTGTTCGCCGCGAATACGGCCGCGAATAAATAAAACTGCTAGAGCGGGTATCAGAGTAACGGACAGTAGGGCTGCAAAAAACATGGAGTAGGTTTTGGTGTAAGCCAATGGTTTAAAAAGCCGTCCTTCACTGCCTTCAAGGGCAAACACCGGCAAAAATGACACGGCAATAATTAATAGTGCGAAGAAAATGGATGGCCCCACTTCTTGCATCGCGGCAATGATGACGTCTGTCCGGCTCTGTGAATTATCAGTTTGCTCTCGCCACAGTGCGAGACGGCGGTGTATGTTTTCTACAATGGCGATCGCCGCATCGACCATCGCGCCAATGGCAACCGCAATTCCGCCTAGCGACATAATATTGGCTGTTAATCCTTGGTAATACATAGGAATAAACGCTAATAATATGGCAATGGGTAGGGTGATAATGGCGACTAGCGCCGAGCGCAGATGCAGCAAAAACACAATAATAACGAGCGAGACGATGAGGATCTCTTCACTCAACGTTCGGCTTAAGGTATCGATAGACCGTTCAATCAGGCCGGAGCGGTCATACACGGGGATAATTTCAACTCCCTCAGGCAGGGATGCTTTAACCTCCTCCAAGCGAGCTTTAACCCGATTTATAACGTCTAAGGCATTTTCGCCAAAGCGCATTACCACAATGCCGCCAACAGCTAAGCCTTCGCCATTAAGCTCGGCACTGCCGCGCTGCATTGCTGGCCCTAGTGATACGGTCGCAATGTCTGACACCTTTACAGGAATACCATCGCCGGTTGTGCTTAGCACCACGCTTTCCAGATCCGCCGTTGAGGTGATGTAGCCTCTACCACGAATAAAATGTTCGTGGCCTGATATTTCTAACACCCTGCCACCCACATCATTATTTGAGCGTCGTAGCGCAGCGGCGACTTTTTGTAGCGGAATGTTATAGGCAGCCAAACGATCAGGGTCGATATTAACCTGATATTCTTTTTCATATCCGCCAACGGATGCCACTTCCGCAACACCTTGTACCGCCTCCAGCGCATAGCGTAAATTGAAGTCTTGCAGGCTGCGCAATTCCGAGAGGCTAGTGTTCCCCGTTTTGTCACTAAGGGCATATTGATAGACCCAGCCGACACCGGTCGCATCCGGCCCTAGCGTTGGGGTAACGCCATCGGGTAAATCCGCACTGGCGCTATTGAGGTATTCTAATACGCGCGAACGCGCCCAATAAATATCGGTGCCATCTTCAAAGATGACGTAGACAAACGACAACCCCATAAAGCTTTGGCCACGCACAAATTTCACTTCAGGTGCTGCGAGCAGGGTAGTGCTTAACGGGTAGGTGATTTGATCTTCCACTAAATCGGGACTGCGCCCAGGCCAGTCGGTAAAAACAATGACTTGGGCGTCTGACATATCGGGAATGGCGTCGAGAGGGGCGGCCATGAGCGATCGCCAACCCCAGAGTGATGCTCCCACACACAGTAGTATTGTGAGTAGCCAGTTACGGGCACAAAAACTAATTAGCGACGCAAGAAAGCCCTGCGGATGATTGTTTTGAGAATTTACCATTGCGCAATCCCCGTTTTCAGTTTCGCTTCAGCGGCAATTAAGAAATTACCAGACGTGATTACCTGTTCACCGCCGGATAAGCCCTCTGTAATTTCTATCCAGCCTTTTGTTCTTTGGCCAGTGTTGACTAAAACGGGTTTTATTTTTCCCTCGCTACCTAAATCCACAAAGACAACACGGGTTTCTCCCGCAATCATGACGGCCTCGTCTGGCACCCAAAGGCGCTTGCCTAATTTCCTGCTGAAGTGAACCTGAGCATACATATCAGGCCTTAGCTCGCCATCGCTGTTATCGAGAATCAATCGAATACGTGTGGTGCGGGTGAGGGGGTTGACGCTCGGATAAATGTAATCAATATTAGCGTTGTATTCTCGATCACTGAGGTTTTGCATACTAACGGTAGCGGACATTCCCTTTTCCAGTAACGGCAAATCCGCTTCATAGACCTCCGCCTCAACCCAAACATTCGAGAGATCAGCCAATTGCAGCAGCGTACTGCCCGCTTTTGCATAGCTGCCACTCACGATGGATTTATTCACCACCACACCACTTTTCTCGGCGTAAATTGGCAGAAACTCGATTGGCGTACCGCGCTGCTCTAGTGCGCGTATGTCAGCATTAGAAATATTCCATAGACTTAAGCGGGAGCGGGCGGCCTTTAGCAAGCTGTCGTCTGATCCACGACTTGCTAATCGACCTCGAGTTTCTAAATACTCTTGTTGTGCTGATAGCAGTTCTGGACTGTAAACCGTGAACAGTACTTGGCCACGCTCGACACGGGCACCAATAAAATCCGCTTTTAACTCACCAATCCAGGTATCGAATTTCAAATTTATTTCGCTAGCACTGTGCTGGTCGTAGGCAATACGTCCCACCGCCGTGATCGATTTACTGAGCTCTCGATATTCTGCTGTCGCCGTTTTTACGCCGATTAATTGTCTTCTGCGAGCATCAATACTAATGACTCCAGGCTGCGTTTGTTGTTTGCTGACCGGCACTAAATCCATGCCGCAGATAGGGCAAGATCCCGGGGCGGCCGCGCGGACTGAGGTGTGCATAGAACAGGTGTAATGCGAAATTCCCGCAGGTGTTGCTGTTGCGGCATGTAACTCGCTGCTACCAGTTTTGCCGGTCAGAATTAAATCGCCGTGGCCCAGTAATTCGCTGGATACGTCGATAGCAAAGTCGTAATCCCCTGCTTGTGGCAGGACAATTGTGCCGTGGTAACGGCCATCCGTACTTGGCAGCAATGTCACAAGGGCGGGATTGTCTTGCGCTGGAGTGCCCTCGGCACTGTGGTTTGTCATCGACTGCTCAAGTACTGATTTGACTAACAGGCGAACATCAATATTGTTCAGCGCATTATTATGTCTATCCTGCACAGTAATTATCAGCGGATTATCACCTTGGCGGAGTTCGGCATTTTCTAATAACGCCACTTTGATAAGGTATTTTCCAACGGTATAGAAACCTTGCTTATTTAAACTAAGGTCGACACCTGACGTAGAGGGGAATGTGGCTTGGTTGTCGTTGACGGGCATTTCACCGGCCATTGATACTCCGCCGCTACTGATTGTGAGGCCTGACCGTCCCGTCGCCATATCAAAACTGAGATCGGCTGACTTATTGTCTTTGCTGATCTGTAATTTTAATGGCCATTCACCGCGCATAGCGAGGTCGAATTCAGCTGTGTAAAGGCCGGGAGAAACCTCATTAAATACCACGGGAGCCCGCATTGATGGCATGCTGCCCATTGCGGCCATTTCTGCCTGCCCGCGAATTGTTGCCTCGGGAATAGGGTTTCCCTTGGTGTCCCTCAATCGCAAAATGGCAGTGTTGTTGCCCACTGCGGGGAGGTCATCCTTGAATGCAATGGCGATGTGATAATCGTCCGTGCGATATTCTTTTGCGTCATTCATTTGCTGAGTGAAGGCATCGGTAGATGAACGATAAACATAGCTAAAATAACTTAAAGCCACGACCAAAATAATAATGATGCTGACAAGCAATCGCTGTTTCATTGTGCGTGCTCCGAGGTGATATATGTTTTGATATTTGCGGTAGCGCTATTTTGCCTCGTCGCCATGTTGGCGTGCTGCTGGCTATTTTTTGGCAAGGCCAACGGCCCGCCGAGCGCGTTCTCAAGTGCGGCTTTAGCAATTTGGTAATCAGCGCGAGCGCGCTGTAAGCTCAATTCGGCATCGAGATGAACTTGCTCGGCGCTTATCAATTCACTAAAACGGCCGCCCCCTGCACCATAAGCAGCGCGCGCCGCACTTAGACTCTCGGCTGTTCTCGGCAATAAATCGTGTTCATATAGGGCTATGGTATGCAGTGATTCGTTGACGAGGACACGGGCTTCTTCTAAATCCCCTAGCACCTGTGAGCGCAGCTCATCTAATTCAGATTGCCAGCCAACGGTGTTCGCCCGGGACTCATCCCTAGCGGCGCGATATTTATCCCGCCCTAGTGGTAAGTTAATACCAATACCGACTACCCAGCGTTTGGCCGTTTCATCCCAAAGGGTGTTATAGCCAGTGAATAATTTAAAATCCGGATAGAAATCTTTGTCAGCAAGTTGTTCCCTATCGCGACTCGCTGCTATTCGTTGCTCGGCAGCTGTTAGACCGGGGTGCTGACTCAGGGCGATAAGCCGTAGCGTATCGAAATCAGGGATTGCCGTTGGCGGGGGGAGAGCGTTTGAAAGCGCAATGTCTGCGGTTGTACTGCGATTGAGCAAGGTGTTTATTTGCGCACGCAGGGTCGCCATTTGCCGTCGCAATTGAACGCTTCGGTGGCGAATATGCTGAAGCTCAACCTCTGCGAGCAGCACGTCTGGTTGATTAGTTATCCCCGCGGCGTAGCGAGCTTCTGCCACGCGACGAAGTTCATCAACTAAGGTGCTATTGCGCTCATTAATGATAATAGCCTGATGAATGTAGTTCCACTGCGCATAGTAGCTGAGCGCCACTGTACGTAGCTCTAGCCGCCGCAGCGCGAGATTACCATGCTCCGCCTCCGCTTCTTTAGTCGCCGCGTCGCCGCGTAAACGAAGCTTTCCCGGCCATGGAAGCGTTTGCGTTAATTCCACTCGAACATTGTTGCCGCGCCCGTTCGGCGAGTTGTAACCGCCGATAGTGTCGGGGGCAACCGCAGTAAACAGCTGTGGGTCGGGCAAGGCAGTAGACTGAACGATTCGTGCTTCAGCCCCCCGAATAGCGGCTTCAAGGGCAGTTATTCCAGGGTTGGCACGCAGCGCTTCATCGACGAGTGCTTGAGCCGACATTACTGAGTCCGATGACGATGACAGGCTTACTGAGTGGGTGTATTCCTCAGCAGCATACAGTGCTGGGGCAAAAATCAGGGGCAAGGCTGCGACGACCGCGACAACAAAACGTCGGGACAGGGCGGCGATACACCACCAATATTGGGCGAACATAATCAATCCTCATAAAATACCTGTTGAATGGCGCTATAAATAGGCCAAACCGCGCACCGTTAACCGATGCTTATTAGTAAATTATGAAAATTTCGGGGGTCTGAGCAGTAAGCGCTGAAACGCAGGGGTGGGCGGTAGGGGGAGGGCGAATGTCGGCGTTGTAGGTTTTTTTTCAAGCGTAGCGATAGGAAGGAGTGGTAGGAAGCTTGGGGTTAACCCACCAATACCACAATCGATGTTTTCGCAGCTATTATTGCTATCCACACAGCAGCAGTTTGTCGGTGTATCGCAATCACTTTGCATGTCACTAGTATTATGCATGTTCGGCGTCATATGGTCAGCCGCAACGGAAGTTGTTGGATCGCAATAAGCTGCCTGCAATACATTGCCCCAGCCGGAAGTCGTAAACAACATCAGCGAGAAGATCAGTATATAGGTGAGGCGCTTTTTCATGTGGCTATTGTAATCTTAGCTTGCTTTAGGTGCAATGCGCCCATTTTAGCGAGGCGTTAAACAATGTAGGGGACCTGATCTTAATCTGGGTCGGTAAATTCCAATATTGCCGAGCCACCTCGTACTGCAAGGGAAACGGTCGTCACCTTCGCATTTAGATATCGACGTGTGAGATCAAGAATTGAATTCTATATAAGTTGTAGACTTTAGACTCTGAACTTAGACCGAACCTACTGACACAGTGCCTATGCACAAGGTATGCAACGCAACGTGAATGCCCGTTAATGTGTTTCCAGACACATACGTTTTTCCACTTTACATGAAAAGGGCTATTTCGGAGATAACCTGAAGTTACATAAGAGATTGAACATTCCGCTCAATTAGCTGGGGAGTATCCGAGTTCGTCATATCAACTAGCACGTGATAAAAAATCCGATACGGTGCAGTATTGGAAATAGAGTGTATAGGGTGCTAGAATGCAGATAGCCGATTATATGCTCTTATCTGTAGATATCAGGAAAATCCATGGCCATTCCTAAACCCGTCCCGCTGTACCCGACATACAAAGACCTCAAAGAGGTAAAGCTTGAAGAGTTTCCTGATCTTGCCGCCTTGTTAGCCGACGCTGACCAATGGAAAGCTAAGGCGTGGCTCTGGGGCCAGGAGTTTCTATCTTATATCGGTAGAAACAAGTCAGAACACACATATACTCGATTTCGTTCTGATATCGAAAAGTTTCTACTTTGGGCGTTTCTTGTTAAGGATAAGCCCATTGACGAATACCGAAAAGCCGACATTCTCGAATACGCAGATTTCTGCTGGAGACCGCCATTAACTTGGATATCGCTATCTAATGTTGAAAAATTTCATATGAAAGGTGGTCTTTACACAAGTAACACTGAATGGGCACCTTTCAGGCTGATGGTCGCCAAGGGTGACGAATCCAAGCCCGATAAGAAAAAATACCGCCCCTCGCAAGAAACCTTGCAGGCGACGTTTACCGCGATTAATGCTTTCTATAAGCATCTAACTGATGAAGAATACTGCTACGGTAACCCAGTACAAATTGCCAAAAAAGATTGTCGATATTTAATCAAAGATACACAGGTAAAGGACGTAAAACGCTTAACGGAAGACCAGTGGAATTTCCTGCTGGAGGTTGCTCATACTATGGCCGATGACGACTCGCGATATGAGCGAAGCCTGTTTCTAATTGCATCATTAAAAACCCTTTTTCTGCGCATTTCTGAGTACTCAGATCGCGCAGAATGGTCGCCCACCATGAGTCACTTTTGGAAGGATAATGACAATAATTGGTGGTTGAAGATCTATGGTAAGGGTCGAAAAGTCCGAGATATTACGGTTCCACCGAGCTTTCTAAGGTATTTAACGCGCTACCGGCTCTACCGAGGCTTAAATAAGCTGCCTGTACCTGGTGAAAACCACCCTATTATTGAAAAACTCCGAGGCCGTGGGGGAATGACGGCGCGACAATTATCAAGATTAGTGCAGGAAGTATTCGACCAAGCGTACGAACAAATGAAGGCACGTTATGGTGAAGACAATGCTAGTAATTTTAAAGAAGCGACGTCACATTGGTTGCGGCATACAGGTGCGAGTTTAGAGATTGAGCGCGGCCGCTCACTTAAAGATGTATCCGAGGATTTGGGCCATGCGAGCATGTCTACGACTGACACCGTGTATGTTCAGGCAGATGACAAAAAGCGTGCAGCTAGTGGTAAAGAGCGGAAAGTTTAGCTGAGTAAAACTCATCATTTTTCAGTAAGATACTGAATATTCTGAGATAAAATGGTCAAAATTACTCAGTACCCCTAAAACCTCTACTCAATGCTTAAATTAAGATAATTTCTTTTTAAATCAAGGCATTACTGTAGCCTATCGCTGAAATAGGCTTAATCCCGACCAATCCCCTACCTACACGCGGTTTCGAAATGAAACTGAGCGCTTCCTGCTGTGGGTCTTTCTGTTCAAGGAAAAGCCCATGGATCAACTTCGCAAGTCAGATATCTTGGACTATGCCGATTTCTGTTGGCAGCCGCCAACTTCCTGGATTTGCCTAGCAAACTACGACAAATTTCTCCACACCGACGGCTGCTTTACCCAGAACCCCGATTGGGCGCCGTTCAAACTAAAATCACCAAAGAACGGCAACCCTGACCAGAAGCCCGACAAAAAGAAATATAAGCCGCCACAGGAGACTCTGGCTGCGACGTTCACGGCAATCATTGCTTTCTATAAATACCTGATGAATGAGGAGTATCTGTACGGCAATCCCGCCCAAATTGCCAAGGGCGACTGCCGGCATTTCATCAAAGATGCCCAGGTCAAGGAAGTCCGTCGTTTGACTGAATCGCAATGGCAATATGTGGTTGATGTGACCCATGAACTGGCTGAACAGGTCCCTATTTTTGAGCGCAGTCTATTCGTGATCTGCGCCCTAAAAACCCTGTTTTTGCGTATATCGGAGCTCTCTGAGCGGCCAAACTGGTCGCCGGAAATGCGTCATTTCTGGCAGGATTCTGACGGAAATTGGTGGCTTAAAATATACGGCAAGGACCGGAAATTGCGGGATATCACCGTTCCCAACAGCTTTATTCCGTTCCTGAAGCGCTACCGAGCCTTTCGCGGGCTAAGCCCTTTGCCAGGGTCCGGTGAAAGTCATCCCATCGTTGAAAAAATACGTGGACAAGGCGGTATGACGTCCCGCCAACTCACTCGGATTGTGCAGGAAGTGTTTGATAAGGCTTAAGAGAGAATGCGCGACGCAAAAGGCGAAGACAATGCCCGCAAGTTGAAGGAAGCGTCGTCCCACTGGCTAAGACACACCGGTGCCAGCATGGAAATTGAGCGCGGTCGGGCCTTGAAAGACCTTTCTGAAGATCTTGGTCACGCCAGTATGGCCACTACTGATACTGTTTATGTGCATACTGAGAACCGCCTACGGGCAGAAAGCGGGAAAAATCGCAAGGTCAATTAAATTGACTCTACGACCATCCAAGCTAAACTGAAGTTTGTCTGGTGCATTACCGCCAAGATATGGAAACGGAAGCAAACAGGGAGATTAGCAATGCCGCATTTCTGTGTGAATAAAAATGCCCAATCTAATGGCGATCATGAAGTCCATCAAACATCGCCATCCATCTGCAATAACTTGCCCGACCATATAAACCGCGAAAGCTTGGGTGAGCACCCTACATGTAGCGGCGCTGTCCAAGTGGCCAAAAGAAACCATCCTACATGGCGAGTAAATGGATGTGCTTATTGTTGTCCTACCTGTAACACAGGTTGAAACTAAGTAGTTCTATCTTTACAACTTCTCATGGTCAATGGGCGTTGCAGCTTTCAGTCTTAACGCCCCAATCCTTTCCAGCCAAAGAAAGACCTCAATTCTTAAACTCATATCGAAATACCCTACCTAGTTACAACCAATAATTACTATTTTTCAATGGGTTCCGGAAATTAATGTTGGCAATAGTCTAAATCCTTAGAAAAGCACAGCGAGAGCTCGTGTTTCACGAAATAATTTGATAGGAAGTGGCTAGCACCCCGTCTACGTTCAGACAGAAAACCGTGTCCGGGCGGAAAGAGGGAAGGCACGGAAGGTCTGACGAGACCGAGACAACACCTCATCCGTGAGCCGAATAATTGGATATTCGGCTCACGGGGAGCCCTTCAAATACTCAAGCAAGAATTTTGAGCCACACCTAAAAACAACACAACAATATCCAATTAAATCAATAGGATAAAGGCAAACGATGAGAGTTATAGGGCGAATTTAGTAAAATACCCTAACTAGGTCTGTGGAGTTGAAAAACGAATCCCATGGACCATTTTCGTCAGGATTATCGGTCGTTGTCTGATTATGAGTCTGATTTTTGCCACGATTCATGGAGGGCACCTTGTCAGATTAAAGCCGTATGTATTTTATGGCACTGCGAAAAAAGTTTTCCTAAACATCCTTGGAGAACCTAATCTCGATTACCCCCTTATAATTCAATGAGATAACCAGGATTCCAAAATATGATGGTGGGCTAAACTATTCAGTACCCTCAGCTTATTAACGGTACGATACTTCGCTGGCAAAGGTTCAAAACACCAAGTTTAAACTTTTATGTATAATCGTACTCAAGGTAGAAGAAAGGTATTCCTAGAAGGAATAATTCATCTTGTTTTAATAACCAAAAATAGGATTTTGTGTAAAGTACGATACGCACAAATTTTAACCAATGGCTGAAATCAGCGAAGAAACATATAAGATTTTTGAGACTGCCTACGCGTTCTTTAATGCTAGGCTTTTTGAAGGTGCTTTGCCGAAATGCCTTATTACCTTCCAAAGGCAAAGCCGACTTATGGGCTATGTTTCCTTTAATCGATGGAAAAATAAGCAACATGAATCCATCGATGAACTTGCGATAAACCCAGAATATTTCGCCAATTTTCCGTTAACGGAAATCCTTCAGACATTATGCCACGAAATGACCCACGTATGGCAAGCCCACTTTGGGTCGCCCACGAGAAATGGATACCACAACCAAGAGTGGTCAAGAAAGATGATTTCACTTGGTTTAATGCCATCATCAACAGGCAAACCTGGCGGAAAGACGGTTGGCCAAGGAATGCTAGACTATGTCATCGAAGGTGGACTTTTTGAAAGCGCCGTAAAAGATATAATCCGAGAAGGTTTTGAACTGATTTGGTTTGATACCGTTTCAATTATCCCAAAACCCCCATCACAAACGGCTTCAAAAAATGTATCTCTATCTTCCGTGGCGGCGGATACATTGAGTGTAAGTTCAAATCATGTGAAAGAAATTGACTTGGGCGTGGATATGGATGCTTTTACAACAGCCATAGAACAGTCTTTACTCAGCGATCTCCCCTGCGAAATCGTGACGTCCCGGCCAAAAAAAGCTTCAAGTAAGACTAAGTACTATTGTACGAATTGTTTTTCTCAGGTTTGGGGAAAATCAGGGCTAAATATTGTTTGCGGCACTTGCATTAAACCATATATACAAGATACGTAACTAAAACCCATCATGCATTCAATATATTAAGCGACAAATCCAAAATAGACGGCAGCTTAATTATATCGTCCAGAGAGTACTCGCCATTAAAGACTAAATGCCCCCAGGCAACCGGTGAGATCTTTTTTAACATCTCTATGTAAAGCTCCTTTTTCTCCCTTTCGAATCTCGTAAGCGCGTTGGACAAGAGAGCAGAATTATAAAAAATAATACAATTTGCAAGCAGCCGAGCGCATGAATACCAAATATCAATTTCTCTGTCACCTTGTCCGCGAAAATTAGATTGCCCATTCACTTTCGAAATTGCCCTTTGTAATTGATGATACGCTTCTCCCCTGTTCAACGCTTTCTGTACATATCGCTTTAAATTATCGTCGTCAATGTACTCTAAAAGGTAAATAGCTTTGACTAACCTGTCATATTCTCGTAAGGCATCCAGCATCCGATCAGATTCTGTTGATCGAGATATTTTTTTAACAATTTCATATTGACGAACTTCTTTTTGATGTAATGAAATGCATATTCGTTGAGTATGCTTCCAGCCTTCTATGATCTTTTTATCATCAATCGGCTTCGCTAATTCAATGGAGAATCCATTTTCTGTTTCGCTAACGGAGAACAGTTTATCAAGTTCACTACCAACATCTTTGTAGCGCGGGGCAAAAGTCCAGCCAAATAAATCTAACAGTGCGAAGTTACATTTGTTTGTTCCATGTGTGTCCGTAGAGAGAACATCTGGTTGTAGCTGACTAGCATTATTATAAAGAAGATCAAAGGTATAGTGAGACTCGTGATGATTCAGAGGCATGATCTCAATGTTTACTGGGACGTGGTTTATCGATAGTGTAAGTGCTGACAGTCCTTTTCCTTTCCCAAAATCTTTGCTTGAATAGCGTGTTCGAACTGTATTCCTCTTAGATCCAAATTTTTGACCATCAATACTCCCATGAAGAACATCGGGTCGAAAGTTGTAATATTTAAATATTTCCAACTTTGATATTTCGTCACTTATACAATCTGCCGCATTTCCTAATGCTGGCTCCCTAAAATAATTTGCTTCGAAATTTTTGAGTTCATCGTATGAAAATGGACAAAGATCCGCCATTTTATGAACACCAAGTCGAGTCGCATTTGCAATTAAACAAGATATAAATTTTCCGGAAAAATCTGAGTCCTTATGGCGGTACTTCATGTGCTTTATTCTATCGTAGAAACCAGTTTCGCGTGCGACGATTGCGATAACAGACGAAATTCCTTGTTTTGGTAGATTTGAAAAAATCCGATCATTGACCTCATTTCTACCTTTCAGTTGTTTTACAGTCCACGTTTTTTTACCGCTTGCTGTGGTTAAAATAACTGACTCATTCTCTCTGCTATTGATTCGCTCAACCACCCTCCTTTTTAGCGTATTAAATTGTTCACGCTTCATAGCAAGCAGTTCTTCTATTGGCATATCGAGATTCGCTGAGTTGATTGCCTCAATCATGGTATCGCCGTCATTTTCGAACAAATCAATATCAACAAGAGATTCCACTAAGGGGGAAAATTCGGAGCTGTTTTCTACTCCCCAATGTGATTTATAGAGGCGACTAGCAATTAAACGATAGGTATAATACTCCGCTCTGTGCGTATTCCGGCCCAACCTGATCACCGCCTGCGACGCAACGTGATCACCTGTCGCGAACGAACGTGATCACTCATTGCGATTCAAAGTGATCACTTTACGGGACTTATCGCAACGGGTGATCAGGT
>NZ_JANZNQ010000034.1 GCF_027257955.1 Zhongshania aquatica | reverse complement strand
CTCAGACTTGATTGATTTAGCTGCCTCCCGAGCGAAGGCTTCCAGTTCTTTCTTGTTCATAACTGCCTATCCTTAGCCATTACTGGCTTTCAATGATAAGCAGTTACACAGTTTTATCTACAGTCCCGTCTATTTTGCCGTACTTGACGCTAAAAAGGATCGTCCATTTCATCAGATCAAGCCTGAGCTACTACAAATTAGTCAGCTGTGTGTTGCTCTAAAAATTTATCAATTCGTGTCACGTTGTCACGATGAACATCAAGCATTTCTCTTAGTTGATTTTGCACTTGATTGATATGTATTTTTGTTAATGCATCTTCAATTTTTCGCACGACCCACTGTTGACCTCGATTGAGATATTGTAGGCGATCATCAAAATTTGAAATGATCATGCATTTCTTTGCAAAGTCTCCCACTCTATGGTCTGCAGTTGCACCGATTATTTTGATGCTGTTAAGTAGGCCTGCACAAGAATTTGATTCATCGCGATGAATATCTAATAAGATTTGTCGATACTCATCGGATGGCGCTTCTTGTATGGATTGCATGCAAACTTTTGCTCCAGCGCGCTCGGCGTGTAGAAGCTGCAATAGTAGGTCGAAAATTTCCTTGTTTGATAATGAGTCCTGTGTGCTCATTAATAAACCTCCGCGTAATTATTGGCAATAATTATGTGTCATGCATTGTATGCTTAAAATTTATGAAATTGGTATCAGTTTACTCATTATATAATTTGATAATAAATGCAGGTATTTTTCATGGAGTGTAACTATATTTAATGGTTTATATTTGGTGTGGTATGGCTAAGTGGTTGCAGGCCTTGAAGGATTTTTTAAGAGTGGTTCAGGCGTTTAGGTATGTTGCGGAGTAGTATTGGCATGTGAATTGTATTGGTTAGTTGGTTTATGATGTTTAATTCAGGAAGATTTTGTAAAATATACGAAGAGAGGGGGCGCATGATTTCGGCTCAAGAGGCATTAATTAGGTTAAAGGAAGGTAATACCCGTTTTGTCACGAATGTTAGTAGCGATTATCCGGGAGATATTTATAGTAAGCGTCCTGAGCTTGTTGAAATTCAGGCACCATTTGCCATTGTGTTGGGGTGTTCGGATGCTCGTGTCCCTGCTGAATTAATATTTGATCAGGGGCTTGGCGATTTGTTCGTGATCCGCGTTGCGGGGAATATTGTAGCCCCATCTGGTATAGGTAGTATTGAATTCGCTGCTTTAAATTTTGGTACTCCTCTGGTGATTGTACTCGGTCATTCAGGTTGTGGCGCCATTACGGCTACTATTGAGGTGCTGACTGGTAGGAGTGAAATTCCATCTCACAATCTACATTCGATTGTTAAGCGCATACGCCCATCAGTTGAAACATTGTTGTCTACAGAGCTGCGCAATAATCAGAAGGATTTAGTTAAGCATTGTGTGCGTGCCAATGTTCGAAGTTCTGTTGAGCATATTAGTAGTGGGTCCCCGATACTTGAAAAACTCATTGGTAATGGTCAGCTTATGGTTGTTGGTGCTGAATACTCTCTAGAAACTGGTGACGTAGATTTTTTTTATGACAATAATGTGGATGAATTTTTTAATAGTAATGATGGATAAAAATCACAATAGCGGTAGAATTCGACTATATTTCTATAATCATAGCTATGGGCTTGTTTAAAATAATTAGATGGCTATACTCATGTATTGAATATTTAACGTAAGCACTTAAAGAAATGACTATATATTTCAATCGCGTATTAACGCCCCCTCTGACCTTCCTCGCTTAGCCGGATGTAACTTTCTGTTACATCCGGAAAATCCTTCATAAATATATTATAAGCTAATTTTAGAGTCGAAGAGATTCTATGGGTTAAGTATTGTGAATACTGAGATTTTTGTAGAAGTTCGTCGGTTTATTTCCTGGCTGAAAGACGATTATTCTAAGATGGTTGAATTTCGCCCTATTACATTGCGTCCCATCGAGCTAGCTAGCTTATTGGATAAGCTGGAGGGAATATATGATGTTCCCGTAAAGCGTGCTTCTAGTTTTACCGTGTTAATAGGGGCGAAAGTTGGCTTAATGAATATGAATGATTTTACTGAGGCTTCGATAGTTATTTCGCTTCCGAGTGAGAGTAATCCTGCTGAGGGTAAAATCAGTGTTTTATCACCATTGGGTTCGACATTAATTGGACGAAATAGAGGGGAGGTTATAAAGCTGTGTCTGGGTAATTCTGAAAATATGTTTTGTATTATTTCCGTTGTTCAGAATCCCTAAGTAAGAAGGAGGTGCATATTTTGAAGGCAATTTTTTGCTGCTAGCATAGTAATATTGTCCATGTTAGCAACGAATGGCAGCATCGTTGAATTGTTTTTTAACTAAATAATTTTAAAGGTGATGAAATGAGTAAAGGTAAGGTGGATGAGAAAAAAGTAGCATTAAAAACTATTAAAGAGAAGCGTAGGGAGAAGAAAGAAAAAAAGCAAAATAAAGGTAAGTTTTTATAGTTGTAGTGGGTGGGCGCCTGGTAGGGCGCCCATTTTTATCTGAAAAATATTTTGCATCTATATTGTCGTTGTTGAATCAAGAGGTAAACTATGAGTGCCCTTTATGCTCAATTATCTAGACGTGGCTGGAAAATGGATTTCGCAGCGCAGCCCTGGCTCGTTGTCAACAAATATCAAAGTGCCGTCATGTAATCGCGTGATAGCCGAGACCATAGCCAATCCCATTCCGGTGCCGTTGCTGTTTTCAAGTCGATGAAATGGTTTGACAATATATGAGTGCTCCTCATTAGTTACACCCGGCCCTCGGTCGGCAACCGTTAATACGATTTTTTTGCCGGACTTTTGCAGCCCGATGGTCACTTCACTCGGCTTGCCGCCATGCTCAAGGGCATTTTCAATTAGATTGGCGAGTAACTGTTGCAATAGATTGACGTCGCCAGCAATGGTGACATGATCGACTGTGGCCAGTTTTAGCGTGTTGCCGTCATCTTCTGCGATAGGTTGATAAGCCTCCGTAATATCTCGAATTAAAGTATGTAATTTTACGGGGCAAAAGCCGGATCTAAGGCTACCTGCCTCCAGCTCTGCAAGACGTAGGAGCGCGGCAAAAATGTCGAGTATTTTATCGACTTCACCAATTGTTTCCTCGAGTGACTCAGGGGGTATTGGCAAGCTGCTGTTCTGGAGGGTTTCCAGGCGACCCCGGAGGCGCGCGAGGGGAGTTCTCAGGTCGTGGGCGATGCCGGTGGACACCTGACGCACGTTATTCATAAGTTGTTCTATGCGGTCGAACATTTGATTGAGGGTATTGCAATGAGCATCCAGCTCGTCACCGTTGTTACGGCACGAAATTCTTAGGGCCAATTGCCCGGCCCCAATGGCCTTGGCCGTGCGATTGATGGACTCAAGTCTCGAAAGTGTACGTCGGCTTAAAATGAGCCCTCCTGAGGTGCCAAGTACAAGCACTAAGGTAAGTGACCAGAATAGAGTTTGCTCGAACGCGCGTTCTAGGGTCACCAGCACGCCCATGTCTTTACCTACCCCGAGAATGAAGCCACTCTCCAATTGTGTATAAAAAAATAGAGTAGGCTGCTCACCTTTAGTTTGGCGCCAGCCGTATGGAGCACTTACTGGCTCGACCTTGTCGAAAATGACTCGGCCGGAGGGGTTTTGCACCATGTAGATGAATCGGTCGCGAGTACGGCTTTTCTCGATCCTCTCTTCTGTCTCTTCCAGCAGCTCGTCCATTCCGTCTTCACGGTATTCAAACAAGAGCAGATTGGTTTCTATTGTGATTTGGCTGCGTGCTTCGTGTTCCAGTACTTTTTGTACCTGAGTAAATAGAAGCGCTACAAAGACTGAAACTGAGATCACGAACAGGATTAGGTATAAGCCAGTGAGGCGGAAGGTGGCGGAGTCAAAGGATTTAGGTAGGCGCATCAATTCTATAACCTGAGCCGCGGACAGTGTGTATCAGTGGGAAATCAAAATCCTTGTCGACTTTTGTGCGAAGGCGACTGATGTGGGTTTCCACCATGTTGGTTTTCGGGTCGAAGTGGAAATCCCAGACGCCCTCGAGCAGCATAGTGCGTGTGATGACCTGACCAGCGTGACGTAGCAAGAATTCGAGTAGTTTAAATTCGGTGGGCTGCAGTTCTATAATCTGATTTGCACGTGTGACCCGGCGTTTGATTAGATCCATTTCAAGGTCGGCAATACTCAGGCTGGTGACAGCTTGGCTGAGAGGCGGTCGTCTAGCTAGTGCACAAACACGCGCGTGAAGCTCGGCGAACGCAAAGGGTTTGACAAGATAGTCTTCGGCACCTGCTGTCAGTCCTGTAACTCGGTCTTCGATGTTTCCCATCGCAGTAAGCATTAAGACCGGGGTAAGGTTGCCGGCGCCCCTAATGGTTCGTAGTAACGTTAGGCCATCGAGTTTTGGCAGCATGCGATCAAGAATGAACACGTCGTAGTGCTCATTTTGAGCCAGCACTAGGCCGTCCAAACCATTGTTTGCATGGTCTGTGGTATGGCAGTGCTCCTTCAGCCCGCGCATAATGAAATCCGCAGTTGCCTGATCGTCTTCAATTAGTAACAATTTCATATGGCTGGCATCAAGAGCTACTCAACGTGAACATATTTGCCGATACAGACGTTAATCCATGTCTTCGCGAACGCCGAGTACTTCACCGGACACTCCATCTACCTCAAGTTCGTAAATTTTGTCTTCTGCTATCACGCTAATCTCATAGCGTGGTGAGAAGCTGTCATCGTCCAGCGACGCCTCATAAGCTCGCCCTTTCTGCTGGTTTTCAGCAATAGCGATTGCTTCTGTTAGGCTTATTTTGGTTTGCTCAAGAAGATGGATGTCCTCTTTGTCGGCTAGAGCAATTCCGCTGAACAGCAGTCCAGCAAAAGCAGTGGATACAATAGCGTGTTTTTTGCGAATTTTCATAATATTCTCCTTACGAGTTGTCATCGTATTGTCTTTGCAACGGTTGTCGACGACCTTAGTTATAGCAAAAGTGAGTTTGTGTGGTGGTGGCTAGAACTATACTTTTTTGTAATGTCATGGAATTGAAGAGGGTAGCACTGCTTATCTTTTCGAAGTTCGAGTGTGAGTACTAAGTTATTTGAAAAGGTAGGTGATGGTTTAGCGTGTCTAGGGAGTTCGCGTGAGTCACGGTTATTTTACAGCGGTTCATGGAGTTTTACGCTACGCTTTTTATTCTGGTTGATTACTCGATGATTTGTGATCGGTTACGGGTTGTAGCCGTTGATGCGTTTTCCATGACTACGTTAGGTCTGATAGCTCTCGATCTCTCGATGACGTAGATCTGAGTGAGATACTTGTTCGATATTCTGAATTGTATTGGTTATCCGTAACTTCTTTAGATGTTAATATTAATTAGAAAATACCGCCTTATAGCGGCTACCTAATTCGGCAGAATAATTATGGGCGAAGAAGCTTTTTGTTAACTGTCCACAGTAATACGGCTTTGCAACGATCTGCGCATTTGTGGTTTTTACCAATTCGAGCGCGAACCGTTGTCAGACATAGTATTTGTTAGGATGTTGTTAACTTATCTAGTAATACCGTTTCGTCTATTAAAATACCATTATTAAGTTCCCGTAATTGTTTTGCCGCTGCCACCATATTTTTTAGCGCTGGTAAAACTTCTTCCCAGTTTCGTGTCTTCAACCCACAATCTGGGTTTATCCATAATTTTTCGCTAGGGAGTTGTTTCGCCGCTTTGTTCATTAGTGCGACAATTGACTCCACTGACGGAATGTTTGGTGAGTGAATGTCGTAAACCCCAGGTCCAATATCATTGGGGTAGTTGAAATGATCGAAGGCATTCAGTAGCTCCATGTCTGAGCGAGAGGTTTCTATGGTGATGACATCGGCATCCATATGGGCGATGCTTTCAATAATGTCATTAAACTCCGAATAGCACATATGGGTATGAATCTGGGTCTTGTCTGCAACGCCATTAGCGGTAATCCTAAACGACTCAACCGCCCAGCCTAGGTAGTGCTGCCATTCTCCATGGCGTAGGGGCAAGCCTTCACGGAGTGCTGCTTCGTCAATTTGAATAATACTAACGCCAGCAGCTTCTAGGTCTAGCACTTCTTCTCGAATAGCCAGCGCAAGTTGGTAGCAGCTGTCTTTCCGAGGTTGGTCGTCTCTCACAAACGACCAGTTAAGAATAGTTACTGGTCCCGTAAGCATGCCTTTCACATGTTTTTTAGTGAGCGATTGGGCGTAGCAAATCCACTCGAGCGTCATGCCACTCGGGCGACTGATATCACCGTAAAGTATCGGTGGCTTTACACAACGGGATCCATAGGATTGTACCCAGCCATATTGGCTGAATGCGTACCCATTCAACTGCTGGCCAAAATATTCCACCATGTCATTGCGTTCGGCCTCGCCATGTACCAGCACATCTAATCCAAGCTGTTCTTGTTCGGCGATACAGAAGGCGATCTCCTCCTTAATATACTGTTGGTATTGCTCTAGGCTAAGTTCGCCGCGCTTGTGACGCTGACGAAGCTGTCGTATTTCTGCCGTTTGCGGAAAGGATCCAATTGTGGTGGTGGGAAAGAGAGGAAGTTTGAGCCTTTCGGATTGAATGACAGCGCGCTGGGAATAAGGGCTTTGACGCTGACCCATGCTGGTCGTAATAGACGCGACATTTTTTCGCACGGCTGGATTGATCACTCGTACAGACTGACGACGACTGCTAAGAGCTTGGGCGTTGTCGGTTAATTTTGATGCGACGGAATTTCGTCCTTCGTTAAGTGCACGACCTACAATATAAAGTTCTTCAAGTTTTTCATCTGCAAATGCAAGCCAAGACCTTACTTCCGCATCAAGTTCTTCCTCACGGTTTAGGGAGTAAGGTACGTGCAGTAATGAGCAGGATGGGGCTAGCCACAGGCGATCGCCGAGTTGCTTTGACAGTGGTTCCAACCAATCCAAGGTTTCGTTTAAATCGGCTTTCCAGATATTTCGACCATTAATTATCCCTAAGGACAAAATTCGATCTTTTGGCAATGCTGCTAATAAAGTCCGAGCATCGCGTCGACCCTGAGCATTATTGCTAACGCAATCAAGGTGCAGCCCGTCTACTGGCAGAGCTGCTGCCAAGGTAAGATTTTCCTCTAGTGTTCCGAAGTAGCTCGCTAATAATATTTTAACCCCGCTGACATTTAAGTACGTATAGGCTTTTTCAAATGCGTCTCGCCAGTTTTTATCTAGGTCGGTCACCAGTAGAGGTTCATCTATTTGTAGCCATTGCACTCCCATACTTTGGAGCGCTGTGAGAAGTTCTCGATATACCGGTAGCAATCGATCTAATAATGTTAGTGCTTGGCTATTATCTTTGGGCTTACACAGCGAGAGGTAGGTTATTGGCCCAATAATAACCGGCTTTGCGTTAATACCCTGCGCCTTGGCCTCACCTAATTGGGTCAGTAAACGAGAGGGGTTAAGCGTAAATTGGCTGTCTGCACTTACCTCGGGCACGAGATAATGGTAATTCGTATCAAACCATTTAGTCATCTCCGCTGCGTGTACACAGTGTTGTTCACCTACGTCACTAGTAGAACGTCCTCGGGCAGCGCGAAAATAGCTTTCCAATTCATTGCCGTCATGCACGGCTCGAGTGGGAATGTTCCTAAGAGTAAGGCTCATATCCAGCACTTGGTCGTAAAGTGAGAAATCACCTACCGGCAGCCAATCTAATTTCTGTTGTTGCTGCCAGTGCACGCGCCGCAGTTCGGCTGCAACCTTGAGCAGATCTTTGCTGCTTTGCTGTCCCTTCCAGTAACTTTCAAGCGAAAATTTAAGTTCTCGGTTGGCGCCAATGCGCGGGAAACCCAAATTGTCGGTTATGGCCATCGTGTTTCTCCAATTACGTAGACTTCGAACCGGTGCGGCTAGAGTAGAAAGATATTTGACGAGGCCATGGTAATGAGTCTTTGTTATGAATAATAATGGTCTTTTTGCATAAATACATGAGGCTTATTCATGATTGAGCGTTCCCATCTGGCCATAATTCGTGAGGTTGATCGTACCGGAACGCTGACTGGTGCCGCAGACAGGTTGTGCCTGACCCAGTCGGCCTTAAGCCATGCCATTAAAAAACTCGAGGTGCAGCTAGGTACGGCAGTCTGGCTTAGAGAGGGGAGAAATTTACGTCTGAGCCAGGCTGGTCAGCAGTTGCTTGCACTAGCGAATAGATTAATACCTCAAATCGAACATACCGAAATGCAGATTGCGCAAATAGCAAAAGGGCAACGTGGATCCCTGCGTATAGGCATGGAGTGTCATCCTTGTTACCAATGGTTGCTGAAGATCGTTGGTCCCTTCTTGCGAGATTGGCCGGATGTGGATGTAGGTGTAAAACAGGCTTTCCAGTTTGGCGGTATTGCGGCCTTGTTTAACTACGATATAGACGTCTTGGTCACCCCAGATCCTTTGCACAAGCCGGGATTAAAGTTTACGCCCGTATTTGATTATGAGCAGGTGATCGTATTACCTGAGAATCATCTATTGGCCGATCAAGAGTGGCTTGCTCCGTCACAGCTTATTGATGAAGTGTTATTAAGCTATCCCGTAGAAGTTGAACGTTTAGATATTTTTAACCAATTTTTTCTTCCTGCTGGCTGCGCACCTCGTAGGCATAAAACTATTGAGACCACGGATATTTTGTTGCAAATGGTGGCTGCGGAGCGGGGTTTTACCGCGTTACCCGATTGGCTGGTCGCAGAGTACGCTAAGAAAATGCCTTTGCGTGGAATAAAGATGGGTGAAAATGGTGTTAAAAAACAGATTTTTCTTGGCCAGCGTGAGTCAGAAGCCGAAGATGAGTACTTGTCGTATTTTATGGTATTAGCAGGCAAGAGTATTGTCGAATTTTAATAAAAATTAGCGAACATAGCCGTAAAATTCTCGGTTTTAATGTAGGGGATTGTGTAGGCGCCTGCATCATACTCTATACGGTACTATCATCGGGAAGAGTCTACGGTATTAACAATATGGGTAATATAATACTAGCAATAGCCGAGGACTCAGAGTGCTTGCGGTTTGGTCTTGCCTTATTATGGTGGATATTAGAAATTTGAGATTTTGGGTTGCAGAATAATCCGAATGGGAAAGTGATTTAGCTTACATAGTGTGCATTATTATTGTTAGTATCAATAATAATGCTATAAACTAACGATATTTTTCATTACCAAATTCCAACGTTAGATTATTATAATATAACTATAGATTGCGAAAGAGATTGGGATTGTCTAGCACCTAAGTTAGAACTCAGTTTAAAAATTTAAATCGTAAATTTTAATTTTTTGATTTATTCAGATAAGTTCTCCATTAAAAAGGTAGGTTTCTATGTTTTCGGCTGTACCATACGAAGATATTGTCTATGAAAATCGAAACGGGGCTGCATGGATCACCATTAATCGTCCAGCGGTATACAATGCTTTTCGCGGTAAAACAATAGAAGAACTTATCCATGCATTTTTAATTGCTGCTAATGACAAGAGCATTGGTGTTGTAGTGTTGACAGGAGCTGGTGATAAAGCATTTTGTACAGGAGGAGATCAATCGAATCATGATAGTGATTATGATGGCCGCGGAGTAGTGGGCTTGCCAATCGATGAATTGCAATCTGCGATTCGAGATATTCCTAAGCCTGTCATAGCAGCTGTTAATGGTTTTGCTATAGGTGGTGGGCATGTATTAGCAACAATCTGTGATATAACAATTGCTGCAGATACGGCAAAAATGGGGCAAGCTGGGCCTAAAGTTGGCTCGGTTGATGCTGGATGGGGCACTGCATATTTATCTCGTATCGTTGGTGAAAAGAAAGCACGTGAAATTTGGTATCTGTGTAAACGTTATACATCACAAGAAATGATGGATATGGGCTTGGTGAACAGGGTGGTTCCTGCCGCAGACTTAGAAACTGAGGTAACTAGCTGGTGCGATACAATTATGGGACACAGTCCGACATCAATTGCGCTCGCTAAGCGCTCCTTTAATTGTGATTCAGAGTCTATTCGGGGAATCAGCATGATGGGACTTAACGCGGTTAAATTATTTTATGATACTGATGAGTCGAAAGAGGGGGTAAATGCGTTTAACGAAAAGCGTAAGCCGAACTTTAGACAATTTTAGATGTGGTGTTTAGGTAAGCGCATTAACTGCTGTAACAGAAACTGCTTTATGTTCAACTTTCAATTTTGGTTTTAAAATATCTAGTGACACTTGACCAATCCGGAAACTCCTCAGATCCAAATAGTATCAACTGACCTTCAAAATTGTTTTGTCCTTTCCCCGACGGCATGTCGTCAATTAAATAATCGCCTTTATTGAGATGCTTATGTGGACTGATAATTAAGTTCTCAACGACAGCCATGCCTAAGTATTTTTCCACCCAGATTCGTTTTTCAGCATAGCTATGAGGATTCTTTATCGAGGGAGCTGTTAAGATATACACATCCAGTTTTGGGTGCTCATGCAACCACGTGTATGATTCGATTGCGTCGGGGATAGGATCAAGGCTTTCATAAAGACCTGGTTTGCTTTGTGGATAAGCAAGTGCCGGATACTTAGCCTTATGGTTCACAAACCCGGCAGCGTAGTCACAGAGCACATGATCCATATCTACCTACACAATGGCTTTTTTCTCAGTCATTACACACCTCACCGATTTAAGAGCTTTCATTTGGCCTAGCACGTCATGTCCGCGCCAATAATGTTTAGCAATAACAGGCTAGAATTATCTTAAATTCAGAAACGATAGAATAAAGAGATTCACCCTTCGGAGGGTCTGGAGGCCAATGCCCAGCTTTTACCGAACGCCACCAGAGCGGAGCGCCTAAATGCGCAGACATGGCGTACAGCCAACATTCCTATTTTGCGCTCCCGGATTCCGGAATGATATTATACTTACATCATCCGTATCTAATGAATTTGGTCAATTATGAAGTCTGCCGCACTGAAAGATGCCCGCATCGAGCTCAAAACTTCAAGCTCTGTAAAAGCGTACCTGCAAAAGGCTGCTCAAATATCTGGACAAAATCTTACAAGTTTTGTACTCGCCAGCGCAGAAGCGCGAGCCCGTGAGGTGATGGAGCAATACAGCCGACTCACCTTGAAAAGTGAAGCGCATGGCGCATTACTCGATGCACTAATGTCTCCAGCCAAGCCAACCAAGGGGTTACGAGACCTGATGGCCGACGAACCGCTGGTTCGGAGATAGATGGTTGCTATTAAGAACTTCGATCCAATGAAAACGCACGCCCAGTTTCACGGTATGCAACGAGCCATCACTAATATGACTTTTCAAAGAATATATAGTTGATTTGTCGCGCTCCCATTACCCCGTATATGTCATCCTTCAAATATTATGAAACAATAACATCCCATCCGGTATCATTCGCGAATACAAACAGGGAGATGATATGAAAACGCAGAAGGAAGATATCCAACTTGTTGCCTGGGTAACCAAAGACCTGTATCACCAAATTCAGATCGCAGCTGAATTATCAGGCTGCAGTGTTTCCCAGTTTTTTGCAGACGCCGCATTGTCAAAGGCGCGGGCAGTAACCGAGCAGGCAACGCAGATCACACTATCCATAAACGGTGCAGAACAAATGCTCACCGCCATAGAAAACCCTCCCCCGGTTTCCGATTCGCTGCAAAAAGCAGCTGTTAGACACAAGGAGAAAAATTACTATGAGTCTGATTCTTCGTCCGACAACCACAAAAAGTAGCGGAGACGTCATGACTGAACCAAGCGATAAAAAACACGCATTAAGATAGATGGTAGTAGCGATCACCCTAATGTAGATCCAACGGTGAAACGCGGTCACTGGGACGATTTTTTCGATATGAATAAACATCATCAAGTCGGGGACGACTTCGTAAGAGGCGACCAACTGCCTGACCCAGATCGAAATGTGGGTTGGGATGAGGTATTTGGCACAAAGAATAACTTCGAGAACTCAGCCACTTCGTAGAAAAATCAGCTAACGCCTCCATCACCCTATTCATATCTCCACGATGAAATTATCTTCGAAATCCGGATTCAACCAATCAGGACTATACCCACGTGGATTGCATACCACGCGAGTATTTCCAATTTGGTAGTCACAGCTATTGTGGACATGCCCATGTACCCAGACCTTAATGTCATGGCTTTCGATCATGCCATCAAGATGCGAGGCATAGGCAGCACTAGTCAGCTCCTCTGATAGTACTGGCGCTATCGATCTTAACGACGGCGCATGGTGCGTCACTACAATGTTTTGCTTTCCCGCGTTTTCAGTTAGCGCATTGTTAAGCCAATCCATGGAGCGATTGTGGATGCCAGTCATGCTCACTGGATTAAGCTTCGAGTACCCTGGCTCAACGCGGATCTTCTTGAAATCAGACATTTCCTGTTGGCAAAAGTAGCCCGCCAGTCGAGCATCACCGAATAACTTCAGATCAGTCCACAGGGTACAGCCAAAGAATGAAACACCATCTATTTCAATGCTGTCATTCTCAATTAGATGGACATGTGTTCCGGCGGCCAGCTGCTTTGCCTTTTTCATAAGGCCTGGGTACTTCTCGCCGTAATATTCATGATTTCCAAGCACGGCTACAACAGGCGTATTGGGAAAAGTCTTTATTGCCCATTCAATACCACGGGTTTTGAGGTTGATGTCACCCGCGAGAATGATGACGTCCGCATCTGTATCTGGGATACAGATTGGCTCAAATTCAAGATGAAGGTCGCTTAATACCAGCAGTTTCATTTGCATCCCTTCGCTATAGACATTCCTTTACTCGCCCTCATTCCCATATCCCCAATTGATCCAAATCCAAAGTCCTAAAATTTGGCGCCCACTCACAGAGAGCCAGATATAAATCCTTTGGTTTATGAATAGGGATCGGCCCCATACACATTGCTCGCTCCATAAACCATAACGAAGCGGCTTCAAAATCAAACTCGTCAAAATAACAACCAGAATAGTAGTACCCAGCTGCCTCACCTTGATCGAGGAGCATATACCCGGGATCGATTTCAACAAAGCCACTACTCACGCCCTTTTTGTATATGTGCCAAATCAAACTGGTTACTAGCATCGTCATCTCCATTTGTTTATGAAGATGTCAACGTAACTCAATAAAAATGGACGTCAAATCAGGGCGCATCTTGGCGCTACGTCAGTAATACCGATACTTAGCGGGCAAGTACGTCTAGTTCAATATCACAAATTGTATCCCTTAGGCATAGCTGCCAAGAGCAACTTAGCCTATGCCTTTAACTCAATTCATGAATCCAACGGCCTATTCTTTTTTCTTAAGTAAGGTGTCAGTTCACCACTGCCCAATTCACCTTTAGCAAGCAATGCTTCTTTAATAAACACATAGCTCAGGTCCGGATTATCAATCATGCCACCTCGATATATCTCCGCTCCACCACCCAGATAGCCACCATACAGCCGGTGGAGGATCTAACGTAACACGACCGAAATAGACGTCGAGTTAAGCGACAAATTTTCGAAAATCAGGTAGAGGTGAAGGGGTTTTAGGTGACCAAGTCAAATCGCCACGTCATTAATATAATTTGCTGCCAAATCTTCCACGGTCTTAGGCGTATTCAACAGTTGGAATGCTACTGAAATTTCATCGTAAACAGCTCGGCGAGTCCTCAACTGTGAGCTTGGTCACGCCTCGCTCCGAAGCCTTCTTTTCGTTACTTGAACGGCTGAAAACCAATTTTTGCTTCATTTTGTACACTGTAGGGTACAACTTTCTCTCCTGATTAAATAATTTTCGCTTTCTTGAGTTATAAATAGTGCATCGACTGAGCAACTACATGTCATTTACGTGAAAAGAAATCAGGTTTTTAGCCAACTATTTATGTTAGCTATTATTAAGACGAAAAAAGGAAAGCGGATATGAAAAAAGCAGAATATTCTCTTGGCGAAAAATTTGAGATCGAATCAGTAAACTTTCTGGCTCGCAAGCTAACAGATTTCGGGATCCCATTCGCATACCTTTTCCCGCAAAGCTCCTTGGCCACTCATCTCAATGAAGACTGGGTTTCAACCGATGAGGATGAAGATATTGGCTCTCGAGTGCGGAAAAAATATGCTGGCGAATTAAAATGCATATGTAACGCTGTTATAGAGAAATTTTACTCAGGAGTCGACGTCAGCGTGTCTACCCGAAACTTGACTGCTAAAAATTCTAAGATTAGTCGGAGCCAAAGAACGTGTTTATTTTTAGTTGGTTTTGATGAGACTGGAGAAATAGCGGAGAAGCTATCTCATGTCACTGCATTCGTCTGCGATAGAGTCCAACAAAGCCAGCCTGACTTATTCTTCCGAAATGAATCAGTAGGGCTTCTTGCCCCGGAGGTCGTATTTCTTACAGATCAAATTATTGAACTCCGTAAACGCATGTCCGGCATAAAAATCACCCACCCCTTTGGAGTTGAAACTTTGGATTCGAGCATTTCACTGCCTGGATTTTCCGGTGAATTTGACACTTTCGAATTTGATCTTCCCCCCGCAGAAAAAGTTTCCGGACTGGCGACAGTCGACGGTTTTCGAGAGTTTCACAACATCGTATATCTGACCATTTTTGATTCCTTTGAAATTTTAGAGGCATCCAAATGCTTTGTAATACAAGACACGACACTTTTTAAAAAGATTATCGAAGCCAAGCATGGCGGCAAGAAAGTACGCTATATCGCCGATAAAGTTTTTGAGAAGCGGCCCGACAAGCCAACCTTTATCCTCAAAAACTTAGAAATTCTTGACTGAATGTACGCTCTACGAGTAATCCAGATGGTGGCCGTCAACTGACTGCCACTATCTCACTATCACCGCCGGAACCCCAGACCAGCATTATCGCTACTGAAAGAAAACCCACCGCCATTTCATAAGAGTTTCTTATAACCCCATCACCGGTGGGCCCAAGGATTATCGCTCCATATTCCGAAATAGTTCCGCGCTTTTTTTCAACAGGGCGTTTGAATACATCGAGTTGCACACTTTTTCCAGACTCAAAAACGCTTTCAATCGTTTTTACTTGAAATCCTTGTTCAATAAGAAAACTGGTCACTATCGGGTCATCTTTAGTGGCATACACATCATAGCGATTGCTTTCTATGCCAAGTATATCAAAGGTGTGCTTTACGATTTTACAGTGACGGTCATGGCTCATTTTTAACTGCCTGTTCATTCCAAGCAAGAGTGGTAACTCGTCAACGGCAGGGCAGCCTGATACCGGAAAGGTCTCAAATCTTTCAGCTAGCTCTATAAAACGAATCCACGCTGCATCATTGATGTAATGAAGAATTGCATTTGGCGAATCCTTGCCTTTGAACCACTCATTCGCACCACGTTTTTTAAAGCGCATCATCTCGTTGGCTTTATCAAAATTCGCTTGGATTGAATGTACAAAATCAGGATGTAGCGCAACTAACTTTCCAGCACTTTGGTAGGACCTCCCTTGAGCAACGAGCCGCAGTAACTTAAATATCAATAATAGCGTTGGCCTTTGATATGAAATATCCGGTGCCGGTGGAAGCGTCTCTATGCGAATTCGATCAAATTCAGCCGTATTAACAATGCCATTGATAACTAGTGCTCGTTCAGTTCTGATGGGCGTAAGTGCGTCGGCCCAATCGGTCATGAGGTGATTGTAATTTTTAAGGCCAGACGATGCGCCACTGTGCCCCATCAATCTTGCCAAGCCTATCGATGATCTAATTGATTTGCTTTGATGCCTCCCCAACACCATTCCAAGCAATGTGTTCGTATTGATGTTTTTGCAAAGATTACACCCTATAGCAGTTTCAAAGCCAAGCAGTATTGGGGCAATGTGATTATAGAATGCGTGGCGACAGTGGTGGGGAGTTAAGGTCTTGCTTCCAGTGATTGCTCGCAAGATGGCAGTCAGCGTTTCCTGAATTTCTCGACATGCTGCCCATTGATCCACTCGTCCGCCACGTACCTCACAAAGGATAGTGGCATTCTTTTCCGTTCCTGCAATACTGTCGTAATTCGCCAGCACTTTTTCGATAAGCTCTATTTCATGCGGCGTCAGATTGAATAGCAGCGGTACAGCGCGTCGACTGCTGTTTCGCTTCAGCTGGCGAATGCGATTATCTCTAATCAGCACCCATGTAAAACCCCGCCACTGGCACCAATCCTGGCGGCGCAACCCTAAAGCTTCATTCCCTCGCAGACCAAATCTGAATATGAGTAGAAGTACAAACCCAAGGTATAATGCAAGTTGACTGTCTGCGCCATAAGCCGTGCGGATGTATTCTTGGCAAGCTAGATACTCTTTCTCCGATACACACCCGGGACTTACAGTACGGTGGTTATCCTCAGTGTCTATTTCAGACCATTCTGGATTTTTTACCCCAAATTTCACTGCCCAACGGTGGAACGCCTTTAAGCGCTTGCCAAAATATCCGACTTCCTTTTCCCTATCTCGACGCGACTCGACCATGTCATGATAAAGATCGGTAATCGCATCGGAATCCATAGAGAGCAGGTCACAGGAATAGGCTATACCCTGAAACTCTAACCTTAGAGTACTGAAATAACTTTGTACGGTTTTCTTTGCGTAGGGCCGGTGATGCTTACCGCGGCCTTTTCCTTTTTCTATGACGTGGCTTATCCAGTAGGCCATCATCAGGATTGACGTACTCACTTTTCCTCGGTAAGTATGACAAGATTTTTGGATTTCTTTCGTGATTTTTTTTGCCTTTTTCTTCTCATAGTTACTAAGAATGTTTGTCACTTCATTGTATAGCTCCTTTGCATTGTCTTGGAGAACTTGCGCGTCGCTCTCAATCGCAACTCTCTGATTAAACCTAAAGTCTTGAAATACGTCCGAGTTTGGCTCCACATTCGGTAGCGTTATGTATGCGTCGTCCTGAAGTCTGAATACATCTTGCCAGTTAAGGCTAGTCGGTGGCATCCTTTCACTGAGCGCACCTGCCACCATCCCAGGGAGTTCTATAAGGTTAGCTTGCCCGATGATTTTGGTAAGCCGCGTCAAAATTTCCTTCACGGAAATCCCATCTTTCTCTATGCCTGGCGAAATGTACGTTGCCAGCGAATGTAGCTCTGATGGAATTGGCAAAGCGCTTAGGTCAGCTGACCGTGAATTTGTACGACCAAAATGAAGGAGGGATGCAGTTTTATAACTAATTTCATGTCGCTGGACTGGCGCGTTAAAATCACTAATATCCCATTCTTCACTGTATTCAATATAATATTTTTTCTTGTGCTGGATTAGTCGAAAATTACGTCCGTTAAGTACATCCAATAACATGCTGCGGTAGCTTAGCCTTTTGTCGATGCATAGCAGCATTGTCCCGATAATCAATGCGGTAGCTTTATTTACTGTGCCTTTCTGAAGGGTATTCGTTGCATGTTCTGCCCACTGCTTTGCGTTCTCGTAGCGATCCAAATCTGTGGGTAAGCTTCCTGCAACTAGATTTCGCTCTTCTTCCCGCTTAAGGATTTTTTTTCTAATAGATCGTGTATGTTTGCTGTCTCTTGATTTCAGAAATTGTTCAAGAACTCGAAATCGAATACCGGCGTCGGGGTGGGGCAGTCCATTTTCTCGCTTCAACATACGATTCCCGAGCTTTTCGATCTCTGTAGGACTTAGATCCTCAAGTTCTTGTTCGCCAATAAATAGCTTAATTTCCTGTTGTGCAATTCTACGAGCATTTCTATACCTCTGGCGTCGGTGTAGAGCTCTTTCTTTTAAGCCATAAATGCTTGGCTCAACATAGTTCCTTTCATTTAAATCGGAGTCTACGTAGCTGGGGAGTGTGGTTGGTGCTTCTATAATAGTAAATCCAAGTGAATCATATGTAGCGTTATAAATCTCTCGGTACTGTGCTGCATCGTTGATCCAGCACCTAGGTGAAAAATCGCCATAAGCTGCACCGCCTCGTTCAGAGTGCCCCATCCATCCGTCGATAACATCGCAGGGAATACCTGCGCGAGAAAGCCTCTGTGAATATCGGTGCCGAAATAAGTTTGGTGGAAGCGACCAACCCACAATGGGTAAGCCGAGTAGGTCGCCGTCAGATGTTTGGTGCCAACTAAGCTTCTCATCCAAGAAGAAAAACAGCGGAAGCTCACCATCCTTATGCTCCAGCAAAGCGAGTAATTTCTCAGCCAGTTCAGGGCGCAGGGCTTCTAGATATTTTTGAAGTCGCGCAAGGTAATCAATGTAAGCTGCCAGCAGCTTGGCCAATTTTTCGGGAAGTGGCACTATCCGCCCATTGTGACGAGCACCATCCGATTTATCATTAATGTATGCACAAAGATGTTTTAGGTTGAGGTGTTCGAGTAGTTCAAAAGGTGATTTCAAGTACCTGCTAGCAGTACCCGCATACAGCGCCAGCAAGCAATATTGAGTATACCGATTATGAAAGCTAACGAGATCCTGATCACCGGCTAACAAGAGTTTTGCTTCAGAAATACCTTGAGATAAAACTGATTCAATCGGGGCTAGCAAACTGCCAAGCATCAGGGTAGTTAAGTCAACATTATCTGTGACCACGGGCAAATCGAGCCCTTTAGCAATGGTGCTTACATCCCAGTTAGCATAACCACATGCCGCAGGTAGTCCACTTTGCGGCAATGCAGTCACGATTCGAGCAAGATTATGGTCGCCAGTATTATCAAAAACTCGCTGCGCTGCGACCTGGGCCAGTTTCCCGCTGGTCACCCTTGGAAATTGCTCTTTCGCTACCCCGTCAAACCATGTAGTAATTTTGATAGCAGGATTAACTTCATTCCATAGACTGCCTAAAGTAGTTTTGCTTGAAGGGTGCTTTCTGGTGATCCGTCTCAAAGCGGATGTAATGTCGTGCGGGAGCGCTAAGCGAATGATTTCCGAATATGGGTGCACCTCCGCTTGTTCCTGCGGAGATTGTGGACGCCAAGCACTATGTCGACGCGGCGATTGCCGTTGAATATGACAATAATCAGGCGTAATTCGCCAGTCGTCACCAACAGTCGTATCGATCTCGATTCGTTGAGCATGGTAAAGCGAGCGCCCGACAAGAGTCCCTATTTTTGCGATCGTGGCGCCGAGGGACGGTATTAGCTCCTTGGCGCTGACTGTATTTTCCAGCCAGGCATCAAATTGAAGTAGTTCCGGCGGCAAGAGCTTATCCCAACTCCAGGGCAAATATTGAGACTCCTCTGCGGAATAGAGAAAGACGGATCGAGAAGTAAGTGCTTGCTCCTCATCAGTATCCGATGAGTCAACTTCTATAAGCGTGTCGTCAGACTCATCCTCGTCATTGTCTGCCACGCTTGGAAGGTTTTGTATTGCCGGCAGCTCAGGGTCCAGGAAGCCTAACGGCAGGCCTTCAGTCCTGATAGAACCTAACTGTGGATAGATGCCTGGGAAATCGACGTCCGCAGAAAATGGTAATGGGCTGCAATAGCCCCTGGCAATAGGAGGGATCGCGCCAAGGAATCGCTTGTCAGAATCGCCGGCGTGCGCGGCAAGCCCAGATGCGGCCGCTTCTATCGCATAATTGAACCATTGAAACGTGTTCGGAAAGCCCTGGTTTTCATGCCGTGCGTGGGTGAGCAATTCATCAATCTTCCCCCACTTTGGATCAATTCTGTCTAGGGTAATGTGGCGCGCAGCCCAGCTGATATTGCTATCAGAGATACAACCTTCCTCAGCAATGCGCATAGCTGCCTGAAGGATTAACCAAAGTCGAAGCTTTTGGCGGCTCTCAGCGATCTTATCCTGGTCACTATGGGACCGGGGGTTGACGATCATCGCAAGGAGGTAATATCTGGAAGTCAGTGGGGAAAATTCAGACTTCGTGCCTTTTGCAGATTTACCTTTATGTGAAATGGGTGAGTCAGCTTTGGGGATATGCTCGCTTGTATTATTCAATGCTTCAGAAAATTTCCACAGGCGAGATACTATCGGCTTGTCTGCCCATTCTGATAATATGTGCTCGGAGATCGGCTGGGTGAACTCGCTAGCAAAATTGTGTATTGCGCGAGCGTCGTCAGGCCTACCAAGGCAAAAATAAGCTATCTCCAGCTCATCGTGAAAGCCGGCCTTGATTGCCCAATCAGATATACCTTCATAGCGCGACGGCAGCCTGAAGGTCATGGGCTTTTCGCCGATATTGTGCCGATCTTGAGTGTCTTCTTTCAACTTTGAACGCTCTTATTTGCATTGAGCAAAACTCCCAAAAACACTTATATCACGGCTTAAAACGTCAAAACAAGTCATTTTAGTACTTATAAAAAGTACGTATTTATTAACTCTCATAACCTCCTGCCCCCGCTACCACATTAAAGAACGGCAAATCAGTTACTTACTGGCTTGCCGTTTTTTTTCGCCTGTTTCTTTTTATAGCCTGTGACGCTCTGTGACGGTTTCTGTGACGGTTTTGAATTCGCCCCACCAACAAACAACTTCCTCCATGACCTTCGGTCACCTCGCCACGATTACAGCAGCGATAAAAAAAATAGACCTAAGTAGCAAAGACTGAAGATCAACCAATGCGCGCCCAATTCCCCAACCCACCTATCAACTTGCACTAAAACACACGGGATAGGAAACTAGCGGTCGCCTACCAATAACATCATTCAAGGCAACCGCGCCAAAGGTCCATATAAATGCAGAATATCTCAATAGTTGTAACCTCCCCACTATCCCAAGAACTCTCCAGCGGGAACCAAGCCGTTCGAGTCGAAATATACAAGCTCGAAGGAGAGCATCGATGGTGCCTTGAGGTAGTTGACGAATACAATAACTCGACAGTTTGGGACGATACATTTGAAACCGACTCTGACGCATTAAATGAAGCTCAACGTATTATTCGAGACGATGGTATTTGCGCACTCATTGGACCAGAGGGAGACGAAGAATGGGCGTAGTAAATAGCGCGCTATGATGCCCTGCCAGCAAGCATCGTCACTCCTAAAGCCATAGGACTGCACCGTCACAAGAGCGGACAGTCGCTGAAGCTGTCAAACTCGTATTCAGCAGCATGCCGCTCACTAATTCTGATGGAAATCACTTAACTAATTGATTTTTATTGAAAAGTGATTATGCTCAGAGCTAAGCGGATTCCACATCAAATGCAGGATGCACACAAATGAAAAAGCCCTCTCAAGCTTACTATCATCCTGATTTAAATAGAATTTTCCTGCTTAATCATCACAAGGGTTAGACTCGCTATGTTCACGAGTTATAAAGCGCAACGCATTAGAATTTACTGTTAGCCGGTAGGAAAACATGTACATAGACAGCAAGAAATTCGACTACAGAAAATTCTCATACCATGACTCCGATAAGCTAGTAGAAAGAGATAAGGAGTTCCTGAAAGAAGCCTATCTGAAGTGGATTCAGGGTGCAGTTGACGACATTGTAGAGCGTCAGTGGGAGGTTGATGATATAGGAGTTGTTGAGCGGTCAGGTGACTTCGTTAAGCTGCTCAAGGAAGCTGAATTCACATACTCTCTAGGCGCTTATACGAGCACAATATCACTGGTCGGCGTTTGTGCGGAGGATCTGTGTAGATTCTTTGCAAGCTTTGCTGGGCACAACCTAGACTCGTTAACACAGTTCGATAGAGTTAACAGGTTGGTTTCGCTGGGCGCAGTTACTCAGGATGTTGCGGATAAATTTCATATTATCCGCGGTTTGCGCAACGACTGCCTCCATTACAATCAAGGCTTTAAACAAAAAGATCAGGCAACCTTGAAGGCTGACAGCTTAACAGCCCTAAACTCTCTAAAACATATATACGGCCAAATATTGAGAGTTGTCGATTACGCAACGGTGGATTCCTCAAAGTTAATAGACATAATGAGTAGAATATCTGAAGAGGCGGCAAACTCGGATCCAGGTGGAAAGCTGGGCATTGATGGGGCAACAATCAGGACGAGGAATGTCTTTGCTAATGCGTTTGGTATTGATATATCGATGAATAATGCGGGTCGCCCAGTATTTAAGACATCAATTTATCAAGTGGAAGATATTGATTCTGATAATGAGCCTTTCGAGATTTCGCTTAGGGACTTGTCTTGTGGCTTGATCGTCATCGTGGATATTACTGAGGGCGACTTAGAAAGAATCAAGGGCGAATCGATAAAAGTCGGAAGTGCCGTAGCTGCCACATTGATGTCTATACCAAACAATCTTGAAGTAACTGCTGAGTGGCGATTGACCGGTAGTGTCAGGAAAATCGGCTAACAAGGCCAAGCACAATCGTGCAATGCAAAAAACGCATTGCACTGGACAGCCTACGCTGCGCTTCGGCTGCCTGTGTTGGCGGCGTTAAATGCACAGGAGAATTCGTGCCAATTACATCACTCGAAGAAGTAGTAAGATATCAAACGCAGATAAATAAATTTCTAGCTAGCAATGGAATCAGGGATCTAGTTGGGGATTACGGTGAGTTTATTGTCCATAGTGCAATTGGCGGCGAAAAACAGAGTGCCGTAAACCCAGGCTTTGATATAAAAAACGATAAATACGGTCGAGTCGAAGTAAAGACAAGAAAGTATGAGCTAAAGCAAGACGGATCAGTTAAAAAAGAAAATCGCGCAGTGGGTTTCAAGGGCAAAGAAAACAACTTTGATTGGCTTGCACATGTCATCCTGGATACTGATTTTAAAGTGGTCAGCGCTTGCTTAGCAAAATACGACGAAGTTTGGCCAGAAGTTCAGAGAACTAAGGATAAAGTAGGGTTTGCTACTTCATCAAAACTGCCAAGTAGCATAGATATTACTGAAACCCTAAAAGGGGCTCAAATTGAGTTCAATAAAAGCATTTAACAAGTCAAGGCATTGGACAAAGTGCTGCGCACTTCGCCCATGCTTGAGGCGTTTGACGACATAACTCATCAATGGACAAATAATGAAGACACCTTATGCCACTCATATTTTTGGAGAAGAAGTAGATAATAAACTCCGAAGCAGGCGTGGCTGGTTAACAGCGGGTGTAGCTTCTTCTATCCCCTGGCCGTCTCTGGATGTTTGCGTCATATATGATGGTGACGAATACTTTCTGAGAGGCTCAGAGCGAGACAACAAGCCGTCGCCACCTTGTATCACTATTGCATGTAATGATGGGGAGGCAGACAAAGCAATTGCGAAAATTTACCGCTTCACCTCAATACTTAGTTGGTATTTGGGTGGATACGTAGATGTATCTGGTTATATATGGGGAAGCCATCCTTCGCTTTATGGTAATCCGAGAACAGTTTATTCATCTATGGGGATAGCAGGTCAAAAGTCGTTTAATTGCAATCATATGCCTATTATCGAAGAAGAGAACATTCGTAAAGCTCTGGCCTTTTGGAGGGAAGCAAAAAGACTAACAGAAGTTCATGATAGCTATGCATTTCTAAGTTATTACAAGGTGATTGAATCACAATTTTCTGATTCCAGAAAAAAGGTGGACTGGATTGCCAAAAATATTGAGCGGCTAACAGATCGCGCCGCCAAGCGTGTTTCAGAATTGCGCGCAGAAGAAATAGATGTAAGTCGTCATCTATTTGATAGTGGTCGCTGTGCTGTCGCACACGCATCTTTAGAGGGGGAGATTATTGATCCAGATATCCCTGCTGACAGAAGGCGTCTCTCAGCGGATTTGGTTGTAATCGAAGAGCTAGCCCGTATTTACATACGTGATGAACTTAAGGTGCCAGATTCAATGGGCCTATATAGATCACGAAATAGATTAGAACCATGGGAATCGATAATACCAGATGAAAAATGTGAATTGCTTGAGAGCGGAGGAACTCCCGAGGAAATTGCGGAGTTACAGGATCTAAGTGTGTCTGTTGGTTTGTGGCCAGGTGGTTCTATAGCCGGCCTTGAAAAAATGACGATGCATGTTGATGCAATAAGCGAAGGTGTCGTAAAGATAGTACTAATATGTAGTAGCTCAGACTTGATCTGACAGTTACCCGTTTTTTTGCCGGTGTCTGCCAGTTTAGATCTGAGCTAAATTCTTCTCAGCCCAGATCGTTTTACCATCAAGTAAAGTTGCCATTGGCGTTCTG
>NZ_JANZNQ010000033.1 GCF_027257955.1 Zhongshania aquatica | reverse complement strand
CGTTTATTAACCTGTCGTTGCTTGCCGCGACCAATTTTATCCACCGCCGTTTTCATGTTGTCGTAAATGCCGCGCCGGGGAATACCGCCAAACGTACGGAAGGCATGATAATGGGCGTCAAATAACATCTCGTGAGATTGCGCTAGGTACGCTCTGATGAAGAAGGCCCTGCTGTAGCAAAGCTTGAAGTGGGCGACTTGTAGCTTGGTTCTAACGCCATCGATTTTGACCCAATCCTCACTCCAGTCAAACTGGAAGGCTTCACCGGGAGCAAACCGAAGCGGCACATAAACGTGTTTGCTAGAGTGTCGCTTGGCATCATTCTGAGATGCTCGCCACTGGCGAGCAAAGGCGGCAACATGATCATAGGAGCCCTCATAGCCAATCGACACCAAGTCGCGGTATAGCTGCTTCACTGTTCGACGTTGTTTACGATGCCGTCGTGACTCCCTGAACAACCAACTTGTCAGCGTATCTTTGTAGTCGTTCAAGTTGCTGGGACTAATACGAGAAGGGTAAGCCGGCTCAACTACTGCAGTGGCCAAATACTTACGAACGGTATTACGAGATAACCCAGTTCGCCGAGCGATCTCTCTGATGGGCATTCCTTCGCGGAAATGCCAGCGTCTAATTACACTTAATAATGCCACGTCTATCACTCCTAAATCCCCCGCAGTCATCCTGCGGGTAAGTGTTACACGTGGGTCAAAATTCGATGCAAATATAGGGGGGTAGTGGGTCAGTTTTAAATGCATATATGGTCCGCCCCAATTTGCAAGAGCTGATCATCATGTACATGAAGGATAAGTTGCAGTCATATATCCGGCCTCTAAATGAAGTTTTTGTCTTCGGGCCCTGATGGAATACGCGCATTTCCGTCCTTATCAAATCACCGGCTTTTAACAGCCCTGCACTTAAACAGGCTTCCGGAAACGCAGGCTTCACCTTTCATGCCATCACGCTGATTTTACTCTTAGCAACTCGTCGGCGGGGAGTCTCCTATCTTTGAATTTCGGTGAACGACGGCAATAGTTCATGAATTTGGTCACATGGTCGGTAATGCAAGATCCCGGTGATACTCCATCTTGTTGGCTAGCAGCGCGTAGGCTGTGCGCACCAGTTTGTTTGCCAGCGCCACAATGGCAACATTCTTGTTTCTGCGTTTTAGCAACTCTTGAAGCCAGCGGCTTCTTGGGTCGGATTTACCTTCTACCCGTTGCACGACAGATCGAGCGCCATGAACCAGTAGCTGACGGAGATAAACGTCGCCTCGTTTGCTGATGCCAAGCAATCGCGGCTTTCCTCCGGTTGAGCACTGCCTTGGAACAAGGCCAAGCCAAGCAGATAGCTCTCGTCCATTCTTGAAATTCCTAATGTCGCCTATTGCGGCAATCAGGGCAGTCGAACACATGGGGCCGATTCCAGGAATGCTCATAAGACGCTTTGCATCCTCCTCCGACGATGCAATCTGCTCTATATCGGAATCGAGACCTGAAACTCGCTCGTCCAAATGAACCAATTCACTGTACAGTTGCGCAAGCCAATTACGAAACCTTTCTGTTAAACCATTTTCGGCATCTTCCAATACCAAGGGTATTTGCACTCGTGCACGCCTGATGCCATTGGGCATATCAACCCCGTACTCCAGAAGCAGACCGCGAATTTGGTTCACTAGGGCTGTTCGATTCGCCACTACTTGACTGCGAATTCGATGGAGACTTTGAATATCCTGCTGCTCAACAGTCTTGGCTGATACGAAGCGCATTGTCGGTCGTTGTACCGCTTCACAAATAGCCTCGGCATCCGCCCGATCGTTCTTATTGGATTTAACAAAGGGCTTTACGAATTGCGGTGCTATCAATTTCACCTGGTGTCCATAGGACTGCAAATAGCGGCTCCAGTAGTGGGCACCGGCACACGCTTCCATGCCAATAGTGCAAGGCCGCAGGTTAGCCACAAACTCTTTGAACTGGCTTCGATTACACACCTTGTCCAGCCTGGGGTTACCACGCTCATCAACACCAAACAGTTGAAACGACGATTTGCTAATATCGATACCGATAACCGTGATTGATTGAAGTGCTGCTGCTTTTTTCATGGTTGGCCTCTCTGCGCCTGACAAAGGAACTACTATACTCCTCTGAAACATCCCGCCCGGGGAGAGGGGCGGACCATTCCATTAAATCAACTTCAAGCCTTTAAAGCGGACAGCAACAATAAAGGGCGCTACCTGCGCACCGGTGTATGGACGAATACTCGTCACCCGAACTATTTTGGTAATACCTGTGTATGGTGGGGGATCTGGATTGTCGCGTTTGCCGGTAACCCTGACATCTGGTGGACGATTGCTGGTCCGTTGTTTAACTCCATTATGCTTACTAAGGTGCTGGGTAAGTCATTCCAAGATAACTTCATGGGTGCGCGTCCGGCGTATCAGAAAGTGATAGCGGAAACCAACGGGTTCTTGCCGTGGCCTCCTAAGAAATAAGTCGCTTTGGTTGTACCAAAAGACCCGCTGCAAGTTGACCTGCAGCGGGTCTTTTTTTTATGTGGCTATTCGCTTGGTTAATGCATTGGGCTAAACATGCCTTTGATACTCTCGCCGGTTTGAGAATTGCTGGTCGAGTTATTTTCCGAGGGTTTTCAGCTCTTGTTGCAGGCGCCGGAAGAACTTCGGATCTACGTAATGATGGTTGAGGAAGAATATGTGCAACACTGCGTCGGCGAGGCGTTTTTTCTCCGGTATTTTATGTTTTCCGGGTTCTATTTGTTCCGCCATAAGCCACCCGAGCCATTGCCACCAGATGCTGTCTACCAGCATGGAGGCGGAGTAGGGCGTTTTAATCGGGGACATCATTTCAGCGTCGACCAGACGGTTTATCTGCATCAAAAAACTGGCCTTCGTCTTATCAATCAGGCGTTGGTAGCGCTCCTCAGACACAAGGTCATTTTGAAGAAGGTAGTTAGCACCAATGAACAGGAAGCGGAACTCCCGAGTTAGCTGAAGTAGGTCAATATAAGCCGCGCCAAAGGTGCGGGCATTTGAGAGAACCGGGATCGCCTCGATGGTCTTGGGAAGGATGTCTTCCAGCGCATCGAGATGCTGGGAAATAAGGTCGGCTTTGCGTTTAAAGTGGTAGGTGAGGTTGCCGGGGCTGATTTTTAGCTCCTTGGCAATTTGGCCGATGGAAACGGCTTCGATACCAAATTCATTGAATAGTTGAGCGCTCTTTTCAAGAACGCGCTGCTGAGTGCTTTTTTTCACGTTTTTCTCTGGTTCCATACGTCGAAGTCTAGAGTGTAATGTAAAGCTGCTCGCACTGTCATGGCTTGTCACTGTCTTAGGCCGAAATGAGAAGTCGGCGCTGTAGAGCGGCTCGCCTCGTGTCGGTCAAGCCCGCCATGTCTTTGAGGTAGTTGTTGGCGCCTCCGTGTTGGTGCTCAATTTCCTCTATGCTTGCTTCAAGGTAGCTTGGGTGGACGGTCGCTAGATCCACCAGTTGGGCCATGCGGCCAGGGGGTAGGCGGCTGGTCAGCGCTGCAGCGAGGGCTCTTTCGATTTTGGTGAGAGGATAGCGGCGCTTGCTTTCCATGTGGTCATTGACAATGGTCTGCCAAGGTACGTCGAGGCTGAGCAATACCATGGCGCATACGAAACCGCTGCGGTCTTTGCCTGAGGTGCAGTGGATCAGCATTGGCGAGCCATCGCCTTCTGCTAAATGCGCAAGCACGTCGGCCAGGTTAGGGGCTAGGGTGGTCGGCATACGGCGGTAGGCTTTGCGGAGCACTTGCATTGCCTCTTCGGCCTCGAAATCGTCGGCATTGAGACGCTTAAGAAGCGTGTTTGATTGCACGGCCTCAAGACCTTCGCTGGGTGGTTGGCCCAAAGAGAGGGGAGGTGTGTCGCGCGGCCACATAATGCGGCGGGTTTCGCGTTCTTTGCCGTGGCGAAGATCGCAGACGGCACCAATCCCGATGGCATGAAATTTCTTCAGGTCTTCAGAAAACAGTCGGTCCAGCACCTCGGAACGGTAAATCACGCCGTGGCGAAGCTGTAGTCCGCTTTTAGTGGTGATGCCGCCGAGATCGCGAAAGTTGGGCGCGCTGCCAAGTAGGTCAGGTTCAATGGCGTTGGCTTGAGGTGGGTGTTGTGAGTCATTGATATTCGCTTTTTTTTCCATTGATCTAATGTAATCCCCAAAGTGTTGTGTTCCTATAATGTTGTGCTAGTATGACCATACTATAAAATGCTTTCATACAAAAAAGTGGAATTTATCTCAATGAATACGATTAGCGTAAACTTCCCGGTGGCGCCCGATGTTGCTATGCCGGAACCTCTGCAAGCCATCTTCTTCTATGCTACCGCTCTCGGTGCTCTGGGTGTGTTTATTTACTGCGGGACTGTTGCGATAACGGTGCTCTCTGATCGAAAAGTAATGCCAGATCCTGAGTTTTATGAGCAGTGCTTGCGAGATTCCTATCAGGAGTTGATCTCGGCTTGTTCTGTGAAAAGAAAAGCACCTTCATCAGCAAAGCGTAAAACATCTGATCACTAGATTACCGCCTAATTTTATAAGGTAGATAAGATGGGTAGCATTGAGAATTTCTGAGTTTGGGTGCCGGTGTTATGCGGCGGAGCGCTTACTGGCGGAGTTTGGGTTCTGTCGCCTAAATCAAAAGCCGCGTGATATTTTTATAGAATTGGAATTTTAAATTATCCATATGCGCTAAGTATGATTGCGTTCAAAAGTCCGCACACAGCCAAGGCGGTCGCCAGTCAGTCGCTGTGTAGAAGAGGGTATTCAGAAGCTGGAATCGCAGCAATGGAACGAATTAGTGAGGAGGGGGCCTCAGGAATGCGAGGATTATTAATCCCTAAGTATATTTAAGAGCGACGATAGCTGGCGTAGAAAGATGACTAGTCGAACGGCATCAGTGGTATTACTGAAAATTCATTTATTAGCCACTCCGTACTTATGCGTTGATAGCCAAGCTGGTATTGAACATGGAACTGGACGCGTTGATTCTCTTTGCTATATCCCATTCCTATGATGTGGGCGCGTGCTTTTGCGACGTTCTCTGAGAGTAGATCTATTTTGAAGTTGGTTGCGTAGTGTGCATTGTGTGACATGGTTTTGATCACTTCATTAAAAAATTCTAGAAGTGCGGTTTTGCCTTTCAGTTTAGGGTAGTTAATACCGCTCAAATCGTAGCTAACATTGTCAGTAAAGTATCTGACAATGTCGTCGGCGTTGTTTAGGCTATCTAGTTCGACTATGTAATTTGTGAGCACATCGTTGAGGGCTTGGCGATTTTCAATGTCTTGGATACGTTGCTCTAGCGTTGTCATAATCAGTCACATATTCCTTGCTATTTTGTGGTTAAGATTGCAATAAACACAATCGAAACGGTTTGTATTTTTATTGGCTGCTATTTTTGATGGAAATAGTTGGCGATCGTACGGGCCGTGATTGCGGCGGCAAACATAATTGTTGCACCGCCGTGGGTAAAAAAGGATTACATGTTTGTGCTTATTCGTTTATTCGGTACTCATATAGTCGTTTAATACTTCATGGAAGTGCTGCACGCGGCGTTCCTGATGCGGTAAGTAGAAGCCTTGGAAACCGGATGAGTTCAAGCCTTCTTGCTGCATTTTCGCAATACTCAAATCTTCATCGGCGGTCGTTCCTAGCGACTTTTCTCCATACATGACGTGTTCATACTCACAGTCTTTAACAGGTAAGTCTGGGCCACCTGCTGGTGACGGTGTCGTCTTAATTCCCTTTATCGGATGAACCATCCACCAGTGATCGAAGAGGCAGCGTTGTGGGTCACCAGAGGGGTGGGGGCGAGGACGCAAGAGCTGCACGCCATCTGGTCCAATAGACATGACGGTATTCGGAAAAATATTGTAGATAACGTAATCGGTAAACTGGTAGCTGGCGTAGTTTTGGTAATGCTTGTAGCCTTTTTCTTCGCCTAGCTCCCGTTTTGCTTTTTGAAGCGCATGACGTATTTTTGTGTGATTTTTCTTACCGTAAAACGCATCTGGATCTAGACTCCATTGGCGCATAATTTCAGCTAGATGCTCCGCAACCTCTTCACCTTCTTGTAAAATCGAGGGGTTGTGAGAGGGGAACCATCCGCGGTTGTGACCTTCTGGCAAGGTGTCGAACTGACAGGCTTTATAGTTCGCTTCAATATAGGGAATTAAGCCGGGGTGAAGCACTTGTACATGATAGGCTTCATTGAAATTGTCGGTGATGATTTTCCAGTTGCAGGGACTGTCCGCGGTCATGTTTAACACGCGAATAGTAGCCGGAATATTATAGGACTCAAGGTCGGTCACAATGACCTTACCCAAAAAGTCCTCTAGTGATTTAGCCTCAGGATCCATATTGATCCAAATGAAACCAAATAGATCGCGGCATTGAATTTCTTTCAAGCGCGCTTTGCCGCATGGGCTTCCCTGTGGGAAGTCCTCGTCATTGGGCGCTAGAATATTGACGCCTTTAAGGTCGAATTGCCAGCCGTGATAGGGGCAAGAAAACTGGTTTACAAAGGATTCGCCTTCCTCTGTAATGCGGGTCCCGCGGTGAGGGCAGGAATTATAGAAGGCGCGTATGACGTCGTCATCACCTCTGACGCAAATGATCGATTCTTTGCCCAGATTCATGGTGATGGTCTCGCCCGGCTCGGCGACGTGATACGCCATGCCCGCGACATTCCAAGTTTTCATCCACACATTTTGCCATTCTTTTTGGGAATAGGCTTCGCTGGTATAGCGCTCTGCGCAAATGTCATCATTGCGAAGGGCGACTTCAGCCACCTTTAGTGGCCGGTCTAGCTCTGGTGTAAGGGTGTATGAGCTTGATGGTATCTCGGTCATGAGTAATAACCTCTATTAAATTGCCAATTTATTATGCGCCTGTCGGCTTTCTACGTTTGATAGTTTATGCTTATGCTTTCAAATAAACAATAAAGATTGTTTTTTTAATTAAGACTATCACTATCGGATTTACCTGCTCGGTATTTAGTCACTAAGCATAGGAGAAGCATTTAACTCCTCCTAAACGTAGTCTTAATATCAGCGCCTGGAGCGCGGCCTTACTCGCCGTGCAATGAAATAAACGTACGGCGTTTAAAGAACCACTTTCCGTCGATTTTTACTAGTTCGTCATCATACTGACCGCGTGGGCGAAGGTCGGTGCCATCCTGCATCACCGCCACTTCAGCGGTATAGCTACGCGCGGTAGCGGTGTCGCCCGTCACGCGGATATAGCCTGGAGATATTGCCATAAATACAAAGGGAAATAGCGCCATGCTCTGTTCCCAACCGTTAACAATGTCCTTCTTACCTTTTAGTTCTTCCATGCCGGGTACAACGGTGAGATTCCATTCAGAATCTTCTGCCCAGGTTGACGCCCAAATTTCGGTGCTGCGCTGATTAACGCCGTCTGCATAGGTATCCATTAGTTCGCGAATCATCAGACGATCTTCGAAATTTCCAGTAAATGACATAATGTAGCTCCTTATTGTCGTTATGGTCGTAAGTAATAACGCTATAAAACGCGTATTTATGTAAAACTATTTTTCGCTAAATGTGGCGTCGAGCTAGTTGCTCAATTCGCGTATAAGTTGGCTAAGTGTTTCCTTTGCGTCACCGAATAACATGCGAGTGTTATCTTTAAAGAATAGAGGATTGTCGATGCCAGCAAAACCGGATGCCATAGACCGCTTCATAACAAAAACGGTTCTCGCTTTGTCGACATTGATAACGGGCATACCGTAGATTGGACTACCTTCCATATCTCTCGCGGCAGGGTTAACGACGTCATTTGCGCCTATCACAATAGCAACATCAACATTTTCCATGCGCGGGTTGATGTGATCCATTTCTAATAGTAAATCATAGGAGACATCAGCCTCTGCTAGTAAGACGTTCATATGCCCCGGCATGCGCCCGGCAACGGGGTGGATGCCGTAGATGACTTCGGCATCATTCTTCTCGAGCAATTCCTGTAATTCTTTAACCGCATGTTGCGCTTGAGCAACGGCCATACCGTAACCCGGAATAATGGCGATAGTACTTGCCGCTTCGAGCACATAATAAGCGTCTTGAGCGCTGATTGCTTTTACTTCGCCTTCGATAGTTAGCGTGGAGTTTTTTACTGCGCTAAAGCCAGATAGTAAGACATTACTTAAGGAGCGGTTCATTGCTTTGCACATAATTTGCGTCAAAATAATACCCGACGCACCCACCAGTGATCCGGCGACGATAAGCAAATTATTGTTGATAGCGAAACCGGCTGCGCACGCCGCGAGGCCTGAATAACTATTCAGCAAGGAAATAACCACGGGCATGTCGGCACCGCCGATAGGAATAACGGCAAGAACACCAAACGCCAAAGCTAAGGCGATAACAACATACAGATATGTTGTATTTTCTGGTGATCCCGAGAAAACAACGCAGCTAATGACCATAAGTAAAATGGTCACAGAATTCACAACGGCCTGTCCCTTAAACATAATTGGGCGGCCGACGAGGTTTTCGCTGAGTTTTCCCCAAGCAATAAGACTGCCCGTAAAGGTAACCCCGCCAATCAGTATTGATAAGAAAATGGTGAAGCCAATAAACGCATTGATGCCTATTTCTATGGCGGCTACGCCCACCAATAGACTGGCCATACCACCTAGGCCGTTAAACAGCGCCACCATTTCCGGCATGGCGGTCATGGCTACTTTTCTTGCGATATAAAGACCGATAACCGAACCGGCGGCCATGCTAACGGCAATGTAGCGGTAATCAATAATATGCTGATCAAGTAACGTTGCAAGAACCGCTATTAGCATAGCGACCGCGGAGATGATATTGCCCTTACGCGCGGTAGCTGGCGAGCCTAGCAACTTGAGTCCTAAAATAAACAGTGCAGCACTTATTACATAGCAAATGCCGATAAATAAAGTGGTATTCATTATTTGCTCTCTTTCTTATTTTTGAACATGGCTAGCATGCGGTCAGTTACCGCGTAGCCGCCAATGACGTTGATGGTGGCCAATAGCACAGCGGCGCAACCAATTATTGTCTTGAGTTCTGGCGATGAGGTTCTGCCGGCAATGATCAGTGCACCCAATAAGGTAATTCCTGAAATGGCATTGGACGCCGACATAAGCGGTGTATGTAACGTGGCGGGTACCTTATTTATAAGCTCAAAGCCAAGATATATGGACAGCATTAAAATGAATGCCAAAAATACATAAATTTCCATGTCAGTCCTCCAGACCGTAGTGTTTGCGAATGGCACCATTGACCACCTGCGCGTCGTGGGTAATGACACAGCCGATAAGATCATTTTCGAAATTTAAGGCCATAGATTTTGTGTCGGTGTTCCAAAATTCGTCGATGAGATTGAATACATTTGCCGAATACATTTGGCTGGCGTCACGGGGAACCTCGTTGGCCCAGTTGCCCGTGCCTATAATGGTTACCCCATTCTCTGTAACAATATTTTCACCGGCTACCGATCCTTCGACGTTACCGCCACTCTCGGCGGCCATATCCACTATGACACTGCCGGATTTCATTGCGGCAACGGCATCTGCAGAAATAATGACTGGCGGCTTGCGGCCAAACAGTTGGGCTGTGGTGATAACGACATTCGATTCGGCTATCTCGGCCTTCTGTCCGTCTTTTTGCTTTTGCAATTGTTCTGGCGTGAGTTGCACTGCATAGCCATCGTTGGTTTGGCCGGTTTCACCTAGATCAATATCGAGAAACTTGGCGCCCAATGAGCGCACTTGTTCTGCAACGACTGAACGTGTGTCAAAGGCGGTTACTTTAGCGCCAAGTCGCTTTGCCGTGGCAATGGCCTGAAGGCCTGCGACACCTGCGCCAATGATAAATACCCGCGCCGGCTTCAATGTACCCGCGGGGGTCATCATCATGGGCAGAATGCGATCTAGCTTGTCCATAGCCTTAGACACCATGACATAGCCAGCTAAGTTAGCCTGTGAACTCAATGCGTCCATTTTTTGGGAGCGTGTGGTTCTGGGGACCATCTCCATAGAGATCGCACTGATATTGCAGTCTTGCATAGCATTTATAAGGTCTTTTTCATTAAACGGGTCTAGCCAGCTTATAGAGATAGCGCCTTTCTTATACATATTGATGTCGGTAATGCTCGGCTTGTGAATCCGCGCGACAACATCGGCACCGCTGAGCAGTAATTGGCGATCAGCGGCGATACTTGCGCCGGCATCGGTGTAGTCAGTGTCTTTAAAGCCAGCACCGGCACCGGCATCGGCTTCTATAGAGACCTCCGCACCGAGTTGGCATAGCTTTTTAATTGATTCAGGGATTAGTGCCACACGGCGCTCGCCGGGAGCGACCTCTTTGGGTACGGCTATCAGCATGTAAAGTCTCCAACAATATTGGCATGCAGTGTTTTTTTGTTTTAATCACTGCGCTCAATCACGAACTATACACAAGATAATAAATAAAACAATCATGTTTGTATTTTTAATGATGTCGCGATAGAATCTAGACTTAATTCTTGGCGCTAAATTCTGTTGATCGAGTTTGCTTCCGTATATTCTGGAGAATGACTCGAATTAGATGTTGGTAGACTTCGGAATGAAAGTGCTATTAGTGCGATAAAACATACCTTCAATTAGCGGTGATTTTTATGAATTATAAAAATAAGCAGTTCTATCTAAAAGAGCGGCCAGACGGTGTTGTCACCGATAAAGCGGTACCCCAGCGCGAACAGCTGATAGAACACATCGAAGATGGGGAAATGTTGATCGAAAATCAGTTTATCTCCATTGATCCAGCGATACGAGGGTGGATGAGCGATGAGCCGAGCTATATGCCGCCTATTGAAATTGGCAGTGTTATCCGCAGTTCTACGGTTGGCAAGGTAGTAGAGAGCCGCCACAAGGATTATCAGGTAGGGGATATGGTCTACGGACTAAGCGGCTGGGAAACCTATAGCGTTTCTAATGGTTTTTTTATGAATAAAATACCTGAAAATAGTCCTTACCCGGTAAATTACTATTTAAGTGTGATGGGCGCGGTGGGATTAACTGCTTACTTTGCGATTACCGATCGTTCGGGCTTAAAGCCAGGTGAAACTCTACTAATGAGTGCCGCTGCGGGTGCGGTTGGGTCAATCGGTGGGCAGATCGCTAAACTGATGGGCTGCCGAGTTGTTGGCATGGCCGGCAGCGATGAAAAGTGCGAGTGGGTTAAACATCTTGGTTTCGATGATGTTATCAACTATAAAACCACGACTGATATGACGGCCGCGATTGCAAGGGCCTGTCCAGAAGGCGTGGACGTATACTTTGACAATGTCGGTGGTGACATTTTAGACGCTGCGCTACTTAATCTGAATTCGCATGCGCGGGTTTTATTCTGTGGTTCTATTGCGTCTTATAACGCAACAGAGCCTGTCCCTGGCCCCTATAACTGGTGGCAAATACTAGCACGAAGCGCAGAGGTAAGGGGTTTTCTTGTTAGTGATTATCTGGATAAATTTCCGGAAGCTGCAGTGACACTGGGGGAGTGGGTTGACGCAGGCAAGATTGAATTTAAAGAAGATGTTGTGAAAGGATTTGATAATTGCGTTACTGCTTTTAATCGATTATTCGATGGTAGTAACAATGGAAAAATGCTCATCCAGGTGTAAAAAGTTTGTCATGCGTTCGGCGCTGTATTCAGCGCCTTTTTTTGTCGCTATAATTCGACTTGAATAATACCTTCGTCTGATATCTGCACTGGGTAAGTCGTTAAAGGGATATTTGTCATTTGGCCCATCGGTTTTCCCGTTTCTAAATTGAAACGAACGCCGTGCAAAGGACATGAAATAAAGCAATTCCTTATTCTTCCACCTTCTAACTCGGCGCGCTGGTGCGTACACAGATTATCTATTGCGTACAAGTCACCGCCAGAATTGCAAATAAGTATGCTCTTTCCATTAATGACAATAGCTTTGTTGCTGTTGTCGTCAAGTTCGCTTGCGAGGAAAGTGTTGTGATAGCTAGTCATTGTGTTCACTTTTTATTTGATGATGAAATGTGTTCGTAAATACGACCATAAGTTTAGCATTGAAATAACGTAAATCCTGAAAAAAGACAGGAGGGGGCCCCGGCCAAGGGTTCAGGTTTACGCGTTGAGATATTTGTCTATCGTTTGATGAAGATGACGAATACGACTTTCTTGATAAGACGCTAAACTTACTCGTCCTTTTTTAGAGGCCATCATGCCTTTTTGTACTGCGGGCATATTGCCATCGTCTTGATCAAACACCGGGCCAAGCGCTCCTAATTCCTCTGCTACGGTAAAGGATTGATCCGCCGCTAGTTTATGGACAGGAACAGATTCAGGCTTCTTACTACCTTTGGGGTGGCGAAGAAGAATCATCACATCAAATATACAGCTGTCGTGATTGTCACCGTTGGGCAGAAAGCGATAGACGATATTGCCGTGATAACCCACCCATACTTGGAAGTTAGGGAAGGCGCTGTACAAAATCGCATCTTCGAGTTCGGCCATGGTAGCGTCAGATAAGTCTTCGCCAGAGGCTTCTTCATATATTTTACGGTTGGTTTCCGCTACATACTTGCGGGCTGTGACACCGGCTGGTAGCAGTTGTCCTTCTGAAGAGCTAAGTGCCATGCGACCGGACAGTTCCAATATATCGCGCATTACATCTTCTTCAGTTACACCTGAAAGATGTGGGCTAGGCGTACCCATAGGTGTGACTGAGCGGCTGACATTATCACCAAAGGTGTCGTACTGAGAGTTTGCGTCACCGGTAAAGGTTAAAATTTCGCGGTGGGTTGCCACTGTATGGAATGATTCCATAAATGCCTCGGCGCCAACCTTCCAATTGCATTGTACTTCGCGTTGAACATGAACGGCTTTGTAATATTCTTGAAGAGGAAAGCGGCTAAAGTGGTCTGGCATAGGCGCTAAATATTCTTCAAGTGAAACTGCATTTTCGTCGAAATTGATGAACACAAAACCGCCCCATATCCCTACTTTTACTTGGGGTAGGCTCATATCCATATTATCGAAATGTTTGAAATCCCACTGGCAGGGAATACCCTGAAATTCGCCGTCCAAACTCCACGTTGCTCCGTGGAAGGGGCATTTGAATTCTTTAACGTGGCCGTCTTCGTCGCGTAAAATACGACCGCGATGCAGACATGAATTGATGAAACCTTTGATCTCATTTTCACTGGTTCGTGTCACAATGACCGATTCGTTTATCACTTCGTAAACGTGGTGGTCACCTACTTCAGGAATATCATCCGCTCGGCAGGCCATCTGCCAAACCTTCGGCCATAATTTTTTCGCTTCTTTGTCATGAAATTCACGAGAAATCCAGCGTGACATATCAATGTCATCATCGCCCATGTAGTCGCAGGTATTTTCGCGTAGGTACGCGGGGACATCGACTTCTTCAAAATCAAGAAGATCTTGGAATGAAGTTCCTTCGCAGCGAACATCGCCGCCTTGTTGCCGTGGTTTGCTATTCGTAGTCATAGAGTGTGACTCCCAATTTTTATATTATTTGCAGTTATCGTGTAAGAATATTTACGCCGCTTAGTCCCGGCGCGCCGTATACATGGGTGTAACCTACCTTGGGCGATCCCGGCACTTGTCGAGCACCGCCTTCGCCGCGCAGCTGTACACAGATTTCGTGTACTTGCCGTAAACCGGATGCACCCACGGGCTCTCCGTTGGCCAGGCAGCCTCCGTCAGTATTGACCGGCATGGCGCCATCAATTTTGGTTGCGCCTTCACGCAATAACATTTCCTGTTCGCCGTGCTCGCAAAACCCATTCTCTGCCATATGGATAATTTCGGTGCCGCTGTCGGTGTCTTGTAATTGCATTACGTCGACATCTTTAGGCCCTAGACCGGCGAGTTCAAATGCGGCTTTAGACGCAGTGACAGTCGGTGCATCGGCAACGTTCATTGCCTGTGACGGACTGAATACTTCGAAGCTGCCATAGTGGCGTGTGCGCACAGCCGCCGCTTTTAAGTAAATGGGTTTCTTTGTATAGCGCTCGGCGATATTGGCATTACACAAAATCAATGCCGCGCCACCTTCTGCTGGGCTACAAAACATATATTTGCGCAGCGGGTCGCTCACCATCATCGAGTTGGCAATTTGCTCATAGGACAAGGCTTCTCTGCGCCATGCTGTTGGCGTTAGCGCACCGTTCTGAAACGCTTTTTCCGATACGCGAATTAGCGAGTCGTTCGATATGCCGTGATCGTGCATATAGCGCTGGAACTTCATGGCAAAAAATTGAGTAGTTAACATCATGCCACTTTCGCCATACCAATCGTCCAGACCCCAGTCGCTGGGCTTGGGATTGAAGGCGCCACGAGCGTGTTTATCGAAACCGACAACAACGCCAATATCGTATTCACCCGATTTAATCGCTGTATATGCTGCATGTAATGAGCTGCCGCCGGTGGCGCAACCATTCCATATATTGGTGAATTGCAGCCCGGTTAGACCGAGTTCATTTACTAGCGCGTCGGCGTTGCCGCCGTCTTGACTGCCGCCGTAAGCAAACTGCATGTCTTTCCACGTCAGTCCTGCGTCTGCCAGTGCGGTGCGAATAGCGCTGGCGCCTTGTTGTTGCCCCGTGAGTGTTGGTGAGCGACCAAAGGGGTGTAGACCAATTCCAATAATGGCGACGTCCATTGTTTTACTCCTCGGCGGGCTTAAAGCTGAACATCATAATTTCTTGTCCGCTTTCATCAGTTCGGAAGGGCAGGATCACAAGATCCAATGACATACCAATATGGGGTACTTGGCCTTCAATTAATTCAAACCTGCTTTCAACACGCACGCCGCCAGGCATCTCTACATAACCTACGCCGTAGGGTTTAAACGTTTCGGGTGTCTCGTCACTAAGATAGGGTGACTTGGGCATAAAGCTTTGAATAGTCCATGTCCAGAGCGTACCGCGGTTGCCCAGTGCTGTTATCTCGGTTTCTCTTGAGCCGCAAGCGCGGCAATCATTTTGTGCAGGAAAAGCCGCTTCTCCACAGTGTATGCAGCGGCTGCCTAATAACTCAGGCTTTTCTGCGGGCCATGTAAACAGGCCTTCTTTAATCGCGATCTGTTGTGTCATATCTACTCTCACTGATGAATAGCAATGCCCAGGGAGTCGAGCACGGATTCATGCATAGACTCGGACAGAGTAGGGTGTGCGAAGATGGCGTTTGCTAGTTCGTGCTCAGTGGCTTCGAGCTGCTGTGCAATACAAAAGCCTTGAATTTGCTCGGTGACTTCCGCGCCAATCATATGCGCGCCCAGCAATTCACCACTTTCGGCATCAAAGATGGTTTTAACAAAGCCGACGCTCTCGTCGATGGCGAGCGCTTTGCCGTTGGCGTTTAAATTAAACCGACCAACGCGAATATTTCGTCCGGCGGCTTTTGCCTTTGCTTCAGTCATTCCGACACTAGCAATTTGCGGGCGGCAATAGGTGCAGCCGGGCACGCGATCTTTGCGAAGTGCTTTGGTATTGGCCATACCGGCAATACGTTCGACACAGATGACGGCTTCATGGCTGGCTTTGTGCGCTAGCCATGGAGGACCGGCAACATCGCCGATGGCATATAGGCCAATGATATTCGTTTTGCTAAAAGGATCGGTTTTTATAAAGCCGCGATCGATATCAGCGTGAAGTTCTTCCAAGCCAAGGTCTTGAATATTACCGCTTATGCCCACGGCTAAAATGACGCGGTCTACGGTGATTTTTTCATTGCCATTGGCGGTTTTTAGTTCAGCGGTAACACTGTTGGCGTGATGCTCAACAGTATTGACGGTGGTGTCGGTATGAATACGAATGCCGCGTTCGCGGAAGCTTTTTGCTAGCTGGGCGGAGACATCGCTGTCTTCTACCGGAACGATTTGATTCGCGGCTTCTACTAATGTCACTTCACTACCAAGATCATTGTAGAGACTGGCAAATTCTACGCCGATGGCGCCAGCACCAATCACCAGTAAACGTTCTGGTAGCGCTGTGGGTGTCATCGCTTCGCGGGCGCCCCAAATCAGTTTGCCGTCAACTTTGATGTTCGGAAGATCTCGAGCATGCGCGCCGGTTGCCAAAATAATATGGTCTGCGCGATAGGACTGCTCACCCGTATCGGTGCTTACAGCTAGCGTGAACGGCGCGGTTATTTTTGCGTGTCCCCGAATGACGGTCACCGCGTTTTTATTCATTAGATAGTTTATGCCCTGGCTTAAACGCTTAGCCGTGCTGCGACTGTGGCCAACCAGTTTAGCGAGGTCGAATTTTGGGGTGCCGATATCAAAGCCGAAGTGAGCCGCATGTTTTAGCGTGTGGGCAATATCGGCACCACGGAGTAGGGCTTTTGTGGGGATACAGCCCCAGTTTAGGCACACCCCGCCGAGGTCGGCCTTTTCAACTAGCGCAGTTTTAAAGCCGAGTTGGGCGGCACGTATTGCCGCCACATACCCGCCTGGACCACCGCCAACAACGATAAGATCGAAATCGCTCATGGTGATCTCCCTTAACCCAGCATCGTTGCTGGTTGTTCAAGGAAGCCTTTCAGGCAATGCATAAACTCGGCGGCGAGGGCACCATCAATTACACGGTGATCACTGGCCAGCGACAGTGACATCATCGTTGCAACAGCGAGTTCTCCATTGCGTACCACTGGACGTTGTTCGCCTGTGCCGACTGCGAGGATTGCCGCTTGTGGTGGGTTAATAATGGCATCAAAACTTTTGATACCGTACATACCCAAATTGGACACGCAGAAGGTGCCACCCTGAAACTCATTCGGTGTTAAACGACCGATTTTCGCGCGGGTGGCTAAATCACGTATTTCGTTTGATATGGACAGTAAGCCCTTGGTTTCTGCAGCCCTAACAATAGGCGTTATCAAGCCGTCATCAATAGCAACCGCTACCGAAATATCCGCATGGCTAAACTGACGAATGGTGTCGCCGGTAAATTGGATGTTCATGGCCGGTACTTTTTGCAGCGCGCAGGCGCAGGCCTTAACAATAAAATCATTTACCGACACTTTTGCTTGTCGATTAGCGTTGTTAATTTGTGTGCGTGTTGCGAGTAGCTCATCAATGCAGGCGTCTACATTGACCCGGAAATGGGGTGCAGTTTGTTTTGATTCCTGAAGGCGCTTGGCAATGACTTTGCGCATGCCAGACATTGCCACTTCGGTAAACTCGGGAGTATCGTCAACAGGTGGAGTGACAACAGCAGGTGGTGGTGTATTGCGACGGGCAGCGACAGCTTCCACATCTGCTTTGCATACACGGCCACGGTCACCACTGGCACGGCAGTCAAGTAGATTAACCTTAAGGCTGGTAGCAAGGCGACGGGCGACTGACGTAGCTTTAACATCACTGTCATCGCGATTAATATTGGCGCTGTCTACACTTGTTGCCGGACGTTCAATCTGCCCACCGGCCGACCGTATTGCGGCTTCAATGTCAGCCTTGTTAACCCTGTCATGACTTCCGGTAGGGGAGATGTTATTCAGGTTTATTTGATACTGCTTTGCAAGTCGTCGCGCGATAACCGTCGCCGAAACTTCACTATCGTCACCGCCCTTAGAAAGAGCACCAAGTGATACCGACGTTTTTTCACTAGTGGGCGTTGCTGCTTGCGTTTCTGCCGGGCTATTGTCTGCAACCGGTGTGATTTCTGGCGCGGCCTCAGGTTCAGCCGTAGGCGCGGTTTGCGGCGCTGCTTGCCCAGACAATTTTTGGATAAATGCATTTACCTCATCGTCGCTAACATCTGCGGGCGCAATAACCCCCAGAAGATGCCCGACATTAAATGTATCGCCAGGGTTGGCAATAATGGCGCGCAGAACACCACTGCATGGGGCAGTAATGGTATTGACGATTTTACTGGTTTCAATATCAACTAAATCGGCGTCTTCGGTGACCTCGTCGCCCACGGCGAAATACCAATTACTGATGACACCTTCGGACATTTCCATGCCCCATTTGGGCATGGTAACGGCTGTAATTACTGACATGATCAGGCTCCCAAGACGTCTTTAACGGCACGGATGATGCGCTCAACACTCGGTACATAGGCGTCTTCCAAAACCGGTGAAAATGGCACGGGTGCATGGGGGGCGGTGACTTTACGAATCGGTGCGCGCAGGCTGGCGAAGCCTTTCTCAGCCACGATGCTTGATATATCTGCAGCAAGACTGCAGCGCTCATGGGCTTCGTCAACGATCACTAAGCGACCAGTTATTTCTACGCTCTCTAAAATAGATTCTTCGTCGAGAGGGGAGACGGTGCGTGGGTCAATAACGTCGCAGCTAATACCTTCTTTAGCGAGCTCGTCAGCGGCTTGAATCGCGCGGTGTACCATATTAGAAATAGCGACGATGGTGACGTCGGTGCCTTCCCGTGGGAATGCCGCTTCGCCGAAGGGAATGGCATAGGCCTCGTCGGGTACTTCGCACTTTAGGTCATACATGATCTTGTGTTCTAGGAAAAGAACCGGATCGTCATCTCTAATGGCTTGAATTAACAGGCCTTTAGCGTCGTAAGCATTACTCGGCATAACTACCTTTAAGCCGGGAATATGGGTCACTACGGGGTGCAGCATGCTGGAGTGCTGTGCACCAGCGCGCCAGCCAGCACCGACAGTGCCGCGAATAACCATTGGGGTGCGCGACTTTCCACCAAACATATAGCGAAACTTTGCAGCTTGGTTAAAAATTTGGTCGAAACAAACGCCGATGAAATCGAAGAACATAAGTTCTGCTACTGGGCGTAAACCATTGTTTGCGGCACCCGCAGCGGCACCAATAATGGCTGATTCGCTGATAGGGGTATCAATCACCCGCTCGCGGCCAAATTCGGGCATCAGTCCTTTTGTTACGCCAAAAACACCGCCGTAGGCGTCATCCTGACCCTCGCAGCCAGCGCCGCCAGACACTTCTTCGCCAAGAATAATAACCCGTGGGTCGCGGCGCATTTCTTGTCGCAGCGCATCGTTAATCGCTTCGCGATAGGTTTTGATTGAGCTTGGGCCTTTTATTTTATTAGTCATGCTTAGTTCCTAATTGAAATTCTAGTAAGAGCAGTAAACGTCAGCCATGAGGTCGGTCTCTGGGTCTGGGTTGGGTGCCGCAAGACCCTCTTTCACTGCGGTTTCAATCAGCGCAATAACCTCGGTGTCGATGGCGTCCATATCCTCGGCCTTCAACCAGCCTTCTTTAAGTACGCGTTCTCGGAATATCTTTATGCAGTCGCGGTTTTGCTTAGCGAGTTTGATTTCGTCTTTGCCACGATATAGTTGTGGATCGCCGATAAAGTGACCATCAAATCGAACGGTTTCCGCTTCGATGGCAAACGGACCTTTGCCATCGCGGGCGTGGGCTATAGCGCGTTTGCAAAGCTCATACGTTGCGAAGAAGTCAGTGCCGTCTACGTGCTCAGAAGGCATGCCAAAAGCGCGGTTTCTATCAGCTAAGCTTTCGCAGCCTAGCGCGTAGTTAGCGCCAGTACCTTCTCCGTAGCCGTTGTTTTCAAACATAAAAACATGGGGCAGTTTTAGGACAACGGCGAAGTTTAGGGACTCTAATACTGTGCCCTGGTTGGCACTGCCGTCCCCACCAAAGGACATGGCGATATCTTTGGTGCCCAGTGTTTTGGAGGCCAGCGCCGCGCCGTTGCAGAGAGGCTGACCACCACCAACAATGGCATTGGCGCCGATCATGCCTTTATCGAAGTCGGCGATATGCATGGAGCCGCCTTTACCCTTACACAGGCCGGTGGCTTTACCCATGATCTCCTTCATCATGCCAATAACGTCGCAGCCTTTGGCAATGGAGTGGCCGTGGCCGCGGTGGGTACTGCCGATAATGTCGGTATCGCTGAGATCAATACAGGAGGCGACCGCAATGGATTCTTGGCCGTTCGACGCGTGCACGAAGCCGGGAACATTTCCAGCTTCGAATTCTTTGATACAGCGTTCTTCGAAAATTCTGATGGTTTTCATCGTGCGGTAAGCACGCAATAGAAATTCTGAATCGTATGGCATAAAACTGCCCCTTATTACTGGTTATTTATAGGCTGATTTAAGCTTACACCAAATAATTAAAAAAACAAGCAAGTTTGTTTGGTGTTGAATTTTGTCGTAGGATATATACAAGCACGTGTCTGTTATTGTAAATTGACGCGATAATTACCAGTCTAATGCGGCATTTTGTAAGCTGTTAAAGGAATAGATAATGGCAAAAACGTCATCGAAGGAGGCCGCTGTGAAGGCGCCGAAGAAAGAAGCGGGTTGGCAGGCTGAGAAAAGCGCGATGACCCGGACGGCAATTTTAGATGCAGCGATGACCTGTTTTATAGAAATTGGTTATGCGAATACCACGACAGCGCTCATTGCTAACCATGCGGGTGTGTCGAGGGGGGCAATGATGCATCATTTCCCCTCTAGAATGTCGGTGATGAAGGCGGTTATTGCCTATCTTCATGAGCTGCGTCTGAAAGAGTATATGGAGTTAATGGCTGATATCGACATGCCTGACGCTCAGTTAACTAATAAGGACATTCGTAACTCGGTAGAGATGGCCTGGAACTACGTCAATATGCCGTCGTTTATTGCCTATCAAGAATTGTTGGGTGCGTCGCGTACAGACCCTGAATTAAAGGCAGTCATGGATCCGGTCGAGAAAGATTTTGAAAAGCAATTTTTGCAAATGGCTAAATCGGTATTCCCGCATTGGCAAAAATTACCTGCCTTGGAACCAGCGCATGATTTGGTGCAGTTTCTTATGAAGGGTATGGCGTTGAGTCAGATGTCGACGCGTCGAAATGCGAGAGTTAAAAAAGTAATCGATTATTTGGCATTAATTCTGATGGAAATTTATGACGAATCGATAGAATCCCGATTGGGTGAAGACCCTGCTAAATAAGCTTGATGGATATATTAAAAAAGGCCGCATTTACGGCCTTTTTTAATAGCTGTTTCACTGATTAACTTAAGCCAATGTCGCCTTCGCTAAAGATGGTGCGTAGTTTTCGTTTGGTAATGCGCCAGCCAGCGTCTGTTAGCGCGAGTTCGTCACTGTACTCACCCCACAATGTCAAAATATGGCCTTCGTAACTATCTTTTCCAAGGTGCAGAGCTTGTAGGTAGCACGTCGCGGTAGCGGTATTGTCGTCCAGCTTTACGCGAATATTACTGAGCATATGCTGGGTTTCAGTGCATTGCTCTAATACACCACAGACCAAGTCTTTCACTTCCTTTGTGCCGGTGCACTCACCTATGCCAACATACTCAACCTTTGCATCGACAGAAAATACATTGTCTAGTAAGTCATATTCCTTTCTATCTAGTGCAGTTGCGTATTCTAAAATTAAGTTTTCTATTTCCCGAATTTGTATCAATTGCTTTGTGTCGATCATTGTAATCTCCTGATGTTATTAGATATTTCTACTTCTTATACCGACGGGTTTTTCTCCCGCCGGCAAGAGCCAAGTGAAATACTGGAGATCACTGCGCAACAAGGCAGCCATCGACCACAAGTTCGCTGCCAGATACGTAGCTAGATTCGTCTGAGGCAAGAAATAATACGCAGTTTGCAACTTCTTCTGGGGTACCCAGTCTTGCCATTGGGATGGAGTCTACAAGTATGTCAAATTGCGCCGGATTGTCGCGCATCGCATCTTCTTGGATGTTCGTCATTATCATTCCTGGGTGTACGGAATTACAGCGAATGTTGTGGCGGGCATTTTCGAGCGCCACAGTCTTGGTAAGCAGGCGTACGCCGCCTTTACTTACGCCATAGGCGCCAGTGCCGGGCATTCCAACTAGGCCGGCGACAGATGACATGTTCACGATTGAGCCGCCGCCAGTCTTGCGCATTGCTTTAATTGCTTCACGGCATCCAAGAAAGACGCTAGTCATATTGATGTCCATTTGGCGCTCGTATTCGTCCAATGTCATAACATCCACATTTCGCAAAACCGCAACGCCAGCATTGTTTACTAGAATATCCATTTGGCCAAACTTGGCCTCGACCGCTGAAACTGTGTCGATCCAGCCTTGTTCAGACGTCACATTTTGAGGTAGGCAAATGGCTTCGGCGCCGAGCTCTTTAACTTCTGCTAATGTTCTTTCTAAGCCTTCAGCATTGATATCTGTAAGGACGAGTTTAGCGCCTTCCTTTGCGAACGCTAGGGCGATAGAGCGGCCAAGGCCAGGCTTAGATGCGGCGCCAGTGATTAGGGCAACTTTATTATGTAAACGAGTCATTATAATTCCTTATTACATTATTAGTGGGTATACACAGCACCCTATATAGGCGCTATCAATTAATTGAGGTTAGCTGTTCGATTTTTGTATGAAATCGTGTATCCTCAAATAAAAACAAGTCTGACTGTTTTATATTGAGCCAAAAAGTATGTCTTGGCAACTCTACGACACGATATTTTTCAGGCCTGCTTTCGTTTTACGCCACTAACAATAAATAATGAGTTTCCCTATGAGAAAAATTCAGAAAGTTGTTCTATCTAGTCGCCCCGATGGGGTTTTAAAAACTGATAATTTTCAATTGCTTGAGGGCAACTGTCCATCTATAGGGGAGGGCCAATTTTTAATTAAAAATAGCTATCTGTCCTTAGATGCCGGATTTCGTCAGTGGATGAATGAAGGCGCTTCAGATAACTACTTGTCAGCCATGCCACTCGGCGAAGCGGTGCAAAGTATTGTGTTAGGCGAGATTGTGGAATCTCGTCATCCAGATTATCCAGTCGGGGTCCATGTTGTGGGAAGAACGGCTTGGGAAACCTACAGTATTGCTGACGGCAGTGACTTAATGACTATTGTAGACGTGGGTAATGGTGTTACTGAGGAGCATCATTTAAGTGTACTGGGTCCATCGGGAATGACCGCGTATTTTGGTCTAAGGGATATCGGTAAAGCGAAAGCTGGCGACACCGTTCTGGTTAGCGCAGCGGCGGGTGGCGTGGGTAGTTTGGTCGGCCAAATGGCAAAGATCCTAGGCTGTCGAACCATTGGCATTAGTAGCTCTGACAAAAAATGTAAATGGTTGACTACAGATCTGCAGTACGACGATGTTATTAACTACAATTCTGAGCCAGGCCTAGATAAAAGTATTAAAGCGCTCGCGCCAGATGGTGTCGATGTGTACTTTGATAATGTTGGCGGTGAGATGCTAGATACTGTGCTTCCGCATCTTGCCTTAAAAGCGCGGGTTGTGCTGTGTGGCGCAATATCCCAATACGACGATGATAGCCACGCTGGGGTGCGTAATATGTGGGAACTCATTACCAAACGCGCTCGCGCTGAAGGCTTCATGTTCTCTGATTATGTCGACGACTATGAGGATGCCGCTACAGTGATAAGCCAGTGGGTGGCGGAAGGGAAGCTAAATGCACCAGTTAGCCTTACTCATGGTATTTCGACTACTGCAGCCGCGTTCTGCGATATGTTGACGGGTAAAAATTTAGGGAAGAGCTTAGTTAAGCTTTTCTGATCTTTTGATGATCGCGATAATCTCGCTATTAATAATAAAAACAATTTTGTTGGTTTTTTTTGATTTGAGTGATATTTTAGAGATTCTCACGTGTTGGTAATACCAACTCCGTCTTCAGAAGCCCCCGAAGAACGTGAATAACTAATATTAATAATGATGTACGTCATCAGAGGATAGACTATGAATAAGCACTTTCTACTGACTCCACTTGCGATAGCAATTGGGAGTACTCTGTTTCTCCCAGGATTGTCCTATGCTCAGGAAAATGCCGCTCGCGGTGGCCTAGAAGAGGTTCTGGTCACGGCGCGTAAGCGTGAAGAGACATTGCAGGACGCGCCTGTTGCGGTCAGCGCAATTTCTCAGGAGAGAATTGAAAAGTTCGATGTCACCAGTTTAGAACGAATTGCAGCACTGTCTCCACAGTTCTTTGTGGGGCGCTCGTCTAACGGTTCCGGTGCTCAAATGACATTGCGTGGTATCGGTTCTAGTTCAACCAGTATTGGTATTGAGCAATCTGTAGCCGTGGTTCTGGATGGTGTTTATTACGGTCAAGGTCGTGTCCTTAACGAGGGTATGTTTGATTTAGCACAAATAGAATTGTTGAAAGGCCCACAAGCGCTATTCTTTGGTAAAAACGCAACCGCCGGTGTGGTATCGATTACTTCTGCCAAGCCTACCGACGAATTTGAAGCGATTGTTCGTGCGGGCTATGAGTTTGAAGCAGAACAGTATCGCTTAGAAGGTATTGTGTCTGGCCCACTCAGCGATACAGTGAAAGCGCGTTTCTCTATTAGGCACAGTGAAATGGACGGTGGCTATTTTAGTAACCAGTCTAAAGAGCAGCCATATACGACATTTGATGTTGCTGACGGAAGTTCAACCACTTACACCTCACCTGCGGATAACCGCGACGCGCCGGGCGAAGAAGAAACCTTGGCGAGGTTGACTGTTGCTGTAGATCCTATTAACCCGGCGGATTTTGGTATCTGTTATGCGGCATAACGAATTTTCTCGTGCTTAAAATATTTGCGGACACGATGTGGCTTCCGTTGCAGCATACGCATGTGCTTCGATACCTTCTGTTTGAG
>NZ_JANZNQ010000032.1 GCF_027257955.1 Zhongshania aquatica | reverse complement strand
CACTAGGTTTTGCCACTGTTCTGGGCGGCGGTGTTTTCTCATGGGGGTAACCTCAACTTGGAAAATATGAGGTTACTTTAGGGAAAAATTGTACGCGAGGGCAGGACGTCTTGGAATGACCGCTTACGCTGCAGGTGCGCGACGTGATGACGCCACGACTGGTGATTTTCAGCCTAGCAGAAAGCGCTATCGTTAGTGAGGTCGTGGATGGTAATGACGTTATTCCGTTTTCCAGAATCCCAGTCTATGCGGATGAGCCCGAAAAGATCACCGGCTTCATACGTAAAGATGAATTGATGCTGGCCATGGCCAGAAGTCCAAATGAACCACTCAGTTCTTTGCGGCGTGAATTGTTTGTCGTACCGGAGTCGTTGGCAGCGTCTGAGCTACTTAAGAAATTGACAGAAATGCGCTTGCAGATTGCCTTGGTGGTCAATGAATACGGCAGCGTAATGGGAGTGGTTACGATGGAGGATTTGGTAGAAACCATGCTCGGCATGGAGATTGTCGATGAAACTGATACGGCGGTAGACATGCAGGCTTTGGCAAGGGAGCTTTGGGCGAAGAGGGCGCGGCGATTAGGTGTTTTCGACGACGATAAAATTAGCGCCGCCACATCGTGGCAGGCGCCTGGATCTAATCAATAGCTGAAGGTTAGCGGTTCCTTGTCTTCACTCTTAACCGTCACTGGCAGACGGAAATCACTAGGCATTTTTCTAACCGTGTATTTTTTGCCCCGGGCCTTATGCTCGTAGCTAAAATAGACATTATCTAGCCCGTCAATGGTGTATGCGTCGTAATGGTCTGCAATGGTCGGGTCTGCAGGCTTCATGCCTTCAATCGTTACCCAGCCGCGAAATATGCGGAAGTAAATATCGCCGGATACACCCCAAAAACCGACTTCAGATTGCGAGCGCACCGAGCCATCAGCTCCGCTAAAGCGAAAGTCGGTGCGATATGTACCGTCGGCGGAGCGCTCAGTTAGCCATTCTTTTTGTTCGCCATTGGCGTTTTTTCGAATGCCATACCACTTACCTAAGAGCATTTGACGCGACGCGCTGGTGGCCATTTTTTGGACGTCAGAGGGTTCGTCAGACTGGCTTTCTTCTGCATGCTCGTCACTTTGTAAGGTTGCCGGCGCCACCGTTTTACTGGTTTTAAATTGCGAGCAACCCACTAAAAGCATCGACAATAGTGCAAACCCTAGTAGTTGTTTCATGTTTGAACATCGTTCCCAAATTTGCCCTCGCGGGCCACAAATCAATTGTTAAATCTGGCCCTAGGTTTCTTCCAAAACCAGCAGGTGCTGATGGGCGGGAAAATACAGGGCCGTAGTGATCGCGCATTCTACCCCAGTTGCTTGTAAAGCTTGCTGATATATCTTCATTTTTGTTTGATATCGCTCAGCTTGAGCGTCAAAAAACAGCTTTTTATTCCCTTTTGCCCTCGCGGTTTTGTAATCGATGATCCAGCAGCGGTCTTGGTCGATAAACACGCGGTCTAGAATAAGGGTTTGCCATTGGCCGCCAATTATCCTACGGATGGTTTGTTCGCTTGCCTGCCACTGGTAGCTCGCTAAAATCCACTGGCCTTTAGGGCAGCTTAAGGTATTGCTAACCAGTTCCATCACCTTGGCAACGCTTTCCTCAAGTAGGGGCTCTGGGTGACAGTGATGGCGCAAGCGCTGAGTAATACCGCGCTGTAAACGGTCATTATTTAATAGCCAATCTTCGCGATCATTTCGTCGGCCAAGGCGCTCCATCAACTCGTGGAAAACAATGCCCACTGCGCGCTCTTCAATATTGTCTTCTAACACCGCGTTTTCGGTTTGGCGTTGCGCCCGTTGCAATGGCGACTCCACCGGCTCGGGCGCTTGCCAGACCGGTTTATTGGCAATGTGCAAATTACGTAGCCGAGGTGACATCGGCACCCGCATCGGCGGGACGATATCATCGGTCTCAATGATATCGCTACGTTCAAAGTCATCGCCTACGCTAGCCCATAGCCGTGCCAATATACTGCCTGCCGTCGGCGTCACATCACCTTTGCTATTTAGTTGGGCTTGGCCAAACACGTGTAAGGAGCGTTTGGCGCGGGTTAGGGCCACGTAGATTAGGCGGTCGATCTCTTCGTCTAAGGCGCGAGCTTGATTGTTACTCATGTAGCGATAAAGTTTTTCTGCTGCGGCATCGGTGTTGGTTTGCTGCGGCTTCGGCGCAAAAATCATATGGCCACGCAAGCGTTGCCAGGCGAGCAAGTCGCGGTCGGCATTGCGACCAGTGGCACCGGTGCCGGGCAAAATCACCACATCAAATTCCAAGCCTTTGGATTTGTGGATCGTCATTAATTCGATATTGCTGCTAGGTGGCGCCGCATAAAGTCGCTCTAATGCGCGCTCTAAAACACCGATATCTTCTAATAATCCAGCCGGGGCGTGCTCGTCGAGAAGGCTGAGCACGCGGTCGATGTCTTGTTGTTGGTGCGCTTCAATACATGCCGGGCCACCGAGTAAATGCCATGCGCTGCGCAGTGCCCAGCGCAGGTCGCGACTTTGTGGGCAGCTCTCTAGCCTGATAATAGTTTCGCGCAAATGAGTGAGTGCTTGCTGACCCTCTGAGCTAAGCTGTGAGCAGACTTCGGTATTCAGAATGGCATCGCGGAGCAAGCCGCCGGCCTCACGTAGCAGCAGCAGATCATCCCAACATAGGCCAACAAATGGTGCGCGAACTAGGCTGGCCCACGCAACATTGTCGGCTTCATGCCATAGCGCTTTTAGCAGTGACATAAAGTCCATGACCGCGGGCGTGGCGGTTAGGCTGTCGATGTCTTGACCCGAAAACGGAATGCCCGCAGATTTGAGTGCCGGCACAATATATTTTAGGTGGCCACGGTTGCGAACCAATATGGCGATGGACGAGTTGCGGCCTGCAATATTGTCGCTGGCTTGCACGCCTTGAATTAACTCTACAATTGTTTTTGCTTCTGCCTGACCAGCACTGAGTTTGGCATTGACCCTTTGGCCAAGCACCTGCGGGTGTATACAGACTTCGCCGGTATTTTCCCGCTGGGGTAGCGCGGCTTCATAGTGGCGGCCGCGATCCGTAAATAAAATTTTGAAGCAATCGTTTACCCAATTGACCAGGTCGGGGGAAGATCTAAAGTTCGCCTTTAGCTGCAAGGGCAAAAGAGTTTTACCCGCGAAGTTGCCGCGCTGCTGTAGCTCATTAAATAGACTGACGAGGCTTCCGCGAAAGGCATAGATTGATTGTTGCAGGTCGCCGCAAAAAAATACGCTGCGCCCGTCATCCTCTTCCCAGCCTTGGCATAGCGCTTCGAGTAACTCTATTTGGCTAACCGAGGTGTCTTGCATTTCATCGACCAAAATATGTCGAACGCGGTCTTCGATAAGTAAGCCCTCACCAACCTCTTCACCGTTCTCGGCGCTGAGCGCGGTGATGGCGCGCTGGGCGATTTCGCCAAAGTCGACACCGCCTTTTTGCTCAAAGCTAAGTCGCAGGTGGGCCAATAAATAGGCGAGGGCGATGCGGAAATGGCCAACAAGTTCTCGACTGCCGTCGGGAAAATAGGGCGGCGGTAGTATTGATATGTTCGCTAAGTGCAACGACGCTTCGCTGAATAGGTTGTCGTCTTCTAAGCCTTTTAACCACGACTTGGCCTCGGCGGTGCCGGGCTGGCCAGCCTTGAGTCCGGCAAAATTCAATGACCTAGGTTTATATAATTCACCCTTGCCGCTGAGAATGGCACTGGCTAAATGTTGAATTAACTCAAAATCATCGCTACTCAACTCGCTGCTGGGGCGTAAGTCGGCAGCCCATGCATGGTCTTCATTACTTGCCGACGAGGCAATAAAGGCGGAGATGAGTTGATCGATATTTAATGTCTGTAGTGCCGCCCACGCTGGTTCAAATTGGCTGTTAACTTCCTCTGCGAGCGCCGCCTCCATCACGTCGAGATCGCCGCTGATAACATCCCGTAGCCACTGATCACGCTTAGACAGAAGCGTGGAAAGTAGGGGCAGCAGTGTTTCTATTCTATTGCTGCCATAGGCGAGCAAACTCTGTAATGCCGCCGCGAGAGCGGGCGGGCAATTGGGCTCATCCATTTGTCGAAACAAACTAAGGATTGCCTCGCGATAGAGTGCATCGGCGTCGGTGACCGGCACTGCGGCGCCCAAGCCAGAGAGCAGGGGAAGACGGCGTACCAAGCTGCCGCAAAAACTGTCGAAGGTGGTGATGCGCAAACGTGCGCTATTTTTTAAGAGATGCCAGTGATTAGCCGCATCGCGTTCCAATACTTTGTAAACCGCCTCGCGAATATCGTGTTCGAAGCCGCTACTTACCGCAATGGGCTCTTCGCCTTTTGCGGTTGCTGCCAAGGCATTGGCGCCATCTTGAAGCGCAGACAAAACCCGCTCTTTGATTTCGCCTGCGGCTTTATTGGTGAAGGTAATCGCGACCACAGTTTCAGGTTTGTCGACGGCGAGTAGGCAATGCAAGTAGCGTAATAATAAGACGCCGGTTTTGCCTGAACCTGCCGGGGCCCTAACCAATACTGAGTGGCGTGGGTCGACCGCTTGCCGGCGTTGATCTTGATCGGGTGGGCGAGGAAACTGGCTCATTGTGCATCTTCCTCAATACTAAGATCGCGCAGCAGCGGCATTAAAAAAGCACTAAAGCCTCGGCTGTGGTTTTGGCTAAAGTCATGCTCGATATTCCCAGCCAAAATACCACTGGCCATTTCCTGCAGGGCAGTGGACCATGCGTCTAATTCGGCCTGCCATTTTTCGGGATTATCGACATCACTGTCGTGGGGCTTTTTGGCGATAACACTGTTTGCCCAGTTACTACGCATATGAATTTTTAAATCGTCGGGGCTTTTTACTTGCGCGAGCATAACGCCGTCTAATTGTTGCTGCTGTTTGTTTTGCACTAGCGCGTAGATGGGCAATTGTGGCTCGGTCAAATTGTCTACGCTGAGCGAACGCCCGTCGATGGTGCCGGTTTTATAGTCGATAACTAATAATTTATTACCGATTTTATCAATGCGGTCCATGCGAATTCGCAGGGGAATCCCCATCAAATCACTTTCAATTAACTGCTCGGTTGAGAGCACCTCAAAATCTTCTAAACGGGCGCGTTCTTTTTCGTCTAACCACGCACAAACGAGGGTAATTACCCGTTCTTTTTCGAGCTTTAATAAGGATGCACCAAAGCGCGCAACACTGAGTTCGGGATTCTCTAGCGCGCGTTCGCTACTTGTGCGCACCAATGCTGCCAATTGCAATTTACTGCAGGCATCTAGCGCGGCTTTGTTTTTTAAACTTTCCCAAACAAATTGTAGGGTGTCGTGAATTAACACACCTTGAATACGGTGATCCAAGCCTTCTGCGGTTACAGGAAATTCGCGCAGATTTAATCTGTATTTTAAAAAAGCAAAAAAGGGACTACTTGCGTATTCCTTAAATAAACCAGTGCCGCCACGAATAGCGCGGTGCTGTGAAGGGTCAACGGGGCGCACTAGATCGCTAGCTGGCATATCTAGCTCTCCGTGCATGGTAAATCGATTTGCGCTCGTTCTAAGCTCGTCGTCGATATACTCTGCTAGCAACGTGCATGGCCCAAGAGGGCTGCCCGCGTCGCTTTCACGGCAGTGGCTAATATGTATCTCTGGCGCCGAGCGCAAAAGATTCCGCAACAACTGCTGATCTCTTTGTAAACATAAGCTCGGATCACTGTTTGGGTAGCACGCTTGCTGCTGAAGCTCTAAGGGTAGGAAGGGCGATGGCTCAACTCGACGCGGCAGAGTGCTATCATCAAGGCCCATTATCCACACCGCGTCAAACTTCAAACCGAGTGCGTCATCGTATTCCATTATGCGTATTGGACACGCCCAGTTTCGGCTTACCGAAAAACGTTTGGTGCTTAATATATGTTGCAGCCAAGCAAGCGCAGTGTCGTGATTGATTTCGCCGAGTTGGCGATCAAGGGCGCGAAACACATCCATCGCCTGGCTAAAGCCGCGCCGACATTCCTGCACGACCACATCGTCATCGCTGGCATTTGGCCAGCCGGAGTTCAGTAATAGCTGATCAAAAAATCGTACCCATGATGAAGGAAGCTGTCTAGCTGGCATGGCTTTAAGCATGGTGTCGAGGTCGTGCAAAACATTGCTGACATTGGGCTCGTCAACTTCCATTTTGCGCGCCAGTGACAGTGCGCTGCGCAAGGTGGTTTCTGGACCGAGATATTCTCGCCAGCGTAGGTCTAAATTCGCCCGCCCGCTGCGAGATTCCGGCCAGCCGTGAACAAAGCGTGACCTTAGTATTCGGCTAAGCTGTTCTAGGGGTACGGCTCTGGTATTTAGCGAAATTAAATCCCACGCGGACTTGATCAGCGGGTAGGACATCAGTGTTTCGCTGGCCTCAAATAGCCAGGGCTCTCTCGCCGCTTGCTCCGGCTGGGGGAATAGACCACTGGGATAGAGCTGCCGTTGTAAAACATTGTTTAGCACCGCACGATATCGCTTCATATCCGGTACTAAGATGGCGAACAGGGACGTGTCTAGCGCTTTGTTATGTTCGAGCTCGGCGCTGAATTTTTCGCTAAGCCAGGCAACAAGTGCTTCGCATTCTTGGATTATTTGCTGCGCCGAGCTAAATTTAGGCACGCTTTCTATCACTGTATTGTCGGCCAGTGTTGCCATCGATATTTTATTGGCACAGCGCTGAATAAAGTTGTTTACCGCAGGGCTAAGTTCTAGTCCTTCACTCAAGACAAGCTGGTCAGGTAAATCCAAGGCAGACTCATCTAGCAATGTGCATAATTTCGCTGCTAGTTGTTGACCACTCAGTGCCGATTGCTCATTGAGTTTGTCTTGCATTGTACGCTGCCAGTGATAGAAGGCTTGGTACTCTGCAGAGAAGCGATAGAAGTCTTCGTCGTCGCTGAGTTGATACTGCGCATGGAGTTGAAACGCGTCTACAAATTGGCGGGTAATCGCCATGCTATTCAAGCAGTTTTCAGGATAAAACTCGCTGTCTTCAATAATCTCTCTAGCGATCGCCAGTAGTTGGATGGGGCGCAGCACCTGCTGTGCGGGAAAGGTTGCGTCCCATAATTCCGCGAGCCATTGGTCTACCGGCATGACGGTTACGGTTTCGATAAAGGCCTGGTCATGGCTGCCGCGCAAGCGGGCAATGCGGTCTCTGCATTGACGGGCACTGGCATCGCTGGGCATCAGTACAATACTATGACCACTGCAGCTCAGTAGCTCGTTTAACTCCATCAATGCCACGGTTTCTTCCTTTTATGGGCGCACAGTAATTTCAATAAACTAAATTTTATCGAACAAAGCTAGTGGGTTTTTCAATGTCGTAAAGTGCATCGCTGATATCCGCCAGTTTTTCTTCAAGCAATACTTTTGCGTCGTTTAAGCCCCTATTATAAAAGTAAGCGCCTATTTCTTCTGAGAAAAAATCCGTTAAGAACTCGGCATCAAATTTTCCAATGTCTTGATGTAGTTCATCCTCAAAATATCGCTGTACTTTGGCGATAATGATATCTTTCTCATCTTTCGAAAATTCGATAATGGCCATTTCGTCTCCATACTTATTTCAAATATACGTTTTTATTAAAAATAAATTTGCTAACTAATTTTTTAAATTAAGATTTAATACGCTCACCCAGCGCGGCATTCGCCGCCCACACTGCGGTGGCATAACAGGCAGTAAGTAAATAGCCGCCGGTTGGCGCCTCCCAATCTAGCATCTCGCCAACGCAGTAGGTATTGGGCAGTTGCTTAAGCATCAGCTTATCATCTACAGCGCTAAAACAAATTCCGCCATCAGTACTGATTGCCTCATCGAGCGGCCGAGTTGCTGTAAAGGTTTGCGGCAGATTTTTTATCAACGCCGGAATAACGTCTAAATCGGCCATCTGTTCTTTGCTTGTTAGGGCTTTAAACAGGGCGAGCTTATTGCCGTTTAGTCCGCACTGTTTGCGTAACACATTGGCGAGGGAGTCTTTGCTGCGTCGTTTTGCCATTGCCTGCTGCAGTTTTTCCACCGAGCGGTCGGGATCAAGATCCCAGTGTATTGTGCATTTGCCGTACTGCTCTATGGCGTCGCGCATGGGGGCAGATACGGCATAGACTGGTCCGCCTTCAATGCCATAGTTGGCGATAACGGCGTCGCCGCGCTGGCGCCATTCAAGCCCATTGCTGTCTTGTATGCTAATGGCTATGGACTTAAGCGGAGTGCCGCTAAAGTTGCTTTTAATGTCTGTTGGCCAAGGGTATTCGAATCCGCAGTTGCTGGGCCGAAATTTTGCGCAGCTAATGCCGCGCTCCGCGAATGTTGCTAACCAATGCCCGTCTGAGCCAAGCGCCTCCCAACTGCCGCCACCTAGAGCAAAAAAGGTGAGGTCGGCTTTTACTGTGAGGCTGCTATTTGGCCCTTGGATGAGTAGTTCATCTTGCTGATTCCATCCTAGCCAGCGATGGCGGCTGTGGATTCGAACACCATTCTCGCGTAGGCGGCTCAACCAGCGACGTAAAAGGGGAGCCGCCTTTTTCTCGACCGGGAAAACACGCCCCGAGCTACCAACAAAGGTTTCTACACCCAATTCGGCAGCCCAGTTGCGTAAATTGCTGGCCGTAAATGCGTCTAGCACAGGTTTGAGTACAGATGATTTGTTGCTGTAGCGCCCAACAAAGTCATCCCAGTGTTCATTGTGGGTAAGATTTAAGCCGCCAATACCCGCGCGTAGAAACTTGCGGCCCACCGTGGGCATCGCGTCGTACAGGTCGACGATTATTCCCGCCTTGCTTAGTTGTTCTGCCACCATCAGTCCTGCAGGGCCGCCACCGATCACGACGGCAGAGAGATGAATGGCGGAATCAGACATGGGGCGACTCGAGAAAAGTGGGTGCGCAGATTGTACCGTAATCGGCTGCGTATTGAGACCGACGACGGCGATAGAAAACGCATTTGGACAAGTCTTGCAGGTGGTACAAATATCTAACTAGCGGTTTAACTACAGGGCGATGTCGTCTATACGAGCTGGGCCAACGGTGGTTTCAGATCGCCATAGAATACGAGACAGAGAAATACCGAAATACGCACCGCTATTTTTACGGAACAACGGACTATCATCGAATGCCGCGTCATGCAGATCGTAGTAGCCTACGCTAGCCGTTGCTCGCCAATTTCGGTCGAGCTTCAGGGCCGCAAAGCCGTTGATGCCCACGCTATTGTAACCGCGCTCGGCCTGATATGCCGGTCGGTTGGCGGTGGCGAATTGCGGTGCAACGCCATAAAAATAGTTGTGGTAGGTTTTATCGCCATAGCGGAGTTGTATGCCCGCACCGAGAATGACACGGTCGTCGTAGTGCCTGCGCCAGCGTAGTTCTGGATTAAATAACCAGCCCTCATAATCAAGCGCTGGGAAGTCGTCGGCGGCTAACAATGCTCGCATATTGAAGCGCAGCTGAAGTTTCTGGTCCGGTGTGTCTATGAACTTCAAGCGCAGTGATGGCCCAAGTTCGAGGCTGACGTTGAGATCATTCATGCCTTCGCGAGCGCGGTTGTCCTCGCTGTTCACGGGCAGACTGCCGCCGGCAGAAATGTCGAGATCCCAACGCTTGCTCTCAAACAATAAGCCGCGTAAACCGTCGCGGCCAGCTTTTAAGCGCGAACCGCGATAAATAATATAGGGAAAGGGAAGGGTATAACTTTGGCTTTGATCTGCACCGGGGTAATCAGGCAAATGTAGGGTCGCAAGTCCAGCACCTATTTCCCATTTCGGTAGGCGCTCATTATCATCGTTGTCGGCAAAGACGCTCCCCGAAACTAACATGAAGCTCAGGAATAGTACCTGTAAGGGACGGAGCATAAACTTCTCTTTATTTGAAATAGTGCGACTTAATAGGTTTATAGCATACGTTCTTTGAAAATGGAGTAGATCACTGCACGGCGACACGAAGCTGTATCGCCTTCACTGACTTTCCACAGATGAAGTGAGCGCGTGTTTGGCTCAGATAGCGGTCACTTTTGCGATGAATCCTGCCGGTACGTTACACACAGATTTACTGTCGTAGTCGAAGAACAGCATGGTATTGCGGAGTCGGGCGGTTTCGATATTTTTTGTCAAATTGAAAAGTCGAAATGCCAGATCAACGCTCTTGGCAGTAAAATTAACAGCAGCGACGTCAACTCGAAGTTGATCGCCATAGTGAGTCTCGCTGATATAGGAGATTTCTGAGTGGGCCATAATTAAACCAGCTTCCTCGAACGCGGTTGCCTCTTCATAGCCCAGCGCGATAACAAAGCGAAGCTGCGCCTCTATAGCGATGGACGGAATGCGATCGGCGGCTAAGTGGTTGGCGACATTCACGTCGGAATACAGCACGGTGTATTCGGTGCTGAATTGAAAGCGCTCCGGTAGCGCAATGGATCTTCTAGACATAGAAACTCACTCAGGGATTGATAAAACATGCGGCAGTTGATCGCGTAGCACTAGGATAACAAGGAAGCGCCGCTGTATTTTCCTATGTTGCGCTATAACTACTAATAAAAGACTCGTCGGTTTGTACAAAAAGATGCAGAAACTAGCAAATAAGATTCTGTGCGCTGTTATTGCCCGCTCTCTAGCAGACTGCGTATCAAGCGGCTATTGGCATTGACGAGGGCGGCGCGTGGTGAGCGGTAGTCGTCCAGTAGCCATTGCATTGCAGACTGAATAATCGCGCCGACGAGTGCAATACCGGTAATACGGGTCTCTTCTTCTGGCAGGGACCAACTTGGTTTTATCGCCTTGCCTTGAAGCAGTAGTAAATCACCAAAATCTTGGATGCGACTTGTGTACAGCGCGTCAATCCGCGGGCTTACGCCGAGTACTTCTAGCCAGCAGACCCGCGCTACCCTCGCGTTTTCATAGGCGGTAAAAAATGCGTCGAGACCGGCGTTAATTTGCAGCTCAGGATTTCCTAGGTCTGCCGCCTCAGCTATCGCGAGTATGACCTTGTCTTTAATCTGGTCTACTGCTTCGGTATAAACCTCGACCAGCAGGTCTTCGGTGTCGTGAAAGGTTTTGTAAAAGTAGCGGTCGATTAGGCCTGCCTGCTTACAGAGCATACGGACTGTCGTTGCACGATAGCCAATAGTGCCAAATAGCTCTAATCCGGCGTCCATGAACTGACGACGCTGCCGTGCCAGCCTGTCGGCGGCACTTTCGCCGCCGTATGTGCGACCTGTTTCAGTATTTTGTTTGACTTTTTTCATGCGACTATTTGACGACAAGCGCCATCAGAAGTAAAGTGATGTTGCGCGTCATCAGTTTTGGGTGTCGTTTGAAGCTCTGAGAGAGAATAAAAGCATGCAAGCACAGCGGAATTATCGGGTGGTTATTATTGGCAGCGGTTTCGGCGGGCAGTGCGCTGCAATCCGCTTGCAAGAACAGGGGATCAGTGACTTCTGCATTCTTGAGCGCCGCGATTTCATGGGCGGTACTTGGTGTCAGAACAGCTACCCAGGTGCGGCGGTAGACGTGCAGTCGCCGTTGTATTCAATTTCCTCAGAGCCTTATGCGTGGTCGCAAATGTTTGTTGAGCGCGACGAGTTGCAGCGCTACACCAATGAGGTCATTGATAAACATGGCTTGCGTGACAAGACCACACTGAATGCCAATGTGAAGGAAGTGCGCTGGAATGAAAGCACTAAACGCTGGTTGCTGGAAACCGACGAGAGCGGTGTATTCGAAGCACAGGTGTTGATCAATGCCTCTGGCCCCTTGAGTACACCTGTTATACCTAACTTCCCCGGTCGCGATACCTTCAAAGGTAAGAGCTTCCACACTAACGGTTGGGATCATTCCTACGACTACCGCGGTAAGCGAGTCGCCATTGTTGGCAGCGGTGCGAGTGCCGCTCAGGTGATTCCCGCGATTGCGGGGGATGTTGCGGAACTGCATGTATTTCAGCGCAGCCCTCATTGGGTATTGCCGCGTCCAGACCGGGTCTTTTCATCCTTCCAGCGCAAACTGCTCGGCATAAAGCCTCTCTATAAGGCGTTGCGATGGTCGATCTACTGGGCCTTAGAAACCCGCGTTATCGGCTTTAAGTATTCAAAAGCGATGCTTGATCTCGTGGCCACGCGCAAAGCACTGGCGCATCTTAATAAACAAGTGCCAGATCCTGCGTTGCGCAAAAAGCTAACACCGGACTTCACCATAGGCTGCAAGCGTATCATTTTGTCTAGTACGCTTTATCCAGCGCTGTCTCAGAAAAACGTGACCGTGCATGATAAGCAAGACGGTATCGCGTCGATCAATGAGACCGGTATTCTCACGGCGCAAGGTGAGCAGTTGGATGTTGATTTAATCATTTGGTCCACGGGCTATGATGCCACCGACGGCGTGATCTCTTATCCGGTAGTGGGCAGAGACGGTATGAGCTTGTCGACCTTTTGGGATGAATTCCCGCGCGCCTATCTTGGCACCGCAATTCCTAACTTCCCCAACTTTTTTGTGGTGACCGGACCAAACACAGGCATTGGCCACACATCTGCAATATTTATTATCGAATCACAAATGAAATACATCATGGACAGCCTTCGTCTGCTTGATAAAAGCGGCAAGCAGTCTGTGGAGGTAAGGGCTGATGCCGAGAACGAGTACACCCAAATGGTGCATTCTGAAATGGAAAAAACCGTCTGGAAGTCTGGCGGCTGCACGAGTTGGTATCAGAGCAAGAGCGGCCATGTTGTCGCCATGTTCCCCGGTTTTAGTTTTACCTATCGCCGACTGGCTAGCCGTTTCCAGAAAAAACATCACGACTTTAAATAAGGCACTGACATGAAAAATTTTAATAATAAACTTGTCGTTATTACCGGCGCAGGCTCCGGCATGGGCCGCGCATATGCGCTTGAGTTTGCGAGCTTAGGTGCACGGCTGGCACTAAACGATTACGACGCAACTAGTCTTGCCGAAACAGTGGCGCTCGTTCAAAAAACGAGCAAGGTCGATATCCATAGTGCGGCGTTTGACGTCTCCGATCGCGCCGCCATGGAGAGCTTTGCTGCTGACGTAAAAGCTGCCTTGGGTAATGCTCATGTGATTATTAATAACGCCGGAATCTCTGGCGCCGGTAAGCCGGTGTGGGCCACACCACTCGCGACGATCGAGCGAGTAATGAATATTAATTTTTACGGTGTGGTACATGGCACCCAAGTTTTCCTCCCGCAGCTAATTGAAAATGGCGAAGGTGCGGTAGTGAATGTATCTAGTATTTTTGGTCTTATTGGTCCGCCAAATAATAGTGAATACAGCGCTGCAAAATTCGCGGTACGTGGCTTTACACAGGCGCTCATGGTGGAGTTGCGCGACAGTCCAATTAGCGTGCATGTTGTACATCCGGGTGGCATTGCCACCAATATTGCCAATGTGCCGCAACACCAAGCGTTTTCAGACAAGTATTTATCAACGCCGCCAGAGAAAATTGTTCGCCACGTAATACAAGGTATCCGCAAGGGTAAGCCGAAAATTGTTTACGGCAATGACTCCTTTAAAACATTGATTGGCGCTAACTTCCTCCCCCTGTGGCTAATGAATATATTGGTGTGGCGAGATTTGAAAAACGTGATTGATCGCAGTGATTATCCGGCAATATCTTCGCCCGCTCCGGCTGTGTCTGAAGGTGTAGAAGGGAGCAATTCGCTGTGAAGAAGTCGATATTATTTTTACTTGTTGCCGTAATTGCAGGCATCGCGGTGTGGTCTGTCGTGACATATCCACGCATTGGTGGCGAGGTGCTGACCCTAGCTAGTCGGATTGAAACAACGCTATACGGACTGCATCCATCAACAGTAGAGATCAGTGATAGCAATCTTATGACGTGGCAGGGCGGCCCTAATGACGCAACAGAAACCGTGGTGATGATCCACGGTTACAGCGCAGATAAAACCGTATGGATGCGTTTTGCTAGTCATTTTACCGATCACTATCGGGTACTGATTGTAGATCTTCCTGGTCACGGTGAAACGGCCTTTGACCCAGCAATAAAATACGACTCGATAAGCCAAGCTCAACGCGTATTTCAAACAATGGATTCACTCGGTATTTCCCGCGCTCATGTGGTCGGTAATTCCATGGGCGGTTTTATCGCTGCGCAAATGGCCTTGTTGAATCCAGATCGGGTACAGAGTGCAACCTTGATAGATGCTGCTGGTGTCGCTTCGCCAACGCCGAGTGATATGGAACAGTTGTTGGCGGCGGGTAGCAATCCTTTCCAGATACATAACCGCGCTGAATTCGACAGTTTCTACGCCATGACGATGGCGCAGCCACCTTGGCTACCAAGAATGATATTGGACTATATGGCAGACGACTATATCGCCCGTCGCGACTCTTTGGCGCATATTTTTAAAGATTTCCATCAAGTTGATTTCCTCGATGCGCGATTGTCTGAATTCACGGTGCCAGTTTTGGTGATGTGGGGAGAGCGTGATCGTCTCTTGCACCTCAGCATGGCCGCAGTGTGGACGAACGGAGTTTCGAATGCGGAACTCGTTACTTATCCAGAGTTTGGTCACATGCCAATGTTGGAAGCCCCTGCACAAAGTGCCGGCGATGTTCTCACTTTTCTCGCCAAGCATCGCTGAGCCCAGCGTTAATAAAAAAGGAAATAAATATGAAAACGTTTAAAGACAAGGTCGCTATTATCACTGGCGGTGGTGGAGATGGCATCGGTCATCATCTTGTGATGGAGCTCGCTCGCTTGGGCGCAAAGATCGCTTTTTGCGACATCGCAAAGCTAGACACAACGGAAGGGAAGCTAGATCAACTTGGCGCAGACTACTACAGCGAAAAAGTAGACATGGGCGACAAGCAAGCCATCAATACCTTTATAGACAATGTCCTCACCCGTTTTGGCTGTATGGATCTGCTGATTAATAACGCCGGCATTGCATCGGGTGATCTCACCTTTGCGGAGGCTAGCGAGCAGGACTTTGAAAAAATAACCAATATTAATTACTGGGGCGTCATCCACACTACCCAGCGTTGCTATCCATATTTAATGGAACGGCAGCAGTCCGCTATCGTCAACCTTTCAAGTTCTCAGGGCATTCTCGCCGCACCTTACCTTGTGCCCTATTGCACAACTAAGTTTGCGGTACGTGGCTTTACCGACAGTCTTCGCGCGGAGCACTACATTCGCGGAATTCGTAACTTAACCGTACATACAGTGCATCCCGGTGCGGTGGCGACTAACATCACCATTAATGCCGATCATCACAATACCAGTACACAGAAGTTTCACGAGGAACTGCAGCGCGGCACACAACCAGCCGACGCGGCTAAGATTATTCTCCGTGGTGTGCAAAAAAATGTCGGTCGTATCTTTATTAGCGATGGCCGCGTGCAAGATATATTGGCAAGGTTGTTCCCCACAGGATCAATGTACATCATCAAATTTTTGATGCGCGTGCGCGGCATAACCATACGCTAAAACAAAATTAGAGCGTTAAAGATGGTAGCTAATTGACAAAGCAGCTCTTATGCAAGGGCTGCTTTGTCGTTGGCAAGCTCCAAATTAATATTTTTAAATTTTCTGTATTTCAAATCGCCGGACTTACTACACCGGCTGTTTATCAAACTGCGGTACACCTGCTGGAATTTCATACCAATCTTGTTTTTGACTCACCCAAATGTGCGCATCAGGCTGCAGTATTCGAGTGTCCGTTAAATTCGCCGCTTTTAGTTTTATCACATCGGGCTGGTCGGGATTGAAATGGTAAATACGATTGCCGCAGGTGGGGCAAAACTTCGCGTAGTTTTTATTGCCGCTTTCTGCCAGGCGCTCCCATTGCACTAACTCTCCCTCAAATATCACCGACTCTGTAGCTACCAGCGCCGTAAGACTAAACGCGCTGGTCGACAACTTTTGGCACTCTTTGCAATGGCAAGCCATCACCTTAGTCGGCGGCGATAAAAGTTGATAACGCACATTCCCGCACTGGCATGAACCTGAAATGGGATATTGAATATCTGTCACACATCCTCCTTTGGAGATCTATTAAGATTCTATAGTAGGGGATAGTAGCGCTGACAACGGCAGCAAACAATCCGACAATATTTTCAGGCAAGGGAGTAATAGAGTTGTCGCTTAGTAGCAGCAGTGCTTGGGTAGGTTTTCTATCACGGAGCTTTACTATAGTCGGCGGCCTCACAGATCGAGTTGCCCCATTGGCACATCTGCTTAGATGTAGACTGCTATTCTAACGTCTGGGAAAAGACGGAAACATTCGCGTTCAGTCGCTGAATTTCAAATTCGACTAACCAGTTAAGCAAAGAGGCTATCAGCCGGGCTTAAAACGCCTTTCCCTCCGCGATTGACCACGTGGGTGTATATTTCTGTTGTGCTTATATCTGAATGTCCCAGCAACTCTTGGATTGTACGTAAATCATATCCAGACTCCAGCAGATGAGTGGCGAAGCTATGCCTAAAGCTATGAGATTTTGCAGGCTTATGAACTTTCGCTGCTAGAACAGCTTGTCGAATTTGCTTAGATAATGAAGATGGGTGCAAATGGTGTCGCCGAAGAACGCCAGATCTTGGGTCTTTCCCGATTTTCGTGGAAGGGAATAGGAATTGCCAAGCAGTCTCTTTGGCTGCAGAGGGGTACTTTCGATTCAAGGCGTCGGGTAAATAAACTTCACCATAGCCGTCAATAATATCTTGGGAGTGCAACAGTTCAACACGCGCAATCTGTTGCTTTAATGCAGGGACTAACCTCATTGGAAGCATGGTAGTGCGATCCTTATTCCCTTTGCCGCCGCGAACAAAAATATTGTTACTGCTGAAATCAATATCTTTAATTCGAAGTGAAAGCAGCTCTGCCTTTCGTAAACCAGAGCCGTACATCAGCTCTACTTGTAATCAGTGAGCACCCCGAAGATTGGAAAGGATCGCGGTGATTTCTTCTCGGCTATAGACAACGGGGATGCGCCTTGCACCCTGAGCCGGTTTAAACGCGAGATCGCCAATATCCAGCCCCATGAAACGCTTGTATAAATAAACCAAGGCATTTAGTGCGATTCGTTGGGTATTTGTAGAGCACGTGCGCTGTTCTGCTAAATGACTTAGGAAGGCCTCAACATCGGTCATACTAAGATCTTTTGGATGTTTTCGCCCATGAAATCGTATAAACCGTTTTACCCAATGCAGGTAAGTTTGCTCTGTCCGGTAGGCCAGACCATTTTGGCGGATGTGTAAGCGCAATTGATCGAGAAAGCGACCTGAATGGGGTGAAATAAGCGGGCGAATGTCTTCCATGACGGCTCCAAAATATACTGTATAAAAATACAGTACATGTGTTTTTGTCGCGCCGTCAAGGCATGTGAACAAGAGAGTACTTCTCATTAACACATTGGCGAGTTACTTAACTTATTGAATTTTATAAAAAACGCGATATGATCAAGGGAAAGGAATGTTTGGCAGAAATAAAGGGAATTAGTCTTCGTTTGACCGGCGCTCGCTAATAGTGAGATCGGTACCTCATTGAATTCCCTGTATTTTTTCAATCAACGTAAAAGCCAGTTCCGTGATAAGGGGGCCAAAATGATATATGGCCTGAGTCGTCTGAATAAAACTGTTAGGTGTTTATGATGCTTCGAATAATTACATTTTTATTTCTCATAGGCATTTGCTGTCATACAAATGCAAATCCACTAGCGCCTATCAGCTTCGAATCAATGGTTAGTGATTCCACACATATTTTCTTGGCAACTATCAAGGAGGGGAGGGAAGTCTTCAATGAAGAGATTGCTGAGTTTCCCTTCCCTGTCTACAGGATGAAGATTGAAAAATGGATCGTCGGAGAGGAATCCAGTTTAGGGGTAGAAAACTATCCATCCTTTTTTCAACTAAAAGTAGGCGGTACCTATCTTGTTTTCGTAAACGAAGCGCGGCGATCCCCCCTTATCAGATTAGCTTTGGCCTTAGAAAAGGTTTATTCAGGGTCTATTGATATGAAGGAACCCCGGTTTTGGTACAAGTTCACTGAGCGAGAAAATAACATAAGTGTGGAATTGCCCATCTCACTCAAGCCGAGGGTGGTTTCTGAAGAGGTCGATGGCGCAACTGAAAAGCTAATTTCGTACTATTTTTTATTCGAGCTATTAGATATGGAAGACTATATAAGAGGTATAAAAAGTGACACCTAACAAAAACCGGCAGTCGGACAGCCAAAACTCCGCGCCTTTTGTGCTACTCGCTAGCGCTCAAAAATTAGCACAAAAGCCACTCTGTTCTGTCTTCCGCTGCGGTTGGCGTTATGAGTCCAAGCGATGAAGATTGATGTCACATGCCCTCAATGTAAAAAAGAGGCAATATCAAGATTTAGAAAGGTCACGGCACCTGGAATGTTTATGACATGCAAATTTTGCAAAGCAGAAGTTGGCATAGAAAATATGTTTTCGTCAGTAAATATTATTTCCGTAATTATTGCTCTTCCGCTCATTAAGTTATTTTCAGAGTCATTTCTCTATTGGGCTGGCTGGCTTGTGCTTATTGTGGGCTGCACATATCACTTGGTGAAAGTACCACTTAAAATAATTAATGCCGGGCCTAACCATGCCAAGTACAACTCATAACAATTTGCAGCACGTAAAGCGCCGCTACGCGGCTCGGACCTCCGTTCCGCTGGCGCTCCACTGCGGCCCGTGTGCAAGGCGTTATGAGTCTAGACTATGTCTGAGTTAAGTCGCCTTGTCGGTGAAAAGTTGATTGAACTTACTCAAGAGAATGAAGAGTTATTTGCTCGCTTTGGTTGTGGCAACCTCAGAGCATTTACGCCGGTCTCATTGGTAGGGTCTATAAGTGAGCTGGTTGGCAGAAAAGTCGAATCAATTAATTTTAAAGATTCAGAGGCACTCATCTTAATTATGGATGGTGGCGCTAGTATCGAAATATCATTGGCTCCAAGTAACTACAATGGGCCTGAAGCGTTTTGCGCAAGATTTAACGATGGGGTAATTGTTGTTGAGTAAACCTCATAACAAGCCGCTCAAATACGTTCCGGCCACAAAAAGCGTGGCCTCCACCGGACTCGCTAAGGCTCGCCGTTTAGCGGGGCGTTATGTGTAGATTCAGATGAGCGGAGTATTCGGTGTCATTGTACGGAGGTGGAGACGCTGCGTGGTATGCGGGTATAGCTTATCGGGCGAGGATGTGACCTGCGCTCATTGCGGCCATATGCATAGCGAGGAAGATATAGACAAAGCAGACCGAAGGATAAGAAAAAAAGAGTGGCTAAGCGCAATCTGTGGGTTAGTCTTCTTTCCAGCACTGTTTTACGTCGTTATTAGGTATTTCAATGGAGTTTGAAACACATAACAATGGCGGGCAGTTGCCGCTGAGAAGCGCGGCGGGACAGCCAAAACGCTGCGCTTATTTGTCTGCCCCTGCCGCAGGGCGTTAGGTGTATATGGGTATTTCTTCAGCACAAGCGTCAAAGTTCTACCAAGAAGTTGCCGAGAATGGGGTCGTTTGGGGCATAAAAGACAGTGGAGGTTTTCCTGCGCCACGGGGAACAGAGGGCAACCGAGCAATGCCATTTTGGTCGTCTCGGTATCGCGCTCAGACAGTAATAGAGAATGTCAGCGCTTATAAGGGTTTTGAGCCTGTGGCTATCTCATGGGAGGTGTTCTGTGAGCGTTGGGTACCTGGTTTGTCCCAAGATGGCCTTTTGGCAGGTATAAATTGGTCTGGCGAACGTGCCACAGGCTTTGATATTCAACCATCTGAGTTGCAGGAAAATGTCGAAGCTGTGCGCAACAACACCTAACCAGGCCATTAAGGTTGTTCCGGGCCGGTGGCCCTCCACCGGACGGCTTTCAGCCGCCGCTTATGGTGAGCGTTATGCATCTTAGAATAGTATGAGAATTTTCAGATATAAAAGGGAAGAAACTCTGGGGGCTTACAATTTTGGTCAGTACCAAATTTATGTGTGCATGCTCAGCAATAGCAAAGGCGAACTATCTAAGGGCATTACGGTGTTGCCATCGGACAGCATCATTGAGTTTCCATTCCCGCTATCTGAATCAAGCGCACTTCAGCTTTCTAATTATTTATCTTCAGTTGGTGGCGGTGAAATCCCGCAAAATCACAAAGTAAAAGGCAGCTTGGCCAATCTCTTCACCGCAGCGTATTTCAAGTTCTCAAAAATCAAAGAAGGTATGGTTAAGGGGCGTATATCCCTGAGCTTATTTGGGGCGGCACGCACAGCATGGGTTACCGTAAATCCATCGTCAATGTTAGCCTGTTCGCAAGCAATCAATAAGCTATATGGTGCCAGCAATGCATAACAAGTTGCTCAAGTTCACTCCGGCCACAAAAAGCGTGGCCTCCGCGGGACAGCCTACACTGCGTTTCGGCTGCCCCTTAGCAAGGCGTTAGAGCTCAATGGGAGACTCTGTGAATAGATTTTGTGGCTGGCTGAAAACCGAGATCTTTCGGATATTGTGCTTGCTGCTGGCAGCGTATTTCTTCATCGCATTTCACAGCGATGTCGGGTTCCCCGCCGGTGGCAAAGTATCTAGCTCCGGAGGACTATATCTCGTTCTGTCGATGTTCTTCTTCCTCGTTCCATTTGCCAAGCGGCTCAAGCTCGGAAAACTATTCGAGTACGAAGCAAAAATTGACGAGCTCAAGGGAGACGTAGACGCATTCAAGTCCGAGATGCGACAGACGGTCGCGTTACAAGCAAACCTCATCAATGCCGTAAGTAACACCGTCAGTCAGAACATCAACATCAACGTCCCTTGGGGCCGTGAAGCCGAGAAGGCTAAAGAGGACCTCGACGAGACTATCCCTGAGTCACCGGAATCGACAACGCTTGAAGACGAGATTCGAAGAATTCTGATACAGAGCGAAGACGATCCAAATTACGCATTAGCCAAGCTCCGAATGGAGCTAGAAAGTGAACTTCGACGAATCCTTGGGTATCGCACGAAGACTGCTGATCCAACTCAAATGAAAGGCAAGTTTCTATCGGCTGGGCCTCTGTTCAAGAAATTCGTTGCACGTTTCCCGAAGTACGCTGGTGCACGAAGTTCTTTTGATTTTATTTTGAGCGTATGTAACGCCGCCATTCATGGGCAGCGCGTGTCGGACAAATACGCCCATGAGGCACTATATGTCGGGGTCAGGTTGCTAGAAGAATTTCGCCAAATCCAAACAGTTCAGGATGCTGAGGCATGGGAGAGTTGAGCTCTAACAAATCGTTGCATCGGACATTTGACCCGCTGCCCATTTTTGCTTTCGCAAAAGCAGGCATCGCCTAAAATGCCGTTGAACTCAGGCGTTAGGTGCCATCAAGGAGTTTACCGACAATGAAGTTAAATAAATTATTATTAATCCCCCTATTAACCACTGCACTCATAGCTTGTGACAACCCAGCTAAAGTGAAATCTTCACCCGAAATGTTTGCTGCAAACTTTGCTTTTACTGCATGCGTTCGCCATGCAGGAGAAGGAGAAAAACTAACAGCACTTTTTAATAAGAGCGGCATTAATCAACTACCTGATAAACTTGCTGATAGTTTTTTAAAAGGTGAAAGTGGTAAAGCTTGGTCATTCACTTCGCCAGATGGACAATTCGCAATAACTTATAAAACAGATGGTGTTTGTACGGTATTTATAAAACAAACGGATGCTGACTTGTTTATCGCTGAAACTAACAAAGTTATGAAGCGTATTTCCCAGAAGGTTGGTTGGTCATTCTCACCTGACAGTATTCCAAACTTTGCAGGTTCAACCACCTTGGAGTCATTTACTGTTTCTGGTAAATCTAAAGACAGTAAAAATGTAAATATCACATTAAGCGCAACGCATGCTAAATCAGGTAGTTATCAAGTAGCATTAAGTACAAACGTGATTTAATGGCACCTAACAAACTGTTAAAAGTGGCCATCGAGACATCGGAGTAACAATGAAATTTGGAAACACTACGCCAATATTGAGAAGCTTCGATGAAGTTAAGGCTAAAGAATTCTATTTAACGTTTCTAGAGTTTGAATTGGATTGGGAGCATCGGTTTTCTGAGGGATTGCCACTTTATATGCAAATTTCAAAAGGTAGTTGTGTGCTTCATATATCTGAGCACCATGGAGATTCTAGCCCTGGAACGGCGCTAAGAATCCAAGTCAGTGATCTAGAAGCGTATCACGAGTTATTGCTCGGTAAAAACTACAAGTTCGCTAGGCCTGCCATACAAGACATGCCGTGGGGAAGCAAGGATATGTCGATTTCCGATCCATTCGGTAATAAGCTTGTTTTTACAAGTTCAGTTAGCACTTAACAAACGTAGTCAGTGCGAAATTCATTCCGGCGTTTTTTGCATGCCGATCGCTACGCTGGCATGCAAAACCCACCTACATAAATTCTCCTGCTACGGGCGTTATGCGTAAAGGAAAGAATCGTGAAAAATTTCAAGCTTAAAGCCGAGCAAATAAAGGAATTAGCTAAAGGGCATGGTGGTTGTATCGCTACAGATATGATTACGGTGGAAGGCAAGCCTGTTGGCTACATGTATCGCGAGGCGCCAAATAATCCTCAAGATAGTGGTTGGTGCTTTATGTCAGGCTATGAATCTCAAGAATACATGGATGAGCCAGCGAATCACGAAATTTACGACGTAAATACAATTGCAAACTACGACCCAGAAATTATCCCATTGTTAAATTCGCCTATAGGTAGCGCGTTTGAAAGAAATGAATCTAGCGTGTTCGTAGAAATCGATGAGTAATATACGCATAACAAACAAAGGCAGCATCGCCCTGCGGGCTGGACGCGCTAACGCGCGCCGCTGCTTTGGGCGTTAAATGTAAAGAGTAATCAGCAACGTGCTAATACTAATGGATAGAAGACCAAGTGCTGGATACCTCGTTGGAATTATTGTTTCAGCTCTGGGCGCTCTCGCCTTGGTTGTATTTCTGTTTGTGTCCGGGGCCGTAAGTGTTTTTAAGGCTTCTCTTATTACATTGGGCGTAGGCTCACTGATCTATTATTATGCATTGCCAATTATTGCTAAGAGACAAAACTTCATTGGTGCTGGTCCCGAGAAACAGTTAGTCCAAGTCAATTTGGTGCCTTATTTTGTATTTGTCCTAATATTTTTGGCATTTGCGGGCTATGGTTGGTATGCAAACATTTAACAAGGCCAAGCACAAATGCCAGCGCAAAAAGCGCGCTGGCTGGACCTCGCTACTGCTCGGCCTGTGTTGGCGGCGTTATGAGGCTACTCAAAAATGATGGTTTCTAGCCTCTTAAAAAGGCGAATAGCATATATAGCGTGGATGGTGCCTGCGGGGCTGATTTACGGTTACATACGATATCGGCTTAATGCAGACGTGTTGGCGGTAATTGCTTTTGTCGCAGTAATAATTTTTGGCCGCCTATTAATGGACAAAACCATAAAGTGAATGCCAATGTCTACGCCACATAACAAGCACCTGTTGTCGCCCCTGCGGGGCTGGGACAGCCAAAAACGCTGCGCTAATTTTGCCTGCCCCAAAGGCGGGCGTTAACTGCCTATGAAAGTTTGGAAGAAAGTTGCGATATCTTTCGGCATTTTGATTGTTGGCGTTCCGCTGGTAATCGCGGGACTATTCATTTATGCAGCCAGGGACATGTGTGGGAATGAAGTTTACACTGAAGTTATGTCGCCCAATAGAGATCATAAAGTAGTGGTGTTTCAAAGAGATTGTGGAGCAACAACTGGTTTCAGCACTCAGATTTCAATAATTGATTCTGACGATACGCTCGAAAATGAGGGTGGCAATATATACATTATCGATGGTCACCCTAAGGATGTCTCCCCGCCCGTAAGGTGGGTTTCCAACACAGAGTTGAGAATAGAGAGAAGCTTGGATGGTTCGGAATATAAAGCTGAATCTAGCTGGGGTCTTCTGAACAAGGTTAAGGTTACGTATGGCGCAGGCAGCAGTTAACAAGTTTGTCAAAAGGACGCTCCTAGCGTCGCGCCTTTTACAAAAGCGTTAAATTTCAGGTGAGCATGGAGAGTATTCCGAGATATAAAAAGGTAGAGGCCATTTTCCTGGGTATTCTTGTCCCCTTGGCTCTGGTTGGCTATACCATTTATTTTGTAGCCCAATCTGAAGCAGTATTTTGGGGCAGAAGTTCTACCGTAATTTATCATGGCACGGCGGCATACTTTGTTTCATTGCTGTGGTTTGGGGTATCAGCGTTAATGCTTGGTCATTTTCTGTTTCGCCCGTATCGGCTGTTGGCACCATCAAGGCATAAAATATTCATGTGGTCATCGGCACTGTTTGTAGTGGCAGGTTTGGCATCAGCAGTGGTGCTAGTCTGAAAAATTTAACAAGGCAAGGCAAAATCGTTACGCTGCGCTCCACTGGACGCGCTAACGCGCGGCTTTGCTTGCGGCGTTATGGCTAAACCAGGATTAAAGTGAAGTACGTTGTTGGATTAATATCTTTAGCTGTTGGAATATTCGTTGTCTTTCTCATTAAAGATTGGGGCGAGTGTTCATTTACCGAAGAATATGCAACAGAGAGAGTGATCAGCTCTTTGTCAAAGTTTCAAAATTTAAAGTATTTGGGAAGTCCCAATTTCATAGAAGGCGACTGTTCCTACAACTACCTATACAAAGACGAGACCAGCGAAATATCTTATGTTTTCACTAAATGGGGCGAGGTTCATAAATGGGACCATGCGCATGACAAATAGCAAATGCCATAACAAGGCGCTGTTATCGCCGCTGTGATCTTGTCCCAATTTAACGGACACCAAAATCTAATAGATGAGGTGTCCTATGCCAAAATACACAAAGCCAAGAAAGACCTGGCAGTATTCAGATGAATTCAAAGTGAAAGCGGTCCAACTGAGTT
>NZ_JANZNQ010000031.1 GCF_027257955.1 Zhongshania aquatica | reverse complement strand
TCAGCTTGCTTAAGAATGGCCATAATCTGGCTATCTGAATAACGGGGTACTTTCATGCAGAATCTCCTTCAAACTATTATGAGAAAATTCTACTTATCGCTCCAGCTATTTATCGGGGTGATTACCATGTATACTTAGATGGTGAGTCTGTACGTGGTTTTTATAAGCATAGCAAAGCGTGGCTAGAAATTGAGCTTATGAGAAAGGATGTTAAGACAAAAGTAGTGATCACCCATTTCCCACCTTGCCTTGAAGTGGATAATGAGGATATTGGCATGAACATGCTCACGCCATATTTTCAGGCGAATTGCCGAGACTTGATTGAACAATATCAGCCTAGCGTATGGGTTTTTGGGCACAACCACTACAGCCACGATATAAAAATAAAAGAAACAAGACTGGTCAGTAATCAGAGGGGATATCCCGGAGAGCAGGTTAAATATAACGAGAAATTACTAATAAACGTACCAGAAATAAAATAGCTTGGGATAGCTGCAGAAAACAATTTTTTAGCTAGAACCCTTCTGTTGATCACTATGCCAAGCATCAAGGCAATTTTTATACTAGACCACACACGCCATTCCCAGCACTTGGCCGGCATCCAAAATCGTGAGCAACGATGTTTTACCGATTGTATCTATCCAAAGTTGGTTTCCGCGTTGCTTAAGATAACGCGTGTTTTGATGGCCGGAAACAACTGCATCGACGCCCTCAACTCGGGATAGTATCTTCGAATGATTTAATCGCGCCCAAGTAGCATACTCCTCCTGCACAGATGTTAGAGAGATCGCATCAACGAGTTCATCCCAGTGCCAGCGCCAACCAGCATGAATAATACCGATTTTAAATTCACCAACCGACACAGTTCGCGAAACTGGTAACGAGTTTATCAGTTGGTAGCATTCATACCCTTGATCTTTAGACAAAGACTCAGCCCAAGCACCACCATTACTAATATGCAGCCGCCGCGTGATCTTTACTGCCTCTTGATCGCTTTGAAGGACATCCAGCAACATGATTTCATGGTTGCCTAGCACAGAAAAGAAACCACGGATCGTGTATCAGCCTCAGGCATTCTAGCGATTGTGGCCCGCGATCACCTAAATCTCCAACACAAAACAATCTGTCGCAACAGCGATCAAATCCGATGTGATCAAGCTTCACGATCAAATCTTTGTAGTAGCCGTGTAGGTCGCCAACGAAGAAATCTTTGCCATTGAGGTTTGGCTCGCGAATAATGTTAATCATCTAATTAGTAAGTATTTTTACAGGGTGCATTTTCACGATATAAGCGAGTCCTCTGGGTATTGATTTGTAGTCTATTTGTCAATTCCGATTATGATATTTAGTTTTTGAGTTACATATAATTACTCATCGTGCAGGAAATATAAACGCAAGTAGGAAAAAGAGTGGCGCTGCCAACGAATAATCACAGTAATGGCATGAAAATATATAGAAGGTTACTTAAGGTTTTCCATAATCTTTTCCATCAATTTTAATATCTCGCTTTTGACGATCTCCCGATAAACGTTTCCTGATTTTGACTTTCTAGCTGTAGTATGAACTTCGACCTTCGGAAGTATATTGGCTTCCTTGGCTTCCTTATCAAATCGGATAATGTAATCTTTATTTCGAAATTTTCCGACGATTTGGCCTTTTTGAAGATCTATTGTTTTGGCGCATATCATCATTTTTTCTTGACAAGTTTCGCCATGCCTTATTTCGAAAATATCGCGAGTATCGCCGGCTTCCTTATCTTCATCATTACTTTTTTCTGCAGAAGGGTTGGTCGGATCCTCATCGTCTTCAATTTTGCCTTTATTGACTTCATCTGTTAAATCGTTGATTTTTTCAATTTCTTTTGAAACTGGATTGTTAATCTTGATGATCTTTGGCATTAGCGGAATGGGTTTGTTGTCGTTTATATTTATGTGTGAAGTGTGCTCCAAAAAAAACCTTATTGATGGAGTCATTTTAGTCGTTGCCAATTCCTTGCCGGTAAGTATATTGACTATTTTTTGCCCAATTTCCTGCATGCTCTGCTCAAATTGTAGGGTGAGTTGTATCTTGGGCTGGTGGGAATTGTCACTAAGTTTTAGAACAAGATTATTGCCTTCGTCACTGAAAAGTCCGACATAAAAGTCTTTTGGGCCTGCGAGGGATTTCAGATGAGATTCAAATTCTATAGTTGTAAATTGGCCTGTTACCGTAAAGGCTAGTTTTACTTCAGAAGTCGACTTATTATTGCTCACAATTACTACCTCACTGGGAAAAATGACATAGTAAATGCGTGATATATTGTTTTTTAGCACATATGTGTTTGCTTTTCAATAGTTTGGTTTTTCTTTTTTGCGGTTAGCATTGCTTATTTGTAATTTGATTATGTTTTCCTGCGTGAATTAGTGAAGTGGCTAAAATTGCATAAAGACAATAATGGCTAAAATAATTATGCGGATATACGTGTTTGAAATAGTTACGTTGTCCATTTTTGCCATGACAATGGAGTAAGGGCTCTTATCGTCGCTTATTTCAAGAATAAGACCGGTATTTATCTCATTCAGATACTTTTTGAGAGTGTTCGCTTCGACATGAGTCAACGCTACGGTGATTTTCTTATTACCACGCCAACCAATGTGTGATAACCCATTCAAAATATTATTACTTAGGTTAGTTGGGCTGGTTTGTATGTTTTCAACTAATGGGTCTATAAAGCTTTTCGGTATTCGAGCACTATGGCCTTTTTTCGTTCTGCCTAATGGATTGTTAATATCTTTTAGTTGGCCCTCTAGATATTTGTACTCGATCAAGTTAGCGCCAATTTGCTTTTGCGTAACAATCAAGCGCTCTAGTAGCAAGCTTGATAGTTCAACTGAGTAGCTGGATTTCTCTTTTGTGCTACTTAATGGAATCCCTCGTGCTCTTTCTATTATCCAATATACTAGTATTTTAAGTGATGTAACCTGCATGTTGCTGCTGGTTTCGCGAAGAGGGTTTGGTGCATTTAAGTCCGCTAATTTCACTAGGCTTTTATGTTGTTTAAGATAACCTTCGGTTTTGATGCAGCTAGCAATAAATATTGTTGGTTTTAGTTTATGCCGATGCCATCTTTGCCTGATCGTTGTCTCGGTTTCGCCAGTTATGGTAGCAATAAGAGTGTGATCAATGTCCGCGATGGTTGGATTTAAAAATTGCGAAATTAAAAAATGATTTAAATGACCGTAGTAGTTCATTGTTGATCGCAAAGTTGCGTGTCCGAAATTGGATGCAATCCGGCATCCTGAAACTAACCGGTCAGAGGGAAGTGAATGATTAAGTAGGTCTACCAGCTTGGCCGAGCCGGCAGTATGTCTAAGGTGGTGCAGGCGGGACTTCGGGTTTCCTGTTGATAATTGTAGTGCGTTTTTGATCGCCTTAAAAGCGTAGTAGCTATTAGAGCCCACCGCAAGTTCGGTGAAAAGGTACTTCTGGCTTTTTGGGTGCCAGCTGACAAGGTCGTAAGGAATCTCTATATTTCGCCACGCCGCTGGTGTTTTTATAGATGTTATCGTGTTGTGTCGCACCTTTAGAGCTAAACTAGATGCACTGGATTTCTGCGGTGGCTTAAGTCCGCGAAGCTCGCTGCGACGTAGGCCGACGTTATAGTTGAATATGACTGCTTTACTCGCTTCTCTAAGGGCTAGTTGACTTGGTAGAGATAGCTCCCTATTTTTTGACCATTCGTTGAGCTGTTTGGCGGAAACCTGAATTTCATTCTCGGTGATTACAGCGGCGTCTATATTTAGCAGTGTTTCATGTGCTGAATAGATCTTAATATTAGCTAAATGATAAGCTGAACCCATTTCTTTGAAAAATCGCGCGACACTGATGGCGCGGACGCGATCGGTCCTCACTTCGTCGCTTGATAGGATCTGCGAGGATAGCTTTACATCAATGATGTCGGCTAGTCTTTCGGCATCTTCTTCGTCTTCGGCTGTTAACAAGTCGATTGGTATGTCAGCTAATGTTGAATGCACGTCACCGATGTAATCGAGTACAGTCTTTTTAAGTAAATCGCCTCCGGTCTTTAGGTTGGCCCCTGGTTTGATCAGTTTTTTAACCCAGTTCGCAAGGATGACAATTAGTAGCGGTCGTTCGGCCTCAGAAAGCCAAAAATTTATTGCGCATTTCATTGATCTATCTTTTGGCGTGGAAGACTCAAGGCTGAGAGGTAAAGTACTAATAATTTTTCTCAGTTGGTGGTAGTGTTCGAGTGACTCAATGTCATTTGAGATGCCTTTCTTCTTTCTCCGAGTAAGTATCTTGGGGCCATCTTCTTCAATGCCTGACATCGATGTGATATCGGGATCGCAAGTTTTTTCAAAGTACGCCCGTAGTCGAGATGCAGGCAGTTCGCGCGAAATTAAGTCGTCAGATCTGACGTCGGCTAAAATTTGTGGATATTCTACTACGCTAGCCAAGCTAACGCATTCCTCGATAAAACGTGGTGTATATGGCAGTGCTAATTTCTTATTAAATTTACTTCGTTGCTTACTACAGTTCTGAATCCAATTTACAACAAAAATCGCGGCTAAACCGGATATTGATCGCGATCCATTGTCTTCGTCGATATCACATACTATGGATCCTTGTACGATATGGAATCCGTTTAATGCTATTTTTTTAAGCCATAATTTTGCCTGGTCTATACTTGTACAGGGGCCGAAAAGTAGAAGTGAGAGTATGGTGTATGTATAAACGCGTTCCTTGGAAAAGGAACTCTTTACCTGCTTTAAAAAGTCATTTCTTATTTGAACCAGTGAGTCGTATGCGCTTAGGTGGCCACAAGTAATTCTTGGGGGTGGGTTGAGGAGGATGCCTACCGCAATGATTTTCGGAATTTTCCATCCTTTGTTGCGATAGTAAGAACGAAGTTTTGTTCGTAATACGCGGCACGCATACACCCATAGTAATGGTGAAGCGGGTAGTGATTCTATAAGAGTTTTCCTAATTGCAACTATTTTTTCTGGGTCTGGAGGTGATGAGTTATCGTCAGTGTAATTTTCTAATGAATTAGTTAGTAGCATATCGACTAACTTATTGATTGAAATTGTTCCTTTGGCGGCATTCACTTCTACTTTTAGTAACTTCCGAATCTTTTTCACATCATCCGTAATTTCCGCATTTACGAGAGCGCTAGGTGGTTTGAGAGGTTTGATGTTTTTTGGCAGTTTCTGCTTTGGCGGTGTTATATATCCTTTGTCAGCTAGCCAAGAGTCAATAGCAGGGGCTATTTCTGTGTGTAAATCGCGCGGAGATAGCAGGCCGTTTGGGCTGTTAATAGTGAGAGCAAGATTATGCCCGAGATGGGTTTCGAGCATCATTGTCTTTAAATTGGATCTGCGCAACTCGGTGCTAACTAAATGACGTGCTATATTTCGAGGTACTTTCGGTATGAGTCCTCGTATGGGATGTATGGGGTCGTGCAGGGCAATGCTGTGGGGGGCGAGTTCGCCTATAGTAAAAAAGAGTGGAGATGTTGAGTTAAGGGCTTCTTGTGCAGCTTCTTTGACATGGGGCGGGATTGATTTTTGTTGAATTATTGCTTCCAAATGTTCTATCCATATGAATATATACGCTAGAGTGGTTTTAGAGAGAACTACAAGTCGGCGAAGTATAGTTGGGTCGGATGGCTTGTCTCTATAAATGGCGATACCTGCGGCTAAGCTAAGGTCCTGTAGCCTTAGGTCTTGGAAATCAGAGTACCCTCGGTGTCCAGTGGATATGAAAACAATATGCTGAGTGTTTGATGCCAGCATGTTGTGTCGTGCCACCCAATGTTGTTTGCCCTTTTTTTGAAGTAATCTTTGGTTTTTACAAAACCACTTAGAAGTAAGGTCAAGTGTCTTTTCGTACTGTTGGGCAATTAAGGAGCCTACTTTTTGGCCTGAATTTGCGTCAGCGTCGAGTGGTGGGGTGGGAAGAAGGTCGCCAAAGATTTCATTTCGAGCGATATTTATTATGTTTTGAATCTCTTGGTTAGAGATCGCGATATAGTGTAAAGATGCATAGCTAAAGTTTAGAGGTTCATCGAATATAAGTTGTGCTATTGGTATGTCATATTTTTGCTTTATTACTGAATGTATCAAGCATCCTCGCACTCTCGATTCTGTGAACTCTCTGTAAGCTGACTTAGATATTTCCTTTGCTAGGTTGTTTTTTTCTTCTATCAGTTTCGATAGCTCGCCTTCGTTCACAATTCTTTTTATACACCTCATCGCATGTTCGCTGTCGACGCGGCTCGGTAGTAGTGTGCGAATCCGAATCAATTCGTGTTGGGGCTGTGATGAATCTAGTTTGTCCAGCTTGGATTCGATTGGGTGATGTGTGGAGATGGTGATAACGTTGTTTGAGGTGGTGATACTTTCGATTTGCCCGTTATTGTTTTCATAGCCGTGCTCTTTAAAAAAATAGTTGGTAATCGCATCAAAAGGCCGGTTGTTAGATATCGTGAGCATCCATAGCCATTGCGCTGCATAACAGTAGTCATTTGAAGGCTCGACACTTAGTAGGTGTTCGAATGTTGACTTTAGTTCATAATTGAGAGCTTTTTCACGCCCGGAGCCAGCTATTAGGTTGCTGTATCGTATCCAGTGGTTATAACGCGTGACGCTAAATTGCCGCTCATCTTCGTCTATTGTTACGTCGTAGTTTGGCCCTTCGTCGTCGCCAAGTGATATCGTCTTCGGTGTATCTTCAATTGCTGATCTCGGTATGTCTCGTTTCCGTTTCCCTTGAATGTTACTCAATATTTCGAGGACTTTACGGTCTTCTATCCTTATGTTCCGTAGTTTTAAGATACGCTTCTGAATCTGGGGACGCAGAAGCTTCAAAATGTCTGAAAGTGGTCCATGAAGAGTACTAACCTTTCCTCGCTGCTGTGTGTGGGAAGTGGATTTCGAGGTGACAAGGGATAGTTCGTGAGTGGCGAAATCAATGTTAAAGTCAGTCTCAAAAACGTCATAGCAAGTGTAATAGAGTAATTCTTTGGCATCTTGTGGAGCTTTTGATATTTTTCGGGCGAAATCAGCTATTGCTTTGTTGCTTGGAGTAGGGCTCGTAATATGCCCAAGGTCGCGCAGGATTACTGCGAATCTCGCGATGTCACCCAGAAATTGCGCGGGATGTACCCCGTTAATCTGAGGGTCGCTTACTACTGGGTAGTGTGCCAATGCCGCGTAAATTGGGGATTTCGCTAAGATTTTATTGGAAATCGGGTGGAAATCACCTCGCGTGCTTCGGTCAGTATTGGGTTTGCGAAGTGCTATATCCGCTTGTCGATTTAGGTAAATTTTTTCATCTACACTTAAAATTGGCGCTAAGAATTTAATGCAGCGTTTAATTGATTCGGCGACTGATTCCCCGAGTTGAGTTTCGTTGTCGTTTTCACTAATTGAGTAATCAAAGCAGTAGCGATCATCAATTTTCATGCTTTGTCCCAGAATAAGGGGTCAAATCTAAATATATGACTTGTGACAAAAAATATCAAATGGTGGCAGCGATATTTTTAGGTGATTGATAAATTTTGTAACGATTCTGATATTTATGAATGTGTATTAAATGACTTTAAAATCAATATCTTATGGTATAAATATGAATATTGAATGTATTTATATGTTATTTTAAGTATACTTAAGATGGTTAAGATTGATGATGTTATTCTGTCTACGAACCAGGCGGAAATTTGGTTGTGCCCAAATCGTACTCAAACTGTGTCCAAAATTTGCAGGGTGACCTGACCCACTTCAACGCACAAAAAACGAAGTTCGTTCAATGGCTTAAGCTGATTATAGTGGGTTGTCTTTTTGTGCAACTAGCGGGTTAGTATGAGTTGCAAATCTACAACTCATCCTTATTTTCCGAAAATATATATTTCCCCTAGATTGAATTCTCGTATCCACGAGCGGATTGAGCTAATGTCGTTGTTGATACCAGTTAGCACTTCGTTTACCTGAGTAGAAAAATAATTAAGACATTCTGTTTCAAGATTTAATGTTTCCACTAGAAAGGCTGTTGCGTCATTTGAGGCTGTTGTCTGACGGGCAAGTCTCAATAATTTCGTTGTATTCGAGTCTTTATATTGGGCCAATAGTTCATCTTGGTAAGAAAGCGAGTCGAGAAAAATAATCCAGATTGTAATGGCGGCTGCGATATAGGGGCATGGATCTTTTTTATGGAATCGTTTTCTTAAAGGTTCCAGGAGACACTGTTGAAACTTTGAGGAACTGTCTTCTGCGAGGCGAAATAGGGAGTCTTCTATCGCCGAGTTGGCAAATCGGGTGATAAGCGACTGGCGATATTCGGCGAAGTTTATACCAGGCAACGGTGTCAGCGTTTCTTCAATTTCTTGCATGTATCCATTAAGCCACTGCTGAAGATCTGGGTCTGATGCGGCTTCATCGACTCGCTGATACGAAAGTAAAATACCAATGTGAGACAATGCCGAATGGCCGCCATTTAACATGCTAACTTTCATAGCTTCGTATAAATGGACTGAGTCTGTAATTGTCACACCGGCTCTCTCAAATGCTGGTCTACCATTGCAAAAATTATCTTCAAGAATCCACTGTTTCCAGCTTTCACAGACCAATAGACATTGGTCTTCTATACCTATGCTGTTAGCAAGTTGAGTACATATTGATGATTTTGGTCGCGGTGTAATCCGGTCGACCATAGACAGAGGGAAGCTTACGTGGGCTTCAATCCAAGCAGCTAGATCCGTGTCAATTGCTCTAGCTAGTCCTATTATTGCCTTGCGTGCCTGCGCACCGTTTGCGATTAAATTATCGCACGACATAACTGTGACAGGCGGTAAATCTTGATCACGTCGTCGCATGAGTGCACGAACAATCAAGCCAATTGCTGATGTGGGTTTTTCGGGTAAAGCTATATCTTGAGTGATGTCGGGGTGCGTTAGATCTAATTCCCCACTTGCGTCCAGACAATATCCTTTTTCCGTGATTGTGAGTGACACTATCCTAGTATCTGGATGTGAAATTGCGGATATAGCAGGCTCGCGGTCATTGATGGCATTGACGAACTCAATAATCGAACCGATGATTCGTACCTCGCGTTCTTCTCCCTCAAGTTCCCAGAGTGAATATAGCTTGTCCTGCGCCTGCATAGCGGAATATAGCGATAGGTCATTTGGCATTAATGCTATGCCGTAAATGCCCCAGCCCTGGCCGCCGCCTTGCTGCAGAAGTTGGTGTAGGTAATTCGCCTGATGCGCGCGATGAAATCCACCAACGCCAATATGGCAGATTCTCATATTGCAGTTATCAGGGTCGCGGGAATAACGCGGGTAATCTGAAATTTGGACGTGCTTGGCGAGTGCGCCGAGGTTTCGCTGGTTAAGTTGCATTATGCGTCCAATTGTCGGTAAGCCATTGGGATATATCATTCACTGCTTGCGGGTGAGCATCACTTGGTTATGTGGCAACAAAACAATGTATTTTGTCTTGATGCAGCTTTGTACATGCCGTAACGCCAGCTGAAGTCATTCGCTCGATGTAGGCTTGGCCTTTATCGTGCAACAGATCGTTTTCGGCCAATAACACCATCGCAGGAGGTAGCTTGCTTAAGTCGTCAACTCTCAATGCTGAAGCGGCTGGGCCCTGAGGAGGTCTGATTAGCATATAACTGTGCTGAGTAACGTTCCGAAAATGATGTTGACCAGGTAAGTTTACGGGCAGCCCTAACGTGCGCCGAGTTACTCAAGCGCCATAGCCTTATAAAGGGTGTGGAGGTAGTCCGCGTCCTGAAAGTGCCGGCGAGTCTGGAATTCAACCGTCGAAGAACCGTTAATCATCGCAATCAGGTTTAGCGCGATAATCTCGGGATCGGAGCGCAGGGTTTGGCCGGGCTCGAGAACCGAATAAGAAATCATTGCCTTTATGCCCTGTAGGTGAATCTCTGCCAAGTCTCGCAGTTTTTCCTGAATATCGGGGCGCGAAATACCTATCGACTGGACAACGTAGAAAATCGACGCACCGTGAGAATCCTTATTTGCCTGGTCTTGTAATAGGTTCTCTGCAAGCTGGCGCAGGTTTTGGTTTAGTGTCGCTCCTTCTTTACAGCCCTTTAGCAGGATGCCCATTAGTTCAAGAGAGATCTTTTTCCATACATGGAAAAATAGGTTCTGCTTGTCTCCAAACAGCGAATAAATGGGCATTCGGGAATAGCCTGCGTATTCTGCGACTTCGTCGATGGTCAGTGATTCATAGCCCTTCTCGCAAAAAAGTGTCCACGCAGCATTGGTAAGCTCTTCAAATCTTAGGGCTTTTTGCTGTTCTCTGGATATTCGCGGGCGACGTTCTGGCTTGTTCATTGATCTGCTATCCAAAATAGACTTGACCACCATGTTAATACGGGATATATAATAATACAAAATGTATTTGTAAACAAAAATAATAGTATTGCGAAGTATCCCAAAGAAGGTGAATTCATGAGTAATTTCTCTAGGCTGGCGGCTTGCTTTAGCCCCCGTAGTCGGTCCCTGGTGTTGCTTGCCTTAGTGGCATTGACCGCATCGATGGCGGAAGCTAACAAGAAGAAGTCTGGCAGTAAGATGGAGGAGATTCTCGTTACGGCTTCCTTTCGAGAGCAAGATGTTCAGGATGTGGTGGGCGGTATTCAGGTGTTCGGCGGCGAACAGCTTGATAAGAATGGCGTGTCCAGCATGGAAGATTATCTTCGTGATGTACCGAGTGTGTCGCTGCAAAAGTCTGGGGTTGGCAAGGCCAATATCGCCATTCGCGGAATATCGAACATGAACACCTTGGATATCGGCTATGCCGATGGTTCTCCTATTGCCGGTGTGTATTTCAATGATGTCGCGATTCAAGGTTCTGGCGTATTTCCCGATCTGAATATTTTTGATCTGCAGCGCGTAGAAGTTTTAAAAGGCCCGCAGGGTACGCTGTATGGCGAGGGTTCGATGGGGGGCGCAATCAAGATGATCATGATGCCGCCCAATATGCAGGAGCTGGAGTTTAAGGTCGCGACCACGGTGTCAGAAACTGCCGAAGCTAGCGACCTGAACTGGGATGTGCGTGGTGCGATCAATATTCCAATTATCCAGGATAAACTCGCCGCAAGAATTGTCGCCAGTAGCGGTTTCGATTCGGGTTTTGTGACCTACAGCGGCATAGGTCTGGAAGACCCTGACGACGAAAATCGGCACTCTTTGCGGGCTATTGTTTTGTTCAAGCCACTGGATTGGCTGGAATTGGAATACATGTATTTGCTCGATTACAGTAATCGTGATCAGCTTCCAGTTGTCGATGAAGGCCGGGAAGATGACCTCGTTAATTCCCGCCTGGAAAATCAGTTTGCCGAGACAGAGTTTGATGTGCACTCATTGACGGCGCGAATGGATCTGGGCTTCGCAGGTCTTACTTCGGTGAGTTCTTGGTTTAATACAAATCGGGATTCACAGCGCCGCATTCCCATTTTGCAGGGTATCGTAGACTCGTTGCTGAATGATAATTCTGGTGGTGCAGTAGCAACGGGCCCAAGTGTATTTCCCAATGGCTATACCCATGTATTAACTGAGCTTGAGTCATTCTCACAAGAGTTCCGTCTGGTGTCGAAGGGTGACGAGCGTATCGATTGGGTGGTGGGCGCGTTTTATCGCGATCGCACGCAAAAATTCGATCAAGAGAAGTATGAAGAATTTGCGCCTGATGACCCTTTGGGACTTCTCGAATTACTTTTGGGCCCTGATTTCCTCGCGCTATCAGGTTTGCAGGAAGATGGTTTTGGCGAAGAACCCTTCAAACAAACCGCGGTATATGGTGAGGTTTCTTGGGAGATCATTGAGGCGAAATTAGAACTGACGGCGGGCTTGCGTTGGTTTGAAGACAGCGTCGCTTTTTTTCAGGATACCGATATCTATGGTGTAGAGGCGATACTCTTTGCTACCGATCCAGAGAATGTTGATCCTGAAACCGGTGAAGTAAATATCTTTTTCGCTGGGGAGTTAACAACCCGAGACTGGCTGCCAAAACTTTCTCTGGCGTGGTACGTCAATGATGATGCCATGGTGTACGCGACCGTCAGCAAAGGCTTCCGCTCTGGAACCCCAAACTTGTTTGCGATTTTAGATGCGGGTCCACCGAATGTTCGTCCTGACTTCGTACTTAATCAGGAGATTGGTGCAAAAACGGCCTGGCTTGATAATCGCTTGATTGCAAACTTCGGGATTTATCAAATCGACTGGGATGATTTCCAAGGCTTGGTCATTGGCGAAGCTCGTTTGGGTGCGGTAGGCGGTGTGCCTTTTGGCTACCTTGGTACCGGCGGAGATGCTGTAGTTAGAGGGGCGGAGTTATCAGTGATGTACAAGCCCGTTGATAGTCTCACGCTGACCTTAGGGGTGGGATACAACTCCGGTGAGGTGGTAAAACCTGAGCCAGCAAACAACGCCAAGAAGGGATCCGAGCTGCCTAATAAGCCAGAACTTACTTGGAACCTTGGTATTAACTACACCCGCCCGTTGTGGAGCGACCTATTGGCTGAAGTCAGTCTCGGTTACACCTTTGTAGATTCGCAGCTCACGGTGTTTCAGACCGAAGACGTGCCAACAGGCATCCCCCTTGATAGCTATGAAATCACCAAGGCAGCTATTGGTATCGAAGGCATGAACTGGCGCGCGCAGTTATTTGCTCAGAACCTCTTCGATGACAGGATTGTCGTTGCACGGTCACTACCATTTCCTCAATCAGCGATGATGCGTCCCCGCACTCTGGGGATGCGCTTTAGCTACGACTATTGAGGTTTATGTGATGAGGCAGTTTGAAAATACTTACCAGATTGCAAAGTCATTACCGGGAGTAGCCAGTCGGGATTTACGGTGCAAGGACACGGGCCGTGACTACACAATCAGCGTAGCTGTACCGTCCTGTTACGGAAAAAAGAAATGCAAAAAATACCCGGTGTTATTGGTGTTGGACGCCAGTGCCATTCTCGGAACCGCAATTGAAAGTACTCGTTGCATGGCGGGGACCGGCGAGCTAGCGCCGTGCATTGTGGTTGGCTTGGGTATGCCTGATGGTGTTGACGAGTTGGTACTTGGCTGGCGTCGACTGTGGGAGTTTTCGCCGCCGGTTACAGACTGGGAACGCGATGATCCCTTCGGTGAGATATTTACGAACATTGCCGATCGCGCCGGAGTGGCTCTGCCAGATGTGCCGGGAAAAATGGGCATGGCAGACAGCCTGCTTCGTTTTGTCAGTGCACAGCTCCTGCCGCTGATTCACAAGGACTATCGGACAAAAGAGAATGACGTCGCATTATTTGGCCACTCGGCCGGCGGAACATTCACTTTGTACGCGCTTTTGAATAATCTGCCTGGCATACAGCATTTTATCTGCGGTAGTCCGGGGCTGGCGCTTTCGGGTGGCGCTTTAAGCAAGCAACTCGCGGGCATGAGTCGAAGCGATCTAATGCTGCTGACCGAGAAATCCCTATTCCTTTCCCTCGGTGAAGACGAATACGACAATGAATTTAATCGTCTTTGCGGAATTACTGATACCGAGCAATTTTATTTGGGGCTTCGTGCCGTCGCGCCGGAGGAGTTCGACATCAAGTATCGTCGAATAAGCGGTGCAGGTCATGCAACGGCAGTGTCTGTGGCGTTGATGAACGGCGTACGTGCAGTTTGGGATACTGGAAAAGCCTATGGCGATGAAATGCCGACCTTCGCAAGGCCGGTGGTTTCCAATTGCATATCGATGCTGCGGCCATTCTTTAAATTATTTCATCTGCGTCGCAGCGATGAACCCGACGGCTCCATCTTGGCGTCGACGATTATGGGGCGCGATTTTTCGGTTCAGGTTTCGCTTCCGGCGTCATATCAACACGAACTTAGTAAAGCGTATCCGGTGCTAGTAGCGCTGGATGCTAGCTTGAGTTTTGCGACGGTTGCGGAAGCCGTGTCCATCTTGACGACTACCGGAGAGTTGGAGGAGGCAATTGTTGTCGGCCTGGGTGTGCCGAGGCGCGAGGGTGATTTTGCCTTCGGCCTGCGCCGACTTGAAGAGTTTTCACCACCAAATGATGTACTTGCAGGTGACGACGATTTGGGCCGAATATTTAAATCGCTATTCGCCCTCGGTGGAAAATCGGCACACCGTTCCTTGGGGAAGGCAGATCAGTTTCATCGCATGATTTGTGACGAGTTGCTGCCCTCATTGAAAGCAGAATTTCGTGTCGACGAAGGGCGTCTCGCGATTCATGGACATTCTGCCGGGGGTACCTATGTCGCCTATGAAGCGGGCACCGAAGACTCACCATTTCAGTCGTATATTTGTAGTAGCCCCGGCTTGGCAATCAGTGATTCCTGTTTGTTGAGTGATAAGAATATCGAGGCGGTTCGCCGGAAAAAAGGGGTGAAAATGCAGCTTGTCACTGGCGAATTTGAGCACGATAACTATTTTAATTGTGTTGCCGGCATTCAGCACACGCCGGACTACGCAAAGTCTTTACAGCGCAATGATGAAATAGAAATCAGGTATATCGATTTTGAAAACGAGACGCATACCAGTGTGTTACCGCGAATGACTGGGAATACTGTCGCCCGGCTTTGGCCAACCGGCAGGCCCTATGGCGTTGAGTATGGCTACACTGAAGGTGCGCGTGAGCTTGAGCGAACTGACGCTTGAGGTAATCTGCTTCTAATGGCGAATATAGGTATAAGCGACAATATTGAGGGTGGGAAGCAATATTATCTAGCTGCTGGGAGATAGTCCCGCTTTAGCTAATGCGATTATTGTAAAGGAAGGCGAAATTTTGAGGAAACACCTATAAATGCTTCCTTTGAGGAATTGCAATAATATTGGCGATCTTCGCCTTCGCGCCCGCAGTAAACTGCCGTCCCCAATGTTCCATTACATAGACGGTGTGCCGGCACCTATCGATACCCTGATGCCAATTCGGGACGCGGTCGGTGACAAGCTCGAGCTGATTCTGGGCGGTGGCATTCGTCGAGGGACTCATATTGTTAACGCGCTGGTGATGGGAGCGAATGCATGCTCAATAGGGCGCCCCTTTCTCTGCGGTCTTGCGGCAGGCGGTCAAGCCGGTGTGGCACGCGGGATTGAGATACTCAAATCAGAAGTCGAGCGGGACCTTGCATTACTGGGTTGTTCCTCGATTGCGGAGTTACGCCCTGACCATATAAGTCAATTAAATATGAAAATGCCTTGATTTCAGAGCGAGTCATCACGTCTGGGCCTATGAAAGGTATTGCCGAATTTAGCCCCCACATTCGCTTTATTGACCTAGGTGCGGGCGAAAGCCGCATCCATCAACTTCATACCTCGTAGTCCCGTGCGTTATTGCTGTATTACAGGTATCTCTGTAATTGTACCTATTATGTTGACTTAGCGTTACTTTACGCATAACCTATTTTACAGGTTTTAATGGGTTGATCTTAAAATTTACGCTATCAAATAATGATAAGTAAGGAGCTAAATAGATGAATTACTACCCTTCGAACAAATTATTTCGGGCTGGCGTCGCGGCCGGATGCCTTTGCGCGAGCTTTGTCGCACCCGTCAGTCATGCGCAGAACACGACTCAAGTTGTGCTCGAAGAAGTAATTGTGACGGCTCGAAAAACTGAAGAATCACTTAAAGACGTTCCTTCCGCTGTAAGTGCGATCAACGCCGATTCGATGAAAGGAATGGGGCTGAATACGGTAGCTGACATTGGCAATGTTGTTCCCGGTCTTAGGATTAACTCAGATGGCGATAGTCGTGCGTTTGTGCAAATTCGCGGTATTGGTATTACCTTGCAGACCCCAATTCAGCCCGGCGTTGGCTTCTTTATGGATGGTATTTACGTGCCATACACCTCAGCCGTGAATAACAATTTATTAGACACGGCCCAGGTAGAAGTTATTCGTGGCCCGCAGGGCACGCTATTTGGTAAGAACACATTGGGCGGTGCGATTAACGTTATTAGCAAAGAGCCCACCGAAGAATTGAGTGGTGAAGTAAGCACGCGATGGGCAGAGGCAGATGACTCCGTTGGTCTAAGCGCTCGGGTATCCGGCACCATTATTGATGACAAATTGCTTGGTTCTGTTGCGGTGGCTCGTGATGAATCTGATGGTTTTTTCAAGCATCGAACCGTTGGTGGTGGCTGGGATGCTCGCGAATCCAGCGCGATAAAAAGTGCCTTTAAATGGTTTGTTGGTAACGACGGCGTACTCCGATTTAATGCGAGCTATGGTGAATATGAAGGCCCGGGTGTGGCATACACCCCAGTACCCAATAACGACACCGACGCCTCTAACTTTGATGGGGATTCCAGAAACTCGTTTCAAACTGAATCGCTTGCAAAAATTACACGGATAAACGGCACATACAATGCGCCAATCACAGAGCGTACCGACTTAGCTTTAACGCTTGGTTACGACAAGCGCGACTTGACTGAAACGCAAGACAGAGACTTTGTGAATCCAGATATTCTCCGCGGTAACGGTAATATCGATGAGGATTTCCTGCAAAGTGAAATTCGCTTAGAAACTCAGTTTACTGACGATTTTCGCCTTATGTATGCGGCTTTCTATAGTGAACAGAGCAATGCTGACACTGGCAGAACTGATGTGATACCCGCAGCTATGAGCACTTTCGCAACCCGTGATGTTGACGACAAAACCTACTCTGTCTATGCAAATGCTTTCTGGAGTTTTGCTGAATCCTGGGAGCTATCGGGTGGCTTGCGCTATGACAAAATTAAGCAAGAAGGCACTCTGAGCAGCTCGGCAGGCACACTGGATCGCAGCAATGCAATCACTTACAAGCTGGACGAGAGTCCTGTGTCGCCAATGGTGTCGCTAAAAAAATATTGGTCTGACGATCTAATGACCTACGCTACTGCGGCCAAAGGGGTTCGCGCGGGCGGCTTTAATGGTGGTGCGGTGCCGTCAGGATTCGAAACCTTTGATGGCGACGAAGTGAAGAGTTTTGAATTGGGTTTTAAATCTACTCTTGCGGAAGGGCGCGCTACTCTGAATATGGCGGTCTTTTTTGTAGAGCATGAAGATATTATTCTCAACGACTTGGTCCCAGATGAAAATAACCAGCTGGTCGTAGTAAACCGTAACCAGGGCTCTTTAGAAAACTGGGGTGTCGAGGGTGAGTTCAAAATTTTGCTAAGCTCATCCTGGCAGCTGGGCGCGGGCCTGAGTTATATCAGCACTGATATTACCGATGATCCTACGGGGACTTTCGCAGCGTTTAACAATGAGGCGCTTCTCTTCCAACCAGAGTGGACGGCAAATTTAACCGCAGCATATAGCAAGGATATTGGGGTCGGACGTTTGGAATCTATGCTCGGTGTATTTTACACCGGCAAACAATACGCTTCTGGAACCGAAGCGCCAAGCTTCACTCGCGCACCTGAACTCGACGCTTCGGTGGTGGGTAATTTGTCGGCGGATTATATAATCGGCAATGTCAGTGTGGGTATTTTTGCCAACAATATTACCGACGAAGATTATTGGAGTTCTTATATAGGTGAAAGCGTACTTTCAGCAATAGGCTTTGAGCAAGCGATTGGTGTTAAGGCTGCGCCGAGAAATATTGGTTTGAGAGCTAGCTACTCTTTCTAATTTTTGAGGTGGCGATTGCGGCGCTTGGGGCCGGTATTCACAGCTAAATGGCAGGCGATATTTTTCAAGGTAAGCGCGCTTAAATCGGGCATATAGTGACGATGGGGTATTGGCGGTATGGATGACTTTAGTTGGGATGTCGATTACGCGATATTGCCGGTGCCGGCAGAGCTCGGCTTAGCTCGTGATGAAGAATATTTTGCGGCCTGCGCGAAAAACGCCACAGCCGTAATGCGGGTGTGGCGTTGTGAGCAAGCGCTCATTGCCACCTCCAAAGAGCAGCGTGGTGCTAACTTTACCGCGGCCTGCACTCAGTTGGCGGCGAGAGGTTGGCCAGTGCATGTTCGTAGAACGGGTGGCAGTTGCGTGCCGCAAGGGCCTGGTGTCCTCAACTTTTCAATGATCTACCCTGCACCCGCCACCGAGGGTATAGAGGGAAGTTACGATCTGCTTTGTAAATTTTTAATCGGGCTTTTTAGCCAGCTGGGTATTAACGCCGAAGTGGGTGATGTCCCGGGGTCATTTTGTGATGGTCGATTTAATTTGCAAGTAGACGGCCAGAAGATTGTTGGAACCGCGCAGCGGCGTAAACCTATTAAGCATACGGAAAATGTAGCGGTACTAGCACACGCCTGCATACTCATTGATCTTGATTTGGATACGGCCACTGGTGGCATTAATCAACTTTATGAGCTGATTGGTGATCAAGGTCGATTTGAGGTTGGTGCTTGTACGACAGTCAGGCAGTTGATGGGCGAGCGCTATCAGAGTGTTGAGGAAATAGGTGATCTAATGCGGAGTTATTTTCTCAAGAGTTTCAACACGTCATTAGGAGAACAGCCATAGCTTAATTAGCGACGAAGGTAAGAAGAATAGGTTTAGAAAGTGACTTGCTAAAAATTACGTTTACGAATGAGCATTAATAATATGAATAACTCGGTTTATAAGAAACATGTATTACCTACCGCAATACTATTTCTGATTTTGGGCCTAGTGGCGTTGTTTACCACGCCGATACCGGACCCTGGTTTTTTTAACTATTTTCCACTGCCAGTGGAAACCTCAATTATGAATAAGAAAATAGTGATCATTCTTGTGGCATTAATGATGATTGGCATTTCTGTGGGCTTAATTAATAAGAAGTTCTGGTCGTGGATAGCACTTTTCTTTTTTGTGGGTGCATTCCATTTGTACACCGCTTTCTGTGCTTTTTATGGCTTTATGGCGATCGAGTATATCCCTCTTGGTCTCTCACCAAATAATTTTGCATCAATTCAAATCGCCGGAGGCGTTATCGCCTGTCTGTCATTTTATTTCCTTCAAAAACCGGTTTTTGTGAAGGTCTAAAATTTAGGGAGGTAATTTAAGTGCGTGGCCGCAGGCATGAATCATGCCTGCGCACCGATCAGTTACAGATTAGGACTGCTCGGCGCCAATATACGGTGCGAGGTAGTCGACGGAGTAGCTCCACAGTTGCTCCGCCAGCATTTCATCACGACCAAGTTTGCTTGGCTTGGCCTCTGCGTTATTGGAAAAATAGCGGCCGCCAACACCGTCAAGTGACGGGTGGGTGGCAACAAAACAGCTCGTCGAGGCGCCTTGTGGTATGGACTTGCCAATGGAGATGTCGAGCAGTTTCTTAACCGGCGCAGTTTTCAGTGCCATGCCTATGACGCCGCCAACGTCGCGGGTGAGGTTGGTGTTAATCAAGCCAGGGTGAACCGCATTGGCAGTGACCCCAGCGTCGACAAGGTGCCTATTAAAGGCAATCGCCGTGAGTAGATTGGCGAGCTTTGCCTGCCCATAAAATTGCCATGCATTATAGCGCTTGCTACCGTCGAGATTGTCAAAGTCGATACCGCGTTTACTCGCTGCCATATGCCCGGAGCTGGATAGCATCACAACCCGAGCTTTGTTGGCCGCTTTTAGCTGCTCTTGCAGTAAATACACTAGCAGGAAGTGGCCCATATGATTGGTTAAAAACTGCAATTCCAGGCCATCTTTTACCTGCAGCTTGGGTAGCGCCATAATGCCTGCATTGCAGATAATGATATCGATAGGGATGTTTAACGCTTGAATAGTCTCTGCGCAATGTTTCACCGACGCCATGTCACTCAGTTCACACACCGCTGGTGTAGTCTTGCCCGCGATGCTGTCGCAGGCTTGTTGGGCTTTCTCAATGCTGCGAGCACAGGCAATGATATGGGCGCCACGCAGCGCCAGCACCCGCATCGTTTCATAGCCAATCCCTGAGTTAATGCCGGTAATGACAATAGTCTTTCCGCTGAGATCCATGCCGTCGGTGACGGCTTCGGCGTTCGCATTTTTTGTAAACGTCATTGTGGTCATAATGGTGCTCTTTATTATTACGGAGGGTTGGGGCGCCAAGCGGGAGCCTAAGGGTTTCCAAGTAAAGCTAAACGAATAATTAGTTTGGGAGCTTAAGAAGCGCGACTTTAATTCACCCGTGGATTATGTCGGCGAACCGATACTGGCCGATAATTCGAAATGACTATACATAGCATTGCCCGCTGCGACTGCATCGCCGTCACAAATGTGTTTCACAATATTCTCATGGGCATCAATGATGCGGGAAATATCGCTTAGGGTGCGCTGGCTGCCAAGGTCTACTAGTAAGGATTCCATCAAGGGGTTTTGCAGCGCGTCTAATAATAGTCGATTTACGGGGTTGTGGGACGCTTCGGCCAGCTCTTGGTGCAAGGCAAGATCTGCGGAGACCCGGCGCTGATGATCGTCCATCGCGTCGCGCATTGCCGCTATGTGTGACTTTAGTGATAGCTTTTGTTCGTCGGTAGCTCGGATTGCCGCTAGTTGTGCCGTTTGAACTTCAATGCTGCGCCGAGTCTCCATTACCTGACGATAGCTAATTTGCGTTGTTTGCAAGGCATAGCCGAATACTTGCGCCAGCACGTTTGAGTTCATCGACATCAATTTTGGTCGCCGACCATTACCTATCTCAAGTATGCCTACCGCGGCTAGTGAGCGATAAGCCTCACGTACCGTGGTTCGGCTAATGCCTAAATCCCGACCGATTTGTATTTCGCTGAGTACGTCATCGCCTGGGCGCAGTTTTTCTCGTGAAATGTACTCCCAGAGATATTGGCTTACTTGTGAGGACAGCGATGTGGCTTGGTTTAAATCTGAGTCTGGCATTTGCGGGTCATCATAATTTTTTGTTTTAAGAAGATAGCATCTTAGGCTGCGAAGTGCTAGGCAGTCTCGCGGGTTAGGAGGTCAACCTGTAAACAGGTAGTGCTTTATTATGGCAAATTAATTTGACTATTCTCTGTATAACTGTAATCCTGTATTACAGCTATGCAATTTATGTCATTGCCAATGTTTCGAAATGTTAAATAATAAATGCTGTGAAGCTGGATGTAAGCCATCAATTTATCTTTAGTTTAGTTAGATACGTTTTCGGGTGGTTTTAAGGCCATCGCCGCTGGTATATAAAAAGGAGCAGTTGCTAGTGAAAACAGTCAAACAACTATTCGTTGCAGCGATAGTGTTCGCTTTCGCAATACCGTGTTTTGCTGAATTGCCTTCGGATGTGTTGCTCGCTAAGTATAAAGAAAAGATTAAGCACACACCTAAGGAGCGATTCGAACACGCATTGAGTGAGCCAATGGATCCAGTGCATATTATCGGTGGTATTTATTATATAGGTTCTACCACTGTTTCTTCTTTCGTTATTAATACTGGAGAAGGATTGGTGTTGGTGGATGCCGGCACGCCGATGATGTTTGACGCCATCAAGCATAATATCGAATTACTGGGTTTCCAGCTCAGCGATATTAAATACATTATTTCTAGTCATGCCCATTGGGACCACGTCGGTGGCTTGGCTAATATGCAAAAGCAAACTGCTGCCAAAGTAGTTGCCCTCGGACTTGATGCTGAATCAATTGCCAGCGGAAAAGATACGTCGGCGGTATCTTTTTTGGGCTTGAATTGGGATCCAGTGCCAATTGACCGGGTGCTTAAAGATCGTGACAGTTTTACCCTGGGAGATGTGACTATTCATGCCTACGATACGCCAGGGCACACCAAAGGCTGTACGACTTGGACGACCACGATTCGAGAGGGAGAAAAAGACTATAAGGTGGCTTTTCTCGGCGGCACATCAGTGAATGCTGGTGTGAAGTTGCTTAATAACCCGCTTTACCCAAATATTGCAGAAGACTATAAAAAGACCTTTGCTGTATTGGCCTCCTTGTCTCCGGATGTCTATTTGGCGCAACATCCATTTTTCTTTAATTTGTCTGGCAAGCTCGAACAGCGTAAGGCTAATCCTGCGGTAAACCCCTTTATTGATCCTGACGAATGGACAATGTTTATTCAGAACGATGAGCTTAAATTTCTTCGACAATTAGATGATGAATGGCGAGCCCTATCAACGCCTACAGCAGTATTAAACTAAGGTGAGTACGATGACTGATATAAAGCAGCCAGAAAATTTATTGAGCCAGTTAGAGCTCTTGCTAGGTAAGGAGTGTGTTTTGACCGGTGACGCCCTGCGGGAGAGAGCGAGTAGTTACTGGGACAGCTCGCCAATGCAAGGCATAGCCCTATTAAAACCACATAATACTGAACAGCTCAGTGCGGCGATAAAATTATGTCATCAATTTGGTCAAACTGTCGTCACCCATGGTGGACTTACCGGCTGTGTAGAAGGCGCCACAGTAAATAATCAAGATGTCATTATCTCGCTGGAAAAGATGAATTCAATTGAAGAGATTGATGCGGTTGGTTCTACGGTAATAGTTCAGGCGGGAGTGACTTTGCAGTACCTGCAAGAGGCTGTGAGTGAGCAGGGTCTGTATTTTCCATTAGATTTGGGTGCAAGGGGTAGTTGCACGATCGGTGGAAACGTTGCTACCAACGCGGGCGGCATCAATGTTATTAGATACGGCATGATGCGTGATCAGGTACTTGGCTTGGAAGTAGTGCTTGCCGACGGGACAATCATGTCGTCGATGAACCGCATGCTAAAAAACAATGCGGGATATGACTTAAAACAATTATTTATCGGTACTGAAGGTACGCTTGGTATTGTTACTCGCGTGTCGTTGAAGCTGCAACAGCAGACGCGCAGCCGCAATACTTGCTTGGTGGCAGTCGATGATTTCGCCTCAGTGACTAAATTGCTGAGCCGCTTGCAGGGTGATCTAGGCGCGGCGCTGAACGCATACGAAGTGATGTGGGGAGATTACTTTCACGCAGTGACTGAGCCGGGTTGGCATCGGGCTCCAATGGGGCGAGATTACGCCTTTTACGTGTTGTTAGAAGCTGCTGGTGCAGACGCTGAAGGTGACGGCCCACGCTTTATTGCGGCGATGGAGTCTGCCATGGAAGCTGGCCTGGTTGTTGATGCCATTATTCCTAAATCTGAGTCAGAGCGCCGAGCGTTGTGGGATATTCGCGAAGATTTCGACGCGATCGTTAAACCGCAGCCGACCTTTCTTTACGATGTAAGTTTACCCATTAAGTATATGGAGGACTATGTAGCGGCGGTTAAACAGGGCTTGGATGAGCTGTGGCCGCAGAGTAAGTGCTACGTCATGGGGCATATGGGCGATGGGAATCTTCATTTATTTATAACACCCAATTCGGCAGGCGAAGATTTACACGGGCAGTCTGACGAACAAGTTTACAAACCGCTGGAGAAATATGCGGGTTCTATTTCTGCAGAGCATGGCATCGGGACGGAGAAAAAGAGTTGGTTGCTTAAGAATCGCAGTATCGAAGAGCTGGATTTAATGAAAGTGCTTAAGCGTGCGCTTGATCCTCTGAACATACTAAACAGAGGAAAAATATTTGATGTTTAAATTGCTATTTTCTGGCGCAGTTCAGGAAAATTTATGCTGTTAATATTGTTCCCGATTCTCGCGCCAATAGCAGCGCTTATAGGTTATTTAAACCCCGAATTAATTGCTCCTTTAAAAGACGCAATTGTGCCGCTGTTAGTTGTGGTGATGAGTTGCATGGGGATTACGTTAAAACCAGAGGATTTCATTAAAATTCGGGCTTATCGAGGCGCGATGGTTTTAGGCATTGTTTTGCAGTTTACGATCATGCCCATTGTGGCGCTATTGGTAGCTGCACTACTGAAGTTAGACCAGGAATATACTACTGGTCTGGTGCTAGTGGGGTCTGTTGCTGGAGGAACCTCTTCCAATGTAATGGCGTATCTGGCGAAGGGCAATGTGGCATTATCAGTATCAATGACGGCAGTCTCGACCGTAATGAGCGTGCTTATGACGCCGTTTATCATGTCAGTTGCTTTAGGTGAAACTGTGCCTGTTCCTGCCAAAGATATGATTATGAGTTTAGTTCAGATCATATTGCTCCCAGTAAGCTTTGGCGTTTTATTAAATCATTATGCTGGTCATTATTTGCGTCCGCTTCAAGCTTACCTGGCACCAATAGCGACAGCTATTATTCTTGTGATTATCGCTATTGTGGTGTCTTTAAATGCTGACAGTCTTGGTATTGCTATTTTGACGGTGGGCGCGGCGACCTTGTTACATAATGTTAGCGGCCTGGTGTTGGGTTATTTGGGGCCAAGACTACTTGGCTTTGATCGCGTAGTTAGTCGCACCATCGCAATCGAAGTCGGGATGCAAAATTCCGGTTTGGCGACGGCTTTGGCATTAAAATTATTCAGCCCCGCGGTGGCTTTGCCTGGGGCAATATTCAGTGTGTGGTTGAATATAACCGGATCATTGTTTGCTTCTTTTTCTATTTGGTTGGAGTCTGGAAAAAGGCCTTAGAGATATTGTGCAACTTAGGGATTTATTAAGCCGACGGTTGCCTTTATTCAGTGCTGGCGTTAATGACGATTAGAAAATCTTAGTCATAAAAAAACGGGCTCCTGGGAGCCCGTTTCTCGTTTCGTCTTAAGCGAAGTGCTTAGCTAAACGCTTTAATGATGTTCCCCAGCATTTCTCTCGCATCACCGGACAGCATCCGCGTGTTCTCTTTAAAGAACAGGGAATTATCGATACCGGTAAAGTCAGAGGCCATCGAGCGCTTCATGACAAACACGTTGCGCGCTATATCTAGGTTAACGACCGGCATGCCATCGAAGTGCGTTCGAGATTGTCGCGAATCCTGTTGCGACCGCGTCTTAGAAAAAGACATCGGTATGTTGATTTGCATTTAAAACTGACCCAGGATTTGCATCTAAAATTGACCCACCCTGATGGCCAGATTATGGCCTAGATTTTACTTCTTTGCTGCCTTCAATTCCTCCTGTTGCGTTGTTGAGTGTTT
>NZ_JANZNQ010000030.1 GCF_027257955.1 Zhongshania aquatica | reverse complement strand
ACTCGCTGCCCAGCTCAGAAACCGCTGGGGTGACCACTCCTGATGTTTGCGATGTGCTTTGGCCATGTGCAATGGGTCGGTGGTGTGGCCACCGGCATGATGAACGCGAGGATGCACGGCGACTTGCTGGCCGTGATGGAAGATCGCCACCGTCGTATCGCCGGCATGCACCATCACCTCTTCCTTCACCAGCTGGTAAGGCACCGAGTAATAATGGCCGAGGTAGTCGACGTGGTAATCCAGATGAACCCGCGCTTTCTTGATGTGGCGGTAAGTGTACGCAGCGCTAGGCAAGGGTTTTAGTGCCGGTTTATCCAGTTGTTCGAACTGGCTTCGCCGCGTGCCTGGGCGCTTCTTAAAGGGGCGGCGATTTAAATCATCTAACAGTGCGCTGATCGCCATGTTCAACGATGCCAAGGTATAGAACGTCTGCTTTCTAAGCCGCATCATGATCCAGCGCTCGACAATCTGTACGCCTACCTCAGCCTTGGCTTTGTCCTTGGGTTTATAGGGCCGCGCGGGCACGACCGCCACCCCGTAATGCTCGGCCATTTGCTGATAGGTGGGATTGATGTCAGGATCGTATCGACAAGCTTTACTGACCGCGCTTTTAAGGTTGTCGGGCACAACCACAGCGGGTAAGCCGCCATAAAAGGCAAAGGCCCGAACGTGTGAACCCACCCAGTCGGGCAAGCTTTGCGACCACGTCGCTTCGGCAAAGGTATACGAGCTGGCGCCGAGTACCGCGACAAAGACCTGAGCATCACGTACCAGTCCGGTCTCAGGATTCACCACCGACAACGTCGGCCCACAGTAATCCACAAACAGCTTCTCACCTACACAATGTTGCTGACGCATAGACAGCTGCTGCGTTTGGCGCCAGCGCTTAAACAACACGGTAAAGCGGGAGTAGCTGTAGTGATTGTCTGGGTGCGCTTGGGCGTACTCTTGCCACAACAATAACCGCGTCATGCCTTTTTGTTTGAGCTCTTGCTCAATGGCCATAAAGTCGGGCTCGGCAACATCAGACGATGCGACCGTCGACCGGCGGGGCTGAAGCAGCGCCTGAAGCCCCAGCTCAGACAGCTCATCCGGCAATGGCCAGTCGAGGCCTGCGGCGTCGGCGCGCTGCACATACTTGGAAACTGCCCCCACCGATAGGCTCAGGCACAGGGCAATTTGACGCACCGACAGCTGAGCCTCGTATTTTAGGCGTAGGAGTTCTCTTAACTTCATCATAGTGACCCTCTTGGTACTCATGGTCGTTCCCTGTGGTTGAACGAAAAACAAAGGGAACGCAGATTACGGACAATGCCGTTGCCTGCAAGAGATGAAGGGGGTTGTCTGCTACGGCTAAGAAATTTTGCTAAGCGTGAACACCTAATTTTGCGCGGTGGCAAAAGTGTTCACGGTTCGACAAAATTCAGTGTTCACAGTTGAGAAAATTAGATGTTCACGATGGGCGAAAATCGGTGTTCATAGTAGGCAAAAATACGCAAGCGGAGGAACTCAGCTACCAGCGGCTCAAAATCATCAGGCAATAGGACGCCCATAGACTCCATAAGAGAACGCCAAGCCGCCTCCTGCTTTTCAATCTCCATTTCTTCTTCAGACTTCTCATCAGGCTTTGTTCCTGTCATTTTGTATTTAGGGGGAGTTAAAATAAAATCGACAGGCGGGCCATCCTCTATTCCTTTGTAATGCGAAGCTGCCAATAAAACAGTGGAAGGAATCATCCTTCTGAGGATTTCATCAGGCAGGGAGTCATGACCTTCAAATATTAGATTAATCGCTCGTATCACTTTCTTGGCGATTCGAATATTTACCACCCCGCATTTTTCGATTGACTCCTTAACCATTGCATGGTGATGTGAAGGACATAGACTGTTGGCAATGTTGAATGCTTCTTCCGGCGTGGTTTTCAAACGCACTTCATAATCGACTACCTTTTCTCTCAGGGTCTCCCACATTGAGGCGTCTTCAAGTTTGTCAGTGTTCATGATGATTAAAAAGCGGACATCATGGCGTTGCACGTGTTCGTCAATGAAGCCAAGGATATGATCAATGGTGAGCCCCTTACCTTTCCGCTCAATATCGTCAATCACCACAAATCGGCCTTTCAAGATCATTGGCGAAGCTAATAAGGCAACTTCCTCAAGCAAGTCGGTTTGAGGGATAAATCTTTTAAGAAGCGGGCGAATTTTGTTTAGGTGCTTAATAGCAGCGCTGAATTGACTAATGTTGTTATTATTCGCCAAGACCTGCTCAGCAAGCTTGACCTTGATCGTCCCTATATCAGAAATCCCAAAAAGCGAAGCATAAACGGCGCCGCCAATTTGAGTATTATTGGAATCACGACGAACCTCTTCCCAGAGGTGGCTTTTACCGGTACCCCATGAACCGGATAGTGCGACAACCCGATTCTCTGGATCTTCGATAATAGCTCTAAGCTGCTGCTTTGTTTGATGCATGCTCATCCAATCACTCCATTTCTTCCCTTTAGGTGCTTTCGCAGTGCCGTTGAGTTGATAGCGGCTATGGTTGGAAATCCTGAATGCTGATAACGGGCTTATTCGCCAATTGGTGGTATTTTCAAAGTAGGGTCACGAACAATATTTTTTCGGTAGACCCAGCCCCATATTTGCTGCCCATCTTCATCAAAAGAAAAGCCCGCCCTCCATTCCCCTGCTGATTCCGTAACCCAAAACGTACCTCCGCTTTGAATACGACCTTTGATAGGGAAATCCCGGCCAGCACCGGATCGGATACGAAGCGGCTGAATCGATGTAACCTTGTAACCTACATAGGCTATGGGCAAATTAGAGCCAAGCTTGTGTATTTCGTCTATCACCTGCTGCTTTGCTTGAATAAATTCAGTGTGCGACACAGCATCCTCGGAAAAGTAGTTTCCCAAAGTCATTATGTCTGCGAGCAAACCAAGTAGTGTTAAGACGAACAAGAACCTCTGTAGCCAATCGCCAGGCTCCTCTGTCTCATTGTCACCCTCATAAACGGCCTTGGCCTCTTCTACGGCTTGGCGCGCAAGATCCGCCAGCTCAGAACATATAGCCCCCTGATTTTGTAGCTGCTTATATGCTTCGTTTACGGGTGCAAATCTAGCAGTAATACGGTCGACATTACTGATGAGCTCAGCGTATCGTTGTGTCGAATCTATGGCGCGAGCCAGACTCAACCGTTCATCAATTACACTTTGGAATCGACTCAATTCTTCGACTGCGGGTATCGAAATCTTTTCGCAGATGCGTTCCCAGCGTTCACGCTGTTCGGTCATTTGCTCGACAAACTGTTGTGCGACCGACAATTGCTTGGCGCTGGCCAGCTGCCCAGCAGTAGATAGTTGCAACTTCTTAGCCCAATCAACGGCCGAATTCTCAGTCATTCGGCGAAGCTCATTTCTAGCAGCCCCTCCAAGAATCTGCTCTGATAGCTGGTTGGTTTTCTCCAGCTCTTTTATGAGCCGCATTGCGGGCGAGTTTTCTAACTCGCGGACGACTTTCAATATGTATGGTTCGTAATCCAAGTTGAGTTACCGGCAGTTAAATTTGTGGAATCAGAAAAGATTGCCTTCTCGGCACTGGAAACAAAACACCAAAAGAAAACCTTCGTTTTCTATACATCAAAATAAATCTCCAAAACTATTGTTTTCTCTGCGATTCAATGTATAGAATCTCGTATAGTATTCAACGTAAAGAATAGATACGTTTTCATGCTTATAGGCTACGCCCGCGTTTCCACGACTGACCAGAATGCAGAACTTCAGCTTGATGCTCTGTCGGTAGCCGGTTGCGAACAAGTCTTTACCGACAAGGTTACAGGAACCGGCCAGAAAATTCGTCCTGAGTGGGAGGCTTGCCGACGCACCTTCCGCAAGGGAGACACTTTAGTCGTTTGGCGGCTCGACCGCCTGGGCCGGTCAATGAAAGAGCTGGTCGGCATCATTCAAGAGCTTGAAGACAAGGGTGTCGGTTTCCTCTCCATTACGGAGAATATTGATACCACAAATGCGGGTGGCAAACTCATATTCCATATTTTCGGGGCGCTTGCTGAGTTTGAACACACGCTGATACGAGAGCGAACCCTCGCCGGTCTGTCTGCGGCTCGTGCTCGTGGCCGCAAAGGAGGCCGGAAGCCGAAGATGAGCAAGGGGGATGTGCGCAAGGCCGCTGCTATGCTGAAAGACCCCGCCGTTCTTAAAACTGAAGTCGCTGAACACTTTGGCGTAAGCCGGATGACGCTAAACGAATCTTTGAAGCGTGAGGGCTATCCGTTAAACCCTGCCGCTGAAACCGTTGGCGAAAATACACTACAAACAAAAGATTGATCATTAAGGTGCGAAGGAACTATGACCACAATTAATCGCGATAACGCGGCACGCGTTCAGGATAACGCTAACCTAATCTGGGGTGCTGCCGAAAAAATGCGGGGCAAGATCACCCCGGCGGACTACGGCAAAGTAATTCTGCCCTTTACCGTCCTGCGTCGCATGGACTGTTTATTGGAGCCGCATCGCGAGGCCGTAAAAGCGCTGGCTTCGTCTTTGGAATCAGCGACAGAAGATGCTCGTGACCAGATCATCGCCCGTAAATTTAAGCTGAACTTCTACGGCACCAGCGGCTATTCCATGTCAGCCTTGCTGGAAGATCCAGAAAACATTGCAGACAACCTGAAAAGCTACATCAATGGCCTGTCCAAGAACATGCGCGAAGTGTTTATCGAGCACTTCGGGTTCTTCAATTGGATAGACCGACTGGATCGCCAGAATCTGCTCTACGCGATGGTGCAATTTTTTGCTGCTAAAGACCTCTCTCCCAACAAGGTGTCTACGCTGGAGATGGGGTATCTGTTCGAAAACCTGATCAGGCGCTTCAATGAAGCCAGCAACGCTACAGCCGGTGATCACTATACGCCTAGAGAGGTGATCCGCCTGATGACATCCTTGCTGTTTGCAAAGGATGGTGATGTGCTGGCCGGTGGCGCTCAGGTCATCAACATTCTCGATCCTGCCTGCGGCACGGGCGGAATGCTCGCGACTGCCCATGATTATGTGAAAGAACTCAATGCCAATACCAAGGTGAATCTGTACGGCCAAGAGGTTAACCCGGAGTCGTTCGCCATTTGCCGGTCTGACATGCTGATTTCCGGTAACTCGCCAGACAATATCCGAATTGGCAATACGCTGATCGAAGATCGCTTTGAGGCAGAGACCTTCACCTACTGCCTCAGCAATCCGCCCTATGGGGTGGACTACTCAGAGGAATACGACGCGGTATTGAAAGAGCATCAGGCCGGTCATGAAGGTCGATTCGAGCCGGGTATCCCTCGTAAGAGCGATGGCCAGCTTTTGTTCCTGTTGCACATGATCAGCAAGCTGCCCAAGGATCGTCCGGGACGTATTGCCGTGATTATGAACGGCTCCCCCTTATTCAACGGTGACGCAGGTGGCGGCGAGTCAGAGATTCGTCGCCACTTAATGGAACATGACATGGTAGAGTCGATCATTGCCCTACCTACCGACCTGTTCTACAACACGGGCATTGCGACCTATGTGTGGATCGTTACCAACCGCAAAAAGCCGGAAGACCAGGATCGGGTCAAGCTGATCAATGCGTCGGATCGCAGCTCACCCATGCGCAAATCGCTAGGCAGCAAGCGCAAGGAAATTGCAGACGCCGATATTGCGGCCATCGTAAACCTGTACCTCGGCAACGAGATGGACGATACGGTGCAGGTATTCCACCCTGATCAATTCGGCTATCGCAAAATTACAGTGGAGCGCCCGCTGCGTCTGGATGTTGATCTCACCGAATCCGAACCGGGCCGCTTCCGTAACACGTCCGACCTAGACGAATACTTCCTGTGGTTTGATACCACCTACGGTGTTGAAGGTATTGGCCAGCTAAAAGGGCTGAAAGCTGAAATCGAGGAATACGTCACCGAGAAAGAAGGATTGGCGCTGCTGGAAGCAGACGGAAATGCCTCCGCCGCCGACCTCAAGTCCGCAACCAAGCGAGTCAAGCGCGTTCTAAAAGAGCTGCTAAACGCCGACGCCCATCGCGAGCGTCAGGCACTGATTGGAATCATCCGCAGCCTGAGAGGCAAGGGCCAGACAACTTGGGTTGATTACAATGCCTTTGCAGACGCCATTACCTCACAAGCCAAAGCCCAAGATGAAAAGCTCACAGCAGCGCGATTAAAGGTCATTCGAGCCTGGGTAACGGAGGTGAACCCCGATGCCGAGCGCGTGATCGATAAGGACGTGACCGCAAAGCAGGACGCCGAAGAGCGTTTTGGCTTCTTCCAGCTGAAAGGACGGGTTGTGACCTTCGAGCGTGACAGCGACCTGTCTGACAATGAGCGTGTACCTCTTGGTACGGATATCGTAGATTACTTCGAGGCCGAGGTTCTGCCCCATGTCGGAGACGCCTGGATCAATGGCGACAAGCGGGACGTTCGCGACGGCCAGGTGGGCATCGTCGGGTATGAGATCAACCTCAACCGGTATTTCTATCAGTACGTGCCGCCGCGTCCCCTGGACGTGATTGATGCGGAGTTGAGGTCGGTTGAGGCGGAGATTGCCGCGCTGTTGGCGGAGGTGTCTGAATGAAACGCTATCCTGACATGCGAGAGACGGAGTTGTCGTGGACAAACTCTTTGCCAGCGCACTGGGATGAGCGAAGAGGGAAATTCCTGTTCTATCTGAAAAAACGCCCGATTCGCGAAGAGGATGAAGTCATCACGGCCTTTCGCGATGGACAAGTTACGTTACGAACCAATCGTCGTACAGAAGGATTCACCAATTCGCTGAAAGAAATTGGCTACCAAGGCGTTCGCAAGGGTGATTTGGTGATCCACGCGATGGATGGCTTCGCAGGAGCGATTGGCGTCAGCGACAGCGATGGAAAGTGCTCGCCTGTTTATTCCTGTTGCGTCGGACGAAATGGCATCAATGCTGACTTCTACGCCTACCTTCTTCGGAATATGGCGAAAACCGGTTTCATTGAAAGCCTTGCGAAAGGCATTCGTGAACGCTCAACCGATTTTCGATGGAATGACTTTGCGGAACTGGGGCTGCCTCTTCCTCCAGCTCAAGAACAGACTCGAATATCCACGACGCTCGACCGCGAAACCGCCCGTATCGACGCTCTGGTCGAGAAGAAGGCCCGCTTTATCGAACTACTGAAAGAAAAGCGCCAGGCGGTGATCACGCAGGCCGTCACGAATGGGCTTGCTCCGAATGTCCCAATGAAGGACTCCGGTGTTGAGTGGATTGGCGCGGTGCCCGAGGACTGGTCTGTATTAGCTCTGAAACGGCTTGTTTCGACACCAATCACCGATGGGCCTCACGAAACTCCCACAAAGTATGACGAAGGAGTTCCTTTCGTTTCTGCCGAAGCTGTTAGACTTGGAAAAATCGATTTCCAGAAAATTTGGGGACACATTTCACGGGCCGACCACGCTCGGTATTCAAAAAAATATTCACCTCAGGTTGGCGACATCTACATGGTGAAATCCGGAGCGACCACTGGGGTAACAGCAATTGTCGAGGATGATCGCGAGTTCAATATTTGGTCTCCTCTGGCAGCCATTCGCCCGAATGAGCTGGTTGAGCCAAGGTTTCTATTGGCTGCCTTGAGGTCAACCCCATTCATTGATGGTATTGCGATCAACTGGAGCTACGGTACCCAACAGAACATAGGTATGAAGACACTTTCCGATTTGCCTGTTGTTTTGCCACCAATCGAGTATCAACGAGACATTCTCACTATATTGGATGCAGATGAAGCTCGATATGATCGACTCCTCAATGCGACTGAACGTAGTGTTGCATTACTAAACGAACGCCGCTCTGCCCTAATTGCCGCAGCCGTCACTGGCCAAATTGATCTCAGGGATACTGTATGAAAATTAGCTGCAAACCTGATGGCTATCTAAAAAACAACCTCTGGTGTATCGGGGGTATATTGCTGGTAAGCACGTGGGGGTTGGCAGTCTTCACCGACAAACCTCTTCAAACTGCAATACTGGGTTTTCTAGGGCTTGTTCTTCTGCTTCCCAACTCAATGATTCTGCGCTTAAAAAAGTTTTCCGTTGGGAACGAGGGCATGGCGGCGGAGTTTGCCGATGCACAGCCGATTGCATCGGGTTCTGAAGAACAAATGGCAGCAGTAAGCAATGACGCTGAACTAGAGCTGCCAGAGTTATTCATTGAGACCAAGGGCATTCCGGTTGTTAGGATGGGAAAGAACGGGACACCCTTGGGTCTCTTGAGCACTGATCGGTTTGAAGCCGCCACATCTTATAAGCTCGCCGACGGAAGCCTAATCAAAGTGAAGGTGCCGCTCCAATTCACAAAGGGAAAATAAAGAGAAGAGATATGACTCGACTAAACGAAGCCGCCTACGAGCGAACCCTTTGCGAATCCCTTGTGGACTCTGGTTATGACAAACTCAGCCCTGCCAAAGACTGGGATGTGGATCTCGCACTGTGTCCCAAGGTGCTGCTGTCCTACATTCAGGATTCTCAACCCGATGAATGGACAAAGCTCTGTGGCCACTACGGCGCACAAGTCGAAGGCAAGGTGATCGCGGAGATTGTCAGTCAAATCAAAAAGGAAGGGATGCTTCACATACTCCGTAACGGCATCCGCGACCGAGGTGTGAGCTACAAGCTAGTGCAATTCGCGCCACCAACTAACCTGAATGAGGATGTAGCAAAGCGCTATGAACGAAACCGCATGGGTGTCATGCAACAGGTACGTTTTGATCCTAAAACCAACCAGACAATCGATGTGGTGCTTTTCGTTAATGGGCTACCGTTGGCAACCATAGAGCTGAAAAACGCCTACACGGGGCAAACAGCTACGAATGCGATCAAGCAGTACATGAAGGATCGCAAACCCAATGCAAAGACGGCACTTATCGCTTTTAACCAACGAGCGTTGGTTCACTTTGCGGCTGACACCGCAGAATGCTATATGACTACCAAGCTCGATGGCGAGAAGACCTATTTCCTGCCCTTTAACCAAGGTAATAAAGGTCGCAAGGGAAACCCTGTAGATGATGACAACTACAGCACCAGTTACCTTTGGGAAAAGATTTGGCAGAAAGATGTCTGGCTTAACATTCTCCAGAATTTTATTATTTTGGAGAAGGAAGAAAAAACCGATCCCTGGCAGAAAGGCCGTCTGATATTCCCTCGTTATCATCAGTGGCGGTGTGTCCGAAAGCTCGTGAGAGAGAGCGCTAAAGGGCACCGAAATTACTTAAATCAGCATTCAGCAGGGTCAGGCAAAACTAATACCATTTCATGGTCTGCCCATCAGCTTTCCACGCTTCATGGCCCCGATAACAAAGCCATTTTTGACGGCGTAATCGTAATCTCTGACCGTACAAACCTCGACGATCAACTACAAGCGGCCGTGCAAAATATCGACCGGAAAAAGGGCGTCGTGGAGTGTATTACCCGTGGTGATGACAAATCCAAATCGGAAAAGCTGCGCGACGCTCTCAAAAATAATACGCGCATTATTGTCACTACTCTTCAGACCTTCGGTGCGTTGTTAAATAGCCGGGGTCTATCACTCGAAGGGAAGAACTACGCGATCATCGTGGACGAAGCACATAGCTCTCAATCCGGTAAGGCCGCCGGGGCACTGCGTAAGACGCTGGGCGACGCGGAAATGTCGGATGGAGATGAACTGGAAGATTGGGTAACCAATCAGATCAAGGCTCGCGGCCCGCAGTCAAACCTAAGCTTCTATGCCTTTACCGCGACACCTAAGCCAAAGACACTCGAAATGTTTGGGAATTTGGACGCTAATGGAGAACCTGCGCCATTTACGTTGTACTCAATGCGGCAGGCCATTGAGGAAGGATTTATCCTTGATGTGCTCAAGAACTACGTCAGCTACAAAGAGCTGTACGAGATTGTTAAAAAAACACCTGATGACCCCGAGCACAACAAGTCCAAGAGTAAAAAGCAGATCGCCCGATTTGCCTCACTGCATGAGGCTGCGGTAGATCAAAAGGTCGCGATTATCGTAGAGCATTTCCGTGAGCAAGTATTAGCCAAAGGGAAGATCAAGGGAAAAGCCAAAGCGATGGTTGTTACCCGCTCACGCCTTCATGCCGTGCGTTATCACCTTGCTTTCCAGAAATATCTGGACGAACAAGGCTACAGTGATATGAAAACGCTGGTAGCCTTTTCCGGCACTGTAGATGACCAAGATGAGTCTTATACAGAATCAGGGCTAAATGGGTTTGAGGACTCTAAAACACCAGATCGTTTCGACACTGGTGAGTATCAGGTATTGGTTGTTGCCGAGAAGTACCAGACGGGGTTCGACCAGCCGTTGCTGCACACCATGTACGTGGATAAGGTGCTGACCGGGATTGCTGCTGTACAGACACTCTCGCGCCTGAATCGATGCCACCCGGACAAGAAGGACACCTGCGTCGTCGATTTCGTTAATGACAGGGACACCATCTACAAATCCTTCAAACCGTACTTTGAAACCACCTCCATTGCTGAAGTCACCAATCCGAATCACGTCTATGCGCAGCAAACGAGTATTCTGGAATATGGCCTGATCCGAGATCAGGACATTGAAGGCTTTGCAGAACTGTTCTTCAAACCAAAGCTCAATAAAGGCGATACAGGACGCATGGATTCATTGATTCAGGCAACCTCTAAACGATGGGATGACAGTTACAACCCCGCCAGAGGTGATGATGCCCTAGAAGAGGGGCAGGCATTCAAAGATAACATTCGTTCATTCTTGAAACTGTACGAATTTGTCACTCAGCTTACGCCGTTTGTGGATGTTGATTTGGAGAAATTTTACGTCTTCGTCAAGCACCTGCTTCCGGCGCTTCCGTTCTATGGCGAAGGCGAAAACGAAGACCTTTCCAATGAAATTGAACTGGCCCAATACCGGGCCGACATTGCTGAATCAGGGCATATCCTACTCGACGACGAGCAAGAGGCTGAGCCACTACCAAACCCCACGGCTGGCGGAAGAGGCAGTAAGCCAGGAGAGTTGCTTGCACCGCTTTCCCAGATCATTCAGGAATTTAATGAGAAATTTGGCCTGAATTTCAAGGAAAGCGATATTCGCTGGATGGAGGATGTCGAGGCGGAAACTGAAGCAGACGATGTATTGGTTGAACAGGCGCGTAATAGCGATCCCAATGCCTTCAAGAGCGTTTACGACGACAAAGCATTGGATTTGTTAATCGACCGCCGAGAGCGCGATGAAGACCTATTCAATGTTCTGGTAGGCAATGACCAGGCGCGAGGATTTCTGTTTGACCGGATGCGAGATGCCTTCCTGAAACGAGTAATTGCGGACGCAGCCAAGTCGATGGGTACGCACTCCGATCAACCTTGAGTCAAAACAATGCCGTTAGATGATGAAACCCTAACTCGATTGCGGGAAGGTATATTAGCCAAACGCGACTATGCCGGATATTTCAACTGGGACATAGACAAAGATCTTGCCGAATGGGGTGTGGTTCAAGAGCTTTGTGCGTCACTTGATGCAACTGGCGCATCGTTCTTTGATGATTTCGCACTCCGAGGTCGAGGTAATGATCCCCCGGACTTGGAAGCGGTAACATTTGATGGGCTAAAACTTGCAATCGAAGTGACAGAACTCGTTGATGGAGAGGCCATCAAGCAAGATAAATTCGTGAAAAAACTGCCCAACCCAACTTGGCAGGATAAACTTGCGATACCCACTGCCTGGGACAAAAATCTACTGTCGGAGCGACTGCAAAATCTAATCACATCAAAAGATGGTAAATTCCTGAAGCTTCTCGGAGGCCCTTATCCTGGAGGATACTGTGTTGTCGTTTTCACAGACGAACCCGACCTTACGCCGGAAAACCTCCAAGAACTTTTAGAACAAGAAAAATTTACCGCAGAAAACATTGATAGGTGTTTCCTGCTCGTGGGCTATCAGCCGTTTCAAGAGCATTTGACGTATTTCGAATTGACACTACAGCGGAAAGTTAATAAATAGCTTTCCTTCCGAGCAAGGGGAGTCTCGGGTGACTTTCTACAAGATAAAACAAATTAAACAACAGGTCGCCACGCACTCGATGACTGCCCCCATTCGAGGAACACTCGATGTGGTACTCAAGCAGGATGGCGAAAACTCGCCTAGCTGCGTATACAACGAGATGGTTGCTCTTCGGCTTGCACAGCGTCTGGGCATTCCAGTCGCCATGGGTGTTCCATCAGTTGGGGACGGAGGAATTTACTTCGCCAGCCTCACAGTCGGCGGTCTGTCTATCAACCTTCCAAATTTGACCCGTCGGAGAATGCCGAGTGTAGCAAAACGCTATCCGAATGCGGCCGCTGCCATTTTTGTGTTTGACGTATGGATACTCAATAACGACCGTGAAAATAATCTCAAGGCCAACTTGACGAGCGCCCCCACGCATATAGTCGCGGCTATAGATCACGAGCAAACCCTTCTCGGCACAAAGGCTGATCCCGCCGCTAGTATCGTGGCGCTATCGAATATGGACTTCCCAACAAATCATCCACTGGGAAATCTTCTCAAGATTAGCGACGTAGAACGATGGGCAGTCGCGGTATCAGAATTGAGCGATGAAGCCATTAGTGATGCTGTTGCACTTGGCTACAGTGTTGGAGGAATTCACGCAATCACCCAGAATAAGCTTTCTAAGGCCTTGATAGACCGTCGCGACAACATAGCAGAACTGATCAATCAGGCTTTAGCGTCATGCTGACCCTGACAGAACTCTGTTTGCAGGATGGTACTAATCTGTTGCCATTTGCGGTCCTGGTTGAAAGCGACAGGGAATGCCACTGGGGAATCGCCACGAACGGCGTCGCAGCCTCCGGGTGGCCGGAGCACGTTGCAGAGAAGAAATATCGGCGCGCCAATGATGCGTGGGCATTTGCTGCATGGGAACAATCGCTAGCTGATTTGGCTAAGCAACCGGCAGAGGCGCGCCAGACGCTCCTAGCAGCCATTTCTCGCAACACGCCAGGCATTGTCATTCGTATGCCGAGAAAGACCACCACGACCCTCCCAGCGCGTATTGCTGCTTCCCAATGGGCTAGAAGACGTCTGCATGATCGGGCAGAGTCTATCGCTGCATGTATAGCTCGTCGTTTATCGGAAAACAGTCAGGCTCATTGGGCATCATCCGTATTTTTGGATGACGGATTTGCCATTGAAGGCGATTGGATTATTGAAAACCGCCCCAAACTTCGAAGCCATGGTTCCGATCACATCGATAGAGACGGACAAAATGCCACTCACTTAAGATCGCCAGCCCCCTCGAACCCCGTGATAGTAGACGGTATCGCCGTTGTTCACGTTATTTCATCGGAGCAAATCTCTGATGTTGTCCGCTCATGGCAGGCCAACAAAGCCTGGCTGAAAACCTACCCTTACGGCATAGCGGTAGTACGCAACTATTGTGATGTTATGGTTTCAGCCGCAGGCTGCGTTGTCGGAGACAGGTTTGCTGCCCCAGAATCCGTTGCAATCGCAGCAACGCGTGCGGCTTGGTCTGGGGCTTTTGCACTCGAAATACCAGATTATGACGACGAAAGCTGAGTGTAGGGATTTGTGCGGCACCATCGTCGCACCCAATACCGGCCAGCCTTCTTGAGCGCCAATTCCTCTCTGTGCGCTTCCGTACGGGTATTGAATTGCCTTGCTCCAACAATACAAACGGGCTTGTTGATGCGCGTGAACAACGATCCTCGACCCGAGAGATGGGCTTCGTATCGAGCTTCGACATTCAGCGCCATACCCGTATAGGTTCTACCGTCCCGGCACAACAGGACGTATACCCACCAAGGGCGAGTATCAGTCGTCATCAGCTTCCAGAAATGCCTTTCGCAAGGCTTCAGCTTCTTCAATAGCTGTGGGTGCGTTTACGCTCTCACCAGTCATTTTGATAGCCTGATGAATAGTCGGAGAACTGACGCCAAGAATATCGCGAAGTACGACAGTCCCCATGGTTTTTTGTCCGCCTCGGTACATATTGACGATGGCAGTCCGGCGCAGAATATTTGCGGAGTGCCCGGACGCGCGAACAATCCGTTGGCTGGCTACCTCTGCGCCTAGGTGACCTCGATTACGTCCTGGAAAAATATATTCGGTTTCCTTGGTTCCAATCCGACGCACGTGTTCTTGGGCTAAAGCAATACACTGATCCAGCGCGTTCGACAGCTCTGGCTCGACAACAAAGGGCTCCGTGCCAGGCCGCTCTATTTTCCATAGTCCAGAATCAACATCTCGCTGTAGGTCGCTTTGTTTTAGCGCAATACTGTCCTCTGTGCGTTGTGCATAGAGTAACGCCAAAAGGGCTAATGCTCGCCCTTGAGATTCTGGGTGCTCGATGATTCGAGCATAGGCTTCTTGTGACTCTCCCAGTTTAAGGACGGGAAATTCATCGCGATGTTTTCCTTTGCCCCGACGGTTATACCTGATCCGGGGGACAAAGCGCTGAGTTTTACGCACCCAATCATAGAATCGTGAAAGCTGATAAGCTGCGCTGGGGTGAACAGCTTTTTCGGTCATGTATTCATCGAAAACCATTCGCCCGGCATGCTGGAGTGTTTCGTGCCCTTCAGCAAACACCCATTCAAGATAATTCGCTATCTTATAGACGCGTTGGTGAAGCGTGGAGAACTTAACCGGATTGCTTTTGCCATAAAGGCCGTTATCAAATCCGAATTGCATCAACTCGTAGTGGTACTCGATATATCCTGCCAGCAAATCAGCGAGGTGATCGTTCGAGCGTTCACGTACACGATCAACGCAACCGTCAATAGGAGCAATGCTCTTCAGAGAAAAGAATTTTAGGTGTTCAGTATGCCAGTAAGGTAACGGCGCTAGCGCAGCATTGACGATTTGGGCGGTGTGTCTGGCAAGCTGTTTCCGGTACCAAGCAAGCGAGGGCTCACCGCTGTGAATTTCCCGGACATACGCCATGAGCACCTCAGCTCGACGTTCAGCGGTTTCCAGGTCTTTACGGGAATGTCGCTGAGTAACATGCGAAATGGCTCGCAGGGCTTCCTTCGTATCAGACGATTCAGCGTACTGAAATAACCAGCATTTTGATGGGTAACCCGCAGAAACATCCGCCGTCCTTGCTTGGCATGTGAAAGACCGCTTATACATCGCTTCCTGTGATCGGGCATAAAGACACTCTCCGCAGGCCGCGCAGGCTTTCAGTATGCGATTTGGCGAGTAACCCCGAGGAGGAGACATTACTAATCGTTACCCTTGGGAAGGACAGAAATTTTTGTACCCAACATAGCTAGATCGCGTTTTTGCTTAGCAGTTTTTCGAGCTTTTTTCACTTTTTCAGATTCTACCTTTTCCTGAATGCGTTCAGGCTTCGACTCTTGCGTTGCCACTTTCTTCGGTGTTTCAGAATCGACATCAACTTCAACAAGATCAAATAGCTCGGAAGGATCGGCCTTCAATGCCTGAACAACATAGGCAAGTAAATCCATACGCATTGGCGAATAGTAGGGTTTCATCTGCCGATAAAAATGAGATGAAGAAACATCGCTTCCCATTTCTTTCACTCGGTCATAGAGTTGCTTGACCGTCATATCCCGTTCAGCCAGTAACATATTGATCCGAAACCGCAATCGTACTTCTGTTTTCCGGTTGTCATTCATAATTCACAGACCCATTTCTTTCGTAAATTGATTATCGCAACGAATCAACGCTAGCCTTTGATTCTATTTTTGGCGAAGTACTCACCCGCTGTTGACTTGGCGCCACAGCAGGCCAGAACTGCCTTGACGCATTTTTGACCAATGACATTCCAGGGCGTCTTGGCCGTAATGTGCTTTGTCGGCATCATTCAGAATCCTTTGGGTGATTTTTATAGACATTTTTCACGTAATTGGACAGCGCATCTCCAGCTAACGATGCTTTTCTATCGTAGTAGCCTTCGGTAGTACTGGCATGTGAATGGCCGCCTACGCGGGAGGCAGTACTGAGACCAACCTTATCGGTAAGTCTAGTCAGGCAACCATTGCGCAGTCTATGCGGTGAAAAACGTTTGTTGATCCCCGCTTGCTGAAACCGCTGCTGAATAATCCCTTGAATACGAGTCGTTGATAACCGCCTACCTTCGTTGGAGAAAAATAGTGCATTCAGGTCTTCTTCTGGTGTGTTCGGATTGCCCAGCCAGTGAGGGCGCACATTGGCTAAATACTGATCCAGTACCGGATGAATCCATTCTGTCAGGATGGGCAGGTGTCGATCCTTATCGCCCTTTCCAATGATATGCCAAATACCTAAATCGCCATACTCAGGGCACTCAGGGTCGAAATCAAAATCGGTGGTGTCGGCGTTTCGCAGCTCCGATAGCCGAGCGCCGTACGCATCAAACATCGCGATGATCGTCCGATCCCGAAATAGCACCCAGGGTGTTGCGCCACCAGTTTCGATAGTTTCTTCAATTTCCGACTGCAAGTAATCATAAACGCGCTGCATATCAGCCGGAGTCGGATTAACCAACTTCTTCTTTTTCTTACAGAACCCACGTACCAGGGCTCGACTTTTCACGTCAGTGATTTGCTGGAAGTTTGATTCTGGATGCCGATTGAGAACCTTGTTGGCAATATCGCGATCGGCCAAGATCGCGTCACACATATTTTTGATGTAGTGATGCCGAGCGCGAATTGTTTGCCCGGCGAGATCGCGTGCCTTCAAATCGGTCAAATACTCATAAAGCATCGGCGGCGTCCATTTCCATGGCGGTGCTTTCGTATGACCAAGAAAGTCGCTGATAGCGCTGATAGCTTGTTTCGCGCTACCGAGCTTATTGCCGTCGCTGCCGCATTTGTAGAAAAAGAACAGCTCCAGAAGCAGAACAACATCCTTCCCGTTCTTGCCCCCGCCGAAAAGCTCGTAGGCGCGACGCAAGTAGGTTTCAATGCACGCAGAGGCGCGTCGGGTTCCAACCCGTGCCTCTCGTTGGAGGGAGCGTTTAAGCCCCACTCCTGAATCGTGCAATACGGTACTCATGGTCACATTATGATATTAATTCCCATATTATGCAATTATAAATCACATTAAGGGAAAATAGATGTGACAAAAACGAAGATTAGTTGCTTGCTGATGCATGGTGGTCACTCCTTAAAATAAGGTACCACCCATCAAGGTCATGCAGATATTCCCCTATTATGAGAAAAGGCGCTCTCTCATACAGGAAAAGTGGGGTAAAACGGGGTTAAAATAAAGGGTATCCGGAATATCTGGTTGATCTCTGGGTATCATGGGGAGGTAACAACTCCCCACTTCATCGGATTCCTTGGTTGATATGTCACTCAGGCCATTAAGGTACCTACAAAGCCTGGAACGTGTATGGACAATGACACTTACATGGCTTGGAGAGAGGGCGAGGCCAAGCTGAATGCAGAGCAACTCCCTCGCCCGTACCAAAACCGACTATTTCGGCCCAGCCCGCTCAATCAGCTCATCGTATCCTGGAGCCGGTATTCTCCGGACCAGTGAGACAGCGCTGTGGCTCGACTGTAATGTGTACTAATGACGGGCACTGAGCCTGGATACGCTGCTTGTAGACGGCAGGCGCCTCCGGGTCATGCGACACGACCGAGACGATGGCGGCGTGAATATTCGGACCAATGGCCCAGAGGTGCAGATCGCTGATTCGTGCATCGTCACTCTCAATGGCATGTCTGACGTCGTGCTCCAAGTCACTGCGCTGTTGATCAAGCAGCACGCGGGAGGTGTCTTTCAACAGATGCCATGACCAGCGAGTGATAAGTAACGCGCCGACGATACCCATGATCGGGTCCATCCAGTCCCAGCCCGCATACTTTCCGGCCAGCAAGGCAGCAATCGCCAATACAGAAGTTAAGGCATCGGCGAGTACGTGGAAGTAGGCAGCTCGACGGTTATGATCATGATGCCCATGCCCATGCCCATGCCCATGCCCATGCCCATGCCCATGCCCATGCCCATGCCCATGCCCATGCCCATGCCCGTGGTCGTGGTCTTCCCCGCCCAGTATCCAGGCCGATACTCCATTGACGATCAAGCCGATGACGGCGACGAAAATAGCTCCATTGAACGAAATTTCTACCGGGTGGATGAAGCGGTCGATGCTTTCGATCACCATATACAGGGCGAAGCCTGCCAGCAGGACCGCGCCGGTGAACCCGCCTAGCGCATTGACCTTCCCGGTGCCAAATGAGAACTGTGTATTGCCTGCGTTGCGGCGAGCGTATGCATAGGCGAAGGCTGCAATACCCAGAGCGACAGCATGAGAGCCCATATGAAGGCCATCGGCCAGGAGGGCCATCGAACCGTATAAGACACCGGCCAGAATTTCCCAAACCATCATGACGACAGTTAGAGCGACGACGATCAGTGAGCGTATTTCACCGGATTTTTTACGATCTTGACCAAAAACATGATTGTGTTGCCATTCTTCGAGCCTGTGACCATGCATACTGTAATACTCCGAGTTGATAAAAATTATGGTCAGCAAGACCAATGAAAGTGGTGGCGATTGATGGCGAAGCCCTGCTAACAGCTCCGGTTCCGCAAGAACTTCAGGGGCGCGGATATTAAATCACTGCCAAAGTTCGCCTCTTACAGCTAGGGTACCCACGCTGTAGCTCGTGATGTTCTACTTGAGGTAGGACTTGATGACCTGCAGCACCGCTTCCAAGTCTTGTTGCCGCTGCTCCAACTCGGGTTCCCTGACGACGTGATCAGTCAAGTGCCCCTCAATGATGGCTGCCATCAGTCCATTCACCGCCCCACGAATCGCGGCGATCTGTTGCAGCACGGCCGTGCAGTCGCCCTCCTCGTCAAGCTGCCTTTCCAGTGCGGCCGTCTGCCCCTGAATGCGCCGAACGCGGGTTAATAGCTTCGCTTTGTCTTTGATCGTGTGCATGCAGTCGTCTCTTTAGTGGCCCAAAAACTATACTGGAGGGTAGTATATAAATACTAGGGGGTAGTATGCTTGTTTGCAAGAGAGGAGAGGTAGGTGAAGCTCACCAACGTGACACTCGCCAGCCGTAAGGAGCACGCCGCATGACCGAAATGCCCGACAACATCCTGCACCTGCCTGAGTACCAGGTGCTGGGCTGCAAATCCACCGACGACGAAATGCACTTCCAGGTGGACGCGCCCGATCCCATCGCCTGCGAGGAATGCGGCGTGCAGGGTGAGTTCGTGCGGTTCGGCAAGCGTGATGTTCCCTATCGTGATCTGCCCATCCACGGCAAGCGGGTCACCCTCTGGGTGGTCCGCCGCCGGTACACCTGCCGGGCCTGCAAGACCACCTTCAGGCCCCAGCTACCGGAGATGGTGGACGGCTTCCGCATGACGCTGCGGCTGCATGAATACGTGGAGAAGGAATCCTTCAACCACCCCTACACCTTTGTGGCGGCACAGACCGGCTTGGACGAGAAGACGGTACGTGACATCTTCAACGCCCGCGCCGAGTTTCTGGGGCGCTGGCACCGCTTCGAGACGCCCCGCATTCTGGGCATCGACGAGCTGTACCTGAACAAGCGCTACCGCTGCATCCTGACCAACATCGAGGAGCGAACCCTGCTCGACCTGCTGGCCACCCGCCGTCAGGACGTGGTGACCAACTACCTGATGAAGCTGAAAGACCGGCAGAAGGTCGAGATCGTCAGCATGGACATGTGGAACCCCTACCGGGCAGCGGTCAAGGCGGTGCTGCCACAGGCCCGTATCGTGGTCGATAAGTTCCATGTGGTGCGCATGGCCAACGATGCCTTGGAGAAGGTGCGCAAGGGCCTCAGAAAGGAGCTGAAACCCTCCCAGAGCCGAACCCTCAAAGGAGACCGGAAAATCCTGCTGAAACGCGCTCACGAAGTCTCAGACCGGGAGCGACTCATCATGGAGACCTGGACAGGCGCATTCCCGCAACTGCTGGCCGCCTACGAGCACAAGGAACGCTTCTACGGCATCTGGAACGCCACCACCCGGCCACAGGCAGAAGCCGCCCTGGATGACTGGATAGCCACCATTCCAAAGGGCCAGAAGGAAGTCTGGAGCGATCTGGTCAGGGCAGTGGGCAACTGGCGCGAAGAGATCATGACCTACTTCGAGACGGACATGCCCGTCACCAACGCTTACACGGAGTCCATCAACCGACTGGCCAAGGACAAGAACCGTGAAGGGCGTGGTTACTCGTTCGAGGTGATGCGGGCACGAATGCTCTACACCACGAAGCACAAGAAGAAGGCCCCGACTGCGAAGGTCTCTCCGTTCTACACCATCGGTTACGGACTGCCGGACTTCGCAGAGGAACTCAACTACGGGGTCAATCTATCAACCATCTGAGGGTGGTATCAGGTTGGTGGGGTGAAGGTGCCCCATCAACCATTAAATCCGTATACCCATAATAAATACATGCTATATGTCTATGAAGTTCTTAGCTTGGCGGTCGGGTATCGGGCTGTTGTTAGTCCGCTAGAAAACATAAAGGACTTTGACCTTTTTCGGCGTCTACTTTGGATAAGCGATAAAGAAAGCCACAACGGATTGGCCGCTAGAATAGTGCCCTTACCGGAAACCGCGGTAGAAGTAATAGGAGCTGCTATACGCCACATCGAAAGATTGGCTCAGTATTTAAGGCCCTATGAGCCTGAGATAGCCGCATACTTGTCTTTGTCAGTCTCCGGGGATAACCCATTTTTGTCGATGTTTGATCGTAGAGGGAAATTGGTGCCCCTTCGTCCGTCAATATTGACTAAGGTACTAAAGGACGCGTGGCCGTTCGCATTAAATTGGCAGCGCCATTTCATGCGGACACATCTACGAGACAAAAATGTGCCAGGGGACCTAGTAAATGCTTGGATGGGCCACTCGGAGTTTGGAGAAGAGGCGTTAGGTCCGTGGAGCGGCCTAAGTATCGCTGACTTAAGGCGATTAGAGTTGGTAATTCAAGAAATTCTGTCTGAATTAGATATTGAGGTCATTGAAGGCTGGCAGCGGTACAACTAGTCGTTGATTAATAATCTAGGCGAGGAATTTCAGTGTCTAAGATAAGTGGTCGAGAAATTAGATCCGATAACCGGCAAAAGCGAAAGGCAGGTATCAACCAAAAGGCAGACGAGTTAATTCTATCCACATTAAAGTCTCTGCTCTCATGTCCTGTTAACGAGCTACGCTACAAAGATGAGCTAGGTGAGCTTTTTGTATTAATCGATCAAAAGTTCTCTCTGATGGCCCATCGATCGCAAGCAAGAAATCACGTTATCCGACATGTTGAAGCTGGGAATCGTGATGGTAGGTGGTCTCTCCCTTTACCCAACCCGACTATAAAACTTAGAAGGCATGTACAGTCTAGAACCTTGATACGTCATCGTTATAGTGCTGAGGCCGTAAAAATCTCCAGTGCGCTCTTGTCGGCGGCTCGTAATCCAGTATTGTTCAGTAATCTCAATAGTGAGGAGCGTCTGCACTTAGTGTTACTTTCCGCAATATTTTTTGGTGGTCTAAATAATTCGAACGCGGTTCGGGGGCTCAGTCGCTTTCTGAGAGCCGGCGGTCGATCGGAAAAACTTTTGATTGACGGACAAGTTCAGCATTTCGTTTGTTTTACAATGACGAGTGACAGCATAGCTAACGCCTACGTTGATGGGAAACCTGAGTTGTGGCATCGATGGTATTGCGATCCAGTGAGCATGTGCATGATGTCCGGGTTCGATAAATGTGCGAAAGAACGCCCTGTTGGTCCGGGTGTCGGTAATATCCTACGTAATATCAATAAACTATTAAAGAAATTGGATGTTCCCGCGTGGTCAATAACGTCACTCGACGAGATGGTAATGTCTGGTGCCGCCGTTTCTGAGCAAATAGATAATGTAGATATGAGTGTTGCGCTCGTTGGCGTGGCATGCGGTAAAACGTTGACGACGAGTATACCGCCCGAGGCTTGGCTAGTAGCTATGCAGGCGCAATACTTCGTTAAAGATACCTATAATATTGGCTGTTCAACTCTCAAGATTGGTCGGGAACGAAAGCGCCAGGAATTCATAAGTCGGAAAAACATTTCCAATGAATTATACCTGCTTTCATCTGTTGTAAAGTTAACTGGCAAAAATTTAAAAAAAAGGACTGCGGCGCAAGCATTAAAAGGTCTTATGGCACTTGATGTTAATGAGTGGAGCGTTGCAGGCGAAGCGCTACGTGACTGGTACGTACATCATTTAACAGAAAGGTCGAACAGTCTGTCTACCGTCAGTCGATATCATAGCGAAATAGCAAAATACTGGTTTGATGGCAGCGCTAATAATGATTACTCAGATTTTGACTCTAATGATTGGGAAGATTTCTACGAAAGTATTCTTGAAAATTTTACTAAACCACTTAATCGAAGTTATAGGGCGGGAAGATTGCAAGATCTTCATGATTTTGGTGCGAAGCACTTTGGATTCAGTCCAGCAATAGTTGATGCTGCTGGGAGTGGCAATAAGCCAGCAAAATATGTGCATGCATCGTATATAAGCCATGAGTTGTATTTGTCTGTAAGGAAAGCACTTCAACGCACTGTTAATTTAAATCGGGATGAAAAGTTAAACATTGAGCTAATGGTTGTTCTTGCATATCGTCTAGGGCTGCGTATCAGCGAAATTTGTAAGTTACGGCTCTGTGATGTTGATGTCTCAGAGGAATGTTGGATATTTGTGCGAGAAAATATCTATGGCGATAACAAATCAAGTTCGAGCTTACGAAAAATTCCGGCGAGGGTGCTGATGTCGGGTAGTGAATGGAATATGTTCAAGGCTTACTTGGAAAAGCGTCGGTTGTATTCAGAGAGTTCTAAGGAGCTACTTTTTCATCCTGGTTTGGATAAATATAGCCCGTGGGATAAACGATTTGTATCAGACGTTGTTGGTGCCATTCTTAAAGATATTTCTGGACTTTCTGATCTTGTGTTTCACAGCTTTCGTCATACTGCGCTTTCAAATTTACAACTAGTCATCGAACGAGAGTGGGAGGTTGCTGCTGGATTTATGTGTATTCAACCTGATCAACTTAAAGCAATATACGCAGCTATTGTCGGAAGTGATAATGAGAATTTGCGGCGATACTGGGCATTGGCTTGTTTCGCAGGGCATAATTCTCCGTCGATTACCTTTCAATGCTATTTTCATTTTTCTGACTTGTTAATTGGGTTGAAGCTTTCTAAAGCTAATCATAGCCTTACTAAAGATCAACTCGTTTCATTCGCAGGCTTGAGTAGAAATACGATTACAAGGAAGATGAAGAAATTTTCCGAAGATATAAATAAAATATCCTCGGATATAGCTATGCCAGTGAGTAATGTTGGATCTAATCTTGTTAATAATGAAATACAACCTACGCTAAATGAGCGTGCTAAGTATTATAGCCTGTCTACTGCCGCGATTAGCCATGATATGGTCTACAAAATACTTGAAGAGTACCAAAACGGAGTGTCAGAGGCTGTTCTCTCGCACAAATATGGACTGGGCGAAGAACAATTAAGTCGTTGGATTGGTAATGGAAGATTGTTGGCTGATATTAAAACCCGTAAAGGTAAGCCCCGACTTATTTCTAAAGAACGAGCAAGCACACCGAGAAGTAATGCCGCAATACTTCCCTCTCGCCTAACGTCAAAATCTGAAATGGAGGATGCAAAATATGTAATTGAGCTACTACGTAAAGAATTTGTCAGTGATAAGAAAAGCTACTTAGCATTGATTGATTTTTACTTGCGTCATGTGAACACATCAAACTCAGGCATAAACATAACGAAGCCGAGGGCGTTATTGAGATTCGTTAGACGTCTTGATACGGCCAACATAATTCCCTTGAGTCGGTGGGCTGTCACAATAAATTGCCCAGCACTAGCTGAATTGACGGATGGCTGGGATGAAGTCCAAAGATTGCCAGTGAAGTCAATATCCATAAATCCTATTGCGGCTACTCTTACAACTTCGTATCTACGATTAACACATCCTGATGAAGATCAGCTTATTTCTGGTCCTAATAATTTCAGAAAGTTCTCAGCACGGACTTTACGGTATGTATTTCATATGATCGCGATAATGCAGTTTGATGAGTCTTTTTTCTAAATGATCCATGCTAGTGAATGCCATGCTAGGTGCGGCCATTGAGACCGTGGCGGAGGGCACTAAGAAGGGGGCAGTTTTAAGTGAAAATCAACAAACCAACCCCAAATGAGGTTGGTCTTATGGCTTTCAAACTGCGGGGCAGCAGTGCCATTAAGATAGCTTTTATCAGGAGTCCATTCTACTTTTTTGTGGATTTGCTAGGTTTTAATTCCGGAGTGTTTCCTGGTGTGGTCTTGTTGTCACGTCGACGTTGATCAGGTTTCCCTGTTGATTTGGCCTTTGGCTTAGGGCCTGGTTTAAGAGCCATAATGGTTTTCCTTTCGTGTTTAATGGTAAGTCGCACATGCATCAATATGTTGCATTGGTGTATCTGCTCAATAGATAAGGATAGCGTGGTATTTAAATACGTCTAGCTATCAGGTGCTAGTTCTCGACGATTTCTTTAAAAGTTACTGCTAATAAGAGTTTGGTGTCGCGGCATAACAAGCAAAGCAACGAACGAGATGCTGCTTTGGGCGTTGAATCCGGAGAGCAGATTCCAAACTTCGTCAGTTTGTTCGGCGACAATTAGGATGACCGGTTGACGACAACTATCTTGGCCGGTTGGGTGTAACGTTCGGTACTTTGATTTTCCCTTGGAGAACAGCGTGCCGGGATTACATATCACCCAACGACAAGAGGAGCTGTACATGCAGCATCGACAACGTGGTATCACCCAAGAAACTGCAGCCGCGAAGGCAAATATTTCCGTCCGTTCAGGCCGTAGAATCGAGAAAGACCCAATCCACCATCCACCTGAGCGCCATTGGCGCACCCGCGAAGATCCGCTGGAGGCGGTCTGGGAGCGTGAGCTTGTGGTGTTACTCGAACGCGAGCCGAGCCTTACTGGACTGACGCTGTTGGAGTATTTGCAAGAGCACTACCCCGAGCACTACGATCAACGTGTATTGAGAACGTTGCAGCGACGGGTAAAGCAATGGCGTGCGCTGTCCGGCCCCGACAAAGAGGTGATGTTTCGCCAGCAAGCGGTGATAGGGCAGCAAGGGTTTTCCGATTTCACCCACCCCGATGACGCGGTTACCCTTGCGGGTCAGGCCTTTCCCCACTTGCTCTATCAGTTTCGTCTTGCTTATAGCGGCTGGCGCTCAGTCACAATTGTACAAGGCGGCGAAAGCTACGCAGCGTTAGCCTGTGGTTTACAGCGCGCACTGCAACAAGCAGGCGGCAGCCCGGTTGAGCATCGCACCGACAGCCTCAGTGCAGCACGCAACAATACCCAGAATATATGGACAGATGCATACCGCGATTTGTGTGATCATTATCGTATGCAGCCCACCCGCAATAACCCTGGCCAGTCGCATGAAAACGGTGTTGTAGAATGCGCCAACGGTTCGTTGAAACATCGCTTGTCACAACAGTTTAAGCTGCGTGGCAGTCACGATTTCGAGTGCATTGCGGCGTACCAATACTGGATCGACAAAACTGTAGCCAAGCTCAATCAGCGGGTTCGTTCGCGGTTTGCCGATGAACAAGCTGCACTGAGTCCACTGCCAGATCAACCTTCTGTTGACTATCAAGTTTTGT